>SUSZ01000061.1 GCA_015063165.1 Thermoplasmata archaeon
TGGCTGGACCACATTGTAAGTCATCGTTATTAGTAATAACGATGTTTATATTAATAATCTATGTTCAAACGCAGACAGCCAGACAATCAAAATTAGAACTCGTTATCAGAATTCAGCATAAGTGAGGCTAAAGAACAAAGATAATCAAGGATTGTTTAGCATATGCAAGAAATTGGAGGGATGAAACAAGCATGTCCGATAAATCCGACCATCTGAACATGATCCAATCCATAATCACGAGAATGGCCAGCAACTCCCTGCAAGTCAAATGCTGGTGCATCACGATCGTCAGCGCCACCATCATCCTTTCCAGGAGCTCCATCATCGCGACCTGTGTGCTACCCGTACTGCTATTCTTCTGCTTGGACGTACGTTACCTTTCATTGGAGAAAGCATACCGCGATCTGTATGACGAAGTGCGTAAAAAAGACGACTCCAGCATCGACTTCTCTATGGAATACAAGCCCGTTTCGAATATGAAGGCGCTAAGGTCGTGGTCGATCTGGCTCTTCTATCCGCCGATGGCCTTTCTTTTAATAGCAATAGCCTACGTCAACTGTTAAAGGTGATGCCGTGGGAAGGAACGTGTTCGTCTCGTACAAATACGGAGATTCGGAAGTCAAGCAGTTTAAGTCTTATCATAGGACGACTGTCAGAGACTACGTAAATGTGATCTCTAGAATTCTGGATTCGACGGACGAGCTCCACTACAGAGGAGAGAAGGACGGCGAGGACCTCTCGGGATTCGATTACAAAACGATAGAAAGGAGATTGGCCGACAAGATGTTCTACACCAGCGTAACGATTGTCTTAATATCTCCAGGAATGTTCGATAATGTTCCAGAGATCGAACAGTGGATACCCTGGGAGATCTCGTATTCTCTGAAGAACAAGACCCGTTCCGATGGAAGCAGCAACATGAACGCCGTCTTAGCGATCGTCTTGCCGGACAGAAACGGAAGCTATGACTATGCCATGTATTCAAACCGCCATCATATTTTCGTCAAAGAGGAAGCATTCTTCGAGATCATACTGGCGAACATGTTCAACAGAATAGGCGCATATTATTACGAAGACGGATACGGCAATCCCAGGTATATACATGGATATAGCTACATCGCATTGGCGAAATGGTGCGATTTCTGTTCCAATCCTGAATATTACATCGGCCTGGCAATAAAGAACCGTGGGGAATGGGACCAGTTCAACATCGTGAAGAAGATAGATGAAAGATGGTTCTCGTGAGGAACGTCGCTACGATCGTCAATCTATGTTTGAGCTCGGGTTAAATCATGCTATCCCCAGTGGCCATTATGATCCGATGATGGCACCGTATTGCGCTTTTCCTCGGTAAATGGAATCACTCTGCCACGTTCCCGAACGTTGCCGACAGCCTTGTCTGCATCCGTTCCCAATGAAGCACCAGGCAGAACCTGTTCGTCGCCTACATATACGACCCAATCCATCTTTCGATTGTTGAGAAGATGCGCTTGGAACTCCATAACATCGGCTGCATAGGGGATGCGGACATCCGTCTGGACGGCATCACGGTGCTGACCGGCTACAACTCCACCGGCAAGAGCACTGTTCTCAAAGCTGCATACGCCCTCCTGTCCTCGCAGCACGATGTACGGAAGCGCGTAACGGACGACATAGAAGACAGAGTGTACATGGTCCAGCACGTCTATAGCCGCTCCCCCGAATCCAAAGAATCCTCAAGTACGCTTCTCCAGCGCCTCTCGGAGGTCCTTTCCATGAAAGAACCCGAAAGGAAGCTTCCCGCCTCCTATCTGAAAGAGCTCAGCCTCATGAAAGACTACCTCGAGGGCAAGACGGAGACTTCGGTCTTCAGCAGGCAATATCTCCTCGACTGCTTGGAAGAAGAATTCGACGGCCAGATGTTCACAATAGGGTCGGAAGGAGGCTTCGCGCGCATGACGCTCGACGACGGGGCCGTAATATCCGTCAATGACAAGATGGAAGCGGCCGTAATGAACGATACGGAAACGCCCTCCGTCTCCTATTTCGACACCCCCCTCGTCCTGGATCAAGGATCGCCGTACATACTTCCACACAAAATGGCGGACTGGGACCATCGGTCGGACATCGCAGAGAAGCTGTTTCGCAGCAATAATGCCACCAGCGTGTTCGACAGGATCGCATCCGAAGAATCTGTATCCAAACTGGATTCCGTCATCTCCAGAGCCCTTCCCGGGACGTTGAGATTCACCAACAAGGGCCTCGTATACGACTCCGAGGAAGCGAAAGGCGTCAAGGCATCCAACCTGGCGTCCGGCATGAAGGTATTCGCCATCATCCGCATCCTGGTTAAGAAGGGACACCTCATGGAGGGGGACGTGCTGCTGATCGACGAGCCGGAGATCCACCTGCATCCGGAATGGCAGCACGTCCTGGCCGAGCTGCTGGTATCCATGAGCAAAGAGCTGGGCGTCAGAATACTGATGACCACCCACAGCCCCCAGTTCCTGATGTCTATAGAGGGCTATTCTAGCCAGGAAGATGTAGGCGCACGCTTCTATCAAGCGGTCGACAGCGGAAAGAGGACATTCAGGGATGTCACAGACGACCTGGAAGCTGTCTACCGCAGCATGACGCAGCCGCTGATCGAAGCCGACGACATGAGGCATGGCGATGAATAAGGGAGGAAAGCTATCTGACCTTCAGGACTTCGTCTGCAGCATGGATGAGATGAAAGGCGACCTGGAGATCCATCCGATGGCAGAAGCAGTGAATTTCGATGGCCTGGTGGAATCATGCTTCAAGAAGATGCGGCCATCATCGGCAGACTGCATGTTCCTGTCCGATGGAAAGACCGTATATCTGGAATTCAAGACATGGCCGTACAGCCCCGAATCCGGATCTGACGAGACGGATCCTTTTGACTTCGGAAGCGACCCCTGTGGGAGACTTCAAGCGGAATACCGGCGTATGAAGCACGAAGAAGATTAAAGAACAGGAATGGAGCGTCTGCAAGAAGCTCACGGACACTGCGATGATACATCGCTGTTTCATGAGCCAGCTTAACCCCCTGCCTGCGGAATCCGAGTTCTGGCTGGTCGACGACAGGCCTTCGGAAGTCAATGTCAGCATCATGGCCAACAGATCCGGACTCGATCACATACCGAGCTATCTCCGCCGGTATCTGCACAGATACGAGGGGGAATAGTTCTACTTCGACTGCATCAGATGCTATAGCCCCGGCGAATTCATGAGATGGCTGAAAGAGAACGAGAAGACGATAGCGATCCCATGCACAGGCCGGAGCCGATGCAGGCCTAACACGGGGCCAGTGGACCGGACAAAGAGCCTGGTGTATGCAACAGCCGCGAGAAGCCTGGTCCCGAAGACGGATTCCAAACTACCGGTCGGGCATGCTGGCGATGAACACTATAGTCTTACCTATGCTTTGAATGCTCTTCGGGTCGAAAAGCGTCCGATATGGCGCAAGAAGGCGCCGATGCATCCATGGCGCCTGTGTCCTATGCCGCAATCTCGACAGCTATCCTGTTCGATGGTGTTAAATCGCAGGACACGCATGCGATATCTGGACACCTTGGCCGGCCCCGGAGGGCCGTAAGGCGTTTCACCTCCTTGACAGGAGGCCGATGATGCCAACAATGAGTTGGAGCGACATCAGGACCAGGGACAGTTTTGCAAGAAGACCCTGGTCCTTCTCGTCTTCCAGGATTTCACCTCCTCGAAGATTCTCAGGACGGGGTCCGGCACACATGGAAGCCCTGCATGCCGGACTTCCACCCTGGCGACGATCGATTCGGCACCCTGGTATATGATGGTTCTGCGCGCAATTCGCTCGACCGACGGCTCGGATATGGAGGGCCCCTGGTTCTGAATGCGAGCGATCGAATCCGGATCGACCGTGCCATGATTCCAGCATTATAGAATATGTGATTCTATGGTATCTGGACAAGCGCTCTTCAAGAGAACAGCAATACACAGCAAAGAGGAAACAGACCTTCCGACAGCCAGGGTGAACCATGATAAGAGATAGACTATAGTCTCCACATGATGAAAGAATCTGCCGAGGCCGTCGCAATTCTGCTTTTCATAAGACTATAGTATTGCCATGGCCGGACAAAACATCGGCAGGAGCAATATGCTGAGCATGAGCCGGAGCAAATAGAGCGGAATCTGCCCCTCCCGGGTCTTCGTAATGCCGTTCCTGTGGATACCGTGGCACCAGACACGGGAGGGGTCCAGATCTTGCCATTAAGACGACAGAACACGGGAGCCGGCTGGAAATGACAGGATATCCCACTGTCCCCCGATGAAGAGGGAACGATGCTCGATTTTATCCGTGCGCAAAGCCCTGCGTCTTCGAGCAGACCTCCACATGCCTTTACCGACCTGCTCGGTCCCGAGATTCTTCAACATCTAAAAGACCCGCGATTGAAGCCTCACTTATGCTGTAATTTGATAACAAGGTCTCCCTGACTATCCTTTTCAGTATCTGGCTTGTCTCAAGTATCGAAGGATTCATATACTTACATTGTTATCATTAGTTACAATGACATACAAGG
>SUSZ01000039.1 GCA_015063165.1 Thermoplasmata archaeon
TCGCCTACTCCAAGGCATATGCGGTCTCAACGGAGGGCGGGGATGTAGATTACGAGGTGCCGGCGAAAACCGAAGAGCTGGACTCGAAACTGGGGTTCAATATATTCCCTATTTTGCGGAGTTAACGTTATCAAATTGCGAACTTTAATTCTCCCATGCTTGACATAACATCTAGCAAAATCTCTCAATTGCTGGAAAGCAGCCCATGTACACTCCTCAGTGAACCCCGAGCGATGAGATTATAATACTGGACATGAGTGAATAATCAAACCTCGATTACAACCCCAAGGACCGTAAGAGGTTTATGGCTTTCAGATGAAGGCCCATCTCAGCAGCTCGGACAAGAGCCGAACCGCTTCGAGGACCAGGGACAGTTTTGCAGAGGGGCCCTGGCCCTTTTCCTCACTCAGGATTTCACCTCCTTCATGAATTCTCAGGACAGGGATCGATGCGAAGAGAAGCCATTCGTGACAAACCGCTCTCCATTTGCAATCTGCGACAAGTGTTAAGAAACAAGATTCTATTGCAGACTCGGATGCCCTCCGACAGCGCGAATAAGAAAACGGCCTCCACGACGAAGAAGGCCCCTACGGCGGAACAGATGGCCGCCAAACAGCAGGAGATCTCCGTTACGGAGTTCTTCGAGAAGAACAAGCAGATCCTCGGGTTCGACTCCCGGTCCAAATCCCTTCTCATGGGAATCAAGGAGGCGGTCGACAACTCCCTCGACGCCTGCGAGGAGGCGAACATCCTCCCCGACATAGAGGTGCGCGTCGAGAAGATCGACGACGAGGACTATCACATATCCATTGAAGACAACGGTCCTGGAATCGTCCACAGGATGATACCCAACGTGTTCGGACGTCTCCTGTACGGTTCCAGGTTCCATGCGCTGAGGCAGTCCAGAGGACAGCAGGGTATCGGGATATCCGCCACGGTCATGTACGGGAACATCACGACCGGGAAGCCCGCGCACGTCCAGTCGAAGGTCGAGGGGGAATACATCGCCAACAGCATGGACATCGTCATAGACACCAAGACCAACCGTCCCATCGTCTCCAACGACGCCCCCTTCGTCTGGGAGGGCAAGGAACATGGGACCAAGATAGAGTATACCATCAAGGGCAGGTACATAACCGGGAAGCAGTCCGTCTTCGAGTATCTGAAGAACACCGCCATCGTCAACCCCCATGCGCTGATCACGTTCCACGACCCCGAAGGGAAGAAGTACGTCTTCGAGAGGGCGACGGACATGATGCCTCCCAGACCGAAGGAGATCAAGCCCCATCCGGAAGGCATGGAGATCGGAGACCTGATGAAGTACTCCAGCAACTCCGCCCAGAAGACCATCGGCGCGTTCCTGAAGAACGACTTCTCCAGGATCACCGACAGACTGGCCAAGGAGATACTGGAGATATCCAAAGTCGACGGCAACAAGAGCCCGAACAAGCTCACCCGCGAGGAAGCCATCGCCATACTGGGGGCCATCAAACAGGTCAAGATCATGGCCCCTCCGACCGACTGCCTCTCGCCCATCGGCGACACCCTGATCAAGAAGGGTCTGATGCACGTTCTGGACGGGCTCCGTCCCGAGTATTACGCCACCCCGGTCACCCGTTCCCCCAAGGCGGTGAACGGGAACCCGTTCGTCGTCGAGGCGGGAATCGTGTACGGCGGGGACATACCCTCCGACAGCCAGGTCCAGATCCTAAGGTTCGCCAACCGTGTGCCTCTCCTATACCAGCAGGGGGCGTGCGCCATAACCAAGGCCATCTCCGAGATGGACTGGAGGAGGTACGGCCTGGAGCAGAGGGGAGGAAAGGGCATCCCGTTCGGACCGGCCATCATCCTGGTCCACGTGGCATCCACCAAGGTGCCCTTCACATCCGAGGGAAAAGAGGCCGTCGCCGGGTTCCCCGAGCTCCAGAGCGAGATAGGGCTCGCCCTGAGGCTGTGCGCCAGGAACCTCAAGAGCCATCTGAACAAGATGGAGCGCAAGAACAAGACCCACGCCAAGTTCGAGATCGTCCAGGAGATCCTTCCTGACATGGCCAAGAAGGCCGCGGACCACCTCGGAAGGCCTGTCCCCAACCTGGACAGGACCATCACCCGCATCATGAACGTCGTCTGGGTCGAGCCTTCCGTGAAGAAGGACGGGAAGACCAAGCGCACGTTCACCTACACGGTGTACAACTACACGAACACCGTGCGCACCTTCAGGCTCCACGCGCAGCTTCCCAAGGAGTGCCTGAAGGACCTTTCCCTGTACTCGTCGCCCTACTTCCTCGACATAAACGACGAGGGGAAGGCCAACTGGGAGATCAGGGAGATCCAGCCGTCCACCAACGTCACCGTCAGCTTCGACCTGACCGGGGACATGGCGGACACGTTCGACGCCGACGACATCTACTTCTCCGGTCTGAACCCGGTGATGGTGATGGGCGCCGAGATGCTCCCCGGAGACTGGGGAATCAAAGGAATGGAGATCGTGGAGTCCGCCGACGACTACGTGACCGAAGACGACGAGAAGGAAGAAGAGGAGGAGGAAGAGGACCTTGACGATGAATGACAGACAGCAGAAAGCGCTCGACAGCCTCACCGGAGTCGTCGAGGGAATCTACGACCAGCTCGACGGGGGAGAGATCCCCACCATGGAGCTTCCGCTCAGGTCCAAGAAGAACATCGAATTCGACAACCAGCACAACGTCTGGACCTACGGAGACCTCAAGACCTCCCGTACGGCCAAGACCGTCAACGGAGCCGTGATGATGCTCAGGACCGTTTACACCTCGGATTTCATAAACGACATGATCCGCGACAACAAGTCGTCCACCTTAAGGGAGATGTACTACATCTCCGAAGGATGGAACAACGCGAAGTTCCACTCCCAGGACGAGAGCAACCTTCTGGCCGAGGACCTGGAGACCATCACCGGATGCATGAGGGAGGACTTCAAGCTCCGTCCGGAGGAGTCCGGAGCCCACGTGTACGGGGACCTGAACTTCACTACGATGACCAAGAAGGGCATGAAGACGATGAACTGCATCGACGACGTGTCCGAGGCCGGATTCGCCGTTCCTTACAAAGTCGAGGAGGACACTTTCCAGATCGATCCCGGCAACACGAAGTTCATCATGGCCATAGAGACAGGAGGTATGTACGCCAGGCTCATCGAGAACGGCTTCCCGGAGAAGTACGACTGCGCCCTGGTCCACCTGAGCGGTCAGCCCGCGAGGTCCACCAGGCGTCTCATCAAGAGGCTGAACGAAGAGTACAACCTCCCTGTGACCGTGTTCACCGACGGAGACCCCTGGTCCTTCAGGATCTTCGCGTCCGTCGCGTACGGCGCCATCAAGACCGCGCACATATCCGAGTACCTGGCTACGCCTACCGCCCAGTTCATCGGAGTCACCGCATCCGATATCCTGAACTACGACCTGCCAACCGACAAGCTCAACGACAAGGACATCGGAGCGCTGAACGCCGAGCTCAGCGACCCCAGGTTCACCGACGAGTTCTGGGTGACCGAGATCCAGGCCATGCTCGACATGAAGAAGAAGTCCGAGCAGCAGGCTCTGGCCAAATACGGTCTCGACTACGTCACCGACAAGTACCTTCCGGAGAAGCTCACGGACATGGGCGTCCTCTGATGCCTTCCGGACGCCTCTTGCTGGCGCCCGGAGCTCCGCTCGATACGCAGAGCGGAGCCCTTTTTCCCTTCCGTTCAAGGCGTCTCTTTTTGGAAATGGCTCGACTACAGGCCGATGCTGATCGTCGCTGCGGCCTGAACCTGAAGTTCAGGAGCGCCGACCGGTCCGCTTCCGAGGCGTAAGGGATCCCCACCCTGGGGCCAGGCTCGATCCCGGGACGGAGGCCGTCGTCCTCCAGCCACAGCCCGTGCTCTTCGTCCAAAGCGTTCCCGTACATGTCCTTGCGGAAGCCCATCAGCTCGGAGGCCCTGCCTGGCCCTTCTGCCCCCTCCACGCCCCTGACCAGGACGCACTGCGGATCGCCTTCCCCGCCTGCTGTCAGGTTCAACAGCCAGAACATGTAGCAGCGGTAGACGTACGCCCTGCCGCCATCCTCGTACAGCACCCTGTTCCTGCCGGTGCGGCCGAAACGCGCATGGGCGGCGGTGTCTTCCTCCCCGGTGTAAGCCTCCGTCTCGGTTATGCGCCTCCTGAGGACCGTCCCGTCCGGCTTCCTGCAGCACAGGAACATACCGATGACGGCCCTGGCCACGGCAACGGCGTCCCTTTCCCGGAAGAATCCGACGGGAACGACGGTTCGCCTCCCTGGTATGGCCATGTCCAGGCCAAGCCTGCGCTCCGCCTCAATCGCTCTGGCGTACAGGTCCTTGAAATCCGCCAGGTCCGCCCTGATCCTGTCGTCCGAAGGGAGATCGCCCACATCGTACATCCGGCTGCAGACGCATCCGTTCTCGAGGAACCTCCCGACGCTGCTGGTAGCCTTCAGGTCTATGCGGCCTGTGTCGAAGCCTTCGGTGTCCAGATATTCCAGCAGCGCGGCCGTGTTCTCCTCCAGATGCCTGTTGGTCTCCGCCCTTCCATGAGAGTCGAAATAGGTGACGCTGCCCTGGTCCAGACACAGGAACAGGGATCTCATGTCAGCGGAATAGATGAAGATGACGAAAAGCCCGTGGTGCAGCGTGTCGGTCTCTTCGAGATCGAATACGGCCGCCCACGGTATCTCGGCCCAGCCGCCCTTCCCGACGCTTCCGCGCACCATGTAGCCGTCTCCGAAGACTCCCATGCCGGAGATCTCGCCCGCTATCCCCTTTCTCATCAGGTCAGCCGTCGGATGGCCTTTCAGGCTCTCCTTTCTGGCGGACGGATACTGGGAGGCGAATTCGGAAAACAGGTCGCGGAGGCTGCTCATGTCAGAGAATCCTTCGGTTCGGATATATCCGTTCCGCTAGGCATTCCATCCATTCATACGGCATCCTGGATGGCGGACTGTCCGCATAAACAAGTAATAAAGCCCAAGCCGATTACATCTCAAAGACGTCATCACGATGATTGAAATGAACACGACCGGCATTATCACGAACCCGGTTCTCCTGCACAGGATCCCCTCCGTCTGGAGAACGATGGCCCTGCTGGCTCTGACGGTTTGCGTTCTGGCCCTGATCCCTGCGGCATCGGAGCAGTCCGATGCGGACTCGGGGAAATGCGGAGACAACGTGAGCTATGAGATAGTGGATTTCGAAACCCTCAAGATCACCGGCAGCGGCGCCATGTACGACTACAGCAACACTGACGCCCCCTGGGCAAGCAGTTTCTTCATCAGCGAAGTGATTATCGGAAACGGAGTCACCCATATAGGCGACAAGGCGTTCTGCAACAGCTGGATAAGCTCCGTCAGCATCCCCAACAGCATCACGAGCATAGGCGACAAGGCGTTCTACGGATGCACCAGCCTGGGAAGCGTTACTCTGCCCTCCTCTCTCAAATCCATAGGCGAGGAGGCGTTCTCCAAGTGCTATCTGCTCAAGTCCGTCAGCATACCCAGCGGTGTCACGACGATTGAAAAGGGGACGTTCGAAGGATGCATGTCCCTCAGCATCGTGACGTTCCCATCCAAGGTCAAGACGATAGGGGACAGCGCGTTCCTGGGGTGCACGAACCTGAGCAACGTGACCATCCCCTCGTCCATGACCAAGATCGGCGAGAAGGCTTTCAGCGCGAGCGGCCTCAAGTCCGTCACCGTACCCGACAGCGTCAGCAGCCTGGGCAGAGGGGCTTTCAGCAATTGCGGATCCCTCGCTTCGGCCACGGTCGGCGGCTCTATCAAGACCGTGCCGAACGAGACGCTCTACGGATGCCAGAGCCTCAGAACCGTGAAGCTCGGAAGCTCTGTGACGGCGATCGGGGCGAAGGCCTTCTACTGGTGCTCCGCCCTGGAATCGATCAGCTTACCCAGCACCGTCACGTCCATCGGGGACATGGCGTTCTACGGGTGCATGGCCTTGGCCGATGCCGGATCCCTCGAATCGGTGAAGAGCTTCGGCGAAGGGTCGTTCTGCGGATGCCCGATCTCCGTCTCCGTCCCCGCCAAGGCCAAGACGGTCACGACGCTCGAATACGACGGGCTCCCGGACTACAGCGACCTGAGCTCAGTGGAGAAGAAGCTCTACGACGCCGTGGCAGCGGCCATAACCAAAGGGACCGAATCATCGGTGAAGCTGCCGTCAGGCATGTCGGAGGACGATCTGGTGGAGTACGCCATCACCGTCATGGAGAAGGTCCATAGGTCCTTGAAGAAGGACTACCGCCAGATATGGGACGAAGAGGACGGGTACGACTTCATGGATAACGTGAACGTGGACCCGACGAACGGCACAATAAAGGTCCTGAAGGGAGCGCACTTCGACAGGAGCAGCTACGACAAGACCGTCTCCGCCCTCCGCGACGTGAAGATCGACGGCTCGTCCAGATACGCCCAGGTGAGATCCATCCACGACTACGTCTGCGACCTCATCACATACAACTACGCGGACACGGTCACCCATAAGTACCACTGCATCTACAACGCAATCATCGGAGACCATATGGGGGTCTGCGAATCGTACGCCGCCGCCTTCAAGATGCTCTGCGACATCCACGGCATCCCCTGCGTCTACGTGGCTGGGCTGGCGCATGCGGGAGACCAGGAAGGACATGCGTGGAACTTCGTCCAGATGGAGGACGGAAACTGGTACTTCGTCGACGCCACCTGGGACGACACCGGAAGCACGGACAAGTATTTCCTCAAGGGCAGCGCGGCCATGAAAGGACGCATAGTGACGGACATAGTCTACCCGTCCGTCTACTACGTCGACTACAAGGCGCCCTCGACCGTTGTCCATGTGATCGGAGTCGACATAGACAAGAGCACTGCCAGCATGAGCAAGGGCGAGAGCCTGGTCCTGACCGCGACCGTGAAGCCTGCCAACGCCACCGACAAGACGGTGACCTGGACCAGCAGCAACACCAGCGTGGCCACCGTCAGCAACGGGACCGTCAAGGCCGTCGGGGCCGGGAGCGCGACCATAACCGTCACGACCCATGACGGGTCCAAGACCGCGACCTGCATCATCAGCGTCTCCAAAGACACGATCCCTGCGAAGGACATCAAGCTCGATCGCACGTCGGCAGCGATGTACGAGGGCGGATCGATCCGGCTAATCGCCATCCTGACCCCTTCCGATTCCACCGACACGGTGGCATGGAAATCGAGCAACAACAGCGTCGCGACGGTCGACCAGGACGGGAACGTGAAGGCCGTGTCCAAAGGAACAGCCACGATCACAGCCTCCTCCGGAGGTGGATACATCGCCGCGAACTGCATGGTGACGGTGAAACAAGCCGACAAGCATGTCACCAGCATCTCCCTGAGCAGCGATTCCCTGACCATGGACGTGGGGGATAAAGCTGTGCTGACAGCGACGTTGCAGCCGTCCGATGCGAGCGTCAGAGAAGTGAAGTGGATATCAGACAACTCCAACATCGCGACGGTCGACCAGAACGGAAACGTGAAGGCAGTATCGCCCGGGAAGGCCAAGATAACCGCCACCTCCGTCGATGGAGGCCACGAGGCCGTCTGCAACGTGACCGTCTGGGAGGCCGACATAATGGTGACCGGGATCTCCTTGGACAAGAGCTCCCTGTCGCTCAGCAAGGGCGGCTCCTATAAGCTCACGGCCACCATCTCCCCTGCCAATGCCAGCCTCAAGGATGTCGATTGGAAGACCAGCGACGCGAATGTCGCCGCCGTCGACCAGGACGGGAACGTGAAGGCAGTATCGCCCGGGAAGGCAACCATAACCGCCATATCCGTCGACAGAGCTCTGAAAGCCTATTGCGAGGTGACCGTCCAAGAAAGCGACATGCCTGTCACGGGGATAACCCTCGACAAGACCAAGATCAGTCTGAAAGAAGGAAGCTCTCAGAAGCTCAAAGCCACCATCACCCCTGCCGACGCGAGCCTGAAGGAGATCGACTGGATGACGAGCGATTCGAGCGTGGCCACCGTCGACCAGGACGGGAACGTGAAAGCGGTCTCGCCCGGGAAGGCCACCATCACCGCCATATCCGTCGACAAGGCCCTGAAAGCCTATTGCGAGGTGACAGTCGAGGAGCAGTCCCAAGGAGGCGCGTCCAGCAACCTGCTCCTGTATGCCGCGATAGGGATCGTCGCCATCGTGGCCATACTGGGCGCCGCCCTGTTCCTCCGTGGAAAAGGCAGGTGAAAACGCGGCGGATGGGGGATTCGCCCCCCCCCCCGCCGCCCTTCAAACGCCTTCCATCGTTTTCGTCCGACCCAGCAATGACCATGGTCTCGTTGCAGCGTTAAGGCGCCTGGCGTTGCACAGGACGCTCTTCGGGGATGCTCGCGCCCCATTCATGCCAAATCGCATTTGTCACTATAGTCCTATCAACCTGGAGAAAAGTTCCAGGTGCCACATGGTCGTCATGGAGAACGATATGCCGAAGCAGTAAGGATGTTTGCCTGGCTGGAGCTTCGATGCCTCGACCATCTTTCATATCGGCCCCTAAAGGCCGTCGCATCACATTCCGGGTCCGAGCCTGGGTCCGCATCCGTGCCAGCAGGGCATAGGTCCGAATCCGTTCCATCCTGGCATCGGCCCGCGTACGGGCTTCCAGCCGCAGGCCCTCTCGCGCATGAAGGCCTTGCGCTCTTCGGGGTCCTCGGGGACTCCCAGCTCCTTCTCGAATCCGACGTTCAGCTTGTCCAGTATCGCAGCAAGCTGCCCGCGCTCTTCCTCGGAAAGGTTTCCGAACACCTTCTATGCCCCTACCTCGGGCCTCTTCCCAGGCTGGATCCCCTTCTCGGTGAGCCTCACCTTGTCGAGCCATCTCTTCTCGCCCTGCTGGCGGGCCACGAATCCGTTCTCCTCGAGTATCGCGAGGGTCTTCTCCAGAGAATGGGACTTTGCTCCGAGCATCATGGCCATGTCTCCGACAGAGACTTCCTCGGCGAGCCTGAGGAACGCGAGCACACGTCCGGACGAAACGTGTGGGTCCATCCCCCTCATCTTCTCCTCATGGAGCATGCGCATCATGTGGGAGAGGCGCATGGCTTTCATAGACAGTGCCTTAGAGCTAGTGTTGTCGTACATTTCTTTACCGCCAGAAGATATAACAGGTAGCTGATATAAAAATATTACAGTTACCTGTTAATTATATTTCTCGAGAGAGGACGACTGTTCAGAGACCTGATGCGGGCTCGCGCGCCGACGAGTATGATACATCAGAAGCCTGTGTTCAGCTGCTTGAGGCCATTTTCATCGTACCGTCAATTCATTTTATATATCGATTAGAACTGGGAAGAGCGATAGCATGCCTGCCGGCCAAAAGCATAATGTCCAGAACGAGGGCGATGAAGCCATCGTCGTGAGAGGGCATGCGCTCGACAGGCAGCAGACCGCAGTCGTGAAGGACGAGTCGTTCACCCAGCTCGTCGTAGCTGGAGCGGGGACAGGAAAGACCACGACCCTCATCGGGAAGGTGAAGTATCTGGTGGAAAACGACCACATCGAGCCGAAGCGCATCCTGATGATATCGCTCACGAACAACTCGGTGGCGGACCTCAAGAAGGCCGTCAGGACCGAATTCGGAGAGGATTTCGGCGCCGACATAATGACTATCCATGCCCTCGGGAACCGCATCCTCCGCAAGAAGCCGTGCATCGGGTCCCAGAAGGCCAAGATGATAGGCCGCATCTGCGACGAACTTGTCCAGACGGACCGTAGGTCGGCAGAGGGGATGATGACATACATCGAAGGACTCAGGAAGATGTCTTTCTCCTACCTTTCCTACAACGGGAAGAGCATAGGCAACAGAGGCCTCAGAGCGGTGGCGGACGCCCTATTCCAGTGCGGCATCGAATGCGACTACACCCGCCCCGTGTATTCGGAGACAGGGACCAAGCCGGGTTTCCTCACGGTGGAGGTCAAGAAAGGGCAGCCGTTCAAGATCTACGCCGACGACAGCAGAGTGGCGGAAGCCGCCCGCGACCCCGAAGAGGCATGGAACATACTCAGGTCCAAGAACATCAAGCTCAAGAAGATCAACGTCAACGACCTGGCCTCCAACATCATCCAGGCCTGGGGAGACAGGGTCCCGGAATCGCTTGGCGCTCTCATTTCCAGATGCAAATGCACCGGGATGAGCATCCGCGATCTTCTGAAGGCCAACGGAAGGAACCCCACTTCCGCCCGCGGCGACGCAGAGGCCAAGATAAAGCTCCTAGACCGGGTCTGGGACATGTATTCGATGGAATGCGCCCAGAACGACCTGGCCGACTACGAGGACATGGTCATCCAATCCACAGGGATAATCAGCAGGGGAGGGTTCCCCGGAAAGCGCTACGACGTCGTCCTGATAGACGAGTACCAGGACGTCTCCAAGATACTGGTGGACCTCGTCAAGGCCCTCCGCGGGGTGATGAGGTTCAGGCTGTTCTGCGTCGGCGACGACTGGCAGAGCATCTATTCGTTCAGCGGCGGGGACGTATGGCAGATGTTCGAATTCGAGAAGATCTGGTCTGGATGGGGCTCGATGAGGGTCTCAAGAATCGAGAAGACGTACAGGTCGCCCAAGCAGATAGTGGAGATGACCAACCGCTTCATCTCGAAGAACCCGACTCAGATCAAGAAGGCGATAAAAGGGCTTCCGGCTTCGAGAACCCCTCCGATACAGCTCCTCCCTGTTTCCGGCGACAAGGACATCGCCAAGATGATAGCCAACCGCCTGGAGAAGGTGGAGCCCGAAGCGTCGGTGTTCATCATCGGACGCACCCGCAAGGACCTCTACGTGCTCGGATACGGGAACGGGCCGTTCGCGTTCGGGGGCAACGGCCTCGACTCCGGATCCATGGACATCGTGTACAGGGAGTACGACGAGACCACGAAGGAATGGACCCCGGTGAGGGCTCTCAGATACCTCACAGCCCACTCGTCCAAGGGGTTGGAGGCGGACTACGTGTTCCTAATAGCCGACAGGGAGCGCGGAGGATTCCCGAACGACGTGGAGGACGACCTCAGCATCCTCTTCGCAGGCCGCGGGGAAGGCATTGAGTACGCGGAGGAGCGCAGGGTGTTCTACGTGGCGATGACCAGGGCCAGGAAGAGGCTGTTCCTCATCAACAGGATGGGGTCTGAAGGCATCGCGCTGTCATCCGATTCGCCGTTCATGAAGGAGATAATCGAGGACAACGAGCAGATGTTCGAGAAGTCGACGCCGTACTGTCCGATATGCGACGGCCCCATGATGATCCGCGAGTCCGCCAAGAAGACGTTCTACGGCTGCTGCGACTATCCCGTATGCAAAGGTCTCAGGCCTTTCAAGAGCCTCCGACGGCTCCGTCGGGATAAGCCGCCCGATATGCCCCTCCTGGTCCGGAATGGACCAATCACGCATACTTTTCTTGAAATAATAATATAAATTATGATAGGATTTTTGAACAATGCTACCAAAAAAGCAAGATATTATACGGACAGGCCATCACCGTCGCGATGAGCGGAGAAAGTGTGGTGACGCGGGACCTGGCGCTGACCTCTTGCATCAACGCCTGCACGTCGCTCAACTACTACGCTCTTCTGATCATCATCGTGCAGTACTCCTCGGCGTTCGGAGCCAGCTCCATGGAGTCCGGGATAGCAGCCGGGCTTTACGTCCTCGGCGGCATCGCCTCCAAGCTGCTCTTCGGCAGGTACATAGAGCTGTTCGGAAGGAAGAGGACGCTGGTCACCGCCATTTCCGTCGGGCTGGGAGTCAGCCTCCTCTACCTCTTCGTGACCTCCATGCCTGCGCTGTACGCCGTGAGGCTGGTCCACGGCCTATCGTACGGGATTGTCGGGGTCTGCACCTGCGACATCGCCGCAAAGCTGGTTCCGAGAAAGAACAAGGGCGAAGGGCTTGGATACTACTACCTCAGCAGCACGATCTCCACCGCCCTCGGACCATTCATAGGGCTGACCCTGGGCAGAACGGGCGACTACGGCCTGGTGTTCCTGGCCGGGACCGCCCTGCACGCCATCTCGCTTGCCCTCGCCCTCATGGTCCGTGTCGAGGAGGAGAGCCTCAGCCAGGATCAGGCCAGGGAGGTCAAGGGGTTCGGCCTGAGGAGCATGGTCCAGGCGTCGGCGGTCCCGCTGGGGCTCACCAGCATGGTGTTCTACCTGTCCTACTCCGGCGTGCTCTCCTTCATCTCGTCCTATTCGACGGAGATAGGAGTGGCGGAGGCTGCGGCGTACTTCTATCTGGCCGTCTCCGCCGGGACGCTGGTCTCCAGGCTAACCTCCGGGAAGCGCTACGACCTCCATGGCGCCAACCGCGTCATGATCCCTGGATTCGTGTCGTTCATGGCCGGGATGCTGGTCTTCTCCCAGACGTCCGATTCCGCGATATTCCTGTGCACAGGATTCTTCATAGGATACGGATCCTCGATAGTGTATGCCATCTGCCTCACAATCGTGCTGTCGAAATCGCCAGAACACAAATATGGGGTAACCACTTCCACATTCTCGATGCTCTCCGACACGGGGACCGGGCTCGGACCGTCCATTATGGGCGCGGTCGTCGCGCTAGTCGGATACCGGGACATGTACATATTCGGCATCTGCGTGTGCGCCGTCAGCCTGGCGATGTACCTGTGCTTCCACGGCATCCGCGAAGCAAGGAACAAGCAGACAAGACAGGGCGATATGGGATGACCGCTTTCGACTACTCCGGGATACTCGAAAGGCATGTGCCGCTGAACGTCTCCGAGTTGATGATCAGGATCGCAGTCACGCAGGAGCGCTCGAGGATATGGAGGCAGCAGTATTCTGATGCGTTCGACGAGCTGAGAAGGACGACCGATATCGACGCGGCGTTCTACAGCAACGCATGCGAGAAGATCATCAAGGACAGGAGCAAGGTCGTCGGGTACCTTTCAGGTGATGCTCCCGACATCGTCGGAATGAAGGTGCTCGGATACTCCAGGGCAAGGGATCACATGCTGTCCGAAGCCGGGAAAGGTGCGCGTCTGTCTCCCGAGCTCCTTCTGGAGACGGAGCGCATCCTCATCGAGGCGTTCAAGGACGTCAAGGCGGATTACAGGAGGGCGGATGGCCCCCACACGGGAAAGGGAATCATGACCGCGGTCAGAGACGTTGCCGATTCGGAAAGGATAGAGGAGCTGACCGAGCGCTTCTGCACATCCGTGGAGATCTCCATGGAGGAGGGGATCCAGCCGCTCCTCCTTATCCCAGCGGCAGTGTCCGATTTCCATTATCTGAGCCCGTTGGCCCATGGCAACGGAAGGGTCTCGCGCCTTCTGTCGGAATACCTGCTCGTGCGCTCCGGATTCGACATGATACTCTACCAATCCCCGGACAGGTTCGCATATTCCGATCTTAGGAGATACGTCTCCTCAATCTACAGGACGTCGATGCTCCGCAGGATAGATCCTCACGAGTCGATGCCCTTCACCGAGGGTTTCCTGGACTGCCTGGGCGACGTCTCCAGCTCCTTGAACATGATGTTCCCTCCGCCATCTGTCGAGAGGTTGAGCAAGACGGACCGCGTCAGGCACGTAGCGCTTCAGCAGGAGGCGGAGTTCACGAAGAACGACATCGCCCCGGCTCTTCCTGGGATCTCGCCCACGCTGATCCAGCAGAGCCTTTCGGAATTGGTGGGGAAAGGCCTGCTCCATCGTACAGGACGCACCAAAGGATGCAGATACGTTATAAAACGTCGATGACGGTTTTATTTCATTTAATGTTGTTCTATAAACGAAATGGTGATGTTATACTTTTTAGTTGATATTTTATATTTATACTCCCATCTCATTCTAGTGGTTAAATGGGAGAACGGGGCCCAAAGCAAAAGTATACGGATGTATCCTGTCCCAACGAAGAATGCG
>SUSZ01000008.1 GCA_015063165.1 Thermoplasmata archaeon
CGTGCATCGGAGGGAGCTGGAGACTGAACGAGGTCACGAAAGCACAGAGGGAGATCTTCGAGACATTCGGCATCAGGTTCCAATGAGCATGACCTCCTTGTTATCAATTCAATGCATAAGTGAGGATCCAAGCCCTTCAAGAAATAATATGTATTACATGATACTAAAATCAGTAGACTCGACCTTCATCTGAAACGATGTATTAATCCCACTCCGTCAATCCCTTCTCAGCACAAAACCTAGAACCACAATAATCTTCCTTTATTCTCCCGAAGTCTGGCTCCAGTGAAGTGTCAGGTCGCCTCAGAAAAGCTAAACCGTCCCATCAATCAATACAACTATACTATACTGGCCTGAAGATCGACCCGCCCCCTCCCCACAAGACCATTCCGCATCAGAGCCTTCTGCAAGCCCTAATCGCGTCCTTGTTGCCCTGCCTCGCGGCTTCCGTATACCACTCGAGCGCGATAGCCTTGGATTGATTGACTCCCTTTCCGGACTCGTACATCGTGCCCAGGATATACTGCGCCCTGCCGTGGCCGTTCTCGGCGGCCTTCATGAGCCACTTCAAGGCCTCCTCGTAGGACTGCGGGACCCCCGAGCCCTCGTAGTACATGCATCCGAGATTGCACTGGGCGCCGTCGTGCCCTTGCTCGGCGGCCATCCTATACCATCTCGCGGCCTCCTTGAAGGAATGCTGGACCCCTCTTCCGCATTCGTACATGAAACCCAGGCTGTTCTGCGCCTCCGCATCGCCCTGTTCGGCGGCGAGCCTGTACCATATGGCAGCCTTCTCGTAGGAATGCTGCGCGGGCTGATCGTCATAATAGAAGTCGGCGAAGGTCCTCTGCGCCTCCGGACTCCCTTTCTCGGCTGCTAGATTGAACCACGTGGCCGCTTCATCGTCGGACCGCCTGGTCCCGTGCCCTTTCATGTACATGATCCCGAGAGCGATCTGCGCCTCGGTCAGCCCTTTCTGAGCGGCGCTGCTGTACCATCTGAAGGCTTCCTCGTACGAAAAGGGCACCCCGTCGCCGCTGTAATATTTCGCAGCGAGGAACAACTGCGCCTCGGCCTCCCCCGCTCTGGCGGCCTTCTCGTACCATAACGCGGCCTTCTCAGGGGACTGCTCCACGCCTGCGCCTTGATTGTACATCATCCCGAGGTAGGTCTGCGCCTTGGTGTTCCCCTCCGCCGCAGCAGCGTTGTAGAGCGAGACCGCCCTCTCCTCCGACTGCGGGACGCCTATGCCGTTCAAGAGCATGAAGCCCAGTAGCGTGGTCGCATCGGAATCCCCGGACCCTGAACGGTCTTCGAGCCATGAGAGCGCCTCGTCGTCGCTGGCGAAGAGGGGCATGCCTGCCTCTACCATCCTGGAGAACAGGTCCTCCATCACCCCGGTGTTCTTGTCATTCTTGAAAAAGGATACAACTGACGCCTCGGGACGTGATACACGGTCGCTTCCGGCGTCGAGGATGCTCCGGAGAAGGTCGCGGAGACCCTTTTCATCCAGTCCTGTCGCTCCGGATATCGAACGGGACGCATCCTCCGGAGACAGCTCGCCTCCGAAGAGCCTGGACACGGTCTCCGAGGCTCCGGCGACCGCGACCCTCATCATCTCGATGCGATCCCTGTCGAATCCGGACTTCTCCATGGCATCGACCAGGGATCCCGGTTCCATCGAATATTCCTTCAGGGTACTGTCCTCGAACAACTTGGTAAAATCTCCGCCCATGCATCCCGACCTCTTTCAAACGGATGGAACGGTATCCTCTTCAATATACTAAAAAGAAAACATGCTTCCTTGCACACAGTCTGAGCGAATCCGCGGAATCGTGAGCGAATCCTGGCTTCCGATGGCTTTAAATCACTATAGTCCTACAAAGTCTGGCTCGAGACGGCCTGTCGAGATCGGCCCAGGGCCCTCGGTCATCAGAGCAACACGGCCTCGTGGACAGCGATTCCCGCCAAAAAATCCGACACCCATGTTCCAAGCCGCGTCCGTTCCGTGATGATGATCGTCCTCGGAAATCTGCTGCCGGATAATAGAAATCGCAGATGGCCTGCCGAGCGCCCTGTGTCAGATGGGACAATAGATATACCAGTAACTATTGAGCACCATCATGGTTGAGGATATGGAGCAGTGCAGCAAACTCGAGAACGGCACTGAACACTACACCAGATTCGAAAAAGCAAGAATCATTGGCGCCAGGGCGCTGCAGATCTCCTGCGGAGCCCCCACCATGATCGAATATCCGAAAGGAATGCTCGACCCCATCGACATAGCCATGCTTGAATTCGATGCTGATGTTCTGCCGATATCCGTTATCAAAAAATAAGGAAAACGGCAGAAACATATGCACGGCATCCGAGCGAGGACGGCCTGTACCGGCACGACCAAGGGATACTTGGTCGCGGCCTCTGCCTCGGCCGTGCTACCTTTGACCAGCCAGATGCCTTTCTTCGTGCATCCGTCAGACCCGTCGTCCGGAATACCCCGCCGGTCCGACTTCGAACACGACCTCCAGCGAGCCCCCGAACTCGTCCGAGCGCATGCAGATCGCTCTGAGGACGTACGTCCCCGGCGAATCGGCGGTCATCCTGAACACATGAGAGCCCCCTACGCCGTCCAGCATCTCGGGGTTCGGGTCCGACACGTACCGGCTCTCGCATCTCAGCCCCCCGTCCTCCACGACATGCCATTCGAATCCGGTCGTGATGTTGGAGCTGACCGAATACTCCGCCGGCTCTCCGGCCTTCCCCGTCAGCCTGGCGCGGATGCTCACCGGCAAGACGCGGATCTTCAGCATCCTCAGGCCTTCGGACGAGGAGAGGGCGAGCCTGCGGTCGCCGGGAGTCCCGCACCTGATCCGGAGCAGCGTCCCGGCCCCGTCATCGACGATGCCGCATTCCGTCCCGCCGTCCTCGACGACCTCCCAGGGTCCTTCCCCTTCCTCGTCCAGCCGGATCTCCAGAGGGAACCCCTCCACGACGCTCGCGTAGATGCGGCGGTCCTTCCTGCAGACGAAGACTACGAGGTCCAGCACGCCGTCCGGGAGCTCCGGGGTGCTCTCGCTGCATCTCGCCCTCAGGACGTGCTTACCGATCGCCCTCGACAGGACCGAGAACCTCCTCCCGCCGCCGCTCTCGTCGTCCCAGCTGTCGAAGTCGACACCTCTGTCCGACTCGAGGCGCCACCTGCATCCTTTGGGCGATTCCAGGTTGAACGCATGGCGCTCGCCTGCTCCGAGGACTATGACGACCGATGTCATGGGGCGAGAGACCACGGTAGAGGATGATAACCGTTGGCCTCCTGCCGACGTCTGTTCACTGCTCGTACTGAGGCTGCCAGGCTGCGAACTGCACCAGCTGGTCATCGGTGCGGTGGTAATACCTCTCGCCGCGATCCAGCCTCTCGATGTCTCCCATCTCGGAATCGGTCAGGTTGAAATCCAGGATGTCGAAGTTGTCCTTTATGTGGTCAACGTTCCTGCTCCCGGGGATGACGGCGAATCCCATCTGCACATGCCACCTGAGGATCACCTGTGCGGGGGTCTTGCCATATTTCTCTCCCAGATCCTTGAACACAGGTTCGGACATCAGCCTGCTGTCGCCGTGACCCAGAGGGTACCAGCTCATGATCCTGATCCCGTACCTGTCGAGCAGGACACGAAGGTCCTTCTGGGTGAAGTAGGGGTGCGCTTCCACCTGGATGAATTGGGGCACGATCTCCCACTTGTCCTTCAGAGATTCTATGTACTTTCCCTCGAAGTTGGAGATGCCGATCGCTTTCGCCTTGCCTTCCCTATACGCCTTCTCCAGCTGCCTGTATCCCGCCAACCAGTCCCCGGCGGGCTGGTGGATGTAAAGCAGGTCGACATAGTCCAGGCCGAGACGTTCGAGGGTCTCGTCCACGGCGTGGGGGTTGGTATACTCGCTGGGCCACAGCTTGGTGGATACGAAGATCTCCTTCCTGTCCACTCCGCTCGATCTGATCCCGCGTCCGCAGGCCCTCTCGTTGACATACGCGTTGGCCGTATCGACCATGCGATATCCTATCCTCAGCGCCTCCCTGACGCTGTTCTCAGCCTCTTCCGGGGAGAGCATGTACGTTCCGATCCCGATCTCGGGACATTCCATTCCGTTGTTCAGCTTTATCATGACATCATTCTCCGAATCTTTCTTTATCAAGAGTTTTGATAGGTCTCGCCGGGTTCCCGACTACGACCTGGTAATCCTCCACGTCCTTGGTCACGATGGCACCTGCGCCGACGACGGCGTATCTCCCTACCCTGACGCCTGGCATGATCATGGCGCCTGCGCCGATCCATGCCCCCTTGCATACCTTCACGGGCTTGCAGAGGAGCACGGCCCTGTCGTAGAGGTCATGGTTGTTGGAGATCAGGGAGACGTTGGCGGCGAGCATCGCATCGTCTTCGATCTCGATGCCTCCTCTGCACATGCCCAGCAGGTTCCCGCCGATGTACACGTTCTTTCCGATCCTCATGTGCTCCGAGGCCACGAGATTGAAGGGCGCGGTGATCCTCGTGCCCTCTCCGATCCTGTCTCCGAACAGCTCCTTCACCAGGGAATCGTACTCCTCGGTGAAGGGCATTGTGTGGTTGATCCTGAAGATGAGCTGCGAATTGCGCACGCCCAGCTCCATCTCCTCTCTGTCGAATCTCCTGGTGTCCACCCTGGTCTCTTCGCATTCCATCCTATCACTCAGTGCATCTCTTTGCCCAGTCGGATACCCTCTTCTTCGAAGACTGCGCTTGACTGCCGGATACGGCCAGGGAATCGACGAGCTCTGCCCCTTTGCATGCCTTCTCGATGTCCCTCTCGGAGGAGCCCATGCCGCTTCCCTCATGGGTCATGACTGCGAAGATCCTCTTCCCGTTCCAATCCAGTCTGTCGGTGAAGGAGAACACGGCCATGGGAAAGGTCCCCCACCAGCAGGGTCCGCAGATGAATATGTTGTCGTAGTCTTCCACGGAGTCCAGATATCTCTTCAGTTTCGGCCTGGTCTTTTCCCTGAGCTCTATCTTGGCGACATCGGTGCAGGCCATGTAGTCCTTGGGGTATGCTTCGACGGTGTCGATTTCGAAGAGGTCCCCGCCGACGGCCTCGGCGATGTATTCGGCGACGTACTCGGTGTTCCCTTTCGGAACCGAGCGGATGCTTCCGCCGAAGTAGTTCTCGCCCTTGCGCGAGTAATATGCTATCAGATTCTTTGCCATTGTATCGCCAGAATACGGATTCTCCGACTATTTATTAAAGATATTTATATAAAATATCTATATTCAATAGAAAGAATAAATCAATTATTTCAAGTGATGTTATGAATTTCAAACAGATCGATTATCTTCTGGAGATTCGCAAGACCATGAGTCTCAATCGGGCCGCCGATTCGCTGAACGTGTCCCAGCCCACCCTTTCCTACCAGATCAAGCAGATAGAATCCGAGGTCGGTTTCGAGATATTCCAAAGGGCAGGGAGGAACCTCGTCATCACCCCCGCAGGAGAACAGTTCTGTTCCCAGCTCTTCAATATCCGCGTCGAGATGAGAAAAGCAGTGGAACAATGCCAGAACATCGGCGGGAGGTACAGGGAGGACATAAGGATCGGACTGCCGGTCAGACCTGCCCTGAGATTGCTTCCCGAAGCGATCAGGGCCCTGTCGTCAGAGTATCCCGATGTCCACGTCACCCCCGTGTTCCATGAATATGGTGAATTCGACAGGTTCCTCTCGGGGGACATCGACCTCGAGTTCACGGAAACCGGCTATTTCTCCAAATCCCCCGGCATAAAGGAGGAGCACTTGTACGACAGCGGGATATATCTCATTGTGAGGGACGACGATTTCCTGGCATCGAGGGATATGGTATCCGAGAGCGACCTCCGCGGAAGAACTCTGATGGTGGGCGGAGGATCCCCGCCGCAATTACAGGCGGTACAGAACCGTGTCATAGACAACGAGAACGTCGGGTATTACAACAGCCACGACCACGATACCACGATGGTGAATGTGGCGGCGGGCAGCGGCGTATGCTTGTCTCCGGGATTCCTCATGGGCATGGATCCCGGCTACAGGTGGATCCCATTCGACTGCCCGGAGCATTTCGATTGCGCGGTCGCATTGAGGGATAACGAGGAACGCCCTTCCGTGAACCGTCTTGTGGGGATACTTAAGGAACTCTACTCGTCGTACAAAGGGCTGCTGTGACTTATGAACTGTTTAAATCGGTTAACCTAAACCGTATGGTATTAAAGCCATCTTGATAAACTAAAACCCCGCAAGAACTGGAACACCGCCCAAACCATAGAAAACGGAGAAGGACCCAGCTGATGCATCTCCGAACAGCCATGTGTTAAGAAGATGTGCCCCTCCCGTTGGGAGGGGCCTCATTTTATTCACTGGTAGACAGGGTTGACGACGGTCCTGACGGTCAGGGAGACGTCGCTGTTGGCCTGGAACTGGTAGTCGGAGGCGAAGGTCACGAGGGAGTCGCCATCGTACCATCCGGCCAAGGCGTACCCGGTCAGAGGCTTGGCTGAGACTGTCACAACGGTCTTGTCATCGACGACGACGGACAGCCTTGATCCCAAGTCCACGTTGTTGTATATGATGCTCCCGTGGTCAATGGTGACGGTCACGGTATGCGACTCGTTCTTAACCATGACAGCCTCGGCATTGACGTGCTCGGTCCCCATCGTGACGGTCACGATCTGGAATTCGCTCGTCTCACCGTCCAGCACCCAGTGGTCGAACCTGTATCCGGCGTTGGGGACTGCAGTGAGAGTGAACTTCTGGCCAGAGGACGCCTTGATGTCGTAGTAGTCTCCGACGTCTTTGTCGTCGACCTTAACGGTACCGTTGGTCGCGGTGATGTGCAGTGTTCCGTCCGCCATCGGGACGTTGTACGCGGTGGCGACGATGTCCTCGGAGCCCATCCTGATCTCGATGGCCTGGTATCCAGCTCCGTACTTCTTGCCGTTGATGTCCCACTCGGAGAAGGTGTTGCCTGCGCTGGGGGCGGCGCTGACGACGAGCGACTCGCCGGTGTAGAGCTGGGCGGCGTACTCCGAGCCGACGATGGCGCTGTTGATGATGAGCCCGCCGTTGACCGCCTTCAAGGTGAGAGTGTGCAGGGTGCTCACCACGACGGCCTTGAAGGCCATGTCCCCGGAGACCCTAAAGGTGAAGGATGGATCTGTGGAGACGTACTTGTCCTCGTAGGTCCATCCCCTGAGCACGTACCCGTAGGGGACGTCGACGCTTATGGTGACCTCCTTCCCGTCGTATGCTTGGACGCTTCCCGCCTTGCCGCAGGAGACCCCGTCGATGAACACGGTCCCATAGTCGGCGGACGCGGTGACCGTGCGGACGGCCGCCTTGACCATGGTTGCGACCGCGGTGATGTCCTCGGAAGCCCCCGTGACGGTGATCTTGTTGGCGTTGTAGACGTTGCCGTTCACGGTCCAGGTGCTGAATGCGAAACCCTCGGCGGCAATGGCCTTGAATACTATAGTACCACCAACGTTAATGGTGCCTGAATAAGTGGTCCCTACATCAACATCGTTCACCTCTATGGTCCCGTTGGACGCCGACAAGCTGACATTGAATACCGTTCTCTGGGTCTTGGCCTCGAACGCCATGTCGGACTGGCCCATGGTCACGGCGTACTCCTCGGATATGGATACGCAGCTGCCTCCATAGTACCATCCGACGAACCTGTATCCGTCGGCGGGAACGGCCTTGAGGACCACCTGGAAGCCTTCCTTCACGAGCTTGTAGGTCACGGCCTCGCCGTCGATCTGGACGGATCCATTGTCGATGGTCGCGGAAAGCTTATGGGAGGCTGCGGGGACGAATACGCCCTTGACCTCCAAATCGTCAGAGCCTACAGTAATGGCTATGGTTTTTCCGGCGTTCGACTTGCCGCCAATGACCCAATGGTCGAATGCGAACCCGGCCTCCGCGGCTGCGGAGAGCTGCAAAGAGGCGCCGGACACCTCGAGCGTGACGGTGTAATCGTTCCCCACGTTCTTCTCATAGGCGAGTATGCTCCCGTAGGAGCTCGCTGCCACCCCTTCGAGAGCGGTGGTCACGTGGACCTGGCTGGTCCCCTTGGACGCCGCCTGCGTCTGCACGGACATTGTCACCGCGGAGTCGAAGACGAATTCGCACACGGGGCCGCTGGTCGAGTGTGCCCCCGCCCATCCTGTGACGATGTATCCGTCGTCAGCTACCGCGTATGCGGTCACATGGGTGCCGGGCTGCATCGCCGCCACGTACGTCCTGCCGACGCTCTGCCCGTTGACGTAGACGGTGCTGTTCCCGCCGTTTATGACGAGCTTGTCGATCGTCTTCGTGGCTACAGCCTTGACGGAAATGTCGGAGGACCCGACAGTGAAGGTGTACACGGCGTCGCTGGACACCTTGGAGCCATTGACATAGTACCCGTCGAACCCGTACCCGCTGTTCGGGGTGGCCACCAGCGTGACCGATGATCCCTTGACCGTCTGGACGGAATACGAAGATACGGACGAGCCTCCGTTGACAGATACGGTGGCGTTCTGGCAGCTGACCGAGACGGTGACGGTTATTTCACCCTCTTCTGAACCGCCGCTCAACCGAAGGATGCCGGCACTCCCGACGAACACATGGCCGGCGAGGTTCTCCGCCTTGACAGCGAGAGCATTGCCGTTCCCGTCAAGGAACGTGATCCCGTCGAAAGCCCCGGCGTAGATCTTCTTAAACCCCTCGGGCATGGCGATCCTGTCGATGCTCGGGTCGCCCTCGAAGACCCCTGCGTGCAGTATGACCTTCTCTCCGCCCTCGAAGGATACCTCCCTCAACCCCGAGCATCCGGAGAGGGCGTCCTCCTTCAGCCTGACGATGGTATCAGGGATCTCCAGCGACACGACAGCAGTACCGTCGAAGGCTTTCGAACCGATCAGACGAAGCGATTCGGCCAGGTCTATCGAAGACAGGGACGAGCACCTCTGGAACGCGTACGTTCCAATCGACCTGACGGTGTCGGGAAGGACCAGAGACTCCAAAGACGTGCAGCCCCAGAACCCATACGCGCTGATGGCGGTCAGACTGTCGCCCAGATCTATCTCAGCAAGAGATGTGCAGCGGGCGAACGCCTTGACGCCGACAGATTTCAAGTCGGGGACGGCGACAGACGCCAGTTTGGAGCATCCGTAGAACGCCTGGGCGTCCAGCCTCTCGATTCCGGGCAATTCTGCCGAGATGAGCGTCCTGCATCCCTTGAAGGCGTCCTTCATGACAGATGTTATGTCGTAGACTGTGCCTTCGAGCTCGACCGGCCCGGAGATGACGAGGGACGTCGGCTTCCCGGAGTACCCGGATATTCCGACCTCTGCGGGAAGGGAGGCGGTGACCGTGAGCGTGAGCCCGTTCCAGGAGAACTCCCTGCCGAGCTCGACGCCAGGCTGCCTGACCAGCGTGCCGTTAATGTTGACGTAGACGTATCCTGCAAGGCTCTTCGCATCAGCCGAGAGCATGTTCCCGCGCTCGTCGGAAAAAGGCAGGGAGAACGCGCTGTCGCCGACAGTGGCCACGAATGACGGGATCGCTAAACCGCCGAGCTTGGAGTCCTTATAGAACGCATAGCTGCCGATGACGCTCATCGTCTTCAGAGAGCCGTTCAGATCGAAATCCACAAGCCTGGCACAGTTGCAGAATGCATATGCGCTAATGATGGACAGCCCGTCTCCGGCATCAACCGTCTTCAGCTGCTTGCATTGGGCGAAGGCCTTGACACCGACCTTCGAGACATTGCCCAGATCGGCGGAGACGAGTGTCGTGCATCCGTAGAATGCCTTAGGTCCGATCGACGTCACGTCGAATACCGAGCCCTCGAACACCACCAGTTCAGGCACGACCAACGTGCTCAGGGGACCGTCGTATCCGACTACCGAAAGCTCGTAAGGAGCGACCGACGACACGGAATACCTCAGTCCGCCTGCAGCGATGACATCCCCCTCCTCGAGCTTCGCAAAAGCGTATAGCGTCGCGGCGTTGTCGGCGAAGTCCAGCTGCGAGAGGTCGGTGACCCAGGCCCCGGACTTGTCCGCCTTCATGTTCCATGTGTACCCGTCGGGCAGGGAGTGGGAGGGCAGGCTGTCCGTGGAGATGTACGCGGTCTCCGACCTGAGCGAGGTGCCGTTGCCGTCGAACGTGATCTTGTACACGTCGAACTTGTAGTCGTCGGTGCTCAGGGTGTGGGTCATCTTGTAGGAGTCCTGGGCGAGGTACCCGTCGGTGGCCTTGGCGGCGTCGAGCCTGAACGCGTTGGTGCTCGACCCGTTCAGGCCGTGGAGCTGCGTGACGTTCCTGGAGTCGGCGATCCAGTAGTTGCACAGAATTGTCCCGAGGTCGCGGTCGAAGGTGACCGTGACGTAGTTGTTCACGGTCGTGTCGTATTGTACGGAGACGACTTCGCGATGGCTGTCGGACCCGGCCCCGTCCGCGGGCTCGCCGCAAACCAGGGCGAGCGAGGACACGGAGAGCACGGCGACAAGCAGAGCCGCCATCATCCAATTCTTCATGGAGGTCACTACGTTATGATGGATTTAACGCTGTCCCATGCCTTGTTCTTCGAATGCGAGCCGGATTCAATTTTCCAGGCGGGGCAGACACCTCCTCCGTCCTAGTCGTTTTCAATCGTCAATTCATGGTCACCATGATCGTCCACAATTCTCCGGTCATTACCGTTTTAATATCGTTTGCACACCGATAACAATATGCTTCCATCAAGGTCGATGCGTCCGTTACACCCTGGTTCTTAAATTACCATATGTGTTCAACCGCCGATTGTTGATTGTCTGGTGTATTACATATGTCCTTTTTAGCTACGATTGACATCAATCGATAATTGGATAATTACAACAATATCTTTTGAATTATTTGAATAATATATACTAATTATAATAATAAAAAATATAATATTAATTATTTTTCTCCGTTCATATTAATCATTATTTCTCAGTCAATCATCCAACGATACAAGATGTTAAATATTATCTTGACTTGTCAATATTCATGGTTATAGGAACATACGGTTCGTATTGGAATTCGTATCTTCCCATGTTCTTCGACAGAATGAGCGCTTTGATGAAGAAGAAAATGACGGAAGTCGTGCAGAGTGAGGGCATCACCAGCGCTCACGCCATTTACCTCATCGCTCTGAGGCTCCAGGACGGACAGACGATGGCAGAGATATCCCATTTCCTCGATTTGGATCAGGCCAACACCCATCGTGTCATGAAAGTCCTTAGCGAGAAAAAGCTGGTATATGACGACCGCATGACCCCAACCAGCAAGAAGTTCAGCATCATGCTTACTCAGAAAGGTAAGGACCTAGCCGACCGCGTCATGCAATCGACTGAAGAATATCTTGACAATTGCTTCAAAGATGTGTCCGATGACGAGCTGTTCCAGGTCAGGAACACGCTCATCAAAGTCCTGATGAGGATGGATCCAGACCTCAATGCGTACATGAACTCGCCCAAATGGAAGAACCCCTTCTTTGTTTATCTAGCCTTCATGCCTCCCGAGGAGGAGGCTGACTACTACGGCATGGTGGAGTCGAGGCTACTACATGAGAGAAAGAAACACAAGACGGAATGAATCTGCCGTGGTTTCTTACAATACAATGATTTGATGAAATCCATATTTTTCTGGTTTGGATAAGAATGGGCGGGTCGTCGGGGAGGAACTGAAGCCGACGACCCGGTAATATGTTTATTCCACTGCTGCCGAGAGCTTATCGGCACAGTCGTTGGCGTTCTCAGAGTATATGTCCGCTCCGATCTCGTCTGCCCACTGCTGGGTTACAGGGGCTCCGCCGACGTTCGTAAGGAGCTCGCCCCTGATTCCGGCTTCGACGAGCTTCTTCTCCAGAGTCTTCTGGTGGACCATGGTGGAGGTCATGAGAGCAGATGTTCCAACGACTTTCGGCTTATACTTTTTGCAAGCAGCCACTATATCAACTATGGGAACGTCTCTTCCGAGGTTGTTCACATCGAATCCTTTGACTTTCAGCATGATTGCGCATATGTCCTTCCCTATCGAATGGATGTCTCCCTCGATGGAGCAGATGAGCACCGTCCCTTTGGAATCGGCTCCTGTCATGCCTGCTTTCTCGATCTCCGGAGTAAGTACCTCAACCCCAGCGGTCATCGCCCCGGCCGCAGCCATGATATGGGGCAGGAATAGCTTCTTTTGGCTGAACAGGTCCCCAATCTCCTGGATGGCCTTGGTAAATCCATTGTCGATCACGTACACCAGGTCATCGCCCTCGTCGATCGCCTTCTGCGCTGCGGCCTTGCTTCCTTTAACGTCATATTTCATCACAGCTTCATATGCCATCTTAGCCGCTTCTTCGCTGGTCATTCACTGAACCCCCCCGAGCTTCTCCCTCTTCCTGTCGATCAGAGCATCGATCTTGGCGTTCCTGTCCGCAAGGATAATGTTGTCAGAGGGCTTACTAAGTATCTCCACGACCTTTTCGTGCGCCCGCTGTACCGTCTCCTTTGAACCGGCGGTGGCCCATGTGTCAAACATGTCCCTGTTGATCAGCTCAGGCCTCGAAGGATAATCCACGTTAGCCATAGTGTCAGGCTGCGCGAAGAAGTTGCCCTCGCTTCCCACCTCGATGATGCTGTCAACGGCCAGCGTCTCATCGCTGACCTCGATTCCCTTGATAGCGTACTGGATCATCCCGATAATGTCATTGTCTATGACCATCTGCTCAAAGGAGACCGACATTCCAAGCTCGAGCATTCCCGCCCCATAGATGTTGGAGGACCTGGTAAGCATGGGAAGGATCCCGGTGATCGTCTTCTCATGTGCCGCCTGAGCATCGGGAGTCTTGGAATCGGACTAGGTCCCAGCTACCACAGCGGGTATCTTGTAGTACTGCGCGAGCTCCCCCACTGCTGCGCTGATGAGCGCGAGCTCCGGCGACCCGACAGGGGTGGAGTTGTTGAAGAAATCGAAGGTGTTAGTGGAACTACCATAAACGACCTTGGTTCCAGGCTTAACAAGCTCGGCAAGGATTATCAGAGCGAGCACCTCGGCGTTGTGAGTCACCAGCGTGCCTGCGAGGAAGATGGGCGTGGTGGCTCCCCCCATCCCACAGGAGAGGCTCATGATCGGCATATCGTACTTGGCGCCGACGATAGCCTGGCGACAAACGTTCGCATCAATGGTGAGAGGGCTGGTAGGGCAAGCTCCGGAGACTATATAGGGCTTCTCGATCACGTCTTTTATGTCCTTCCCGCGTGCGATCGCCTGCATCTCATAAAGCTCATCGACAAAGTCAGGGATGGCTTCTACGAGCTGCGGCTTCTTGGTGTTCTTCATGACCGCCTGTGTCTCCAGGAGGTGAACGCATGGGTCGGTAGTCTTGTCCATCGCTGCTATGGGAGCGGAGCATATCCAATTGATGTTGTCGCACTTGTCAACGACGGCGCACATATCCTCGATATCCCTGAGGGTGGAGTCCCTGATGCTGTATTTTCCTGGCGCCTCGTATTCGATTATCCTTGTGCCGGTGGCGAACGTCAGGTTGCGAACAACAGAACCATCCGATGTGAGCTCGAAAGCCGGCTCACCGTCGCGGTCATAGAGCATGAAGCTCGGCGGCGCACAGGCCAGAGCCTTCTCGGCCACCTGGGCGGGTATCCTCACTATTCCGGTCTCATCGTCGACAGAGCATCCGTTCGCGCGGAAAATGTCCCTTGCCTCTTTCAATCTGACCTGAATTCCCGCTTCGCTCATGACCCTCAAGGTTGCCTTGTGGATCTTGTCGAGATCGGACTCCGACAGAATCTGCAGCTTGATGTTTTTCATTTCTATCTCCTACGCTGTTGCGTGTATGATGGATTGTCTTTCAAAATATTTAAAGGTCTTGATTCGTCAAGATTTATTTTGATTTGATAAGATAATTTTCTGGCCTTCTAAATCTTGTCATTCCAACTTCGTCGCGGAACCAACAGATTCTCTTCATAATAATATATATTTTAACATTTATATTATATTTTATATTGATTATTAAAAAATAATTAACTTCATTCGGAATTATAATCATATCATATAATGCTACAAATTTGTTCACCGTAACGAACTGATAACTCAATTCAACACGCCCATGGCCTATTTACTCAGAAAGTCAAATCCGATCGTTCTAGAGTTATCTCATGTGCATTCTGGTGCATCAAATCAGTGTATGAATTAATTATATCAATTAAATATAAAATTTTAATAAAATTATTTTGATTATTAAATATATTTCAATACTATAATATTAATACAGTCCAATTTCTTCAAATCAATTATTTGAAAAATAATTTTAGTTATATCATAATTTATTTTGATTCGTCAAGAATTTTAAATATCAATAACGTGATTTTTAACCGAACCTCGGCAGGACAGACAGAACTGGTCGAGCCGAGGCATTAGATCGAAAGGAGGCAAAAGCATGACGAGTTTAGAAGAGCTATCAGCTCTCACAAAGCAGAATCGTGTCAGATGGGGTTTCATCTGGGGGATTCTTTGTGCACTTTTATGGGGATTTGGATACGTCCCCGTATCTGCTTTATGGAGCGTCGAGCCCATTCTGAGCTTTGACTATGGGGTCGACTCGTCCATCGCATATCTCGTGATATCTATCGTTATCACAGCCATACAGGCTCTGGTGTTCGCAGCATGTCTGTTTTTCCTATGGACTTTGGTTAGCGGCAAAGCCAAGGATTATGTCAGAACTTGGTCCAAGCCGCGCATCAGCAAATGGCTGATTCTAGCTGGATTGTTCGGAGGCCCGTTGGGAACTTTCGGATGCAATCTGGCTATCGGGTACATCGGAGCCGATTTCGCGGCTGCAATGGGTTTGATGACCGCGGTGACCGGGGCCATCATTGGCAGACTGTTCAACAAAGAGAAGCTCTCCAAGAGAGCCATCGTTGGTTTATGCGTAATTCTGGTCGGCGGATTGATTGTCCTCAATCCGTTGAATATGATTGACAACATCATGAATCCCGCCTCGCCGGATGGAATCGTTCTCGGATACATCGGTTCGGTCATGATCACCATCGGCATGGGCATCGAAGGGTTCGTCGTCTCCAGGGTCATGGACGTAACCGATTCTGATATAAGCGCTTCCATCAGGTATGCCGGTGAGGCGGCCATATGGTTCATCATTTTACTGCCTATGACCGGCTGTTTCATTGGATTCGGCACTATGTTCGACATCCTAGCGGATTGTTTCACCAGCCCCGGATTCATGTATTTCGCTGTACTGTCAGGATGCACCCTCGGGCTGTGCTACGCTGGGCTTTACAAGGCTTATCCTCTTCTCGGCGTCGGTCGGACGCTGAGCATAACCACGCTTTATGTTCCGATTTCGATGGTCGCTCTTTTCATATTCATGGGTCAGGACATCATGTGGTGGGTGATAGTCGGTGCGATCATCGCCATCATCGGAACGTTCCTGATGTATTGGGAGAGCGATAATCTGGCCGATTCCGTGCGGGACGTCGGAGGCGAGAGCCGATGAACTATCCTAGCAAGAGCAGGCTGCTGAAGTATTTCGAAGGGGGCCCACTCTGGGATTACGAAGCCGTCGACAGACTCGCATCTGAAGAGGGCAGGAATGACGCGTACTTCAAATGGACTGCTCGTTTTTGGTTGATGGAAATGAGCGGAGGTGGCATAATGGAAATCGTGGAGGAAGGAATCGATGACGGTTCCCATTTCGCCGAGGGGAAACTCCTGTCAAAGTACAAGCTGACTGAATACGGAAAAAAGAGGATTCATGACCTACTGGGTGATTGAAATGTTCGCAGACGAAATATTCGCTTTCCAGGATGCGGATCTGATTTTCGGAGGAGCTATCGTAGTACTGTATCTGGCGATCCTGTACGTGCAGCGCTCTTTCAATAAGAAGATCTAAGGAACAAAAACATGCTGCCGCTCTTGGCAGCATGAACTTTTTTATCGAGTCGATACGTTCATTGGTCAAATAATTTATAAAAGAATAACTATCTGACATCAGACGCATCCAACTAAGAGAAATAGCGCTTCCTGTCAATGAAGGAAATGACGTCCCTTGGTTCGATACGATTGATAACGGACTGATGGCGGGAGCGAGATGTCGAAAATAGTCGCAGTTTATGGCAGTCCTCGCGAACAAGGCAATTCCAGCATCTTGGGAAGAGCCGTAATCGATGGCGCCATGGGATTGTCGCTGAACACGATATATCTCCATAGGTTGAACAATCTGAATTTACAGGGATGCCAGTTCTGTAACAGATGCAAAGAATCTGGCGTTTGCTGTTTAAAAGACGATGTCTCACCTATTCTGGAAGACATCAGGATGTGCGATTCTCTTGTCCTCTGCTTCCCCCTTTTCTTCTGTGGGCCTTCGGCACAGATGAAGGTCCTGATAGACAGGATGTATTCCTTCATCGATGCTAACAGGAAACCCAAGTATCCTGGGAAGAAGCTTGTGCTAATCATAACCTATGACAAGAACGAAAGCGCCGATGTCGTAAGTGTCGTGGAGGCGCAGATGAGGGATTTGTTCTCCAACGTGCTCGGATTCGATTTGAAAGGGTTCCTGATTTACAAATGCGAGCATGACGTAATCGCAGCAGCCAATGACGTCGCCATGATCAACCTATCCAAGAAAATCGGCGAGAACCTATGATTCTTAATGCCCAATCCCGTCTGCCCGATTTATCAAGCAATGATGGATGCTACCAATCAGACGATTCCTTCGAGATTAAAAAGGCTCAACACGATCGTCAAAAAGAGGCCTCCTATCGAACGAGGCCTTTCTCCCCCATTATTACAGACCTTTATTCACACTTATGTCCTAATTCTTTCTTTTCCTATGAAAACCATAACGCGGTAGCTAACAGATACTGGTCCAATAGCATGGAAACGATCAAAATCAGGCTCTAATCCTGCATCAGAGGGTTAGGACACACGGCGGTCGGGGACGAGCCCGGCCAAGCGCTCATCCTCCACAAGGGAACGGCAACCTCTAGCCCTCTCGGCTCACCCTCCAGAGCGACTCCCACGATGAGCGCGTCACCGAGGCCTTGCACAAGGTCGTCCCGGCAGACGCCGCCTCAGAGAGTCTGGACGCCGTGAACCGCTACGCCTGCGAACTCGATGGGTTCGTCACCATCATCAACCCTTGGCACCTGGAGACCTTCTACGGCTCCGGCCCCGCCATGGTGAGCGAGTTCCCCGGCAGGGCCCTTGTGGGGCGGTGCTGACGACGGTACTGACGGACGTCGCCGAGCCGGTCGAGGTGAATTACAAAGGAAGCGCCATCCAAGTCCTCGGTGTAGGTCCCAAGGCCTTCCTATGGCTGTACTGCCTTGGCAGTATGGTGCGGAAAGGCCGAAAACCATTGAATTCGAAAAGAGGATATCTGGACAGTAAGTCGAGCGGACCCGTCGGAACCCGCTTAAGGCAATAGCCAGACATCGGAAATCATGGTAACTCATGCCCCGTATGCCGGTATAAGCTCGGTAACATGTCTCCCGATTCATCTTTTATCGCTGCCTTGAAGGAACGCTCCGAAGGAGGATGACGGATAACGTTCAGTAACTCTCTTTTTCCAGGAACTCCTTGAGCGAACAACAGATTATCCCGGTTTCGGTGACCCCGCGGTAAGCTCCGGGCTCCATCATGACCACGAATTTCGGGAAGCTGTCCGGCATCTTGGCGAGATTTCCGAATTCCCTGTCGAAGGTCTCTTTACTGTCGATAAGCGAACAGGCCTGGATGTAAAGCCTCGAACCGTCCTTGATGGCCACGATGTCTATCTCCCTGCCGCTATAATCGCCGACATACACCTCGTAGCCCCTGTACATGAGTTCGGTGAAGAGGATGTTTTCCATGTGTCCGGAGATGTCCTCTGGCCTGTATCCCAGCATCGAATGCTTCAGCCCCAGGTCCGTGGCATAATACTTGTGTTTATTCTCGAGGATCCTCCTTCCTTTGAGATCGAAAACGTTGGCACGTATTATCAGGTTCGCTGCTTCGAGATGCCCGATATATTCGTTTACCGTATCCACAGTTGTCTTTGAACCCGTCGATCTTATGGTTGCGCAGATGTTGTTGGAAGAGACGTAATTGCCTATGGTGGACAGGATCGTACGGTATATGTCCCTCAAGAGCACGTGATTGCGTATGTTGAACCTCTGTTCGATGTCTTTCGAAAGGATCACTTCCGTGATGTCCCTCACGGTCTGCATGCAGGATCTCTCGGACATGTCCGAGATCCACAGAATGGGGAATCCGCCTATGCGCATGTATCTGTCCAGGACGTCCTTTTCCGGCAGAATGCGTTGCGCAAAAACCTTGCATTCCGCATACGACAGGGGAAGCATGCGTATGCGATTGTACCTGCCCCCGAGATGGGTAGAATACTCGGACGAGAGAAGATTGGCATTGGATCCTGTAAGATAGATGTCGAACATCTTCCTGGCGATGAGATCGCGTATCGCCAGCTCCCATTTCTCTATGTTCTGGATCTCGTCCACGATCAGGACATTGTCGGTTCCTTCACGACATTCCGATTCGATGTAGGAGAGGAGTTTCTCCCAATCGTTCAGATGGAAGAATTCGTGAAGCTCCGTATTTATGTAGACGACATTGGCATCGGTCAGATGCTGGCGGTATATCTCCAGCAGGGTCGATTTTCCGCAGCGGCGAACGCCTGTTATGACTTTAGCGTTACCATTGCCGACGAACGGTTCGATCTCAGCGAGATACCTGTCACGCGATACCAAAGATCCTTCCATAATGCTCCATGCCATGCTTTGTATTAAAGTGTTATGATTTTAGCATTATATACAATGATAAATTATTCTATAACGTGATTTATATCATTACATAAAATGATATAATCTCTCATATCCATGACAAACTGGTAAAGCAAATCTGCCCCCGCCCGCGACCGCCCGGCGTTGACCGATCCTTCGGTCAGACCCTCTCCAGGCTTCCGGGGTCCTTCATGAAATCGATGACGTTCATTATCACGATCCCTTTCTCGTTCACATGGGGCGGAACGTCGTCCCCTACCAGCACCACCTTTTTGAACGCGTCGTTCATCTTCAAGAACGGCCTGAGCTCCTGCATTTGCTTATCCGGCTCGTCCATCCTGTATGCGGATTGCAGATAGATCCTGTAGCCGCCCTTGTTCGCGACGAAATCGATCTCCAGCTGCTTGTATTCCCTTTTCCCGTCCTTGTAGTCCCGGATGCCGATCACGCCCACGTCGACGGAGTATCCCCTGTATCTCAGCTCGTTGTAGATGGCATTCTCCATGAGGTGATTGTACTCGTTCTGTCTGAAGCCGAGCTTGGCGTTCCTCAGACCGAGGTCGACTGCGTAGTATTTGGAAGGGGTGTCGACGTACCAGTTGCCTTTGAGATCAAATCTTCTCGACCTCTCGAAGAGGAACTCATCCTCCAGGTGCGAGATGTAGTTGGATACGGTGGCCCCGTCGACTTTGATCCTGAGGCCCTGCATCGCATCGGCAGCCGATCGTGGAGGACGTGAGCATCACGAGAACTTTTGATGGAGGTGGAAGGCCGACCGAGGAACATCTGCCCATGCCCCCAACAACCTAACACCTAACAGGAAACAAGGATTCGCAGGGAGGGACGTCGGAGTCGCCGCGTCCCGATGGAGGAGCGTCCAGGCGGGGCTTTTATACATAGGCCTACGCTCCGAGAAGACAGGGCCAATAACCTAACAGCCTAACAACCTAACAGCAAACAAGGCGCCGGAGGGCGGGACGGCCGGGCATGCCCCCTTTACTTCTGCCAGAGCCCCGACGGGCATGCCCGAGCGCCGAGGTACTCTTGCATGGGCAATGCCCTGTCGGTGCCGCTGGTCGAGAGGATGGGCCGCAGACTCATCGAAGCCGACGGCGAGCAAGCGTCAACGGACATGTAATTTCTCAGGTTCAGAACATAGCAGAAGGATGGAAAAAAGGCCGGAACCGCAGATTATCGATTGCCTTAAAGGTGCGCCTGTCATCGCCTTCCGGGCCTCCCGAGCTCCGATACTATTTAACACTTAGTTAGTGGGCTCGCCCGGGTTTGACACCCGACGGGCCAGCGATCGGGATACAGGGGGCAACGTGGTCCGGAAAATGCCTGTTGGAGCTGTTGTGGGGAACTCTCAGAAGGCAGGATGCCGGCCCTGGTGGGACGGGGTCGGGATGAGATGCGACCAAATAATCCTAACATGATCTTGAAATGAACGTAGATAACGAAATTCTGTTAACTCCTTTAACTCTTTAACAAACGGGAGCGGCAGGAACCGGCCAGGGGAGGCGCAAAATGGGCTGGAAGCGGCGAGCCAAGAATAAGAGCGGGACGGCGGAGGGCCCGCCGCCGTGGTTTGTCCGCCGGGGCCTCCGCCGGCGGGATGGTCTCAGGAGGTCTGGACGAGGACCTTTCCTGATCCCTCGAACGTCTTGCCCGCCAGGCCGGAGGCGGAGACCGGCAGCTTGGCCCCGTCGGCCCCGCAGAAGGAGTACCTGAAGAAGGCCTTGGGGTCGACGCTCTCCAGGCCGGGCGAGAAGGCCGCCTCGCGGAGGTCGTTCCCGGTGAAGGCGCCGTACCCTATAGTCTCGGCCGAGGACAGGTCCGCCCTCGTCAGGGCGCAATTATAGAACGCGTGCTTCCCGACCGTGACGACCCTGCTCAGGTCCGCGTCGGCCAGCGAACTGCAGCCGCTGAAGGCGCTCGTGCCCAGCGCGGCCTCGCCGCCGAAGGTCACCGATCCGAGGCTCCTGCAGCCGAAGAAGGCGTACGGCCCGACGGACACGGGGCCGCCGAAGGATACGGACCTCAGGCTCTGGAGGCCGCTGAAGGCCTTGGACGCCACGGAGGTCACCTCCCAGTCGAACCCGAGGTATCTGACGGTAGCGGGGATGGACAGCTCGGCCGCATCCTCCCCGGCGGAACGGACCGCCGAGAGCGCCTTGGACTCCCCGCTGCCGATGATCCTGTACTTCACGTCCCCGCTTACGATGGTGCCCCCGGGCTTCGGTACGTACAGCCCTAGATGGGCGGCGTCCTCGCCGGTGAACTTGTGGCCCGCCAGGGCGTCGTCGAGGGCCATCTCCGTCTCGCCGTCGCGGAAGACGCATCCGTCGAATGCGCCATCGCCGACCTCCGCCAGGGTGTCGCAGAAGACCACGTAGGAGAGCGCCGAACAACCGGAGAAGGCCTCCGCGCCTATCTTCGTCGTGCCGTCCGCCAGCTTCAGGACCTCCAGGGTGCTGCCCCGGAAGGCGCCCTCGCCGATGGAGACGACGCTACCGGGCACGCTGACGTAGCGGAAGTAGGAAACGTCCCCGCTGCCCTGCTCGGCCTTGAGGGCAGTTCCGGCGCTCTCGAACGCAGAGGCGGCGATGGCGGTCACGGTGTCGGGTATGACCAGCCTCTGCTTGGAGGCGGGGAACTTCAGGAGCGTCGCCGCCTCCTTGTCGTACAGGACCCCTGCGATCGAGGAGTACTCCACGTTTCCGGATGAGACCTCGATCGACCTGAGCATGGGCGCGTCCAGGGCCCCCTCCCCGATCGAGGCCACCGAGCTCCCGATGGATATCGTCCCGAGCGTGCCGCATCCCGCGAAGGCTCCGTCCGCTATCGCTACGGGCACGTAGCCCTTTCCGTTATACTGAACCTCGTCGGGGATCCTGAGGCCGGAGGGCTCGCCGTACCATCCCACGGCGACGGCCAGCCCCTCGCCGCATACCTGGTAGCTGACCCCGTCCTGGACGAACGGCAGGCGCTTCAGTGCCTTGTCGCCGCTGCCCTCGTAGGCGTACCCGCGGAGGCTCCCGGCGTCCTGAGCCAGGGTCCTCCCGCCCTCGTCCAGGAACGTAAGGCCGTAGAACGCCTGGTCCCCAAGCGACGCCAGCGTACGCGGGAGGCAGACGCTCTCCAGGGACGAGCACCAACAGAACGCGCGCTCCCCTATCGATATGGCGCAGGGGATCGACACGGACTCCAGGAATGTGCATTCGTAGAACGCGCCGTTCCCAATGGACTCGGCCGACGGCATCGACGCGGATTCGAGGCACGTGCATCTGCTGAACGCCTGCATCCCGATGGACGTCGCGGCCGGCATCGACACGGATTCGAGGTACGTGCATCTGCTGAACGCGGCGTCGCCGATCGATTCTACGCCCGGCAGGCTCGCGGTCACGAGGCTCTCGCATCCGCGGAAGGCCAGTATCCCCACGGACCTGACGCCCTCTCCGGCGACGACCTCCTTCACGTAAGTGCCCCACGGGCCGCGCCCGGCCTCGGCGTAGTCGTCCATGTAGCCCTCGCCGTCGATCCTCAGCACGCGGTCGAAGCCGACCACCCAGCTGAGGCCCTCGCCGCAGGTACCCTCCCCGTCGGCGCGATACAGCCGCCCGTCGCCCTCGCCGAGGTAGAGGTGCCCGCGGAGGGCCTCGGCGTCCTGGTCCAGCTCTTCGCCGTCCTGGCCCAGGAACGATAAGTCGCCGAAGGCGTCCTCCCCTACGGACTCCACGGACGCGGGTATGAGGACCTCGCGAAGGGAGCCGCAGACCTCGAACGCACCATCCCCTATGGACGTCGCGGCCGGCATCGACGCGGACTCCAGCGATTCGCAAGAAGAGAATGCGCCGATCCCAATCGACGCCGCAGCCGGCATCTCCACGGACACGAGGGACTTGCAATAATTGAACGCACTGTCCCCTATGGACTCGGCGGCCGGCATCGACGCGGACGCGAGTGACGTGCACCCGTTGAACGCACTGTCCCCTATGGACCTGACTCCGCCGCCGGCCACGACCTTCGTCACGCCGACGCCCCAGGGGCAGCGGCCACCATCATAGCTCTCCATGTACCCCTCGCCCGCTATGGTCAGGACACCGTCGGCGTCGAGCGACCAGTAGAGGCCCTCGCCGCAGGTCCCGTCCCTTTCGGAGCGCCCGAGGGTCCCGTCACCGTCTCCCAGGTACAGGTGCCCGCGGAGGCTCACGGCGTCCTGGGGCAGCTCCTCCCCGCTCGGACCCTTGAAAACGAGGCCCTCGAACGCCCCGTCCCCTATGCTCTGAACGGACGAGGGGATGAGCACCTCGCGCAGGGACGGGCATCCAGAGAACGCGTATTCCCCGATCTTCTCTATTTTAGAAGCGTTGACGATCTCCAGCGAGCCGCACGCAATAAAGGCATGCTCGTGCAGGGAGACCACTGTCCAGTCATACCCCTTATGGGTCACCATGCCGGACACCTGGACGGGGGCGCCGCTGAATCCGACGACCTCGACCTCGCGTACGACGGAGTTCTTTATTATCTTGCAAAGGATGTCGCCTCCCCCGTCCTGGCTGGGGGCCCAGAACCCCTCGTACAGCCCTCCGTCACCGTCGCCCGTGAACGCCCTGCCTTTGAGCGAGTCGGCGTCCTTTGTCAGCTTGGTGCCCACGCTGAAGAAGGACACCGTGAAAGCCTCGAACCCGACCGACTCCAGGGCGTCGGAGAACCTTGTGTACTCCAAGGCGTCGCAGTGGTGGAAGGCTTCATCCCCCACGGAGGTCGCCGAGCCCAGGTCCACGGTCTGAAGGGAACTGCAGCCGTAGAAGGCATGATCCCCCACGGAGGTCGCCGAGCCCAGGTCCACGGTCTGAAGGGAATAGCAGTTGTTGAAGGCGTAGTCCTCCACAGTGGTCGCCGAGCCCAGGTCCACGGTCTGAAGGGAGACGCAGTTGTTGAAGGCGTTTTCCTCCACGGACACGACCGTCCATTCGGCCTCGCCGAAGCTCACCGTGCCGTACACATGCTCGGGGCTGCCACTGTAGCTGGTTATTTTCACCTGGTGTGAGCCCTCGTCCGTCACCTCGTAGTCGATGCCGTCTACAGTGAACGCTTCGGCGTCCTCTGCGACGGATATGGCCGCTAGGGCGGCGACCAGGGCCAGGGCCAGCGCGACCCTCGCGGCGAGCCCTCCCAGGCGGGGCATCGCCATGCTCTCCACAGATTCTCCGTCTGCTTTCATGATATCTGAAATTGTCACGCGTCGTCAGGATAAAACAGGTTCGCCCTCCCGGGACCGCCGCCTCGCCCCCTCCTCGAAGGCGCCCTCCTGTCCCACACGTACCCGCCGAAGCATCCCCCGCACCGGTCCCTCCCCCAGCAGGGGTTGGACTCCCTCCAGTTGAAGCAGCCCCTCCGCAGGCATGATTTGCAGGCCCTCTCGTTCGGGTGCATCGACAGGTTCGCTAGTGCTGGTACGTCGTGGCTCAGCCTCAGCCGTATCCCCGGCCCCTCGGCGCACCCACATAGCTGGGAGAACAACCCGCCAGAGCGAGGCGGCGAGCGATGGGGGAGCTCGGCCCTCGCCGGCGCCCCGCTCCGCCCGCCCTTCAGCATCCTTGCATCGATGCATGGCGGCTCGGCCGGTTCGCACAGGAATGGCCGCGGGAAGTGGTTTGCCGCCGGGAGGGCCCCGGCATGATGGTTTCAAACAGTCTGGACGAGGACCTTCCCGGAGCCCTCGAACGCCTTGCCTGCCAGGGAAGAGGCGGACACGGCGAGCCTACCGCCGTAGGAGTCCTTGAAGGCGTACCCGTAGAAGGCCTTGGAGTCGACGTCGGAGAGGCCGTCGGAGAACGCCACCCTCTGGAGGTCGTTCCCGGTGAAGGCCCCGTACCCTATGCTGGCCGCGGAGGACAGGTCGACGTCCGTCAGGGAACAGCCGTAGAACGCGTGCTCCCCGATGCTCCGGGCACCATCTATGAAGGCGTGAGCCAGGCCGGAGCATCCGCTGAAGGCGCTCTCGCCGATGTCGAACTTCCCGTCGCCGTAGACGGTTTCGAGGGCCCTGCATCCAGCGAACGCGTAGCCCCCTATGGCAGTCCCCTCGCCCACCGTGACATATTCGAGGCTAGGGCACTTGGCGAACGCCTTGAAGCCGACGTCCACCATGCTGTCGACGGACGTGATCGCGGCGTCGCCCATGAACGCCTTGGCGCCCACGGAGGTCACCTTCCAGAGGAACCCCAGGTAGCGGACCTCGCCGAGGACGGTGACGTCCTTCCTCGAGGCGCCGTCGGCGAACCCTATGAGGACGGCCTCCTTCGCATCGGCGCTGGCGGTTATCCTGTAAGAGTAGTCCCCCGCGCGGAAGGTCCCGCCGGCTGCGGGCACGTACACCTCCAGGCTGGAGCTGTCCCTGCCGGTGAACTTGTGGCTCCTCATGTCGACGGTGTAGCCTTCCGAGATGCTGCCGTCCTCCCAATGGAAGGCGCACCCGGAGAACGAGTCCGGCTCGGCGGACAGCCAGAAGCCGGGGAACACCACGTAGCTCAGGGAGGAGCATCCGGAGAACGCGCCGCCGCCGACTTGGGTCGGCTCCACGCCGTCCCGGTCCTCGAACTTCAGCACCTCCAGGGTGCTGCCGGAGAAGGCGTCCTCGCCTATCCTGGTGACCGAGGCGGGTATGCTGACGTAGCGGAAGTAGGATATCGGCCCGCTGTCGTGGTCCGCCTTGAGGGCCGCGCCAGCATTCTGGAACGCCCCCGCGGCGATCTCCGTGACGGTGGAGGGTATCACCAGCCTCTGCTTCGAGGCCGGGAACTTGAGGAGGACGCCGGCATCCTTGTCGTAAAGCACTCCGGCGATCGAGGAGTAGGCGGCGTTGCCGGAGGAGACCTCCAGAGACCTGAGGTGCGGGCTGTCGAGGGCCCCGTCGCCGATGGTCGCGATCAAGTCGCCGATGGATAGCGACGTCACGGTCCTGCATTCGGCGAAGGCCGAGTCGGCGATCGAGGTCGGCGCGTAGGACTCGCCGCCGTTCTCCACGGAGGAGGGGACGGACAGCGACACGGGGGACCCCTCGAAGCCCACGGCGGACACCTCCCCGTCGGACACTATGCGGTAGACTACGGAGTCCACGACGAAGGTCAGGGGGCGCTCCCCGAAGACCGCGGTGGCGGTCATGGGCCCGGTTACCTGGACGGAGGGGACCTCCCAGCGGAGGAACACGGGCATGGAGTCCTCTCCTGGCGCCGCGGGAGTGGCCTCGACGGCCTCGTCCCCCACATGGAGGACTCTGCCCTCGGCGTACACCGGCGCCCTGTAGGGGGCGACGACCGAGCCCTTCGAGACCGCGCCGCTCCCCTCTACGCTTATGGCGACCTCGTAGGACCTCTCGGTCGCCACGATGCTCGATGCGATCAAGCAGCCGCCGAAGATCGAGGAATCCCCGTCGGGGAGAGGGACTCCGTCCATCGTCCATCCGGAGAACGAGTACGCGTAGCGCCCGTCGTCCTGCGGGACGAGGTTGGTCAGCCTGATCCCTCCTAACGCCAGGCTCGTGCCGTCCACAACTGCGACGGTGCCGGGAGCGACCCTGAACGACATGCTCGTCGAGCTCCCGCTCGCCTTGGCCACGACGACCTCGACACTGATCTTCTCGTCCGAGGCGGGCGTCCTGTCGAACACCGCCGTGAGGGCCGTGTCCGTCCCTGTGGCCCCGTCCACGAGGCCGGAGGCCTCCCAGCGGACGAAGCTGTAGACGTACGCGTCCGCCTCGGCGGGCTCGGCGGCGACCTCCGTGCCTCCCAGGATTATCGTAGCTGAGGACATGTCCTCCGGCAGGGCGGTTCCGTAGGGGACGTCCGCGACCTCGGATAAAGAGACCGTCCCGTAGCCTTCGGGCGAGACTCCCACCGTCACGGGATACGCCCTGGCGGCGGCGTCGAACACGGCGGTGTATGAAGTCTTCTTGACGGCGGGCCCGGGCTCCGGACTCCATCCCGCGAACTCGTACGTGAACCGGTCGGTGGGCTCCTTTGTCAGGCCGTCGTGCGACGGCGTCTCGCCCTTCCTGGCGAATGTCGTGTCGGCGAGAGCCCCGGCATCGTCCAGCCAGGAGATCTCGAACGACTCGTACAGATCCCCGATTCCGAAACCGGTGAACGTCCTGCCCTTGAGCGAGCCGGCGTCGGCGTACAGCCGCTCGTTCCCGCTGTAAAAGTGCACCGAGAACGCGTGGTCCCCGACCGACTCCAGCTCGTCGGAGAACCTGGCGAACGTCAGCGCGCCGCAGGCATTGAAGGCCCAGTCCCCCACGGAGGCCGCCGAGCGCAGGTCCGCGGTCGTCAGGGATACGCAGCCGTAGAAGGCGCGGTCCCCCACGGTGGCCGCCGAGCGCAGGTCCGCGGTAGTCAGGGATACGCAGCCGTAGAAGGCGTAGTCCCCCACGGAGGCCGCCGAGCGCAGGTCCGCGGTAGTCAGGGAGTCGCAGCCTTCGAAGGCGCGGTCCCCCACGGTGGCCGCCGAGCGCAGGTCCGCGGTCGTCAAGGATCTGCAGCCGCCGAGGGCGTTGTCCCCCACGGTTACGACCGTCCAGTCGGCTCCGCCGTAGCTGACGGTGCCGCTCAGATGCTCGGGGCTGCCCTCGTACCCGTATATCTCGACCTCGTGCGAGGCGCCGTCCGTCACCCTGCACAAAAAGGTGCCTCCCACGTCCGGGCTGGGCGCGCCGAACGGCTCGTACAGCTTCCCGTCGCCGGAGCCTGTGAACGTCCTCCCTCTGAGCGAGCCGGCGTCGGCAGACAGCTCTTCGGAGCCGCTGTAGAAGGACACCGTGAAGGCGTAGCTCCCGACATACTCTAGCTCGTCGGAGAACCTGGCGAACGTCAGCGCGTCGCAGCCACTGAAGGCGCCGCCCCCCACGGAGACCGCCGAGCGCAGGTCCACTGTCTGCAGGGAGCCGCAGTCTTGGAAGGCGTAGTTCCCCACGGACACGACCGTCCAGTCGGCCCCGCCGTAGCTCACGGACCCGGACACCATGGCCGGGCGGCCCAAGAAGCCGACGACCTCGACCTCATTGGAGGCGGCGTCCTTTACTATGCACAGGATCTCGCCTCCCCCGTCCGGGCTGGCGACGGCGAAACCCTCGTGGAGAACGCCGTAGCCGCTCCCCACGAACGTCCTCCCCCTGAGCGAGGCGGCGTCGACGGCCAGCTCTTCGGAGCCGCTGTAGAAGAACACCGAAAACGAATCGTACCCGACCGACTCCAGCTCGTCGGAGAACCTGGCGAACCTCAGCGCATCGCAGCCACTGAAGGCGCCGCCCCCCACGGTGGCCGCCGAGGGCAGGTCCGCGGTCGTGAGGGATCCGCAACTGTCGAAGGCGCCGAGCCCCACGGATGTCGCCGAGGGCAGGTACACGGTCGTGAGGGATCCGCAGCCGTAGAAGGCCCATTCATCCACGGAGGTGACCTCGGGCAGGTCCGCGGTCGTGAGGGATCCGCAGCCGTAGCAGGCGCTGTCCCCCACGGATACGACCGTCCAGTCGGCCCCGCCGTAGCCAACGGTGCCGCTCAGATGCTCGGGGCTGCCCTGGTACCCAATAATCGCGACCTGGTGCGAGCCCTCGTCCGCAACCTCGTACTGGATGCCGCCTACAGTGAACCACTCGCCCACGAAGGCGTCGGCGCCCTCCGCGACGGACACTGCAGCCAGGGTCGCGACCAGGGCCAGCGCGAGCGCGACGAGCGCCCGGGCGCCGCCCGGATGATTGAATGAATCGTCTTTCATGGTGATGCCTCTACCTGCGAGCAGATAATACGCTCGCAGAGACGCGCCCGCTCCTCGCGGCTCCTGGGCCGTCCTGGCCCGGATGCGGCCGCCCTAGGCCTCCGGGGAGCCCCCTCCGCTACCCGGAAGAGCCTCGGAAGGGGTTGTTTTAACTCCTAAGAACTCCATGCGCTACCTCTTCCGTCCCCGGCAGGCGTACGGCCATGTGCATCGGGGAGCGCGGGTCCGTGGCCTCGAGCCCCCCCCCCTGCCCATGGCATCCGGGGATGCCGCCTCGCCCCCTCCTCGAAGGCGCCCTCCTGTCCCACACGTACCCGCCGAAGCATCCTCCGCACCGGTCCCTCCCCCAGCAGGGGTTGGACTCCCTCCAGTTGGAGCAGCCCCTCCGCAGGCATGACTTGCAGGTCCTCTCGTTCGGGTGCATCGACAGATTAGCTAGCGCGGGGACATCGCATCTAAGCTTCAGCCGTATCCCCAGCCTCTCGGCGCACTCGCATACCTGGGTGAACATCCCGTTCGGCGCGAGGATGCCGGGAATCCTCCCCATGGGGTCGATCCTCTTCGCCTCCTCCTCCGTCATCGTCCTGGAGAACGGCCTCAGCGCCTGCGTCCCGTACACGTTGTGCCCCCTCCGTGCGAACATCTCCTCGGGGAGCCTCCGCCGCACCCCGATCGCGGTCGGGAATCGGACGGTTCCCGACCGGTGCTCTCTTTACAGTTTATTACCTAATAATTTACAATAACGCTTGATAAAAAATCGATCTCCAATGATCAGAGTACGTGAGCTTCGATGCCTCCTGGTTGAACCTCGATTCCAATTCGGAAATCAGGAATTCGCGGCTGATGAAGAAGAGTTTCGACACTACGCGTTTGAGGCTCTTCCATATAAATTCGATTGGATTGAGGTCCGGGCTGTACGGCGGCAGGTACACCAGCCTTATATCGAGCTCGTCCGCGACATCCTTCACCATCCTCGCATGATGGGTCGGATTGTTGTCCAGGATCATGACGATCGGCCTGTCGCCGTTCGCAACGCGAACGGACGACAGGAAAGCGGCCATGTCCTCCTTTTTAGAGCTCATGGGGGCCTCGATCACTGGATTCCCGTTCAGAGGATAGAACCCGAAGAGATTCGCGCGCAGCTTGTTCGTGTTCTTAACAGCCACAGGCTTCTTCGGGGACCAGAGGCGGACGGTGTTGGCGGCGGTCTGAGGGGAACTCTCGTCCTGGAACCCGATCACGAAGTCCCTTCCGGAGAGTCCGTCCAGAGCATCCTGGAGTCTTTTTTTAAAACCGCCTCGGCGTCCTCCGGGCGGCGGTAGTCCTTGGGGTAGGGCTTCGCATGCCGCAGGCCCATGCCCTTCAGTATGACATGGACCTGCTTCTCGCTATAGTCCACGCCGAACTGGTCTTTGATGTACAGCCTCACTGTCCTGGTGTCGCACGGACATGCGGAGAGCATGTCCTTCAGCTGGGCCTTCTGGTCCTCCGTGAGCCTGGATCTCGGCCCGCCCTTGAAGTCGGGGACCATCCCTTCCATCCCCTTCTCGTTCCAAAGCTCCTGGACGTTGTATCCCGTCTTGGTCGTGAACCTGACGGCCGCGGACGCCTCCTCCACGGAATATCCGCCGTATCTCATGCGGACGAAGGTCACCCTCTGGAGCAGTCTCTCCGACTTCTTCAGGCTCCTGATGCTCTCGGACAGGCGGCGTTCCTCTTTCTGAAGGGACTCCAGAGGGACGTGCCTCTCGATCTGCAGCTCAACCGGTCTTGCCATGAATGAGCATGACAGTAGTTATTGAAATATGTTAGGTAACTAACTATAAAACTTGCAGCCGGTCGCCAGCAGGGGAAAGGTGGCCCGGAGGGCCGTTTGATCAGGCGCTCACAGTGAACGCCTTGAGGTTGAAGTTGTCTGCCACGATCCCGTCCTCGCTCGGCATCTTCTTGGACGCTTCGGACCAGTCAGACCATGACCCGCCCTGGAAGATGTAGCTCTCGCCCTTGTTCAAGACCGAGACGCAGTAGTGGGTGTTCTCGTTCTCGATCGCCGCCTTCTTCGTGAGCCCGAAGTTCGGCCCGGTTATGTAGACCGTCTTGCCGCCCTCCAGCAGCGAGTTCTTCTCTTCCATGACGATGGAGAACTTCTGCCCTGCCTTCAGCGCCACGGGGCTGTCGAGGATGATCGTGTGGTATCCTGCCGATTCCATCGTCTTGGACACGGTCGCGACCTTGGTGCCGTCCTCAGGGCTCTTGAACCCGTCGTCGAGCAGGTATACGGAGACGGACGCTTCGGAACCCGCAAAGCACGTCTTCACGGACAGCGCAGTGATCTTCTCGGAGCCTTCCGCCGAGAACACGTTGGCGACCTTGGACTCCTTTCCTGATGTGTAGCACAGCATCAGCATGCCCGGCATGTAGTCGTACATGTACGTCTCGAAGCCGTCCTCTGCGGAGATCTTGTCCGTGAACTCCAGGCTCTCGAACGCGCCGAGGCTCCTGTCGTAGTAGGACAGCCAGAAGTATCCGGTGTGCTTGCCGCTGTCGTCCACGATTCCGAATCCGGAGTAGTAGGTCTTCCCGTCGACCACGTATCCGTCGGTCTCGGAGCCCCAGCTGTTCTTCACGAGCCAGGCCCCGTCCCCCTCGGGCTTCGACAGGAAGTTGTCCTTGGAGTAGCCGTCGTCCCATCCGACGATCTGGATGATGTGGTTGGTGTTCTTGAGCTCGGGGTTGTATGCCGAAGCGGTCTCGGCGTTGTATATGTCGGAGCTGTGGTTGTATCCGGCGGCCACGCCCTTGCCCTCGTAGATTTCCTTCTTGACCATTTTGAGGGCGTACTCGCTGATCCCCTTGTACGCCTTGCCGTCCTTCACTATCATGGAAGGGAGCTCGTTTCCGTTCAGCAGGGTGTATCCCATGGTCAGGTCGCGGTTGTTGGAGCCGTCCTTCGAGGAGAGGGGGATGCTCCAGTCGTCCTGGCTGGAGTATTCGTTCTCCTTCTCGTAGACGGATGCGAAGTACGCGAGCTGCCCCTGGAAGAAGGCGTCGGCGGTGAGGTTGTCGGCGGTCGTTCCGTCGGGGAACGCGTATCCCATCTCGACCCACTTGTCGAACTGCGCGGCGTGGGTCCCTGCCGCTTTTATGATGCCGTAATAGGAGTCAAACCCCATCCCGAGGGATTCCTCCTTGAACTTCTCGTTCAGGTATTCGAGGGCCTTGTCCTTGTATTCGGCCAGGGTGAAGAAGCCCAAGGCTGTGAGCCCGTTCTTTCCCATGTACGGGAAGTCGGACTCGCTCACGGGCCCTATGCCGCACGAGTAGAGGTACGAGAACATCATCGGCCCTCCGGGGGTGTTGTAGCATATGTTGACTTCCTCCCCGGTGTCTTCTGTGATGAAGATGCCCTCTCCCTTCTGGGACAGCTCATCCTCTGCCGTGACGGGGTGCTTGGCGAACCATGCCAAGTGCTTCTCGGAGAGGTCTATCCGATCGACGGGCTCGTATCCCATCTTCACCAGGCTGGTCTCTGCGGCCGAAGTCCCCGAGAAGGCCCAGCAGGTACCCCAAGGGGCCTGGTTCTTCACCGACGTCACGATCCCCTGGGAGCGCTGGTCGAAGGACGCCGGGAGGTCGGTCGAGATGGCGCTCGCGGGGAGGTTGACGTTCTTGTCCGAGAGGACGACCAGCTCGTAATCCATCTTGTCGGAGCTTTTGTCGCCGTTGTTGCTGAGCACAAAGGCGGCGGCTACGGCGGCCACCAGCAGAATGGCGACCGCGATGACAGCAGCTATCTTGGCGTTCATGAAAATGAAGCGCCATGCAGGATATTTAATATCATATTATGGATATTTAATGAATGTGGATGTATGGCCAGAATCATCTCTAACGCTCTGGCCAGCCTTTCGCCAGGGATCGCCCGGAGCGCCTCTCGGACGCGGCCAGGGCCTTCTCCCACTTCTCCATGGTCAAAAAGGACGAGCCGGCGTTGGACTCCATGCGCCTCCACATCACGTAGGGGGCCGCGAAAGACATCTCCCAGGGCTCGACGAACCTCCTGGCGTACAGGTCGGTCATCCCGAGTACGGCGTGAGGCTCGTCGGACTCCCCCTCCCCCTTGGGTATGACGTATATCTCCTGGCAGGCGTGGGCGTGCAGAATCTTGACGGCCGATCCCGGCGTCCTCTTGTCGTATCCCGCCAGGACGATCAGCGCCGAGATGCGGGTGGAGTCCGCGAGAAGCGCGACAACCTCGATCGGGGCGCCCTTGGACTCGGCGACCGACAGCGGCTCGAACACGATGGCGTCCCCCAGGTCGGGGAAGTCCCTGATCTCTGACATCTGGGCGAGGGCGGCCTCGCTGTCGGCGTACTCCCTCTGCCCGCCGCTTCCTGCGTGGCGCATGTCCTTGCGGACCTCCTCCGGGACGACCGAGCAGGACCACACCGTGCGCTGCCTGCTGGGAATGGGCCCGAAGCCGAGGCCGCTGACGCCTCCGTGGCAGAAGACGTGCTCCCTGTCGGCGGCGCAGGTCTCGCCCTTCCTGAAGGCCATCAGGAACAGCGGGGGTATGCTGCAGTGGCCGCTGGGCACGCGCGCCCCCTCGGGCATGCTCTTCGTTCTGTATATAGCTACAGGCTCGTGCTCCATCCTCAGAAGGTCCGCTATCGTCATGTCTCTCGCCTCTGTAGGAACTCGTTTATGACCTGGATATGGCTTCCAGCATGTCCTTGAAGGTGGTCTTCTCCGGCACCATAGGTTGTTAAGTTGTTAGGCAACCGGTTCGCCCGGCTATTAGGTTGTTAGGTTGTTCAGCCAGAGCATCGCTTCTATGCCTTACTTCCTCTCAGGAACCGACATCGACCCCATAACAAGTCGACACCCGCCGGATAGCTGGCACGAACGACATCCGACTCATCTGGATCATGACATCGACCGTCGAGGACACATCGTATACATCTATGACGCTGGGGCAATCAGCGGCCAGATGGGACGTGGAATGCCGCACGGTTCTCCCGAGAGACCGGAGGCCGGACTGCCAGGCGGAGGTGAAGGGCACACCCCTCTCCGGGAGCAGCCTCGTAGCGTCCGCATACGGCTGTGCGAGGGCCTCGAGCCGAGAGACCACGTCGCATGGGCACGACCCCTGTCCGAGGGAGCCCAGCGATGTGTGGCCGCAGCGTTCATCCTGTCGCGCCCCTGTCGGCCTTCAGGCGGGCCACCCAGTTCTTCGACGTGCGGTCGGTGACCCCGAACGCCGCCCCGATCTGCTTGTGGGTGAAGCCCGACGAGTACATCCTCCATACGACCTCGTCGCGGTACGCCAGCACCGTCGCCTCCGTGTCGGAGCCTTCGACGGCTCTTCCCTTCCCCCCGACCGTGCTGGCTGTAGCCTGGACGGCGTCCGGCCCAGTCTCTTCGTGGCGAAGCTGCCCGCTGGGCGGACCGGAGAGGAGCGGATCCATCGACCATTCCCCCGGGGCGAGGGCCCCCGGAGGCTTCGCCCAGGACGCGTCGGGGATCGCGAGCAGGCGTTCGCGTCCGCTGGACTCCTCGCGGAGACGCGCCGTCGGGCCAGGGCCCACGGCCTCATGGTCCTTTCCCGTCCTTCCCCTGTCCAGACGCATGGTGTGGGTGAAGGCCCCCTCGAAACCCTCGGGAACCACGAGCCAGAGCGTGGCGCCAAACCTGCGCAAGAACTCGACGATCTCCTCGGTTATCTCCAGCCCCCGGACACTCTCCGGCGCGTCCAGGAGGATGACGATAAGGCTGTCGACTACATCGCGGTCCGCCAGTATCTCGGCGGCGTCATGGAAGGCATCGACGACGGTCGGCGCCACTATGACGCCTGGCAGGGCCCAATCATCCCTCCTGCCGCCCTTCCCCATGCGGACGAACCTGACGTTCGTCACGACCTTGGCGCCAACCATGGGCCCCCCGATGCGCCCCTCCACCATGGCCTGGCAGAACGACACGGCACAGAGTAGCGCGTCCTCGCGCCGGCCGACCGACGCCACCACCGCCCCTGGCTCCATGATGTCCTCTATGCGTATACTGGTTGGATCCTCTTCCGCAGCCATATTATCCTCTAAAGGTAATGTTATTACAATTAGATAATAGTTGGGAGTGGCTTCCCCTGCCCTGAAGACGCTCCCCGATGCTGGATTACACGAAAACACCCCCGCTGGGATGAAATCGGTGTCACGGATGCGGGCGCTTCACCATCTTCTCGAGTCTGGGTTGCCAGAGTTAGTGAAGGAAATTGTAGATCATGATCCCGAATAGGGCGCGCGCATGGCGATGCCTTCCCCCTCGACCTGATGATGGCGGGCTCCGGGCCGTGTGATAATTTCCGCACAGCCAGCATCGTTCACACACCCACACCCATGCACCTCGCGCAGCGCGTATATATCTATCTTAGTTGGCCTAGAATCGGGATTCTCCCCGGCTAGGCGTGTGAGGTGAACCGGGCGACCGAGCTCGTCCCAGACCCTTGGATCGCCTCGGCAGGATCGTAGAGGACGTGAGCATCACGAGAACTTTTGACGGGGGTGGAAGGCCGACCGAGGAACATCTGCCCATGCCCCAACAGCCTAACAACCTAACAGGAAACAAGGATTCGCAGGGAGGGACGTCGGAGTCGCCGCATCCCGATGGAGGAGCGAAATAGGCCGGAAGCGACGCGCCACAAAGAAGGGCGGGACGGCGGAGGGCCCGCCGTCGTGGTTTGCCCGCCGGGGCCTCCCCCGGCGGGATGGTCTCAGGAGGTCTGGGAGAGGACCTTGCCAGAGCCTTCGAAGGTCTTGCCTGCCAGAGTGGAGGCGGACACGGCGACACTGCCGCCGTCCGGGTCCTTGAAGGAGTACCCGAAGAAGGCCTTGGGGTCCACGTCGGAGAGGCCGTCGGAGAACGCCACCCTCTGGAGGTCGTTGCCGGTGAAGGCCCCGTACCCTATGCTGGCCGCGGAGGACAGGTCGACGTCCTTCAGGGCGCACCCGTAGAACGCGTGCTTCCCGATGCTCCGGGCGTCCCCTATGAAGGCGTGAGCCAGGCCGGAGCATCCGCTGAAGGCGCTCTCGCCGATGTCGAACTGCCCGTCGCCGTAGACGATTTTAAGGGCCCTGCATCCCGCGAACGCGTAGCTCCCTATGGCGGTCCCCTCGTCCACCATGACGTATTCGAGGCCGGGGCACTTGGCGAACGCCTTGAAGCCGACGTCCACCATGCTATTGACGGAGGTGATCGTGGCATCGCCCATGAACGCCTTGGCGCCCACGGAGGTCACCTTCCAGACGAACCCCAGGTAGCGGACCTCGTCAAAGACGGTGACGTCCTTCCTCGAGGCGCTGTCGGCGAACCCTATCAGGATGACCTCCTTCGCGCCGGCGCTCTCGGTTATCCTGTAGGAGTAGTCTCCCGTGCGGAAGGTCCCGCCGGCAGCGGGCACGTACACCTCCAGGCTGGAGCTGTCCCTGCCGGTGAACTTGTGGCTCCTCATGTCAATGTTGTAGCCGTCCGAAGTGCTGCCGTCCTCCCAATGGAAGACGCATCCGGAGAACGAGTCCGGCTCGGCTGACAGCATGAAGCCGGGGAACACCACATAGTCGAGCGAGGAGCATCCGGAGAACGCTCCGCTGCCGACTTGGGTCGGCTCCACGCCGTCCCGGTCCTCGAACTTCAGCACCTCCAGGGTGCTTCCCGCGAAGGCGCCCTCGCCTATCCTGGTGACCGAGGCGGGTATGTTGACGTAGCGGAAGTAGGATATCGGCCCGCTGTCGTGGTCGGCCTTGAGGGCCGCGCCAGCATTCTGGAACGCCCCCGCGGCGATCTCCGTGACGGTCGAGGGTATGACCAGCCTCTGCTTCGAGGCCGGGAACTTGAGGAGGACGCCGGCATCCTTGTCGTACAGCACGCCGGCGATCGAGGAGTAGGCGGCGTTGCCGGAGGAGACATCCACGGACCTGAGGTGCGGGCTGTCGAGGGCCCCGTCGCCGATGGACGCGACCGAGCCGCCGATGGACACAGAAGTGACGGTGGCGCATCCCGCGAAGGCCGAGTCGGCGATCGAGGTCGGCGCGTAGGACTCGCCGCCATCCTCCACGGAGGAGGGGACGGACAGCGACACGGGAGACCCCTCGAATCCCACGGCGGTGACCTCGCCTTCGGACACTATGCGGTAGACTACGGAGTCCACGACGAAGGTCAGGGGGCGCTCCCCGAAGACCGCGGTGGCGGTCATGGGCCCGGTTACCTGAACGGAGGGGACCTCCCAGCGGAGGAACACGGGCATGGACTCCTCCCCGGGCGCCGCGGGCGTCGCCTCGACGGCCACGTCCCCGACGTGGAGGACTCTGCCCTCGGCGTACACCGGCGCCCTGTAGGGGGCGACGACCGAGCCCTTCGAGACCGCGCCGCTGCCCTCGACGGCGATCGTCACCTCGTAGGACCTCTCGGTCGCCACGATGCTCGATGCGATCAAGCAGCCGCCGGCGATCGCGGTCTCCCCGTCGGGGAGGGGGGCGCCGTCCATCGTCCATCCGGAGAACGAGTACGCGTAGCGATCGTCGTCCTGCGGGACGGAGTTGGTCAGCCTGATCCCCCCGAGCGCCAGGCTCGTGCCGTCCACTACTGCGACGGTCCCGGACGGGACCCTGAACGACATGCTCGTCGAGCTCCCGCTCGCCTTGGCCACGACGACCTCGACACTGATCTTCTCGTCCGAGGCGGGCGTCCTGTCGAACACCGCCGTGAGGGCCGTGTCCGTCCCTGTGGCCCCGTCCACGAGGCCGGAGGCCTCCCAGCGGACGAAGCTGTAGACGTATGCGTCCGCCTCGGCGGGCATGGCGGCGACCTCCGTGCCTCCCACGACTATCGTAACGGAGGACATGTCCTCCGGCAGGGCGGTTCCGTAGGGGACGTTCGGTATCTCGGAGGCCGAGACCTTGCCGTAGCCGGATGGCGATGCGACCACCGGCACAGGATAGGCCCTCACTGCGGCGTCGAACACGGCGGTGTAGGACGCCTCCTTCACGGCGGGCCCGGGCTCCGGGCTCCATCCCGCGAACTCGTAGGAGTACCGGTCGGTGGGCTCCTTTGTCAGGCCGTCGTGCGACGGCGTCTCGCCCTTCCTGGCGAGGGTCGTGTCGGCGAGCGCCCCGGAGTCGTCCAGCCAGGAGATTTCGAACGACTCGTACAGCTTACCGTCGCCGTCGCCCGTGAACGTCTTCCCCTTCAGCGAGGCGGCGTCGGCGGCCAGCTTCTCGGAGCCGCTGTAAAAGGATACGGTGAAGGCTTCGTCCCCGACCGACTCCAGCGCGTCGGAGAACCCGACGTACGCCAGCGCGCCACAGCCGTAGAAGGCGCCCTCCCCCACAGACGTCGCCGAGGGCAGGTCCACGGTCGTCAGGGAGCGGCAGTCTTGGAAGGCGTGGTCCCCCACGGACGTCGCCGAGGGCAGGTCCGCAGTCTTCAGGGAGCGGCAGTCGAAGAAGGCGCTGGCCCCTACTGTGGTCGCCGAGGGCAGGTCCGCAGTCTTCAGGGAGCGGCATCCTTCGAAGGCGTTGTCCCCCACGGAGGCCGCCGAGGGCAAGTCCACGGTCGCGAGGGAGCCGCAGCCGTCGAAGGCGTTGTCCCCCACGTAGACGACCTTCCATTCGCTGTCACCATGGCTCACGGTCCCGGATATCTGGGCGGGGCCCCCTTCAAAGCCGACGATCCCGACGGAATGGGAGGCGTAGTCCATCACCCCGTACAGTATCTTGCCTCCGCCGTCCGGGCTGTCGGCGGCGAAACCCTCATGGAGGTCGCCGTTGCCCGATCCCACGAACTCCTTGCCGAGGAGGGAACCGGCGTCGGCGGCCAGCAGCTCGCCCTCGCTGTAGAAGTCCACGCTGAATACGTCCATCCCGACATTATCCAGTTTGTCGGAGAACCTGATGTGGGACAGAGCGAGGCAGTCATAGAAGGCGTTTTCATTCAAATCCACTACTGATTGGAGATCCATGTACCTCAGCGAGGTGCAGCCGTTGAAAGTGTCGTCGCTTATGTATGTCGTATGGGGTATGTTTATCTCTTTCAACGAGGTGCAGCCGTTGAAAGCATTGATCCCCAGTTCCGTCGCATTCGGCAGGTCTGCTGTCTCCAAGGATTGGCAGCCGTAGAAGGCATCGTTACTCACGAACATTATCGTCCAGCTGGACCCCCCATAGCTCACGGTCCCGGATACCTGGGACGGGTTCCCTTCGAAGCCGACGATGTCAACATACTTCGATTTCGCGGCGCTGATTCTGAGCAGGATATCGCCTTCCCCGTCCGGGCTTGCGACGATGAATCCTTCGTGCAGGAAGCTTCCGTAGCCCACGAACTCCTTGCCGCGGAGATGGTCGGCGTCGGAGGCTATCGCATCCCCTTCGCTGAGGAACTTCATCTGGAATGCATCCGTCCCGACGATTGCCAGACTGCTGGAAAACCTGACGTTTCTCAGCGAGGGGCAGCCGCTGAAGGCCCCGTTCCCTATCGACACCGCTTCCGGCAGGTCCACGAACTTCATGCAAGTGCAGCCCTTCAAAGCATTGTCCCCCACGGAGACCACGGTCCAGTCGAACCCCCCATAGCTCACGGTCCCGGATATCTGGGCGGGGCCCCCTTCGAAGCCGACGATCCCGACGGAATGGGAGGCGTAGTCCGTCACCCCGTACAGTATCTTGCCTCCGCCGTCCGGGCTGTCGGCGGCGAAACCCTCATGGAGGTCGCCGTCGCCGGAGCCCACGAACTCCTTGCCGAGGAGGGAACCGGCGTCGGCGGCCAGAGATTTACCCTCGCTGTAGAAGGATACGCTGAATGCCTCATCCCCGACATTCAGCAGGGATTCGGAGAACTTGATGTGGGTCAGCGCGTTGCAGCCCTGGAAGGCGTAGTCCCCTATATAGCCCGCCTTAGGCAGGTTCACTTCCTTCAGGTTGCTGCAGCCACGGAAGGCACTGTAAGTCACGTTCGACGCTCCTGACAGATCTACAGAAATCAGAGACTTGCAATTCATAAAGGCGTTGCTGATCATGGAATCGACAGTCCATATGGACCCGTCGTAGGACACCGTCCCGAAAATGTGCGTGGGGTTGCCTTGGTAATGGTCGATGTATACGTGTTTCATATCCACGTTTTCTACTTCGTATGTTATGCCGTCCACGGAGAACACATCGTATTCTGACAGCGCTTCGGTACCCTCCGCGATGGAGACGGTCGCCAGGGCCGCTGCCAGAGCCAGCGCCAAGACGACGAGGGTCCTGGCCCCTTTGAAGTTTTCATAGCACTCTTTCATAAGGTCCCCTCGCGTTGCGGGATGATAATACATGCGAAGGAGTGTGCGGCTCCAGGGAGGCCGTCCCGCCCTTCCCAGTCTGCGTCCGCCCCTTCGGGCCCGTCGGTCCGACTCACTGCTCTTCCAGGGAGGCCCGGCAGGGGTTAGTTTTAACCCTTCATAACTCTATACGTATTTTTATCTGGGAAGCTATCCCGTTGGTCCGGCTGTCGAGCGCGGCTACAGGCCCCGATTGAAGCCCGCGCCGGGATGCGGCCATCCGCCGGGCGGCCCCTGCCTTTCAGGATGGCGGTCGGCGGGGCGCCAAGCCTCTTCATGCGAATGACCCCGAGGCTGTTCATCGACCTGTCGTCCTCGGCGTCGGCTGCCGCCTTCAGGAAGCGGCGCGCCCACCCGTAGCAGGGCTCCGCGTTCCTGCCGTGCATGAGCTCGTCGCCGGCGGAGTGGCATCTTAGAACGGTCCCGATGTTCCCGAGGCCAGGTCCATGACCACAGGGCTGTCGCGAGAGCGATGACGAGGGTCTGAGATGGCAACAGATATGACGCACCAACGCGCTTCCGTCGACGACGATGAGAAGCCTCAACAAGTGGATCCTGAACTCAGCGATGGTCGTCGCCGCGATAGCCCTGATCCCGGAGCTGTGGCTGATCTACGAGTGGCTGTTCGACAACATAGGGCTGCTGAGGGAGCTGTCATCATATCTGGGCATGGGCTACGACACGCTGTCGATAGGCGGCGTCCTTTTCATAGTCCTGGGCGTGATGAGCATGATATTCGTCAAGATAGACGACGAGATGCCGGAACCCGGAAGCCCTGTCCCGTTCATAGGTTTCAGCGGACAGCTCAGCCCGGTCCTGAAGAGCTGTCTGAAGCTGCTGCTGCGCATGCTCCTGGCGTTCTTCCTAGTGTTCCCTCTTCTGCTGGCCGTAGGCATGGCCCTGGCGCTCGCCACGATGATGCTGTCCATATGGGCCGCCACGGCCATCTACTACGTCACGATGCGCAGGCACAGGGATTCCGACGAGCGGCAGTACCGCGAGAACACCTCCAGGTTCGTCTGTCCGGAATGCGGGAAGGTTTTCGACAGACCCGACTACCGCCTCGAATCGACGGTCGTCCCGGGCCTGAAGCCGAGCATATTCGGAATAAAACGGATCGAGACGGAGACGAAGACGTTCGACTGCTATGGGTCGGCCAGCGGAAGGAAGCTCATAGAGCAGTCCTGTCCCGGCTGCCGTGCGACGGTCGGGACGAAGGAGGGCAAGCCCTGGGTGCTCACCATCGCCGGAGGGCCGGGCTCGGGGAAGACCAGCTTCGCGTTCTCCGCGATAGGGGGCATGATGGGTTCCATGGGCAACGACAACGCGTCCTCGGCGAGCCTCTACCGCAGCGAAGACGTCTCCGCGCTCTCGATGTATCGCGGCGGGCGCTGCCAGCCGACCGCGCAGAGCCTCCGCGCATCCCACATCCTGTGCTTCGAGTCAAGCCGCTTCGTCACACAGAGGATGGCGTATCTCTGCGACATAGGAGGCGGCTACTTCCTCTCGGGCGGGTCGGAATCCGACCTTCAGCCACAGTACGCCTACAACGACGCCATAGCGTTCGTCGTCGATCCCTGCGCAGAGGACCCGGCGAGGAAGGCCTCCGAAGCCTATTACGGATTCATGGAAAGGTACCGCCGCCTCAACAGGATGGACGCTTCCAGGACCATCCGCACGCCGATCGCCGTCGTCGTCACGCATGCCGACCGGCAGGGGGCGTTCCAAGGAGTGCCGGACGAAGGGGTCAGGGAGGCGATGGTCGGAAGCGGATTTTTCAATCTGGTCAACATGATCGAGAAGGACTTCTCGTCAGTGTCGTTCTTCGCCTGCGACGCCACGAAGGAGGGCGGGGCCTCCGCCGCCGTGAGGCATCTCTGCAGGATCACGGGATCGGGGATGGAGGACTTCTTCCGAGGCCCGTCCCGGACCCTTGGATCGCCTCGGCAGGATCGTAGAGGACGTGAGCATCACGAGAACTTTTGACGGGGGTGGAAGGCCGACCGAGGAACATCTGCCCATGCCCCAACAGCCTAACAACCTAACAGGAAACAAGGATTCGCAGGGAGGGACGCGGGAGTCGCCGCATCCCGATGGGGAGCGTCCAGGCTGGCGCCCGTATACATCAACCTACTCTCCGAGAGGTCGGGAGCAGTAGCCCAACAGCCTACAACCTAACAGCAAACAAGGCGCCGGAGGGCGGGACGGCCGGGCATGCCCCATGTGATCCTGCTTGAGCCCCAGAGGGTCGCGTGTCATGCCCCAACAGCCTAACAACCTAACAGCAAACAAGGCGCCGGAGGGCGGGACGGCCGGGCATGCCCCATGTGCTTCCGCCCGAGCTCCGTAGGGTCGCGGGCCATGCCCCAACAGCCTAACAACCTAACAGCGAACAGCAGCCGCACCGTCCCCGTACGACACTTCGTCCCGTTCCGAGCGGATGTTATTAGGTATGTAATAACTTCTGGGGATATGGACGAAAATATCTATTATATTCGATTGATAAGATATAATATATCATATACACAGCCGTAATCGTTTAGAAAGCACCCCAAAAATCCCGCGGTGGGATCGGGCGAAACTTTGGATGATTCATCCAACCGAGCCGGGAAGGCCCCGGAAGGCGAATGGACGGCGAAAAACGGTTATTATTAATGTAATAACTTGAGGGATTTTATCGAGATAATTGATAATATCTAATCTAATTGGATACATTATATACTTATTATTTGTCTAAACCGCAGATATGGTGCGGAAAGGCCGAAAACCATTGAATTCGAAAAGTGGATATCTGGACAGTAAGTCGAGCGGACCCGTCGGGATTCGAACCCGAGTCCGAGGCTCCGGAGGCCCCCATTCTATCCAGACTATACTACGGGTCCATGAGAATAATTAAGATGTTTGGCCGGGAGACCCGGCAGGTTCACAGAAACATCAGTTCTGGTTGAACTCGGTGTATCCGCAGCGTCCGCAGGCCTTCCTGTCCTTGTGGGTGGCCATGAAGACTCCGGGTCCGCACTTAGGGCAGACGGGCTTGGTCCTGACGAGCTTGCCGCCTTCGACCTTGTAAGCGTCCCTCTTGGTGTAGGCCTTCTTCGCTGCTGCTTTTCCTGCCATCGGAATCACTCCTCCGCTGCGGGAGCCTCGGCCTTGGGGGCCTCGATTCCGTTCCTCTTGAGGAGGTGCTCGCGGTCGTACTCGAGAGCTGCTTCCATGCTCTCGTAAACTTTGGCGTATCCCTTGGACATGCCCCTTCCGTAGACGGACTCGATGTGGTCGATGACAACGCAGTTCCTCTTGGACTTGAACTTCTTCGCGACTTCCTCTGCGACTGCGTTCCTTCCGGGAGTGGTCTCGCCGGCGTGGTCGATCGTGAAATAGACCTCGATCCTTTTCTGAAGAGGGTTCTCCCTCTGCTGGGTTATCTCCATTTTCATATGGTTTCCTCCATTCTAGCGGCCAATGTGGCGGCCTTCATTTGGATGGTCTCGTCCGTGGTGACGAGCATCATGCACCGTCCGGGCCATCCGTAGACGATCCTCGTCCCCAGAGGAGCGTAGAGGATGCAAGGCAGCAATGCCAGGTCCTCCTCCCCCTCGACGAGAATCAGTCCGCTTCCGGACCCCTCGATGCTCCTGCGGATGGCATCGGCGAGCTCCGCCGATATCGTCCCCGCAGGGCTGACGACCCTCTCCTTGGGCTCGTCCTCGACGAGTTCCGCGAATCCGGTCATCTCACGGCGCTCGGTGAACCCGTCGTATATCGACAGGTCCGGCCTTATGCCGTGCTCTCTGAACGTCAGGGATACCACGTCCCCGACGGTCACCAAAAGGTTTCCTCTGCTGAACGACTCCAGGTCGGAATCGTACAGCTCATTCCCGATCGGTTCCTTGAACGCCTGCCTCTCGGAGGCGGGCAGCACCAGGTCCCTCTCGAACATGAGCGTCAACGGACCTTCAGGGCATACATCCCGTTCTTGGATATGCCCATGGTCTTCGCGATCTCGGACTTCTCGAAGTCGACGATCGCGAGATATCCCTGCCAGTCCTTGGTGAGCGGGCTGTTGCAGTATTTGCAGGTGGTCTGCCCGGAAGCCTTCAGCTCGACGCTGTCGAAGAGGGACTTGCAGTTCTTGCAGGCGACCAGGTTCTTCACATCACTCATCGGCTTCAGCTCCTTTGCTCTTCTTCTTGTTGTCCTCGTCCAGCCACTGGAGCTTTCCGAGTCCGGTCTGGCGCATCGTGAGACCGATCTTGCTGTCCTGGGGGTCCTTCTCGTTCAGATCTACGCTGACGATCCTAGCCCTTACGACGTCTCCGACGGCGAGATGCCTTCCGCTCTCCTTTCCGACGAGCCTCTGGTTGGACTCGTCGATGTCGACGCGGTCGTCCATGACCTGGCTGACGTGGAGCAGACCGTCCAGAGGTCCGAACCTTACGAACGCTCCGAACTTCACTATCTCCACCACGTTGCCTTCGACGATCTCGTCGTTCTCGGGCTTGAACACTATCTGGTCGAACATGACGGCCTGATGCACCCCTCCGTTTCCGTGGACGATGCGACCAGGACCCACGGGCCTGACGTTCTGGATGAGGACGGTGAACGATTTGTCCTCTCCCAGCCTGCCCCCGTATGTCTCCCAGGTTAGCTTGTCGACGATGCTGTCGATATCCTCGCCCAGCTCCGCAGGCGGGATGCAGACGAGCCTCTCGACGTCCTTGATCATGGTGTACATTATCGGTCCTCCTCTTGAGCAATAAGGATTTGGTATTTAATGATAGAGCAAAGGGGAAGGGTCCCCTCCGCTAGATCACATGTCGGGGAACTTCTCGTCGTACCTCTTCTTGCAGATGGCCACCATCTCCTTGGCGGCGTCGGCGTCGAGCATCTCCTTGGCCTCGGTGACCTTTCCCTCGAGAGCCTTGTAGACGGAGAAGAAGTGCCTGATCTCGTCGGTGAGGTGCTGGGGGAGCTGGGTGATGCTGTCGAAGTCCCTGAAGTGGCGGTCCTTGGTGGGGACTGCGATGACCTTGTCGTCCTGGTCTCCGCCGTCGACCATCTTCAGGAGTCCGATGGGCTTGCACTCGACGAGGACGTTGGGGAAGAGGGTCTCGGAGCAGAGGAGGAGGACGTCCAGGGGGTCTCCGTCGAAGGCGTAGGTCCTGGGGATGAATCCGTAGTTCCAGGGGTACTCGGTGGAGGTGGAGAGGACCCTGTCGAGGGCCAGCAGGCCGGTCTCCTCGTCGATCTCGTACTTGACCTTGCTCCCTTTCGGAATCTCGATTATCGCGGTGAACTTCTCGGGGGTGACCCTGTCTTTGGAAAGCTCGTGCATGATCATTGTTACCACTGAGGCTCGTAAAAGATAGGGTATATATCAGATATGCGACCGGACCGGTCAGGACAGCCTGGGCACGCCGTCCTCGTCCAGGTATCCGACGCCCAGCGTCCTCACCGGGTTCACGACCCTCGCGCCGGTGGCCTTCCTGGCGCAGTCGGCGCCTATGTCGCAGCATAGCGCGAGGACGACGTCGCGCTCCGGACTCTCCTCGGACAGCTTCCTGGCTTTGGACATGAAGCATGCCGCGGACGTGGACGCCGTCCCGACGACGTCGTATCCCCTCTCCCTCAGCTCGGAGGAGACCTGCTCCGCCCTGTCCTTGCCCCCTACGCCGCAGAACCTCGCGCAGGTGTTGCAGGTCCAGACCAGCACCCTCTTGCCTTCCAGGCCGTCCTAGCACCCCTCGCCGGGGACCATCACCATCATGCTGGGGGAATCGGCAGTTCATATATATCCGGCCCCCGATGGACGAGCATGTTCCTGAGCATAGACGGCCTCGACGGAAGCGGCAAGAGCACCGTCTCCCAAGAGCTGGCCGGCATGATGCTCAGGGAATCCAGGGAAGTCGTGGTAATCGAGCATCCTGGCGAGGGGATCCTCGGAAGGACCTGCAAGCGGCTCCTCCTGAAGGAAGGCCTTCCCGCAGCGCTTTTCGCGGCAGGATTCCTCTCCACGGAGATGTTCCTGAGCTCGTTCCGCATCAGGAGGACGAGGAGCGACGTCGTCGCCGTGAGGTACACCCTGTCCGCGTTCTACCTTCCGAAGCCAGTCTGCAGGATCGTCTACAAGGCTTTCTCTGCCGTCATGCCCCGTCCCGACGCCATGATCTTCGTCGATGTGGACTCCGAGACGGCCATGGAGCGCGTCTCCTCCAGGGGAGAGGACCTGGAGATGTTCGAGAACAGGGAATCCATGGAGGAGATCAGAAGCAGGATCCTTTCCGAACCCGGCGTCATCGTCGTGGACGGCTCCGGAACGCCCAGGGAGACGGCATCTCTGATACTGCTGGAATTGGAAGGTTCCCGTAGCAACATATTTTAACGGCATGGCTCTAAGCGGGCTCAGAGCTGAAAATCATGTCAGAAGAACTCGAACTCATCGCAGTAGAGGACATCAAGGTCACCAAAGGAATGACCGTCGACCAGATGATCAGAGCAATGGGCCGCGCGGGCGGATTCACCGCTCAGAAGCTGTCCGACGCCACCGACATCGCCGAGAGGATGATCAAGGACAAGGACTGCCTCAGGATCCTCTCCTTCCCCGCGTGCATCAACGCCACCGGAACCCACGGAGTCATCGTCGACATGGTCAGGAACCACATGGTCGACCTCATCATAACCACCTGCGGAACCCTGGACCACGACATCTCCAGGACCTACGAGGACTACTTCAAGGGCGACTTCATGATGGACGACGCCAAGCTCAGGGACGAGTACTCCATCTCCAGGCTCGGAAACATCCTGGTCCCCGACTCATGCTACGGAGAGGTCCTCGAGGGAGAGATCCTCCCCATGTTCGACGAGATCTTCGAGGGCAAGGACTCCATGACCACCCATGAGATCATCTGGGAGGTCGGAAAGAGGATGAACAACGAGGACTCGCTCATGTACCAGTGCTACAAGAACAACGTCCCCATCGTCGTCCCCGGGATCACCGACGGATCCTTCGGATGCCAGCTCTGGATGTACTACCAGACCCACAGGAAGTTCAGGATCGACCTCTTCGGAGACGAGCAGATGCTCTCCGAGATGACCAACCACGCCGTCAGGACCGGAGCCCTCATGATCGGAGGAGGGATCTCCAAGCACCACGTCATCTGGTGGAACCAGTTCCGCGGCGGGCTCGACTACGCGGTCTACCTGACCACCGCCGAGGAGTACGACGGATCCCTTTCCGGAGCCAGGCTCAGAGAGGCCGTCTCCTGGGGAAAGGTCAAGGCCGACGCCAAGAAGATGACCGTCGAGGGAGACGCCACCATCACCCTCCCTCTCATCTACGCCGCCCTCGTGGACAGGGTACTCTGAAACTCTCCAGGGGCGCATCGAACGAGTGCGTCCCTCCTTTTCGCTCCATCTTCTGTATGAAAGCATCCATTTCGGGCGGATTCTTCGCATAAGTTATTTCAATCGATGTGCGTTAGAGCCGAACCCTGAACACAGCATCGAGGACGCACCCATATGGACAAGATTCTTCTACTGCCCGGGGACGGCATCGGACCGTCCATCACGGCTTCCGCCCGCGAGATCCTATCCGCAGCAGCCGACGGCCTGGAATTCGTCGAAGGCGACATAGGAGCGGCCGCATACGAGAAGCTGGACAGCCTCCTTCCTCGCGAGACCCTGGAGCTGGCCAACGAATGCGGGAACGCCATTTGCGGGCCTCTGGACCTGTCTTCTGTCGACTGGAACCCCCGCAAGGACCCGCTGAACATCCTCAGGGTCCAGCTCGACCTGTACGCCGTGTGCAAGAGGTTCGTCACCCTGTCCGACGACCTGGGGATGCCGGACATAGACACCACTCTGTGGTTCTGCAGCCCCGTCCCGGGGAAGGACATCGTGGAGACCGAGGACTTGAGCGGGATAACCCTCACGAAGTATGTCAGGAAGGCCTCGTACAGCAGGATGATGGCCAAGGCCATGTCCATGTCCGAGATATCCCATGGGAGGAAGGTCGCATGCCTCACCAGCGACACCTTCCCGGAGTCCAGCTCGCTGTTCAAGGAATGCTTCATGGACATATTCGGCACCGGGGAGTTCGAGCTTTCCACCGAATCCGTGCAGAGATGGGCCGCGTTCGCCACCAGGAAGCCCTCGGAGTACGAGACGGTGGTCTGCGTGGACCTCTTCGGCAGGATGGCCGGAGGATTGCTGGCCGGACTCACGGGAGGGAACCACATCTCTCCGAACAACTACATCGGGGACGAGTACTTCCTGTCCGAATCCAGCGCTCCCCAGGAGAACGTGGAGCCCGAATACGTGAACCCTACCTCCATGATCATCGGCGGATACATGGCCCTCTTCAACATGGGAAGGGCCAAGGAGGCCGATGCCGTGATGGGGGCCCTGTGCGAGACCTATCGCGCAGGGGAGAGGACCCCGGACGTCGGAGGGACCCTCACGACCGAGGAGTTCACCGATCGCATCATCCGCCGCATCTGAAAAGCATATGAATCCAATCGCGGATTATCCCGTATGAAAGATGCAGGGCACAGGGCGTGCGTAGAGGCTGCCCTGAGATTCGAGGAAGGGGAGAGGGTTCCCGTCAACAACTTCGCGCTCGCCACGGCGGCGTACAGCGCGGGCGAGACCGTGCAGGCCGCCAGATGGGACCCGAAGCTGTCAGCCAAGGTCTCCGTCGATTATTCCATGAAGACGCTTTCCGACTTCGTGAAGCCCATCCTGGACTCCCAGGTGCCGTTCCTGGACCTCGGGATGAAGGTCACCTTCCCGGAGAACGACTACGGCCGCGTCCCCGGACACATCGTCGACACCCAGGAGGACATCGACAATCTGGAGCTGTTCGACCCGTACGACCCTCGGACGTGCCCCAACTTCACCAAGGTCTTCACCGAGAGCATCCAGGAGACCGCCAGGATCCTTCCCGAGGACCTGCACATATGCGGCCTGTCCTGGGGGCCCATCACCACTGCCGGGTACGTCATGGGCGTAGAGAACATGATCATGAACACGTTCATGGATCCCGACCTGGTGAAGTCACTCATAACAAAAGTCACCGTGCTAGTCTCCGACATGCAGAAACGCATGATCGATGCTGGATCCACCGTCATGTGGATGGCCGACCCCACCTCATCCCAGGACCTCATCCCTCCGGACATGTTCGCGGAATACTCCAAGGAGCACATAGCGAAGGTCGTCGCGGACGTGAAGGCCATGGACAACACAGTCCCAACCTTCGTCCATATCTGCGGCAACACCCTGGAGACCATGAAGCAGCTTCCCGAGACCAAGGCGGACTGCCTCAGCTTCGACCACGCCGTCGACCCTGGAAAAGCGAAGAGGAACGCGGACGGGAAGTTCGCGATCATGGGCAACATAAACCCCGTGTCGCAGATGATGTCCGGAACGCCCGAGTCCATCACCGCGGAATGCTACAGGATAATGGACGCGGCGGCGGAAAGAGGCGGGTTCATCCTCGCTCCCGGATGCGAGACGCCCATCACCAGCCCCGACGAGAACGTGATCGCCCTCGGCATGGCCGCGCGCACCTGGAAGCACCGATCATGGAGCTCGTCCCTCTGAGGGAGGGCTCCCCTCTCCTCGAAGAGGTCTCCAGGATCAACGACGAGGCTTTCCCTCCCTTCGAGCGCGTTTCGATAGAGGAGATGCTGTCGGTTCCCAGGAGGCAGGGCGACGGCTTCTACGCCATTGTGGAAGGCGGAAAGGCGGCTGGCTTCCTCCTGTACCTTCTCCGCTCCGACGTCTGCTTCCTAGGCTTCCTGGCCGTCTCCGAGGAGATGCGCTCCGCCGGGATCGGAGGAAGGGCCTTGGAGCTTCTCAAATCGAAGATGGCAGGCAAGCGCATATTCCTCAACGCCGAGTCCCCCGGACCGGAAGCGGACATCCGCACCAGACGCATAGGATTCTACGCGCGCCACGGCCTTGTGCCCTGCGGATTGAGGACGGAGTTCGCCGGAACCGAATGGACGGTTCTGTGCTCGGGGCCTCTGTCCGGAGAGGAATACACCGCTCTCATGAACGATGCTGGCACCCCTTTCAGGTTCCTGGCTTGAATCGCTTAAGATAGAAAGGTATATATCCAGGTCACCTATACGAGAGTTCACCAGTGCAAGGGTAGTCAAGCATGGCCAACGACGCAAGGTTGAGGGCCTTGTCCTTAGTGGTCCGTGGGTTCAAATCCCATCCCTTGCACCAATCACTTCTTTTCGATTGATGCTCTGTGGAATCGTCCGTTCATTGCTGAGCAGGACCTATGTAAGAGAGAAAGGCTGCAGACGCCCTTCAGGCATGTTGTATCGTGCGTGCACAGTGCCCCCATCATAATCTATCCGGGACATCGATAATCGGTGTCACACGATGGAAGACCGGAACGAATCGAAAGGCATAGACAAAGAGGAGTTCAGTGCACTGCTCCGCAACAAGATGATCCTCTCCGCTGCTATCAGATCATGCATCAGAGAAGCCGCGAGCATGGATCCTCGCGCGATATGCGACTGTCTCGAGCTGGAAGAGGATGGGATGACCGTCAAGAACGTGGAGCTGGACGACCCCAGCGGGCAATATGAAGGGATGCTGGATAACGTCTACAGGCTGAGGATCCCAGGAAAGAGCGATATCCTCTTGGTCTTCAACAAGGGGTGACCCGGGGGGTCGCGGTGCAGGGAACCCCACACCGCGGCCGCTCAAAGGGTCAGAGAAGGTATCGCGAACATGATCGCCACATAAACGATGTAGATCGCGACGAAACAGGCAGCCATGGGCCTGGAGATGTTGTTTTTGTACTTCGCAGCGCAGATCATTCCCGCGGTCAGCAGGAGCATGATCGGCATGTGGAAGTAGATGGTGGACTCGGGTATCGGGACGTCCACGAGGCAGGCCCCGATTCCTAGGACGAACAGCACGTTGAAGATGTTGCTTCCGACGATGTTCGCGACAGCCATGTCGTTCTCGCCGCGACGGGCGGCTATGACGCTGATGCAGATCTCGGGCAGGGAGGTTCCGACAGCGACGACGATGAGACCGATGAGAAGCTCGGATAATCCGAAGATGTGGGCTAGCTCGACGGCTCCATCGACGAAGAACCTGGCTCCGAAGTACAGCATGACGAGCCCAGCGATGACGAGAGCTACGAGTATGGGATAGCTCTGGGGTTTCTCGTCCTCCTCGACCTCTGCAACATAAGCCTCCTGGCCTTCCTTGTCGTCCTTCTTCATGCGGTACACGGCATAGACGAACAGGAACAGCGAGACGACGAAGATGATTCCCACGATGACTCCGGCATAGCCGATGAACGCCAGAACGAAAAGGGCGAGGGCGGTGATCATCATGACGGCGAGCTCGAACCTCATGGTCGAGTACTTCGCCGCCATAGGAGAGATGATTCCCGCGATTCCGATCGCAAGACCGATGTTGGCGATGTTGCTTCCGATGACGTTACCGATGATGATCCCGGGGTTGTGAGTGCTCACTATGGATGTTATGCACTCGGGAGCCGAAGAACCGAACGCGAGGATGGTGAGTCCAATGACGAACGGAGGGATCCCTAAACGCAAGGCAAGGCCCTTGCCGCCCTTTACAAGCCAATCCGACCCGAAGTACAGCAAGACGATGCCTACGGGAATACCTAGAAGGACCCAATCCATGTCGAGGCATGATTTATTCTGGTTTTTATAGGTTACCCGAATTGATGCAATTTTCAAGCATCATATCTGTAAGAGAGCGTACATCTGCCCATAGAGACATCGAATCTCGCCATAGCGCCGTTTATAAAGGTCATCCTAGGGGCCTTGTGTCCTACATCGGCGCCGAACACCTTCGGCACGTCGAATCCGGAAAGGGCGTCGCATACCGTCGAAACGTAATCGTCGCCCTTGAAGAACAGAGGCCTCCCGAACACGAATCCTGCAGCACCCTCGAACCATCCGTCATCAGCCATGCCATTCAGCATGCGGGAGACGCGGGCGTAATCCATGTCGTAGGTCTCCATGTACCAGACGATTCCCTCTCCCTTGTATTTGGAAACGAACTCCGAAGGATCTCCGGTCCTCCTGCGGTAGAACCAGTCCAGGACGTCCATGCATCCTCCGATGAGCCTTCCCTGGAAGGAGACGTCTCCGCTGGGAGACGACCATTCTGTCTTGGCCTCCTCCCTCATCCCTTCAAGACCGATGACCCTGTCGACGAAGCCTTCCTCGTGGAACGGGAACGATTCCTGCTCCTTCCTCTTCCCTTCGACGAATTCCAGGTTCTCGATGATGCTCCTGTGCCACGGCTCCATGCCGTAGTCGCCGAAGTTGCCGCCGTAGATCGTGGCGATGTCGTGCTCCACGGTCGCCTTGAACAGGAGGACGGTGTTGTCAGAGTATCCCTGCATCCACTTGGGATTCCTCTCGAGCACGTCCCATTCCATGAAGCGGAGCATCTCGATCTGATAGTCGCCGCCCTTGGCCGAGACGATGTACTGCACTTCCGGATCCCTCAGAAGAGAGAGCAGCTCGTCCACGCGCTGCCAGGAGGGCGCGCTCCTGCCCTTCTCGTCCGCCTTGTATACGTCAGGGGTCTCCACAACCTCGTGGCCCCTCTCCGCCAGCCTCTTCTTCGCATTGACGAAGCGGGCAATATCGGTGGGATCAGTCACGCCGAAGGAGGGCGCCGTGACGCCTATCTTGCCTGAGGACGAAAGGAAGGGAGGGAATCTCATGCTTGGTAATCCACCAGCTCTTACTAAACGTTATTATCGCGCTATGCATCGTCCACCCATGGGAATTCTCTCGGACAAGGACATATTGGACGGCCTGAAAGCGGGCTACCTCGGAATCAGCGATTACAACGACAGGAGCCTCACCCCAAACGGATACGACCTGCGCATCGCAGAGATCTCCGTCAGAGGAGACCCCGAGGTCAAGAAGGAGGGGACCGTCACAATCCCTCCGAGGACGATGTTCTACGTCTCCACCATCGAGCGCGTGAAGATGCCCTCCGACGTCTGCGCGCAGCTCTGGCTCAGGACTACCTGGATCAGAAGGGGGGTCATCGGAGCCTTCGGCAAGATAGACGCGGGATTCGAAGGCACCCTCACCCTCGGTGCTTACAACGCCACCGACGACCCGGTGGAACTTCCGATCGGGGAGAGGTTCTGCCAGATGGTGTTCGAGACGCTCAGCTCCGGAACCCTCAAGGACTACGCCCAGAGGTCCGGGAACTACCAGGGCCAGACCGGCGTCACGCTGGAACCGGTGAAGAAATGAACGTACGGGGACCGGACCTGAAATGATAGGAGGGTCCGGGTGCCCCCGGCCCAAGGGAGGAAAACAAAGGAGTTTATTGAACTGCTCATCTATTTTGATGAGTTATCAATAAAGTGTATTGATATATCCACTATTTAAATTGTTCTGTCCAACACCATTCGCAGACCGATTCGGACTGGCAATCTTATACGGACGATGCGCATCACAGGGCTCATGCCTTCAACGATCGAATCCGATATGACCATCTGCGACAAGAAGATCAGAGTCACCGTCTCCGACAACGGCGACGGGACCATGGCCGTCGACATAGAATCGGACTGCCAGGCCATCGAAGGGTTCTCGCAGAACCTCAAGACCATCACGATGGACGACATAGTGAACTTCGAGACCAGCACCATTAACAAGGAGGAGGTCCGCGGGAACATGTCGATGATCTGCGTGGCGCCCATTATGGTGTATCAGGCTGCATGGATGGAATGCGGCATGCTGTCGAAGAGAATCTTCCCCAAGCAGGGACCTATAACGATAGACATGAAGAAAGAAGAATGAAAAAATTGGAGGCCGGAGGTGATTGCTCCTCCGGTTGTTTACTGTAATTTGAACTCACTCGGACGAAACGCCGTTCTGACCGAGGTAGTAGTGCTCTACGGCCTCTCCCTTTGCGTTGTCAGCCCTGAACGCTGCGTAGGTGACTGCGACGACTGCTGCGAGGGTGAGTCCTGCGACGATGGCTGCGGTGATGATGGTGACCATTTATATCGACCTCTCTGTGTTTTTGTTGTTGTCCGTCATATTTTCTGTGACGACTCAACATGTGATATTTGACATGTTAGTATTTAAAGATAACTGTTCTCCGTTGTATTTCCGGAGTGTTGATTGTATATAAACATTCACTATTGGAAACTGTGGCCGACGTCGGGACTCCCGGACAATATCCAGAGAGTAGACGCTCATGGTCGGGGAATAGGTCTTGAGCTCGGAGCTCTCGATGCGGATCCCGAAACCCAGGCCGGCCATCTCCTTCACAAGGCTCTCGCAGAACTCCGGGAAGGCCTCGCGCTCGATGATCTTGTACATGTGAGCGACGCCGCCGACCTTCAGCCTGTCCATGGCGTAGCGGAGGAACCTGTCCGCGATCTGCGGGAGGTTCATGATCACACGGTCCGCCATCGGGAGCGTGTAGATGAGCTCGGAAGAATCCCCGGTCATGGGCACCAGCCTGTCCGCATGGTTCTTCTCGGCGTTGATGCGGGCGAAGCGCTCGGCCTCGGGATTGAGGTCGATGGAGTACACCTTCTCGGGCTTGGCCATCCTGCAGATGACCGTGCCGAACGGAGCCACACCGGCGAACATGTCGATGACGATCTCCCCGTCCTTGACCTGTGAGGCTATCCTGGACCTCTCGGACGAGAGCCTGGGGTTGAAGTACACCTTGGCGGGATCGGTCCACAGACGGACCCCGAACTCCTTATGGACGGTCTCGGAAGGCCCTGTGCCCGCTATCCTCTCAAGGTCGCGGACCCTGAACTCCCCTTTGACACCGGAATCGAGGAACACGGTGCGGATGCTCCTGTTCACCGAGATCAACGCCTTCCCGATGCTCTCCTTGTAGGGAAGCAGCTCCTCGGGAAGCTTTATCATGGCCACGTCGCCGACGACGTCGAAAGACGAGGGGAGGACGTCCTTCAAATCGTCAGGAACCTCCGCGATCTCCCTGTAGTCGGTGGGATGCCGCTCCTGCGACTCGACCTCCGCCTCCACGGTCTCGAAGTCTTCGTAGGAGCCCCCGACTATAGGTATCAGCAGGAAATCCCCGTCGGAGCGGATCCTCGAGCCGAGGTCGAGCTTCCCTTCGGAGATGAGCTTCGACCTGACTGCCTCTCCCTGAGGCTTGGGGACGCGGATGCATACGGCCATGCTCACCTGGATAGGGTGCGTTTAGATAAATGAAAGGGTAGGAGAAGGTAAGGTGCGGGGAGTCCCCCGCGTTTTTATCACACGTTGACCGTGAAGGGTCCGCCGACGATGCTCGCATCGTTGACGTAGGGGTTCACATCGTAGGTGACGACGCCGGTCTCAGCGTTGTAGGTGTATCCTCCGAAGGAGATGTACACGATGTTGCTGACGACATCGGCGAGTCCGGGACCGTTGAAGTATCCGAACTTCCATGCGTTGCCGACGCTGTTGGAAGCGTAGAGGTAGACTGCGAAGCCCTCGGTAGCGCTTCCGGTCCTCTCCTCGGTGCCGAGGTAGTTGATCCATCCCGCATCGCTGAGGGAATAGGCGATTCCGGCCACATCCATCGCGTCCTTGAAGGAGTCGATCGTGCTTGCACCGGCGCCGTGGTACCATCCGTTGATCTCTCCCATTCCGTCGAGGTAGAACCAGGTGGTTCCGCTGTAGGGCAGAGGAGCGTAGCTGGCTCCCTCTGCGAAGGGACCGGTGGTCATGAGGGTCTTGTTGACGGTGGGGTTCACAGCATAGACGGCGTTCATGTTCTCGTCGAGCGTGTAGCTTCCGAAGGAGACATAGATTATGTTTCCGGGGACGTCGTCGACCGCGGCGAAGGATGCGAAGTAGTCGGCGGTCTTGTACTCCAAGCTCTTGGAGGTGTAGAAGAACACGCCGAATCCGGTCTTTGCGGTTCTGTCTCCGGTGTTTCCAGCGATCTCCTTTATGTAACCGTCTTTGATGACGTATCCGACTCCGCCCTCGTCGAGAGCGTTGGTGAATCCTTCGACAGGATTGGTGGCTTTGGAGGTGTACCATCCGTTGATGTCCCCCATGCCGTCGAGGTAGACGTAGTAGTCGTACTTCGGCACGACAGGGGTGTCGTCGCCCTGATCGTCCTTGTCCTTGGAGCCATTGTTCCCGTAGAGAAAAAGGGCTGCAAGGATAACGATTATCGCAACGGCTACGACAGTCAGAATTGCGAGATTTTTCTTATCCATAGGAATCACTATCCAGTGGTATTGGATGGAAAGTGAAACCTATAATTAGGAATTTTGTTACCAGTATCATCCAACTTACATTCGGTTATTCATCCTCGATTATCTCCTCGGGAGCGTTGGCGAATCTGACCAATGCGAATGCTTCCATGAAATGCAGGTTTCCAGGGAGGACGAGCGTCTGCAGAGGCTCTCCTAGGTCCATCTTCATGAGGTCCTGAGGGTATCCGGCGAAGATCCTCTCTTCGGGAGAGCCCACCTTGGATGCTACGCAGAGAAGGGTCTTGTCGGTGACGAGCCCCTCTCCCCACTTCCTCTCGCCCTCGAGGAGCCACTCGATGGCCTGATGGGCGGTCATGTACCTGAGCTCGTCGGCGCGGATGTCGAGGAGGATCATAGTGTGGAGGCCGCGGGACTTGTTCTCCATGATGTGGTCGTAAGGAGACTTAGGATGATAGTTGGGCTCGAGGAAGGGCAGGGTGACCGTCCTTCCGAACTTATACGGCTGAAGGCCGAGAGAAGTGGGGCATCCGGAGAAGATGGAGACGCCGTGGTAGACCCTCACCGGGATCCCGGCTTCGGCGGCCTGGATCCTGAGATCGACATGGGTGGTCGCGAGCATCGTGTCGCCTGCGGTGATGAAGGCGACCCTGTGCTCCATGGCATCCTTGATGATGTCGTCGCACTCCTCGACCTGGGCCCTGTAAAGGACCTTGATCTTCTTCCCGATGACTTTCTCCAGGTCTTCGGGAGAGGTGCCTATGAGGGTGGAGGTGTAGAATTCGGCATAGATGATTTCGCATTCCTTCAGGGCGTTGAGCGCCTTGACGGTCATTCCGTCGGTCCCGCTGAGGCCCAGCCCGACGAATACGAGTTCGGATGTCATGAGACCCGATTGGAGCCACTGTCTTAAACCTATTTCGGACGAATGTGATCGTCAGTCATCCTTGGAGGAAGGCTTCCCTGCTATCCGACTCCGAACCTTGTCCGAATCTCTTCCTGAACAGAAAGTTCTGAGAACGATGTCTGACCCATTGACCTGCACAACAGAATCGGCGAGCGCACGCAACACCTTAGAATCAAGATTGATAATTATAAGACATACAAAGCAGATTCCAACCGCAAGGTGCACAGCCATGACGGAAAAGCACAGAATCATCATCGACAGCGACACCGCAGGCGACGACGCAGCCGCTCTCATCCTAGCAGCCAAAAGCGACACCGTGGAGATCCTCGGAGTGACGGTGGCCGCGGGCAATGTGAGCCTCGAACAGGCAGCCAAGAACAGCCTGGCCGCCCTGGAGCTTGCCGGTTCCGACGCTAAGGTCTACCTCGGAGCCACCACCCCACTCTCCGGAAAGGAGAAGGAGTGCTTCAGCGTCTACGGGAAGGACGGAATGGGCGAGGCGGACATCATCCACCCCAAGGGGAAGCCCCAGGAGAAGAACGCCGTGGACTTCATCCTGGACACCATCAAGGCCAACCCCGGAGAGATCGAGATAATGGCCCTCGGACCTGTTACGAACATCGCTCTGGCCATCCAGAAGGACCGCGAGACCATGCTCAAGGTCAAGCGCATCTGGTCCATGGGAACCGCTGGGTTCGGACCTGGAAACGCCACCCCTGTGGCTGAGTTCAACGCCTACAAGGACGCCCCCGCCTACAAGGTCATGCTTGAGCTCGGTGTCCCCGTGACGGTCATCGGCCTCGACATGGACGACGAGCCCACCTGGACCGACGAGGCGAAGCTGGCCGAGATGAAAGAGGGGAGCGAGATACAGCGCTTCATAGCCACAGCCACCAGGAAGCTCCTGGAGTTCAAGAAGGGCAACGGGATTCCCGCTGTGGACCTTCCTGACGCCGTAGCTATGGGATGCCTCGTCTGGCCCGACTTCGTCGAAGAGTACACCCAGTGCTACGGGAGCTGCATAACGGAGCCCGGAGAGACGTACGGGATGGTCATCTTCTACAAGGAAGGGTTCACCTACGACTCCATGCCCAAGATCGGGAAGTGCAACGTGTCCGTCGTCTCCAAGGCGAAGAAGACGGAGTTCGTCGACAGGCTCAACAAGGTGTTCAGGTCTCGAAAGACCCCCCTGATAATAGACACGGATCCGGGCGTGGACGACACCCTGGCGTTGAAGATAGCGTTCGAGAGTTCAGAGTTCGACCTGCGTCTCGTCTGCACCGTCGCAGGCAACGTGAGCATCGAGAAGACCACAGCCAACGCCCTCTATCTGACCAAGAAGTACTACGGGGACATCCCCGTGGCGAAAGGAAGCGGAAGCCCCCTGTCCAGAACGGCCACGGACGCGTCCCACGTGCACGGAGCCAGCGGCATAGGGAAGTACGTACTCCCCGAGCACGGATACAGGCTGGACTCGGAAGACGCCGTGGAATCCACGTATTCGGTGCTAAGGACGGTCGAGGACCCTGCCATCATCATGACGCTGGGCCCTCTGACGAACATCGCCACGCTGTTCTCCAAGCATCCCGACGCGAAAGAGAGGATCTCTCGCATCTATGCGATGATAGCCTCCGTCGACGGAACCGGGAACATCACCGAATACGCGGAGTTCAACGCCTACTGCGACCCCGAAGCCCTGGATGCGGTCATCCGCTCCGGAGTGGAGGTGGTCTTCGTCCCGATGCATCTCGGAAGGGATGCCAGGCTCTCCCAGAAGGACATCCTCGACCGCAGCCGCGGGACCGAGTTCGGAGAGATGCTGGACAAGGTCTTCGACGGATACAGGGACGACGCCGCTGGCGAAGGCTACGTCGCCATGTACGACGCCAACGCGATAGAGGCGATAATCCATCCCGAGCAGTACGACTTCATCCGCTGCACAGCCGAGGTCGACACGGGAGAGTTCCGCGGGAGGACCTTCCTCCGCCCGAACGAGAACGGCCGCTTCTACTACATCGACATAAAGGACACCGACGAGCTGGCCCGCGTCATGCTCGACGACATGTTCCCTTGAAACCGGAGGGGGCCTCGGCCCCCTTCTTCTTTTGATAGACTATAGTGATATTCAGATTCTTCCGTTGTGGATGTCCTCGTAGAGCCCCACCAGGGACTCCATCTCATCGTTGGACAGGTATCCCTGGACGAGCATGGTGTCGAAGATCTCGTCGTCAGAGACTATAGTCTTACCAGTGTCCTTGCATCCGTTCCTTCTGTAGAACCCCTGGCGCCTGACCCTCATGTCGTAGTCCGGCGCCTTCTCGTCGCATGGTTCGGTGACCAGGAAGATCCTCTTACCGTGATTCATCGAACGGAACAGCTCCAGGATGCTGGCGCCGTAGCCTCTGCCGCGCAGATTCGACGCTGTGGCGAAATAGACCAGGAAGGACATGTCGCGGTCCGAGAAGCAGAACGTGAAACCCACGAACCTGCCGTTGTCGCGGTACTCCACGAGCGAAGCCCCTCTCCCCATAGCGCGCTGGAGATTCTCCCTGGGGATCCTCTCGACGTCGCTGAAGGAGGCCTGGTACAGGTCCCAGACTTCGTCGCGGATGTCCTCGGCTTCGGTCGCAGTCAGCATGGGCGCGGAGTCGCCGTCAATGTATTTAGAACAGATGGCGGAAGAGCGGGGCCGGAGCCCCTGAAGTTTGGATTCACTCCTTGAGGAGGGTGACGAGAGCGTCGACCGCCCAGCATCCCTTGCCCTTGAGGCCGACGATGACAGGGTTGATCTCGAGCTCGTGGATCTCGGGATTCTCGATGGCGATGAGGACGATCCTCTTGATGGTGTCCTTCATGGCCTCGATATCCGCCTCGGGAAGCCCCCTGGCGCCGGACATGAGCTTGTAGGCCTTGGTGGTCTTGATCATCTCGTCCAGCTGCTGCTCGGTCATGGGGACGTGGGCCTGGGAGATCTCCCTCAGGATCTCGACGTAGATCCCTCCGAGACCGAAGGAGATGACGGGCCCGAACTGGGCGTCGCGTATCATGGACAGGATGACCTCCTGTCCGGAGACCATCTGCTGCACGGAGACCCCGTCGATCCTGGCTCCGGGCACGTTCTTGGTGCAGGACTCCATGATCTTGGTGTACGCGGCCTTGGCCTCCTCGGTGTTCTTGACTCCGACGACGACTCCGCCCACATCGGTCTTGTGCTTGATGTCGGGGGACAGGACCTTCATGACGACGGGATATCCGATCTGGTCGCACTGTGAGGCTGCCTCCTCGACGCTCCTGACGGTTCCCTCCCCGGGAGTGGGGATGCCGTAGGCGGCGAAGATCTGCTTTCCTTCGGACTCGGACAGGGAGTCCCTTCCCTCCGCCCTGGCCTTGTTGATGATGATCTCGGCCTGCTTCCTGCCGGAGATGGCGGGAACCTGGAGGGGATCGTGCTTCATCGCGGAGCGGACGGTGTACTTCCTGAGGTAGGAGAGGGCCTTGACAGCCCTGTCGGGGGTGTCGAAGCAGGGGAATCCTCCTGCCCTGAGGATGTCGCTGGCGCGTCCGCACTTGTATCCGCCCGCGAAACAGGCGACTGCGGGGACGGGGATCTCGTCCTTCATCTCGACGAGAATCTTGGCGACCGATTCCAGGTCGGCGGTGTCCAGAGGGGAGCCCATGATGACGAGTCCGCCAACCTGGGGGTCCTTGTACAGGATCCTGATGACCTCTCTGAAGTACTCAGGCTTGGCGTCTCCGCGGACGTCGATGGGGTTGGTGACTCCTGCGACGCTGGGGACCCTCTCCCTGATCTCCTTGATGGTCTCGTCGGAGAACTTGACGGCGTGGATGAAGGGCGCCTCGAAGGTGGCGTCGGCGGACATGACTCCGAGTCCTCCTGCGTTGGTGATGATCCCGATTCCGTCCTTGTCCATCGAGCTGTAGCTGCTGAAGACCTTGAGAGCGTCGAACATCTCGTCCAGGTCGAACGCCCTGTGGATGTTGAGCTTGTTGAATATGACGTTGTTGACAGCATCGGATCCTGCGAGGGAACCGGTGTGCGAGGAAGCCGCGGCGGATCCTGCCTGGGTCCTTCCGGACTTGAAGATCACGATGGGCTTCTTGACGGGCATGTTCTCGATGGCCTTGACGAACTTCTCTCCGTTGGAGATCCCTTCGCAGTACATTCCGATGACCTTGGTGTTGGGGTCGTTGGAGACCTCGTCGATAAGGTCGGCCTCGTCGATGTCCGCCTTGTTTCCGAATGTGATGAAGTTGGCGAATCCGATATCGTTGCGGTAGGCCCAGTCGATGATAGAGGAACCGACAGCTCCGGACTGGGAGAAGATGGTGATGTTTCCGGGCTTGGGCAGAAGGTGAGCGAAGGTCGCGTTGACGCCTGCGCCGGGGTTCATGTTCCCGAAGCAGTTGGGTCCGAAGAACCTGACGCCATATTTCTTGGCCTCCTCCTTGAGCTTCTTCTCGAGCTCGGCTCCTGCGGGGCTGTCCTCCTTGAATCCTGCGGTCAGGATGGTGGCATACTTGATTCCGGCCTTGCCTAGGTTGGCCATCTCGCCGGGGACGTATGCGGCCTTGACCGCGATGACTGCGAGGTCGACGGGCTCGCCGATCTCAGTAACGTTCGTGTACGCCTTGTAGCCCTGGATCATCCCGCCCTTGGGGTTGACAGGGTAAAGCTTTCCCTTGAAACCGGCGTTAATCATATTCTTTACGAGCATTCCACCGAGCTTGGTCTCATCGTTAGAAGCTCCTATGATTGCGACAGAAGATGGGGTCAGCAATGACTTCATGAATGACCGTATCCGAAATCATATGATAAACCTTTGTGAACTAAGGGCAGTAAATTGTCGTAATTCGTATTCATCGATACGAAAATCGTTTGAAATCGAAATCAAATTTACTGAATCAGTAAAAGTACGACAATAGACTAAGTTTGTGTCGTACACGGACAGTTTGCTCCTTTTTTCAACGTCGAATGACGGATTGCCGAACTGGTTATCTACTGGGACGCCCTCCACCGCCACGCCGGTCCGGCGAAGGGGCGCGATTCGTGAACGCCATGTGCATGGGGCGGCGCATAGCGGCCCTTTTCCCATTCATTGGGGCTCCTGCGGGAGCTGGCGACGCGTCGTCGCAGCCATGACCGGAGGCCAACGTAGGGTCCGACAATCACCCCCGGCGTAAGTCAGTGCCCGGAGGCCGGCGTCATCGTCGGACCATGAACAGGTGTGTTAGCGCCCGGGGGACACAGTTCTCACAGGCTGACCCCTATCTGAGCCAGCTCCTCGGTCAGCCTGTCCGCGTCCGGATACATATCGACGAGCTCCGCATACTCCTTCTCCGTCTTCTTCCTGCATGGAGCGAATCCCAGGTCCAGGTTCAGAGCCAACGAGTAGAGGGCGTAATCGAACGCCTCGTCGGAGATCTCGTCGCTGTCCAGCTTGGAGGTGACGGATACGACCTTCAGAAGGACGCTGAAACGCCCAGCGCCAGGTCCGAAGAAGCCTGTGTCCCACCCGAAGAAGATGAGCGGATCATCCTTCAGCATGCCAGCGGAAACGAGCCTGCGGAAGGAAGCCTTCGGGTCCTTGTGTATGCCTTCCTCGGCAGGGACGGTATCGCCTTTCCTCTCGATGTAGAGCGCCTGGTTCCTCTCGACAAAGCCGTCGCTGGTAAGCCATTCGCACACAGGCTCGCTGTACGATGCGTCGTCCACGCAGCATATCTTCTTCATCAGGGTGTCCGCGATGGACGACATGACCTCCTTGGGAGCATCCCTGAGGTAGTCGCTGACGAAGAACCTCGCCCAGCTCCCGTGCCTTATCCATTTCAGCCTGAGCTCGTCGAACTCCGCGATCTCCGCCGTGACGTCGTCGTATCCGTACTCCGCGGCCGCCTTCGAGAAGACCTCCGACAAGTCGTAATCCATTCCGTTGTCTGCCATGATTCTTTCCTGCGGCATGGCCGCATACGCACGACGTCGGAGACGATGTTAAACGGTGGAGTGTGCACGCACGCGACATCAACGATTATGAACATGCAAGACGTCCTTTACTCATGGAAGAAGATCCCAAGGAGAGAGAAGTAGCAGACAAGATCCTGGAGGCGATCGAGAAGGAATACGGATTCGTCCCGGTCGTGAACCAGATCATGAGCACCCGTCCCGACCTGTTCATCCCTCAGACCAGGCTCAGCAAAGCCGTTTTCGAGGGAAAAGGAGACCTGGAACCCAAGACCAGATACCTGTGCGCGGTGTCCGCAGCAGCCGCCACGGGCGCGGAATACTGCATCAGCGTACAGATGAAGCATGCCGTCGAAGCCGGAGCGACTCAGGACGAAGTCCTCGAATCGATAATCATCGGATGTCAGATCGCTATGACCCGTGCACAATCCTATGCACTCAGGAAGTATGCAAAGCAGTTTGACCTTGAGATAGATGAGAGTTACCTAAACAACGTTAAATAATACCTCAATACATCAACCACCGATAACAATGGTCCAGATTTCGTCTGACGCGGAGAAGTTCATCAACGATCTTCTCGAAAAGAACAACAAGGTCGGCTACGGTATCAAGATCTACCTGTCTGGATTCGCATGCTCCGGACCCCAGTTCGGAATGTCTTTCCAGGAGAAGGCCAACGAGGGAGAGGTAGTCGACAAGAGCGCTCAGGGTTTCGAGATGTATTACGACAGCGAAACCGAGGAGGCCCTCGCCAAGTGTGTCATCGAGTTCATCGACGACCCCAACTTCGGAACCGGCCTCACCATCCGCGACCCCACGTTCGAGGGATGCGCCTCGTGCGGCGGAGGATGCCACTGAACTTAAAGGGCCGAAAGGCCCGATCACCTTTTTTACCTCTCAATCGCCGAATTCGGTGTATTTCAGATTCTTCCCCTTGCTAAGGTCTACAGAGTACTTCCTGGCATTCTTCGAGATCTTCGATTCCAGGGCCTCGGACAGGTCTATTCCGTTCATCTGGGCGAACCTCAGGACGAAGTAGAGCACATCCGCCACCTCTTCCTCGATATGCTCCCTGGAGCCGGAATCGGACAGCAGGGCCTGACATTGACCAGCATCCTTGAACCTGAATATGTCCAGAAGCTCCGAAGCCTCCGTCACCATGCCGATGGCCAGGTCCTTGGGGTTGTGGAACCTGTCCCAGTCGCGCTCTTCGCAAAAAGCCTTGACCTCCCCTTTGAGCGAGGCGACCGTGGCCGTACTGTCATCCATGATAAGTGAAGAATATGCCTCGATGTATATTTTTGGCGGAGAAAAATAAACATTTTTGTTTTAGTTACGTCTTATTGAGTAACAGCCAGCACTTAATTTGTTAACATATAGTGATAACTATTGTCTATCTGCAAACACATTACATATCTGCGTAAACGAAACCGGGCATGTGCCCGAAATCGCAGGAATATCAAATGGATAAGAAGCTTCTAATGATCGCGATCGTGGCCGTTGCCGCCATCATAGCGGCCGGAGCCGTGGTCGTGGCCAGTCAGAATGGGGGAAGCGACGTGAAGAGCGAGCCGATCTCGATCGTCACCAACCCCGACTTCGCCCCGTACGAATACATGGTCGAGGACAAGTACGAGGGAATAGACATGGACATCTGGAGGGCCATCGCCAAGACCATGGGGCGTGACCTGAAGATAAACTACATGGAGTTCGACTCCATCGTCACCGCCGTACAGGGCGGGAAATTCGACGTAGGAGTCTCCGGGTTCACCATAACCGAGGACAGGAAGGAGAAGGTCAACTTCTCCGATGTCTATTCAACAGCTTACCAGGCGGTCGTTGTCAAGGTCGGCTCCGAGGCAGCGGGTTACACGACCTACGACCAGCTCATGGAAAAGACGATAGGCGTGGAGACCGGAACCACAGGGAACTACATGGCCCTGGAAATCTACGGCGAATCGAGCGTCAAGCCCTTCAACACGTACGGAGACGTGTTCCAGTCCCTCCTCCAGGGCAAGATCGACTGCGCCATCGTGGACAACCTCGTCGCCGACTCATACGTGAAAAAGCTGGGCGGACTGAAGGTCTCGGGAATAGAGCTTCCCGGCGAGATCGAGGAGTACGGGTTCGTGTTCAACAAGAACAGCACGACCCTCCTTAAGAACACCAACTCCGCTCTTGCAAAGCTCGTCAGCGACGGAGTCATCGCGGACATCTTCGATTACTACGCGTCCGTGGACTACAGCCCCGACGCGGACGGATACTTCACCGCCCATCCCGAGGCCCTGAAGGCTATAGAGAAGATGGACTTCTCCAAGAAGACGGTCACCATAGTCACCAACCCCGACTTCGCCCCTTACGAATACATGGTGGGGAACTACTACGAGGGGATCGACATGGACATCTGGAGGGCGATCTGCAAGACCCTCGACTACAACCTGGAGATCAACTACATGGAGTTCGACTCCATCGTCACCGCCGTACAGGGCGGGAAATTCGACGTCGGAGTCTCCGGGTTCACCATAACCGAGGACAGGAAGGAGAAGGTCAACTTCTCCGACGTCTACTCCACCGCATATCAGGCGGTCGTGGTCAGGCAGGGCTCCGCGGAGGCGGATTACACCTCCTACGAGCAGCTCATTGGCAAGACGGTGGGAGTCGAGACCGGAACCACAGGCAACTACATGGCGCTCGACATCTTCGACGAGAGCCACGTGAAGCCGTTTAACACGTACGGAGACGTCTTCCAGTCCCTGCTCCAGGGCAAGATCGACTGCGCCATCGTGGACAACCTCGTCGCCGATTCATATGTGAAGAAGCTGACCGGCCTGAAGGTCTCCGATATCGAGCTCCCCGGAGAGATCGAGGAGTACGGGTTCGTGTTCAACAAGAGCAACACCAGCCTCCTGGAGAAGACGAACGCGGCTCTTTCCAAGCTCAAATCCGATGGCGTGACCGCCGACATCTTCGATTACTACGCATCGGTGGACTACAGCCCCGACGCGGACGGATATTTCACCGCCCATCCCGAGGCCCTGAAGGCCATCAAGAGTGTCGATGTAGACAAGAAGACGGTCACCGTGGTCACCAACCCCGACTTCGCCCCCTACGAGTACATGGTTGGCAACGACTTCGAGGGAATCGACATGGACATCTGGAGGGCGATCTGCAAGACCTTGGATTACAACGTCGAGTTCGACTACATGGAGTTCGACTCCATCGTGACGGCCGTCCGGAACGGATACTTCGATGTCGGAGCGTCCGGATTCACCATAACCGACGAGAGGAAGGACGCTGTCGACTTCTCCGACGTCTACTCCACCGCGTACCAGGCGGTCGTAGTGAAGACGGACACCGCTGCCGCCAAGGTCGCCACCTTCGAAAGCCTCCAGGGCATGACAGTTGGAGTGGAGACCGGAACCACCGGGAACTACCTCGCCCTGGAAGTCTACGGCGAGAAGTACGTGAAGCCGTTCAACACCTACGGAGACGTATTCCAGTCCCTCCTGCAGGGAAAGATCGACTTCGCCATCGTGGACAACCTCGTCGCCGATTCGTACGTGAAGAAGCTGGCGGACCTGAAGAAGTCCGATATCGTCCTCCCCGGAGAGGTCGAGGAATACGGGTTCGTGTTCAACAAGAAGAACACCGACCTCCTGAAGGAAGCCAACGCGGCTATGTCCAAGCTCAAGGCAGCCGGCGTGATGGATGACATCTTCAACTACTACGCGTCGGTCGACTACAGCCCCGACGCCGTCGGATACTTCACCGCCCACCCCGAGGCTCTGGACGCCATCGAGCCCATAGACAAGATCAAGAGGACCATCTCGATCGTCACCAACCCCGACTTCGCTCCCTACGAGTACATGGTGGGAAACGAGTACGAGGGCATCGACATGGACATCTGGAGAGCGCTGTGCAGGTACATGGACAGCGACCTCGAGATCAACTACATGGAGTTCGACTCCATCGTCACCGCCGTACAGGGCGGGAAATTCGACGTCGGAGTCTCCGGGTTCACCATCACCGACGAAAGGAAGCTCGTCGTGAACTTCTCCGACGTCTACTCCACGGCTTACCAGGCCGTTGTCGTCAGGGAGGGCTCCGCCGAGGCGGGTTACACGTCATACGAGCAGCTGAAGGGCAAGACCATCGGAGTCGAGACCGGAACGACAGGGAACTACTTGGCCCTCGAGGTCTTCGGCGAGAGCCACGTGAAGCCGTTCAACACCTACGGAGACGTCTTCCAGTCCCTGCTTCAGGGCAAGCTCGACTGCGTCATAGTCGACAACCTTGTGGCGGATTCCTACGTCAAGAAGCTGAACGGGCTGAAGGTCTCCGATATCGAGCTCCCCGGAGAGATCGAGGAGTACGGGTTCGTGTTCAACAAGAGCGACACGGAGCTCCTCGCGCTGACCAACAAGGCCCTGGCGCAGATGAAGGCCGACGGAATCCTGGACAAGATCTTCGACTACTACGCGTCGGTCGACTACAGCCCGGATGCGGACGGATTCTTCACCGCGCACCCCGATGTCCTCGAATCCATAAAGGCCATCGACGGAAGCGGCGGAAGCTCCGGAGGGGACGATTCCAAATCCAAGAGCTTCTGGGAGAGGATAAGCCAGAACCTCTTCGAGAAGGAGCGTTACAACTACATCCTCACCGGTCTGGAGAACACCATAATCATCACCCTGATCGGTCTAGTCATCGGACTGGTCCTCGGTATCCTCGCAGCCATCGTGAGGTCCTGCCACGACATCAACGGCAACATGAAGATCCTCAACGCGATCTGCAAGGTCTACATCACCGTGATCCGCGGAACCCCTACCATGGTCCAGCTGCTGATCATCTACTTCGTGGTGTTCGCCTCGTCAAGCATGAACACGCTGATAATCGCAGGAATTGCGTTCGGTATCAACTCCGGAGCGTACGTGGCCGAGATAGTCCGTGCAGGAATCAACGCGGTCCCGAAGGGACAGCTGGAAGCCGGACGCAGCCTCGGACTGCCGTTCTGGCCCTCGATGACCAAGGTCATAATGCCCCAGGCCATCAGGAACATCCTGCCCGCGCTGTGCAACGAGGGGATCACCCTGCTCAAGGAGACCTCGATCGCAGGATACATCGGAATTGTCGACCTCACCAAGGCGGCCATGCTCATCAGGTCGCAGACCTACGACGCGTTCATCCCGTTGCTGGTGGTCGCGGCGATCTATCTGATCATAGTCCTGGTGCTTCAATACCTCGTAGGAAGGCTCGAAAGGAGGCTGAACGATGCTTACTAACGGAGAGACCCTGATACAGGTCAGAGACCTCAAGAAGAGCTACGGAAAGAACCAGATCCTCAAGGGGATAAACCTGGACATCCACGCCGGAGAGGTCGTGGTCATCATCGGCCCTTCCGGATGCGGAAAGTCCACCCTTCTCCGCTCGCTCAACCTGCTGGAGACCCCCACCTCCGGAAGCATCACCTTCGAGGGGACCGAGATCACCGACAAGTCCGTGGACATCAACAAGATCCGCAGAAAGATCGGGATGGTGTTCCAGCAGCAGAGCCTCTTCCCGACCATGTCGGTGAAGAAGAACATCATGCTGGCCCCGGTCTATCTCAAGATGATGACCGAGGAAGAGGCCTCCAAGAAGGCGGACGAGCTCCTCAAGAGGCTAGGCCTGTCCGATAAGGCGGACGTCTACCCGTCCAAGCTCTCGGGAGGACAGCAGCAGCGCGTGGGGATCGTCCGCGCCCTGGCCATGAACCCGGATGTGATGCTCTTCGACGAGCCCACGTCCGCTCTGGACCCTGAGATGGTGGGCGAAGTCCTCGCTCTGATGAGGGACCTCGCCAACACGGGGATGACCATGGTAATCGTGACCCACGAGATGAGGTTCGCTAGAGAGGTCGCCGACAGGGTGCTGTTCATCGACGGCGGAAAGATCGCCGAGGAGGCGCCTCCCGAGGAGTTCTTCAGCAACCCCCAGAACAGGCATCTCAAGGACTTCCTGTCCAAGATGCTCTGAAAAAACAACGGAGGGGGCTCTCCCCTCCTTCTTTTAAGTTTCACTCCCACTCGATGGAGACGGGCTTCTTAAGGCCGAGACCGGCCGCGGCCTCGATGCACTTGACCACTCCGCAGGGGACGGGGCAGGCGGTGTGGCGGATGTTCTGCGACGCCCACTCGTAGACCTTGGACTCGTTGAAGGGGGTCCCGACCTCCTCGTAGCAGGCGATGTTCTCGATTATGGGAACCTTGGAGACCATAGGGCAGTCGCTCTCGATCCTGACGGTAACGCTCATCATGTCGTCCGAAGGGGTGGCGGTGATCCTGGTGGTCTTTCCGCAGACGCCCGCTTTCACAATGGCGGTTTCGCTCATAGTATCGGCGAGTTATCGCCAACCGAATATATAATCTGCGAGAAGCTCACTCGCTGCCGTCCGAAAGGCCGTCGGAGTCGTGGGACTGCATCCCGTACATGCTGACTATCTCCTCGACGGTCGTAGCCTGCTCCGGAGACTTGTCGTCCCTCACGCGGCCGGTGAAACGAGGGAACCTTATGCCCAGCCCAGCCTCCTCCTTGATGACCCCCCAGGCCGCGGTATGGATGGGACTCAGGGTTATCTCGGCGGCCACCACCTCCAGGACGACGGTGGGCTCGAACCAGACGTCCGGGACCATCTCGGCCTGTACGGAGGACGGCTTGGTTTCAGATAATCCATCGTCCAGCAGGTCGGGCATCGCCGCGAGGAACGCGTCGTCGAACCCTGTTCCGAGCTTGCATACAGTCTCGAACATGCCGCTCTCCGGGTCGAAGGCTGCCATCAGAAGGGCTCCGTACCTTCCGGCCCTCTTGCCCATGCCATAGAAGGCCCCTACCACGACAAGGTCGAACGAGTCGGTGAGGGCCTGCTGGTAGTCCTTCTTGTACTTGATCCACAGGAATCCCCTGGATCCGGCCCTGTAGATGGATTCGGGAGCCAGCGACTTAGCCATGATCCCTTCGCACCTGGATGCTATGGCAGATGCGAAGAACTCCTCTCCCTCCTCGGGGCTCTCGACGACCTTCATCGTGGTCATCTGGACCATGCCGCCGATGGAGAAGTTTTCCTCCAGAGCCTTCCTCCTCTCGGGGTATGACATGTTGGTCATGTCCTTGCCGTCCGCGTAGAGGATGTCGAACATGAATATCCTTACAGGAACATCCCTCACGGCGTCGTCCATCCCATGCTTCTTCCTCCTGTGGGTGACGTTCTGGAACGGGAGCATGAACCCGGTCTCTGGATGGATGGCGACGCATTCTCCCTCGATTATGGCCTCTTCGGAGTTGCAGCGGGTCCTGAGGGACTGGGCGATGTCGGGGAAGTTCGAGGTGAGGTCCTCGAGCCTGCGGGAGAACAGCTTCACGCCGTCTTTCCCGATGTGAGCCTGGACGCGGATCCCGTCGTACTTGTACTCCATGGCGCAGCGTCCGCCCATCTTCGCGACCACTTCCGAGATGGATGGGAGGCGCTCGGCCAGCATGACCTTCACCGGGCTTCCGATCTGCACCCCTATCGCCCTGATGGCGTCCATTCCTCCCTCTGCGATGGTCTCTGCGACAAGTCCGATGTCGCAGGTCACGTTGAACGCCCTCTCGATGACGGGACGGTCCTCTTTGGTGGCGAACGCTTCCGCAAGAGCATCCAGGATGGTCATTGTACCGGCTCCGACCCTCATACGCCCGGTGACGATCCTGCAGAGGTATCTGGCCTCCACTGGCCCTGCGTCGTGCAACATGTTGGCCAGCTGCTTCATCTTCTTGTCCTGGGAATCCTTGCCTTCGGCGTTCTCTATGGCTGTGAGGCCCTTGACGACGCGCTCCAAGGTCAGGTCCTCTGAGAACAGGGTCATCTGCTTCTTCTTTCCGATGAGCTGCTCGGCAACCTCGCCGGGATCGCCGATCTTTGTCCAGAGATCTTCCACCTTGGCTTCTGGCATCCCGACGGTGATCGCGATGGTCTTGAGGACCAGCCTGTCGGCCATGCCCAGCTCCTGGGGGTAGAAATCGGGATGGAGCTTGCCCTGGGAGAGATAGACTATGTCTCTGAGCTCCTTGCGGTCGACGCCACGGAAGAATTCCGCCATGATGGCGGTCATCTCCAGACGGCCGCCGGTGGACTCCAATTTGTCGAACGTGTCAGCGAGCTCGGAATAAAGCATGAGCCCTAATCGGAAATCGGTTTAATAACGATTCGCGGAAGGCCCAGAACTCGATATGGAGTGAAGTCTAATACCATTATAGCGCAAATACCTGTTCAAAAACTGTGAAATTGACAACCTTATGATGTTCAGGCACAATCCTTCAGTTGAATATCGAATTGGAAAAATGTCGGAAACGGGGAGTCTCGACGCGTCACTTCTCTCCGGCACGTCGGGTACCGCCCGGCAGGAGGCGATTATGATTCTACGGGTCAGAACTGAATGCCGTAACAGCGGTATTCGAATAACGATCTCGGTCTTCTGACTAGAGATTGTTATCGACATAACGTAAAGGGATGCGAGGCATGATCCGCTTTAGGAATCCGATCCATTCGGGGACCGTTATCTCCCGATTGTAATCAGCAACAGTATTCAACTTAAAACTATCTCGCGGAATTCACTCGTTGAAATCCCCTAATCCGGACTGCTGCCTGCGCGTCGACCTGGGGGAAGCCCTGCTGAGCTCCTCGCTGAGCCTCTCCAGCCTGGCCCTCATGTCGTCCTCCTTGCGCTTGCTGCTCCTGTCGAAGACCTCGTCCATGGTGCCTTTGGCGATCAGAACGTAGACCTCGCCGTCGTTCTTCCTGCCCGTACGTCCGCGCCTCTGGATCGTGCGTATCTCGGACGGAACAGGCTCGTAGAAGATCACAGCATTAGTGCTGGACACGTCGAGACCCTCCTCTCCAACAGATGTCGACACCACGACGTTGTACTCGCCGGAGCGGAACTTGGTCAGAAGCTCGATCTGGTCCTTCTGCTTGAGGCCGCCGTTGGCCTGGCCCACGAGCTTCCCGACCCTGGCTCCCGGGATCAGCGAGAGCTTGGACACCAAAAGGTCGCAGGTGTCGCGGTACTGGGAGAACACCAGGACCTTGCTCCCGGGGTCGTCGGAAAGGATCATGCTGACCAGGGACATCGCCTTGGATATCTTCGGGTGCTCCGCATTGGTGCTCCTGACGACACGGGCCAGCTTGGGGAACAGGGCATCTCCGACGATGATCTTCGCGGCCTTCCCGCCCTTCTCCTGCTTGGACTCGGCCACCAGCTTGTCGAGATAGATCCTCAGGACGGTCATCCCCTGGGTCTCTGCCATGCTTATCGCGTGGAGCAGTTTGATGCAGACGGCCTGGAGCGACAGCCCCTTGAAGATGACGGGGCTCTTCTCCCCATGGGCTATCCTGGTCTGGAGCTTGGAGCCTATCATGAGCATGTGCTTCGTGGAAGCTGGCCATCCCCTGTCCATCAAGCCCAGGCTGATCAGCTCGTCGGTGTACCTGTCCAGCATCGCCCTCAATATCGCGGACACCTTGACCAGGTCCGGGGGGATGTTCACCTCTATCCTGTTGACGTAGGTGTCGAAGACGTACGGCGAGACGTCCGGGTCGTCGTCCGATTTGATGTCGATCCTGCGAAGGTCCAGATTGCCGCAGACCTCCTTGATCCTCTCGTAGTCGCTTCCGGGTGAGGCGGTCATGCCTATCGAGCGCATGCCGCTCCAGCAGTACTCCGCCACGGTGACGTACGAGTAGTTCCCCACGCCGCGATGGGCCTCGTCGTATATCACAAGAGAGAAGTCGTCCAGGTTGTAGCGCGAGGATTCCAGATCGTTGGCAACGCACTGGGGGGTGCTTATGACGACGTCGGAAGCCTCGACCAGCTCCGCCCTGGATTCGGGCTTCATGGCACCGGTCATGACGGATACCACGGTTCCTGCCAGCATCTCCGAGAAGAACCTGCTGTGCTGGTCCACCAGAGGCTTGGTCGGAGCCAGGATCAGGACCTTCCCCGTCTTCAGATACTCCGCGGCCACCCTCAGTGCGACCACCGTCTTCCCGAGTCCTGTCGGAAGGATGACGAGCGTGTTGCATCCGAGACACCCTTCGACCATCGCGGTCTGGTATCTCCTCTCCTCCACCCTGTCCGGGATGATGCGCGGATGCGACACGAAGCTCATACAGGACACCCGAAAGCGGAGGTTGGACATAATCGTAGCGAACAGTGTACTCGCTCCTACACGAAACGTTATTTATAAGCAGAATATAGACGAGGCCATGAAGACCTACCTCATCGAGGACACCGGCGATTCCGCCATCATCGGGTTCAAGGACGCCAACCTGACGCTCATCACCCCTATCATGAAGGCACTCTACGACGACAGCAACGTCGAGATGGTCAGGTACGTCGACAAGCACCCCGAACTCGACGACAGGACCCTCTACGTCAAGGTCAAGAAGGGAAACGCCCTCGATGCAATCAAGAAGGCGTCGAAAGCGGTCGCCGAATACTACAGCGGACTCTGAACGAGATGGGATACAGGAAGTGTCTCACCGCCGAGGCCGACATCGGCATGCGCAACTACCTTTGCGACACCGACGGCACCGGCGGACACCTGAAGACGGAGCCCGAGGACTTCGTCGTCAGGGAAATCTCCGACCCTCCCAGGGCGAAGGAAAACGGGAACTACACCATAGCGACCGTCTCCAGCCGCAACTGGGAGACCAACAGGCTCGTCAGGATGCTCTCCCGCAGCCTGGGCGTATCTAGGGAGCGCATAGGCTTCGCCGGGACCAAGGACAAGAGGGCCGTCACCACGCAGCTCATGTCCTTCTACGGCAACCCAGACCTCGGCAAGATCGACCTGAAGGACGTCACGGTCAGCGACGCCTACAGAGGAGCCAGAGGGATACAGATCGGAGACCTCATCGGGAATTCTTTCGAGGTCACCGTCAGGGACTGCCAGATGCCTATGAGCGATGCCAAGGACGTCATCGCCAAGGATGTGGAGACGATCAGGAAGACCGGAGGGTTCCCCAACTACTTCGGGGTCCAAAGGTTCGGAGTCGTCAGGCCGGTCACCCATCTCGTGGGCGAGAGGATCGTCCGCGGAGACTTCGAAGGCGCGGTGAGGACGTACATCTCGTTCACCACACCCGAGGAGGAGCCGGAGCTCCAGCAGAAGAGGAAGGAGCTGGAGGGCAGGGACGACTGGAAGGACATGCTTCCCGGGATCCCCGAGCACATGTCGTACGAGAAGATGATGATCGGCGCCCTCGCTGACGGCGGAAGCTGGACCGACGCCATCGAGATCCTCCCTACGAACCTGCAGATGATGTTCGTCCACGCATACCAGTCGTACCTTTTCAACGAGATGCTCAGCATGAGGATGGACGCGGGGCTTCCCCTGAACATGCCTGTGGAAGGAGACCTCGTCATCCCTCTGGATTCCAACGGCATCCCCGAGCATGAGAGCCCCATCCTCACGACTTCCAAGAACATCGACCTGGTCGCGAGGCAGGTCCGCGCCAAGAGGGCGTTTGTCACCATCACCCTGTACGGGACCGACAGCGTCCTGGCCGAAGGGGAGATGGGAGAGATTGAAAGGAAGGTCATAGAGGAGCAGAAGCTCTCGCAGGAGGACTTCAACATCCCGGAGCTCCAGAGATGCAGCTCCAAAGGGATCCGCAGAGAGGTGCTCTGCCCCCTGAAGGACCTCAAGAGCAGCGTAGGGGATGACAGCTACACCCTGTCTTTCTCCCTTCCCAAGGGAAACTACGCCACCTGCCTCCTCAGGGAGTTCATGAAGTCCGAGATGAGGGACTACTGAGTCGCATATCTAAACATCCAAGAATCGATGCAAAAAAAACTTGATTTTGGCTTATTTTATGCCGAAACGCAGGCCTCGGCTCCATTGTCGTTTTTCGATCTCCGCATGTTCATGTGCTGCGCCGTAATCGGTCGTAGCAGGATCGGAAGAGAAGACTCACCGAGATATTCGTCGAAGACGAGGATGCCTGCATATCAAATCCGTGGAAGGCTCTCTGGAGACCAACCTTCTCATGTCCCAAGGGTGATCCTGATCGGACCTGACGCTCTTTTCGGACGGGCCGTCCTTCCTCCACTATGAAACATATTCATTGGAAATTAGTTTAATACAGAACAACACGTACCGCATCTCATTCCGTGAGAACATGTCGTTCGAATCGTTCATAGACACGGTCTGGGAGTTCGACGATTACCTATGGTACATCCCGTTCGCCCTGATCATCTGCTTAGGGATTTATTCTACGATCAAGCTGAAAGGAATTCAGTTCATCCATCTTCCGGAGATGTTCAAGATAACGTTCTCCAGGGAGAAGACAGGGAAGGACCAGATCTCCCCGTTCCACGTCTTCTGCATGAGCATGGGAAACCGTATCGGAGTCGGCAACATCGCCGGGCCCATCACCGCCCTCCTGATGGGGGGCCCTGGTGCAATATTCTGGATGTGGATCTTCGCCACCCTCGGAGGAGCCACCAGCTTCGTGGAGACCACCGTCGGACAGATCTTCAAGAACAAGGACGAGAACGAGGGCTTCATCGGAGGTCCCGCGTACAACGTCTTCAACGGTCTCGAATCCAGGAAGTTCGGACTCGTCCTGGCCGGCCTGATGATCGCCGTCTACATCGGCGGATACGTTCTTTCCGAGATATCCACCATCTCTACCTCCTTCACCGGAGCCTACGACTTCCAGTACAACAACCTTGTCATCGCGTTCATCCTGGTCGCCATCGCCGTTCTGGTGGTCACCGGAGGATTCAAGCGTGTCGCGAAGGCGTCCGCTATCGTCGTCCCCGCGATGGCCCTCCTGTGGATCGTCCTGTGCATCGTCGTGATGTGCATGAACATCGATGGAGTGCCCAACGCCATCGTCTCCATCTTCGACTGCGCGTTCAACATCCCCGCCACCGTCGGAGGAGGGGTCGGAGCCATGCTCACCATCGCCATGAGGAGAGGAATCTGGTCCAACGAGGCCGGAGAGGGTACCATCACCAACATCTCCTCGTCAGCGGACGTCACCCACCCTGTGAAGCAGGGCCTGTCCCAGTGCCTCGGCGTCCTGTTCGACACCCTCATCAGCACCATGACCGCCCTCGTCGTCCTGAGCTTCTTCACCGACTACGACGCCCTCGTCGCCACCGGGATCGAGGACTCCATGCCTCTGCTCGAGCATGTGATGAGCTCGACCATCGGAGGAATCGCGCCCAGCTTCGTGTTCTTCTTCATGTTCCTGTTCGCCATCACCAGCTTCATGGGAGACTACGTGATCGGAGAGAACAACCTCAGGCTGATCACCAAGGAGAAGAAAGCCAAGTACGGTCTGATCGCTCTCACCCTCGCGGTCGTGTTCTTCGCCGCCTACTTCGGAACCGACGGACTCTACGCCATCATGGACGTGCTTCTGGCTATCTGCGGTATAGTGAACTGTTTCGTGATGTTCAAGCTCGGGAAGTACGCTCTCGAGGCCTACGCCGACTACCGCGAGCAGAAGAAGCGGGGAGTCGAGGACCCCGTGTTCCACAAGAGCTGCCTCTCCGATCCCAGCGGCGTCACCGCCTGGGACGACTGAAACCATTCGGCGTCCCTGTGGCCATGATGGTCACGGGGGCGTCCCCTATTCGCTATAGTTATAACTCTAACTCCTGGATTTTATGGTATAAGTCCGGAAGCCTACCTGCGGCCTTCTGGGCCGGATCCGCAGGACCGTGCCGACCGGCGGGGCGATTCGGCCCTCGGACGGGGCCGGGGTCGCGAGC
>SUSZ01000048.1 GCA_015063165.1 Thermoplasmata archaeon
CAACGGAAAGCGCAAGGCTGTAACTCCTGCCATGGAAATTGGTCTGACAGATCATGTTTGGAGTATCGGCGAGGTCATGTCTTTTCTTTATAGACAAAATATCAACTAAAAAATATAACATCACCGGGCTTATTTTTCAATCTGAAAAGAACCGCTGATGAAGGATCGACAGGGGATTTCATGACGGCCGAGGAGTTCTAGAAGAACTGGGACTACCACAGGACGCACGACAGGTCCTGGGTATACACAATACTGATATTCGACAGCTCGAGGGCTGCGAGCAAAGAATCCTATTCCAGCTCTTATGCAGGGCAATCGCTCAAGGTCTACCATCGCGTCTGTCAGCATCTTTCCGGGAAAGGGAACGGGGACGTGTATGCGGACTACCGCGGCGGGAAGCATCTGATGATCCGCATCGAGGTATGTGAGGAGGACCAGCTGAACGATCTGGAGAAGGAGCGCATATCGGAGCTCGACCCCAGGCGTCGCTATAACATGAATTCGGGCGGCGCTGTCATCAGGCCGTACGGAGGAGAGGCGATCAGGAGCACCCGCTGCAGGATTACCATAAAACGTGCAGACACTGTGGTGAACCAAGGGGTGAGGTCCACAGTGCTCCTGGATGGGAAAGAGGTGAAGAAGTTGAGATCTGGAGAGGGGACGAAGGTCTCGACGACAGAAGGCTTCCACAGGCTGGAGGTAAAGGCCTTCAGATCCAGGACGCTTTCGGAATCCGTGGACCTGAGGGAAGGGGATGTGATCGTGATAAGGCCGACTCTGCTAGGATGGGAGTACAGGATCGAGCGACCGAGGTCATCGTTCTCTGCAGATGTGGTAAGGGTCCAGTCCTCGTCCATAGGACGTATTATTGACGATACACTCAACTTGGTGTTCTTGTTATAAAATGTCAATCTAGAGTGTGGTTTTATAAGATGGCAAGTGGCTCGAGTTCGTTATAGCACTTGTTCTGATTCTCAGATTAAGGGCGATAAGATACCGCTTTTTGAAAGACTGGCATAAGGCGTATGCGGCGTTGCCCTTTCTAGTTGCAAGGCAGGCGTGGTGCTCTCCTTTCTTCTTGTTGTAGAAGAGGTTGTAGTACTTGCATATCACCCAATCAACGAGATCCGGGAGGAGGGCGTCCGGATCTACCTTCCGGATGAGCATCGAGCTGGCGAAGAACATCATCAGCAGGACGAGGATCATCCCCTTGGTCGGAGACGAGCCCGAGGAGCGAGGGCTCCATTCCTAGAAGGATTTATAAAAAGTTTAATTGGGCGGTAGGGATAGCACGATTCGGGTAGAATCGGCACCAGCTTGCTGTGCGTAGGATAGTAGCGTCGGTTCACCAATTGGAACTCTGGGCCAGGAATACAGGAGCTGGTTTCTGTCCGAGGAAGACGGAAGTCCGGAGAACACGAAGTGCACGTCCTGCATGAAGCTCCCTTCGCTCGGGATGGGGAAGGTGAATTCATAGGTCTTGATGAATTCCGACACGACGCCGTCGGAAGCGTATCCGACGCGGTAGGTGATTGAGATGGACTGGTTGCCGGAGCCGGCTAGGAACTCGACGGCATCGCTGAAGTCATGCGTGTGGGGCGAGAACATGTGATGCTTCGGAAGATCGTACCTCGCCAGGAATCCGTGGTCGCCCTTCTTCCCGTATGAAACGGACATCCCGGGATCTCCGTAATGGAACAAGGACCCGTAGTAATGGGACGGGGTGATGCCGTCGGAAATGGACCATTCCATCTCCAGGTATCTGAACTCCACGCCCTGCGCCGGGAATTGGACGCTGGTCTGGAAGCCTATCTCTCCGTTGCCGGGGTAATAGACGATCGGATCTATGCACAGCTGTCCGGGAGCCCGTACCGTGTACCTGTTGAACTCCTGGGGGTCCAGGAAGACGGACTCGGACTCCAGGGTGACGGTCTCTCCGGAGGTCTCGCGGTCCATGGCTATCAGGACGAAGGCGGATGCTGCGACGATGGCGATAGCCGCAAGGGTCACGATGACGATCGACTTGTCGGATTTGTTGAAACTTGTCATTTCCATCCTCTCCAAGGTTCCTGTGAAAGAACCGCGTGCCGATATAAATACTATTTGATTTTATTAATTTATCGAGATAATAATATAATCTAATTTGATAATGAATTATCGATACACATTAATAATATGGAGGCGTATGGGAACTCATGGAAGAAGAGGAAATCTCATCCAAAGGAAGAAGGGCCTGCACGGTCGCGCACTGGTTCCTCGTAGCCATCACGGTCCTGTCCGTAGTCGCGTTCGTCATAGTCTTCGGAGGAGCGCTGGCTTCCATAGTGAAATACGGGCTTCTGACGGGAGCGAACGTGGATCAGCTGATGAGCATAGCGGCGATAATCGGGGTGACCTTGCTGATAGACTGCATCGTCAGGAGGATAAGGTCGGGGGTGCCCCCCTTCGCGGAGGAGAACTCCCGCTCGTTCCTGCTGATGGCGTGGATAGTCTTTGCCAAGGTCCTGCTTTCTACCGTCACTCAGGCGGCGATATTCTTCACCGACGCCGGGTTCAACAAGAGCTTCTTCTTCTCCATCGACTCCCTTATAGCGCTCGTAGTGCTACTGATACTGCATATGATCTTCAAGTACGGATCCACCTTGCAGGCCGAGGTCCAGGACCTGGTGTGAGACATGCCCATAGTGATACGCCTGGACCATGTCATGCTCGACAAGAAGATGACGCTGGTCGAGCTCTCGAAGAGGGTGGGGATAACCAACGTCAACCTCTCCAAGCTGAAGACGGGCAAGGTCAGCGCGATCAGGCTCTCCACGCTGGAGGCCATATGCGACGTCCTCGACTGCCAGCCTGGGGACATCCTGGAGTTCAGGAGGGAGGAGCGTGCAGGAGACGAGGCCGATGGCGGTGACGAGGGCGGCGAGTAATGCGACCGAGGACGGACAGGGTTTCAACTTTGGTTATCCTCATCAAGTCTATGCGCTCCCCGCTCGTTCGCTGCGCTCGCTCGGGGTCGCGTCCCTTCGTCCGCTCGCTGCGCTCGCGTCCAGATATCGCCCCTACGGGGCTCCGCGCGCACGCCGGCCCTCGGCGAAGCCTCGGGCACGCTTCGCTCGGCATATGCTTCTGTCGGTCCGCCCCGACGCCGCCAGCCTGGCGGCTCACGGCGTCGTCGCGGCGGCCCGATTGTGACAGTCCCCTGTAGGCGGGGGAAGGAGAAGAGTTGGAAAAGGGGTCAGACCCCGGATGTCGGGATGGTGCCTGGAAGAAAAGATTCGGGGTTCCAGCCCATCCATCTGTAGAGTGCCGGATTTGATATGTGGACGATGCCTGCCCAGACCCAAGGGGATGGAAGATTGGGCCTTCCTTCCTCGAGTTTCTTGAGGTCCTCTTTGAAAGATTTGGAGAGGATCCACGTCTGGGAGTTCCATACGAGGTTGTTGAGTATAGTCCATACCTTCGTGTGATGCTCCTTAGGGAGGTCCGACACCCTTTTGCAGCTCTCGATGCCCGGGATTCCGTCGAGGTCGAGGGATTTGGAGATGTACTTGGAGATGTAGTTGATCGGGTTGGCGTATCCCTTCATGTCCATGCGGTCGTTGGTGAACCCGTATATGTCGACGAATCCGACCTTCCACAGCGGGCTCTTGGAGTTCCAGTCGTGAAGATCTTTGAGCTTCCCGAGGACAGAGGCGGTGTAGGGGTCGGAAGGGTCCGGGCGGTAGGATCCGCTCTTGCGGTGCCATCTGACTTTCATTGGCCTGTCCAGGTGGAGCAGCACGTGGACGGCGGGGTAGCCGGACGATGTGGACTCTTTGACGATGACCTTGGAGTACCCGCCGTCGATGCACTTCTCGAGTCTTGCGAAGAAACGGGATATGCCCTTTCCTTTGGATGTGATGTAGCGGTTGGCCTCGTCGCGGGACATGGACTTATGGTCGATGGTGAGGGTCATGAAGAACAGGCGGGAGAAAATCCCGGAAGGCGTTTCGAAGGAGACGGTGTGCTTCTTCAGAAGCTTGGCTAATTTGGCCCTCTTGAACGATTGACGTAAGGCGTATGCGGCGTTGCCTTTTCTTGCCGCAGGGCAGGCGCGGCGCTCCCCCGTTTTCCTGTTGTAAAAGAGGTTGTAGTACTTGCATCTCACCCAATCGACGAGATCCGGGAGGAGGGTGTCCGGATCCACTTTTCCGGCGATGACGTCCTCCTGCAGGCGCAGGCGGTTGACCTTATCAAACCTGACCTCGCCACATGATGCCCGAAGGGGTATCTGATCTTCTGTTAGCAGCGAGATTAAAAGCGCCCCGCCTCAATGCGCAGTTGTGAACCAAACGACATTCAGGGCAGGGGCATCCGTCCCTACTCCTAGCGAGAATATATCAGTTGCCTACGGGCTCGTCAAGACGGTCGAACACTATCT
>SUSZ01000057.1 GCA_015063165.1 Thermoplasmata archaeon
GGACGGATGCCCCTGCCCTGAATGTCGTTTGGTTCACAACTGCGCATTGAGGCGGGGCGCTTTTAACCTCGCTGCTAACAGAAGATCAGATACCCCTTCGGGCATCATGTGGCGAGGTCAGGGTCCAACTGAGACGATTGGTCGGTGACCCTCTCGCCGTATGTAATGGAATCGTATCTTGACAGGATTATCGATCTGACAGACTGTTCCGTCTCCTTCAGAAGGTCTTTTTGAGCGGGATCCATCTCCAAGTGTGCACCGTAATTCCTTGTCCTGACCCGGAAATTGCGGAAACCCAGATTCTTCAGTTCCTTCTCCACTTCTTCGGTGCGTCTCAGCAGAGGGTCCGTTATCTCCATGCCGAATGGGATGCGTGTTGCGAGACAGGAATCGGTGGGGATGTTCCAGGACGGGAGCTCCGCGCACTTAGAATAAAGACGGATCTGCGGTTTTGTCAGACCGCATTCCCTCAGCGGGGACCTCACGCCCAACTCCATCAGCGCACGCATCCCGGGACGTGTTGAATAATCGTCTGAAGCATTCGTCCCATCCATCACAAAACGACAACCGTCCTCCTTTGCCTTTTTCAATATGGATCCGAAAACGTGTTTTTTGCATTGATAGCAGCGATCGGTGCCGTTCCTGCGAATGCTGTAATCGGAAAGAACGTCCAATTCCACCTCGGTGAGATCATAGCCGAGCATCTCTGAGAAATCATTCGCACGATGTATCTCTTCCAGAGTCTGGAAGGCCCCTTTTACGAAGTATGGCCTGACATCCACATCAAGCATTTTGCATGCGTAGAGCAGGAAGGACGAATCCGTCCCTCCTGAGAATGCAAGTGCAGGCGAAGGATTGTCCTCGAAGAAGACCCTGAGACTCTCAGGAAGTACTATGGCTTTCATGATACGATGTAAGGGAATGTAGTATTTTACTATTTTCATATAGGAAAAAATGTAAATATAAAAGATGAGATGAAATCCACATGTCCCAAGAAAGGTATGGACTGAACAAGGAATTGGCACAGATGTTGAAAGGCGGTGTGATCATGGATGTGACCACGCCGGAGCAGGCACACATCGCGGAAGAGGCAGGTGCATGTGCGGTAATGGCTCTGGAAAGGATTCCAGCAGATATCCGTTCAGCCGGCGGAGTTTCAAGGATGTCCGATCCAAAGATGATAAAAGGGATCCAGGATACTGTATCCATCCCTGTGATGGCTAAGGTACGTATAGGACATTTCGTTGAAGCACAGATATTGGAAGCCATAGAGATCGATTATATCGATGAGAGCGAGGTGCTATCTCCTGCAGATGACGTTTACCATATCGACAAGAAACAGTTCAGAGTGCCTTTTGTGTGCGGTGCTAGGGATCTCGGTGAAGCCCTCAGGAGGATTGCGGAAGGCGCATCCATGATTAGGACCAAAGGTGAGCCGGGAACTGGAGACGTCGTACAGGCCGTGTCACACATGAGAACAATGAACAACCAGATAGCTCAGTTGGTAGCGATCAGGGATGATGAGGTCTACGAATACGCGAAACAGTTAGCCGTTCCTGTGGAGTTGGCGCAGTATGTCCATGAGAATGGAAAGCTTCCAGTGGTCAACTTTGCGGCAGGAGGTGTAGCAACCCCAGCAGACGCTGCATTGATGATGCAATTGGGAGCTGAGGGGGTCTTTGTGGGATCGGGGATATTTAGATCCGGTAATCCATCGAAGAGGGCAGAGGCTATAGTTAAGGCTGTTACCAATTACAATAACCCGAAGATACTTGCGGAGGTCTCTGAGGATCTTGGGGAGGCGATGGTAGGGATCAACAAGGATGAGATCGATAGGCTCAATAATATCCGCATGGCGGAGCGCGGTCAGTGATGGTCGTAGGAATCCTTGCTCTACAGGGCGCATTTGCGGAACATGAGAAAGTCCTCGATTCATTGGAAGAGGATTGGTTCGAGATCAGATCCTTGCAGGATTTGAACAGATCAATGGATGGGATCATACTGCCCGGAGGAGAATCCACGGTTCAGGGTAAGCTTCTGAATGACTTCGGTATGAAGGACAAACTCAGGAACATAATTGTTGAAGGATTGCCTGTATTCGGAACGTGTGCTGGACTGATTCTGCTCTCTGAAAGAATCGCAGATGAAGATACGGTGCACCTTGGAACGATGCCTATGATCGTGAGACGTAACGGGTATGGAAGGCAATTGGGCAGTTTTTCGAGCAAGGGAAGGTTCGGAAGAATCCAGGATGTGGATATGGAGTTCATCCGTGCACCGTATATTGAAAGCGTAGGTGATGGAGTAGAGATACTGTCTATAGTAGAGGGAAGAACAGTTGCAGCAAGGTTCGATAAACAGATTGTAACGGCTTTCCATCCTGAACTAACCGATGATGTCAGGGTCCATCAATTCTTCCTCGACATTATCAATAATTGAATTTTTCAACGATTTTGATGGGTAAATCCCCTTCAAAATCTATTTCCCTTTTTTCATATAGGAAATTAATTAAATACTAGTTGCGTGTTAGATGTATTCTGATAAGACATCAAAAACCACTGAAATATTCGGATACGAATATTCGTGGAGATGCAAGTCATAAAAACAAAGGAGAAATCAAAAATGACAACAGAAATCATCCCTAACGGTCCAAACAACGAGAAGAAGCAGAGATTCGAGACCCTCCAGCTTCATGTAGGTCAGGAGCAGGCGGATCCCGCCACTGATTCAAGGGCGGTACCCATCTACCTGACGACATCCTACGTGTTCCATAATTCGCAGCATGCTGCCGACAGGTTCGGTTTGCGTGATGCAGGGAACATCTACGGGCGTCTGACGAATACGACGCAGGACGTGTTCGAAAAGCGTATCGCTGCTCTCGAGGGAGGCAGTGCCGCGCTCGCCCTCGCATCAGGAGCGGCAGCCATCACGTACACGATCCTCAACCTCGCATCCGCCGGAGACAACATCGTAGCATCGAAGACTATCTACGGGGGAACATACAACCTTCTGGAGCATACACTTCCAACTTATGGAATCAAGACCACTTTCGTTGAACCTGACGACTACGATGCGATCGACAAAGCGATAGACGACAAGACGAAAGGACTGTTCGTGGAGACACTCGGAAACCCCAACTCCAATGTGGTAGACTTCGAGAAACTCTCCGAGATCGCACACAAGCACGGGATACCGCTAGTCGTGGACAACACATTCGCGACTCCTTACCTGATCAGACCTCTCGAGCATGGTGCAGACATAGTGGTCGAATCCGCAACGAAATTCATCGGTGGACACGGGACCGTCCTCGGAGGAGTCATCATCGAGGGAGGGAAGTTCGACTGGTCCCAGAATGACAAGTTCCCCGGACTGGTACAGCCCGATGTGAGTTATCACGGTGTGAGCTTCTACAAGGCCCTTGGACCCGCCGCGTTCGTCACCAGGATCAGAGCGGTACTGTTGCGTGACACCGGAGCATCGATCTCGCCCGTAACAGCGTTCGTGCTTCTACAGGGATTGGAGACGCTGTCGTTGCGTGTAGACAGGCATGTGGAGAACACCTTGGAGGTATTGGACTATCTTAAGAACAATCCAAAGGTCAAATCCGTCAGCCACCCCTCCATACCCGGACAGCCCACCCACGAGATCTATAAGAGATACTTCCCGAATGGTGCAGGTTCGATATTCACCTTCGACATCAAAGGCTCAGAGGAGGATGCGAAGAAGTTCATAGATAACCTTCAGCTGTTCTCATTGCTAGCTAACGTGGCCGATGTGAAATCGTTGGCGATCCATCCGGCATCCACCACGCACTCGCAGTTGAGTGAATCCGAGCTTCGCGAGCAGGGCATCTCGCCGTCTACTATCAGGCTGTCGATCGGAACGGAGCATATCAAGGACATCATAGCGGACCTGGATTAGGCGTTTGCCAAGATCCGAATTCCAGAAGACAAAGCAGGAAAGAAAGAAAAAACAGGATTGTTCAAGAGATCCTTTGGAAAGAAGTGATAGAAAACAGGTAATGTAACCAAACCAGACTAGTGCCTCCTCCTTGCTCAAATCGGTCTGGTAAAGAGTGTGGAGTGGCAGCTATTGCTGTCGCTCCCACCCTGAAATATCATTGATTCTAGGAGAATGATACAGTGTCCAAAGAAGAAGGCAGACATGTTTTCGATGCTATAGGGATGACGCGCATCGTCATAGAGAATGGGGAAGTGGCAGAGGTCGGGGAATCCGAATTGAGTTTTTGTCCTATCTACCCTGACCTCGCCACATCGTGAATGCTGAACGTGGTCTGGCCTATTCGCCACTTGGATGCTTTCATAGCATCCGCTACCATCGTTTACGATTGTTTCTGGTCCCACGCTCCGATTTCAGACCGGAA
>SUSZ01000040.1 GCA_015063165.1 Thermoplasmata archaeon
GGCAGGGTCCTCACCGTGACCGGCGACATGACCGTCTCCTACGAGATCGTCCAGGCCGTCAACGAGTACACCGTGACCGTCGTATCGTCCGACAAGAGCGCCGGAACAGTCACCCTCGGAAGCATCGCGGTTCCCTATGGATCCGCTGTCTCCGCATCCGGAACCGTCCTGGCCGTCGGCGACTTCGAGTCCGAGGCCGTCGTCGCGGACGACACCCCCGAGTACGCCTACGCATTCGTCGGATGGGACATCCCTTCGAGGACCGTCTCCGGCGACATGACCGTCGTCGCGGAGTTCTCCGCGACCCTCGTGTCCTTCGTCTACGAGGATGTCAGATACCTCGTCCTCGAGGATGCGACCACCGTATCCGCCATCGGATTCGAGGGCGAGCCTGTTTCGCTTGCGGTGCCCGATGTCGTCAGCTACGACGGCATGGACTTCGTACCCGTCTCCATCGAGGCCGGAGCCTTCGCAGGCTGCGCCACGGTGACCGACGCCTCCGTCGGAAGCACCGTCGCTTCCATCGGCGAAGGAGCCTTCGACAGCCCGTACCTCAAGTCCATCACAGTCTCCGACGAGAACGAGGTCTACTCCTCCGTCGCCGGAGTGCTCTACGACAAGGACGAATCCGTCCTGCTGAAGTTCCCCGCTTCCAAGCAGAGGCTGGTGATTCCCAGCACGGTCACCGAGATCGCGGCCGGAGCGTTCAAGGATGCCGGAGCAGCCCTCAAGGCCGACTACGAGAGCGGGGCAATCACCTACTTCCGCTACGTGAGCATCCCCGGGACCGTCACCAAGGTCGGGGACAGTGCCTTCAGCGGAAGCACCCTGGAGACCCTCAAGCTCGCCGACGGCACCAAGACCATCGGCGCCGGAGCCTTCGCAGGCTGCGAGAGCTTGAACTACGTCCTGTTCAACGAGACGCTCGAGTCCGTCGCGGCCGACGCCTTCGACGGGTGCGTCTTCATCGGAGAGGACGGTGAGGAGATGAGCTTCGCCATCGACGCCATTTCCGGCCACAAGTTCACCGGCAAGGACAGCTCCTGTCTCGAGATGTATGTACCCCCTGTTGGAGGAACCATCACCTATGGCGGAGTCGACTACAGGATCACCGACAACGGCGAGTCCAAGACCATAACCGCCGTCGGCCTCGCCGACAGCACCCTCACCGACCTGGTCATACCCGCTTCCGTGGGATACCTCGGGTTCGAGTGGGACGTGTCCGGCATCGCCTCCAAGGCGTTCTACGGCAACACCACCATAACCACAGTGACCTCTGCGGCCGACGTAGGCTTCAAGGCCTTCGCGAACTGCTCCTCGCTCGAGACGGTCGTCCTCGACGGCGCGGCCTCCCTCGGCGCGTACGCCTTCGCCAGCTGCTCTGCTCTCGTGTCTGTCGACCTCGGCAGCGTGACTGCCATAGGCGAGAGCGCGTTCAGCGGATGCAAGTCCCTGTCCGACATCGACCTCGGCGCGGTCGAGACCATCGGGAAGCACGCCTTCTACGGATGCAAGTCCCTGTCCGAGGCCGACCTCGGCAGCGCCGAGTCCATCGGCTACGGAGCCTTCACCGGCACCTCGCTCCGGAAGGTCTCCTTCTCCGCCGGGCTCACCGATGTCGACGCCAAGGCGTTCTTCGGCTACAAGTTCAAGGATGCCGATGGAGCCAAGATGAGCATCGATGCCTCGAGCCTTGCAGGAAAGACATTCTCCGGAACCGACGGAGTGCTCTGCCTCTGAACCTTTAAGACCCGCTGGGATGACCAGCGGGAAACCCTTTACTTTGTTCTCACTCACATCGCATTTCAACAGGCGCCAGAATCAAATCGCCTGGAGACGATCCATGGCGGAACGGGATTCTCTGAAACGACGGTCCGATAGTTTCTGTCGATCTTCGTACGTCGGGGCCGTTCCGGATACGTATCAACCGTGCAGGACGCATGGCCCCTGTCCTATCTCGAGAAAGACAAGTCCCTCTCCCGATTCGATTCCCGTCTTCGATCCTCTTCCGACGTCCGATAAGAACGATCCGGCCTGTTGGTTCTGCAACGAAGGCCGAGTCCCTACGCACAGGCGAAAAATATGCCACGCCCAGGCCCTTCGTCTCCTGTCAAACGGTCTATATTTTTATTAGATGAAATGTATGACTATTTGGATTCGTATGCATGCAAATACAATCTACAGTAAGACAAAAGCGATTGCGGTCCTCGCAGTGGCGTTCCTCATGATCGTCACGGCTTCCGCCATCGTCATGTCCTCAGAATCCAGTGCTGACGCGGCCGATACGTATACGGTCACCGTCATCAAAACGAGCGAGAGCGGGAGCGATATGACTTCCACTTTCAAAGGAGTGCCCGACGGAAAGCTTGTCAGGATCGACGAGAAAGACGCAAGCAAGATTCGCGTCAACGTCGCGTCCACCAGCATGTCCCTTCCCGAGGACACCGACCGCTACCATTACGAGTTCTCCGGATGGCAGTACATCGACCCCGCTACCGGGGAGTATGTAGACCTGACCACCGAGGGAATAGCCGTCCACAGCGACCTCACCGTCGTCGGACAGGTCATCGTGTTCACCAAGCAGTACGACGTCACCGTGGCATCCAACGACGAGTCCATGGGAACCGTCCAGTGGTACGACTCCGAAGGCAACGAGATCCAGGCCCCTAGCGTCAAGGCATACTACAGGAGCGAGGTCTACACCCAGAAGAACATCCTGTACCTGAACGACATCGAGGGCGAGGCGACCTACACCGCTGTAGCCACCCCCGCCGCCATGACCGAGAAGAGCATCTACGTTCTCGAGAAGTGGGAGCTCGACGCCTCCCAGGTTCTCAACAACGTTTCCGCCACCGCCGTGTTCGCGGAGATGGACCCCGTCATCGAGTACCTCGGAGTTATCTACAAGATCCAGGACATCGACGGCAACGTTGTCGCCATCGGCTTCAACGCGGACTCCCAGTTCACCGTCATCGAGATTCCCGACGTCTTCGAGTATGAGGGCTGGAACCTCACCCCTGTCTCCGTCGAAGCCTCCGCGTTCATCGACTGCACCGTCGTCGACATGGCCTTCATCGGAGCCAACGTCGCAGAGATCGGCGACCTTGCCTTCTCCGCGCCCTACCTCACCAGCATAACCGTCTCCGCGGACAACGAGTACTACTCCTCCGTGAAAGGGGTCCTTTACGACAAGGAGGTCAAGACCCTCTTGCAGTACCCCCTCTCCAAGCAGAGGCTCATCATCCCCGACACCGTCACCACGATTGCGGACAGCGCCTTCGCCGGAGCCGGAGTGGGCCTCAAGGAGCAGTCCCAGACCTCCAAGACCTACCTCCGCTACATCAGCATTCCCTCCAACGTGGCCACCATCGGCGACAACGCTTTCAAGGGATGCACCGTGGAATGCCTCAAGTTCGAGGACGGCGTCACCTCCATCGGAGCGTCCGCTTTCGCCGGATGCACCGCTCTGAACTACATCGTGTTCCCCTACAGCATCGAGTCCGCCGGAGCCGACGCGTTCGACGGATGCGTCTTCCACGGCATCGACGGAAGGGTCATGGAGTACAGCGCTGAGGACTTCAAGGGATACAAGTTCACCAGCGACAGCGACTACACCGAGCTGGACATCTACGTCCCCGAGCTCCACGGCTCCATCCACCAGGACGGATACATCTACAGGATCGTCAGCGCCGACGGCTTCCTCGTCAAGGTCTACGGATTCGACGGCGAGTCCATCGCCGAGGTCTCCATCCCCGTGACCATCACCTACCTCGGATTCGAGTACACCATCACCGGCGTCATGAGCAAGGCGTTCTACAGCGACAAGACCATCACCTCTGTCGTCTGCTACGGCGACATCGGAAACAAGGCGTTCGCCAACTGCTCCAACATCGAGACCCTGACCGTGAACGGCGCTTCCGCCATCGGCGACTACGCGTTCGCCTATTGCGACTCCCTCGTCGACGCGGACTTCGGAGACACCCTTTCCAAGATCGGAAAGAGCGCGTTCTTCGGATGCACCAGCCTCGACAGCTTCGACCTGTCCGGCGTCTCCGTCATCGGAGAGCGCGCGTTCGCTAGGTGCCCTCTGACCGAGGCCAACCTCCAGAGCGCCACCGATATCGGACTCGGCGCATTCACCGGAACCGCTCTCGAGAGCGTTGTCTTCGGCGATGCCCTCGAGAACGTCGACAGCAGGGCGTTCTACGGATACGCCTTCTTGGATATCGACGGCAACAAGCTCAAGGTCACCGCCGAGAACATGGCCAGCAAGGCGTTCTCGGGAGACGGCGGGAACCTCACTCAGGTCCTTCTCTGACCTTACCTCAAAGCCGGGATCCCCCGGCCAAACCCCTTACCTTTTCCTTGTTATGCGACCTCGTTCCGGCCATCAGATAACGCTTTATTCCCGCAGGCAGATACCAGAACGGGAGTAGGATGGACGAGTCTCTCCTTCTGCTGAGCTTGGCGCTGTTCACAGTTCTGGCCGGAGCATGCTCTATCATATCTAACAAAGCGAAGCTCCCGCCGCTCATAGGGTACCTTGCAGCCGGAATCGTCATCGCCAATTTCTTGTCCGTCAGCGAACCGGGACTGGAAGCGATAGAGATCCTATCCGACTTCGGCCTGGTCCTGCTCATGTTCTGCATCGGGTTGGAGATCAATCTCAAGAAGATACGCAAGAAGGGGAGATTCGCGATAGTCGTGGCAGGCGTCCAGCTGCCGTTGACCGTTGTCCTCGGATTCGTATCTGGAAGCCTGATGGGCCTGGACGCCACCCAGTCCATCGTCCTCGGGGCCGTCCTGTCGGGCTGCAGCACCGCGGCCGTCATGAGCGTCATGATGGCCCAGAAGAAGTACACCAAGGAGCATATGGAAGTCATCATCCTGATAATCATCATCCAGGACATCGGGCAGGTCGTGATGCTTTCCGCGCTCACGCCCATCCTGGCGGGCTCCTCGATGGAGATCTCCGGCCTGATAGTGCTGATAACCTCTATCGCCGCGTTCATGGTCATCAGCATCGTCGGCGGGCTCAAGGTCATACCGATATTCATCAACTGGGTCGCAGACAACGTCTCCAAGGAGATCCTGCTGCTCGTCTGCCTGGGCATAGCGCTGTTCATGGCCTGGGCAGCCACCATAGCTGGACTGTCTATGGCCATCGGCGCCTTCCTGGCCGGGCTTCTCATATCCGTGGCGAGGAACAGCAAGGACATCGAGTCCTCGGTCGAGCCTATGAAGAACCTGTTCATGTCGATGTTCTTCATCTCTGTGGGAATGGAGGTCCATCTGGCCACGCTCGCCGACAACCTGGGCACCATGATCATCTTCTACCTCATGTTCGCCGGATTCCTGGTGATGACCGTGTTCCTCGGATTCTGGCTCAACGGAGAGAAGGGCAGGCTTGGATTCGTCTCCGCTATCAGCATGACCGCCATGGGAGAGTTCGCGTTCATCATCTCCAAGGAGGCCTTGGAGCACAACGTGGTGGACGACGCGTTCTACACGTCCATAATTGGGGCCGCTCTGCTGTCCATGGTCCTGATGCCCATCCTGTCCAAGTATTCAGAGAGGATCTGGGATGGAGGGAAGACGGTCTGTCCGAAGGCTCTGATGAACATGTTCTGCAAGCTGAACGGCTACAGGGACGGCTTATACGTCAACTTCCGCACAGCCACCAAGAGGACTCAGAAGCATTTCCGCAGGAGCATGACCCATGCCTACATCAACATACTCGCGATCATAGTGATCATCCTGGCCTTCTACATGGTAGTTCCTATGGCCAGCCCTGTCCTGAACGACATGTTCGGAGGCGGGGTCCACCTGTGGGATTTCATCCTGGTGATGCTCAACTTCGTGGTCCTCATCCCGCCTACGAAGTACCTGGTGGACAACGTGAAGTTCCTGGACATGCTCGTCATCGAGAACGCCAGGCGCCAGGCCTCCAGAGAGAGCGACCCCGTGGCTCGCGGCAGCAGATATCCCGAGCTGCTGGAGATGAACACGTACGTCGTGGTCGCGCTGATAGATCTTGCCATAATAGCCGTCGTTCCCAACCCGCTGTCCCTTGGAGAGCATATCTTCGTCGCCCTCGCGGCGGCCCTGATTGTCGTGTTCATCCTCTACAGGATAAAGAACCCGAAGAAGGCCGACAAGGGCGAGGAAACGGAGGCCGTTCCTGAGGAGGACGATTCCGACGAGTCCCAGGGGATAAGATGCGTGGAGGACTTCTCCCGTCGAATCCTATGAAACCAATATGATGCAGACTGGCCATTTATGTTCATGCATATCGGCGATGTGGAGAGATGGCGTGCTCTTGACGACAAGATGGACAGCCTTTTGAAATGTACCAAGGTGAAGGGCCTGAAGAAGCTGGCGGATTCGGGGGACGTCGATTCCATGTTCCTGTATGGCTGCCACGAGCTGGTGACGAACTACGATCCCCGTGTATCGGAGAGCTATCTGAGGTCTGCCTGCGAGAACGGAAGCGAGCAGGCCTAGTCCGTTTACCTCAGAGCGAGATCCGACCTGATGGTCTCGGAATACATCGACAGGCTCGAGAGGCACGCCATAGAGAGGACAGGCTTCAAAGGGAAGCGGCTGAAGAATAGGCTCCGCGAGGCGTTCGAGCCTATGGCTGAGACCGCGGACGACATGTTCTCGATGGCGTACCTCTACCTCTGTCCCTGCTACGGCGACCCGGACATCGGCAAGGGCTTAGGATACTTGGCCCAGGCCGCCGACGGAGGGATTCCGGATGCCATGTACCTGGTGGCGAAGTACCATTACGAGCGCATCGGGTTCGCCATTTCCAGCCCCCGCTTGGAGATCGCCAGGAAGTACTGCGAGATGGGCGTGGAATCGGGCTCGGTCGATGCCATGCTCATGAAGCTCGACCATTTTCCTGGGAGGGACGGGAACAGAGGCATAATCGAGAAGGGGTTGCAGTCCGGGGATGTCAGATTCATACTGCACGACATAGAGGACAGGCATGGCTGGGACTATTCCGGGGAGGACATGAAGGCGGGAGCCGAGAAAGGGTGTGCGGGATGCTTCGAAAGATACGCATGCAGCTTCATGCCCAATGACGAATACGACATTCCCGAAGGAATGGAAGACTAGGTCGTCGGATGTCTGAAAGAAGGCGCCATGAGGGGCGATCCGAACGCAGCGCTCAGATACGCGGTCATCGCCAACAGAGGCATCCTATTCGACATGGACTGCTCCGAAGTCCTCCTATGGTTCGTCGCCGCGCATGCCAAGAGAGGCAGCGACTACTTCTTCGGCGCCCTCTACGACATTCACGGCTCTTTGTTCAGCATCCCTGAAGGCCTGTACGATTGAAATGCAGCAATGCCGGAAGGCTCCGGACGCACGGGCATCGCTCATTCTTCGAATCCGAAGAACCTCTTCAAGCCCTCTTTGCTCTTCAGATGCTCCACGGTGAAACCGTAATGTCTGGCATGGACCAGGGATATGACGTTCTCAAGGAACTCGTCATATGGGAGGCTCTGCCATTCCTCGGGGATCTCGGCGCGGACGGTCCCGCCGTCGTCATGGCCGCCTCCCCACCACCAGGCCTCGTCCAGCTCCGCTTCGTATGTGCCGTCGTCCATCCTGTCGAAGCTGTACCGCTTCGCCCATTCCATCATGTCCTCGGACGTGCCCGGCCCCTCGCGGTGCGGAGCCGAATGGCTCTCCTCCGAGTAGTCCGGATCGCCCTTCTCGGCGCAGCTCCTGTAGATGTTGAACCTCTCGACCTGTTCTGGGATGCGGACGACGCTCACATCCCCTCTCCTGTAGGCAGTCCTTCTCGTGCCTTCGACGCGGTCGGGGTCCCGCATCAGGTCCCCGAGGTACGGCACGGCCTTCTCGGCCTCGGCGAGCTCCGGCGGGACGCCCTGGTCCTTCAGGGACTCCAGCGCGCGTCCGAAGGCGCGGTATTCCATCCTCCCGTCGGCGCGGATGCGGCAGGCTCCTATCTGCTTCGTCTTGAAGCAGACCCTGTAGTCGTTCTCGTCGCTCATGGCATACCTCTCGGGACGGCGTTATTCTTCCGACGATCGACGCACCGGCGCGCATCGGCCCCGTTCATACGAGGGTCCCGTCGATCCTCGAGGTCGCATCGTCGATAATAGCCTCGGGATCGTTCCCGACTATGTCCAATGCGTTGGCGCTGAGTATCCTGACGTCCTCGATCCCATGCATCGCCGCCACCTCCTTGAACATCATGAACCCGAGATCGTGGTCGTCGTCGGTGAACCCGCCGCGGGTGGTGACATAATAAGCTCTCCCGATGCTGGTGAGGCCCAGAGGGACGCCCTCGTCCGTGTACATGAAGGATATCCCGATCTGGCTGACGTTCTCCAGGAAGATCTTGGTCATCGAATTGAACCCCGATTCCCAGAACGGGGTCGCCACCACCAGGATGTTGGCCGACGCGTACCGGCGGGCCACGGAGAATTCCGGATCGTCCAATCTTCCCGCCAAAGCCAGCTCCTCCCTCTTTTTCAGCCTGGCCGTGTCCAGAGGGGCCAGCCCTTCCTCTTCCAGGACCATCTCGTCGATCTCGTCCGCTTCGATGCGCGATATCAGCTCCTTGGCCAGCCTCATGGTGCGGGACCTCTCGCGATCGACGCATCCGTTCACGAACAGCAGCCTGGTCATTCCGAATCCTCTCTTTGAAGTCTGACGATCTTGCGCTCGCCCCGAATCCGTGCGGGGGCGCGCTTCCCAGGAACTGGGAGGACAACGGTCGTATTTATGGAATCCGTCCGCATTCCGCGATGGTCCTTGCGCCGCCAAGACGGTCGAGCAGGCTGCCGAATCCTTCAGCGCGAGCCATGGACGTCTTACAGCTTTCCGCGCAGAACGGATTCGCACGAAAAAGCGTACCTACCCATATGGCAGTACCCGGTCTATTATTTTAAGCGTGCATCGCATGGCAAGCTCATGAGCCGTTTAACGATCATATACGATTACAGCGGATTCGTGTTCTTCGACAACGCGCCCATGAATGTATCCGTCGACGGATTGGAGCATTTCGTCCTGGAGAAGGGAGCGAGCCATGAGATGGAGCTCAAGGACGGCTCGTACACCCTGCATTTCTCGTCCATGCGCTGCAGGAAGACGCTGCACCTGTATCTCGACGGAGACGACTCGTTCTATGTGACCTGGGACCGTTTCATAGGAGGGATAACCGTCGTCGACAGCTTCGATGAGAGGGCTGCGGCCCGCTCCGCCCTTCGCAGACGGGCCTGGGCTATCGCGGCGATCTTTTTTGCCTCCTTCGCCGCTCTTCTGGTGCTGAAGGACAGGGGATCCATAACTTCCAACGAGTTCTACCTCGGTCTGTTGTTAATCGTGGGCTCGATCGCGATCCTCGTGATAGTCGTCCTCGAGATCCGCTCGAAAGACATCACGAGGTGACGGGACGCATAGGCGTCCTGACGAGCCGCATCTAGCCAGGCTCGGCTCTTATGGGGATGTCAAGGGAGGGAGCGCCTTTTTCGGCGCCGCGATCGCGGACGCGGGTTCGGCCGGGCCTCTCCATGAAGCCTCTAGAGCACGGTTCCGATGGCATTCATGCCAGGCTCGGCTTTTCTGCTGGGACAACCGAATCCGTCAACCGGCCGGCTGTCGATAATTGCGCTCGTGCAACTATCGTTTCTGATAATTGCGAAAAAGTGGTTTTGTGCAATTTATATATAAATCAATATGACCGTAGAAGGCTCATTATCTCTTCGCATACGAATAGCTGGTTCTTCTTTTTTCCAGTGGTCTCCTGTAGAATCCCTTTTTCAACGAGTTCGTTGACCATTCTTCCTGCTGTCGACAGATGGACGCATGGGCGGTATCCGTCCTCGAGGACATTTCCAAAGACTGATCTGGAGGTGAGCTGTTTAGTGCAAGTGCATAGGAACCGATTAAAAATTATTTTTAATCAGTTCCTATGTTTGAATCCCTTCGGCCTTGTCATCTGCGTGCACCCCCTTGTGGTGCGTGTGAAGCAGCCTTGTTTAAATAATCTGTCAGTGAATATTTAAGAAAAAAATAAAGTTCAACTTCGTTTTTTTCTTATACTAGCATCCAGTTTACTAATCATGATTCCACGCACGGTGCTTCCCTGCATAGAACACGATATTCCTTTGAAACCCGTGATTCTCATAACCGGTGCACGGCAGATTGGAAAAACGACACTGTGCGAACTGATATCCAAAAAACACGACTTTGATTACGTGACATTGGCGGATCGCAGTGAAAAGATGCTGGCAAGGAAAGACCCGGACATGTTCTTGAAAATCCATCCTGCTCCGCTGATAATAGACGAGGTCCAATACGCGAAAGGTCTATTCGAGGCGATAGAGGCGGCAGTAGACAAGGCGAAGTTCGAAACCGGGCACAACGAAGGCATGTATATCCTTACCGGCAGCCAGGCCTACAGGCTTATGGAGGGAATATCCGAATCGATGGCCGGGAGGATATCTATAATCGATATGTCCCCCCTGAGTATGAGCGAGATCGAAGGAAGAGAAGAGGTCCCATTCAGAGTCGATTTCGAAGAGAACATCAAAAGGGCGGCTTCTCTGAAAATGGGTGTGAACGATATCTTCGGAAGAATAGTCCGCGGTTCGTATCCAGAGCTGTATCAAAAACCAGAATTGAAAACATCCAAATTCTATTCAGATTACCTCGATACCTATCTCGCAAGGGATGTCAGCGAAATCATCAATCTGAAGGATAAGGAGAAATTCCTGACCTTCATGGGCGTCGTCGCATCGCTCACTGGTCAGGAGCTTGTCTATGAGACCATATGCAAAGCTGTAGGGGTCTCGAAACCTACTGCGGAATCGTGGCTGGGCATTCTGCAATTGGGCGGCATCGTGCACCTTCTCCCATCCTACAATGACAGATCGGTGATTAAAAGCGTTGTGAAGCGCCCCAAATTATACTTCTGGGATACGGGTCTTGCGTGTTATCTCTCGAAGATCTATGATCCCGAGACCCTGAGGGCAGGATACCTGGGGGGCCCGATGGTGGAGACATACATCATAAACGAGATACTGAAATCTTATTCGAACAACGCCGAGGATGCTGGTTTCTATTACTACCGCGACAAGAACGGCAACGAGATCGACCTAATCCTGGTCAGGGATGGGAAGCTGTCCCTGATAGAATGCAAGGCAGGCATGACCTATGATTCGACAGATGTCAAGGCTTTTGAAAGATTGACTCGTTCGAACTATGAGATTGGGCCGTCCTGTCTGATCTGTCTTACAGAGAAAGCATATCCTCTTAGAAAAGGTGTGTATGCGCTCCCCATCACTTCGATTTGAGCCAGGTTCTTACTGTCAACTGAAATATTATCGTTAAAACGTGGCGGGCCTGGACTACAGGTACAACCTCCTCAACAAGCTCAACGCGAACATCAGCAAGATATTCGGCAAGCACGGGACCCTCATCTCCAAGGAGGCCCAGTCCTCGGGCTATCCTGCCCCGCACCTGATCTTCCTGCTGGACGAGCCCGTGATGGTGGAGCGCCATGCGGGCAAGGGCGGCAAAGTTTCATGGAGGTTCTGCGACCCGAGGGTCCTGAACAGGGTGGGCAAGGGGCCCCGGATGAGGAAGCTCAGCAGGACGGACCACCGCAAGGCCATCGACATGAACCCCATCTGGAAGCACGGGTTCATTGACTTCGAGGGGATAGTGAGCGAGGAAGGCTCCAGGTCCGGCACGGACGCCGTGACGTATCCGTTCAAGTACCTTGTCAAATGCTTGACCCAGGACGGATTCGCATCCATAAAGGACATCCCGGACATAAACTCCGTGAAGGACAAGGGCATGCGCACGATGCTCTTCACGCACATGGGCAACAAATGCTTCAGGACGAGGGACGTGTCGTTCGGCAAGGGGTTCAAGGACAGGATCGGCCTCCTTCCAGAGCTCAAGACGGAGGAAGCATCGCCTTGGAAACGTGTGAAGACCATCTCAGAGCTCGAGTACGGCCTTATCCAGGCCTGCATAAATCTGGGACTTTCACACGACAATCTCATTCCTTAACGCTCGGTCATTCTTCTCTTTGACCATTTCCGGCCCGTATTCTATTTTCTGTTGCCTTAGCTGCAGCCATCCATTTTCTTCACAGTATAACAGATGTTCCTTCGCATTTGTCAATCGCGGACGCGCGGAGGATGCCCCGCCTGCCCGCAGGGCCAGGGGCTCCGGCGCGCGGACGCGTTTCCCTATCCCATACAATGGGCCCTCCGGACGGCAGCGGACGGCCCGGGCGAGCGCCGACTCGATGAGGATAGTCGGAGTTAAAACTGAACGATATATGGCGAAAGCATAGAAATTTTAGAGTGAAGTGAGACGAAGGTTATCAAAATCGTTAGATTTTCGAATATGGGATGGGGCCTATTCTAAAACTCACTTATACTGTATATCATCGTGTATATTCCATAACCCATGTTCGGTTATTATGTCTCCGCGATAGCGGACTGTCTGTAGGCCTTTAAACGTTCAGACCGTGCATCATCTGGAACGATGTTGTTGAGGCATACTAGAAGGTGCGGGTGCTGAATTTGTAGAAATGCTTCAACCAATCAATTCTGGTGGATGATTGAATTACCGAACACAGTTATCAGCTAGCAACTAATAAATATATATTTTTCATATAGGAATATCAGTAATATAGGAAAAGACATTCAGAGACCGCTACCTATGAATGTGATTTTCAAATGTTCCAGGTGTGGTCTGAATGAAATTGGTGGCTTTAATCTCTGGCGGAATAGATTCTCCGGTAGCGTCGTACCTTATGTCCGAATCCGGTGCCTATGTTCTATTGCTCCATATGAGCAACGGCAAATACGGCGATCCAAAAGATGCGGAAAAGGTTCTGAAGATATCGGAGCAGTTGGAGAAGTATACAGGAAAGAGGTTCCCTGTCTTTATTGCCAACCACGAAGCCAATCAAGAGAATATAATGAACAACGTGGACAACCATTATCAATGTGTCCTATGCAAAAGGACGATGCACAACGTCGCGAAGAGATTCGCTCAGGAGAAAGGCGCATCCGGCATAGTTATGGGAGATTCCCTGGGTCAGGTCGCATCACAGACATTGATGAACATCAGGGCGGAGCAGAGCGATCTGGATTTCCCTGTCGTCAGGCCTCTCATAGGGCTGGACAAGAATGAGATCATATCGATCGCAAAGAGGATCGGCACGTACGACCTCTCGATCATCAAGACATCAGGGTGCGGTGCGGTTCCATTGAAACCAGTGACCGAAGCTAAGCCGGAGAAGGTAGCGGAATTCCAATCGAGGCTCGGTTTCGCTGAAATGGTCGAGAGAAGTTTCAATTCGATTGTCCAACCTGACCTCGCCACATCGTGAATGCTGAACGTGGTCTGGCCTATTCGCCACTTGGATGCTTTCATAGCATCCGCTACCATCGTTTACGATTGTTTCTGGTCCCACGCTCCGATTTCAGACCGGAA
>SUSZ01000067.1 GCA_015063165.1 Thermoplasmata archaeon
AGATGACGGGTCCGATAGGAGCCGGATGTAAGCGCCGAGGTTCGCCGAGGCGTTCAGTCCGGGCTCACTAAAGTCCTCAGCGCCGCTGGGGTGTGGTCTAGCCGTCATACAGGTTTCGTATGTGTATCTCTCATCCTCAGTATTCTTTTTATTCTTCATTCCAAGTATTATGCAATCACGAAAAATTCTAATTATCTCCTAAATCGATTACGAAGCATGGACCCTTTCATGATTGCGGTCGTGCTTATCGTGGTAGGCGCGATCTTGTTGATTGTAGAGGCTTTCACACCAGGGGCGTTCATGGTAATTCCAGGAACCGTCCTTGTGATTGTGGGTATCATAGGGGCTGTTTTTCCTAATATGATGACCTCCTGGTGGTCGCCTGTCATCGCTGTTCTAGTCGCAGTGCCTATAGCCATAGCCACAACGAAAATCTACCAACGTCTGGCTGTTCCAGAACCACCGGTAACCACTGTAACGGATTCTCTTGTCGGGAGGACAGGAACAGTGGTCGTTCCTACGGAAGCAGGCAATATGAAGGGCAAGGTCAGGATTGGCTCGGAGCTCTGGTCCGCCACTTCCGACAAGCCATTGGATGCTGGGACGGAAGTGATCGTCGAGAAGAGCGAAGGGGTCCATGTACACGTCCGTGAATCTAAGGAGGACTGATTGACATCGAGGTCGTGCTGATAGTCGTTCTTATCGTTGTGTTTGCAGCGGTAATCGTCATAGTAAGTGGTGTGAAAATCGTTCAGCCTTACGAACAGGCCATATACATGCGTCTGGGAAAGTTCGTGAGGGTTCTCAACCAAGGACTGAATGTGGTCTGTCCTCTCATCAATAAGGTCGTCAAGATGGACCTTCGTACCGAGGTCCTCGACGTTCCTAAACAGGAGGTCATCACGAAGGATAACTCGCCTGTGAACGTGGACGCGGTCATATACATCAAGGTCACCGATCCCAAGAACGCCTTCTTCGAGGTCACCGATTACAGGCTCGCCACTGTGAACCTGGCTCAGACCACGCTCAGGTCCATCATAGGAGAGATGGAGCTCGATGAGATCCTTTCCTCCAGAGAAAAGATCAACGTGAGCCTCAGGGACATCCTCGACGAGAGCACAGACAAGTGGGGCGTTAAGATCGAGGCTGTAGAGATCAGGGAGGTCGATCCTGCCAGGAAGGTGAAGGACTCCATGGAGGAGCAGACTTCAGCCGAGAGGAGGAGGCGTGCAGCCATCCTTCAGGCGGACGGTCAGAAGAGGGCGGCTATCCTCGAAGCTGAGGGAAAGAAGAAGTCCCGTATCCTGGAAGCAGAGGGTCTGAAGCAGTCGATGATTCTCGAAGCAGAAGGAAAGAGGCTCGCTATCATCCTCGAAGGACAAGGTGAGGCCCAGAAGCTCAGGATAATGTCCGTAGGAGCCGCGGCCATGGATTCCAAGGCCCTGTCCGTTCTCTCAATGCAGACTCTACAGGAAGTAGGAAAGGGAGAATCCTCCAAGATATTCTTCCCGATGGAGGTTACAAAGCTCGTGGAAGGAATCTCCGAGTATGTAGGTTCAACCAGGAGCGTCCCAGACAGAGAGGTCTCCGACGTGGAGAGCATCAAGGAGGCCGTGGGAAACCCTGACGACATCCTCGGCCCTATCCCCACAATCGAAGAGATCAAGTCCGAGACCGAGAAACTCGACAAGATGATGAAGGACGACATGGACGATGTCGCCGACATAATCTCCAAGGAACCTAAGATCTGAGAAACCCTATCGGACCCGGCAGGACGGAATATGGTAGTCCTGTCCGGGTTCGAACCGGAGTCGCCGGCTCCAAAGGCCAGCATGATTGACCACTACACCACAGGACTGCTGGGGGTGGGAAGAACTGCGATTATAATGTTTTATCGGTTTCTGCAGAATGCTTCAGGCCAGCTTTCCGATAAGATATGTGGATCTGCATTCCGTGACGGTGACGTCCCTCGTTGTTCCCAGGGGGATGTCGTCCTCGATTACGACCGGTCTGTAGTTGCCGGTGCGCATTATGGTGCCGTCCTTCTTCTCGGTGGCCAGCGCCCTGTAGGTATTTCCGACCATTCCGCAGTTTACGTCGTATTCCACACGGTTCTTCAGCTCTGTCAGTTCCGTGGAGCGTTCTTTGGCTATCCTGCCGTGGACCTGTTCCATCTTTATCGCATCGGTCCCGGGCCTGGGGGAGAAGCGGGTGATGTTGAGGGTATCCGCCCTCAGCTTTCTGATGAGGTCTTTCGTCATCTCGTGGTCCTCGTCGGTCTCCCCGGGATATCCTGAGATGACGTCGGTCGCGATGCTTATGTCGGGGCATTTCGACCTCAGCGATCCCACCAGGGACATGAAGTCCTCGGAGGTGTATCCTCTGCGCATGGAACGGAGTATCTTGTCGCTGCCGCTCTGAACGGGTATGTGGAGGAACCTGTACATCCTGTCGTCCCTCATCGTCTCGACGAGCCTGTCGGATATCCTCATGAGGTGGTTGGGGTTCATCATCCCTATCCTGATCTTGTAATCCCCTGGGATCTCCAGCATCTTTCCGAGAAGCTCCGCCAGGTCCGTTCCGATGTCGAATCCGTAGCAGGCGGTGTCCTGGGCTGTGAGAAGTATCTCCTTCGTTCCGGATTCCACCATCTTCCTGAATTCCTTCAGGATCTCATCCTCCGGGTAGCTGAGAAGCTTGCCTCTGGCCAGACGGGTGATGCAGTAGGAGCAGTTTCCAAGGCATCCCTGCGCTATAGGGAGGATCGTGCTAGGCCCGTATCCTTTGAAGATGGGGGGGCCTGCGATGCCGTACTTGTCGGCTACCATCTTTGCGAAGGCATGGTATTCCCTGGGAGGGACTATTATCGAGCCGGGAAGGCGGATCTCTATCCTCTGGGGCTGGGCCTTGGCCATGCATCCTGTGACGATGACCTCTTTCCCGGCTTTCTTCAGCTCGGAGATGCGGGATATCATCCTCTTCTCGGTGGTCTCCACGACCGTGCACGTGTTGAGGATGACGATATCCGCTTCTTCCGGGGTTTCGGTTTCAAAAAATCCCATGGAGGCCATGTCTTCGGAGAGCTTGCGACCCTCCCCGAAGTTCATGGTGCATCCATAGGACTCGACATAGTATTTCATCAGCGCGTGCAAGCTTCTGTGGTGGGCACAGCGAATGCCGTCTTCGCAGAGATCTTGGTGATCTTGGCGTGGATCTTGGTCCCCTTGACGGTTCCAGGAACGATCACGAGGTAGTCGTACATCTTTCCGACACCGTCTCCTTTCTTTCCGACGTCGGTGACCATGAGCTCGATGATATCTCCCTCTCTGAGGGTGTTGGCGGTGTCGGCTCTGACGGATTTCCTGATGGTGATGGGCCTGCGGGCTCCGCACGCCTCGCACTCGAGCATGAGGGTCCTGTCCTCTTTGACCATCTTGGTGTCAGGAAGTCCGCACTCAGAACAGATGACGTACGTCTCGGTGTACATCTGCACCTTGTCGTTGATGGACTGGGGGTTAATCTTGGCTTTGAAAACCGCCCTGCGTCCCTCGATGTTTCCAGGGGTTCCGAGCTCTTTCAGCATGAACTGAAGGAGGTGCTCAGGCTCCCTTCTGAGTTTGTCGGTGACATCGATGAAGTTCCTGAAGACGGTGATCTTTCCTTCCTGGAGGATGTCCAGCTCGGGAATCTCGAACCTTTCGTGGTTCTCTGTGATTTCGGGACATGCAATTTTGGCCCTGTTGAGCAGTGCCATATAATCGTCATCGTTTGCCATTTCTAACACCTGTTTGCGGCTATTGCAGGTCCTATTATATAACCTTGTATTGTGGCGAATAAATGAATAATGTAGTCCAGATGATTGGCGCCAGAGGTTGTCCGATATGTTATCCGAATCTATCGGATCGGTTGCGGGCTAGATGCTATTTCGTGAGGACACGTTTTCCAATCGTTTCAAGGTTCCGCGAGCCTCTCAAGACATCATCGGTTAATAGGATGGGCCAGACTTTCTGAAATCCGGTTCGCTGTAGGTCGCTGGAAAAGGCCTTCATAGATAAGTTTTAAATATTGGTTCATGCTACCCTGCCGTACGTGAAGCGCACAACGCGTTTCAAACATGGAGAACCATGATCCCCACCGGGGCCTAAACCTGCCCGGCGTGCCCTCATGCGTTCTGACGTTCGATGCTACGAATGTCCTGGACGGACATTCGCCAGAGTGTGCCGTCACAGGACAGCGGTGAA
>SUSZ01000065.1 GCA_015063165.1 Thermoplasmata archaeon
GAGACCCGGCTGGCCCATGACGAGACGGCTAAACGAACGGACGATCAGAAAGGACGGCGGTCGGTAGACATCCGTCCGCGACCGCATTCCGAACTATCGGCTCGGCTGAGGTTGTTACACACAGTCAATCATTAACCAAATGTCTGATGGTAAAGAGCTTTCTTCGTTGATACCTCCCTCCATTTTTAACCCATACACTTGTTATATGGTTCTAGTCTCTTCATGGTTAACTTCGCTGATTAACGATAAGGAATGATTCAGCGATCGTGTACAATAGCACTGAGATAACATCGGTGAAAAACGATGATTATTGATGAACCGGTTAGAAATCGCAAACAAACAGCTGTTTGCTGCAACTCTTAAATTATTATACGCTTACGATGTCTTGATAACGTGTTGAATAAACGAAGGACAATTTTCCAAACAGGGGCATTCGTCAATAGATCAACGGTTTTTCAATGAATTATAAACTTACGTTGCAGTGACCCTAGAAAACATTCTTGATAACGATATACCAAACATACTCCTTTCCAGCATAATAAATCGAAATCCATATTACTTGGCAAGCAAACCGTATAATACATCCGTCGCATGACCGTCAAGATGGCAGACAAGACGAAGGACCTGGAGCTGATTCTCAGCGAACCACGCAAGGCCATGATACACATGGCGGTGCCGCTGTTCTTCTCGTTCCTCGTCGCCACGCTCCAGACTTACATAGACGCCCTCTGGTGCTCCGGTCTCGGTCCTGACCCGCTGTCCGCCATATCCATCGTATCTCCCATCCTCAGGATCATAACCATGTTCGGCCTGGCTTTCGGCGTGGGAGCTTCAGCCGCCATCGCGCGCGCCCTAGGAGCCGACGACAAGCCCAAGGCCGACCGCATAGCGTCCCAGTCGGTCATGGTCACTCTGGTGGCCGTCTTCGGCGTCATGCCCCTGATGTACGCCGTGGGAGGGCCTCTGATAGCCATATCCGGAGGGGGATACAACATAGAGCTGAGCATGGAGTACATGATGCCGTACATCGTCTGCACCCTGCCGATCATGATGAACGGCCTGTTCATAGGGCTCATACGCTCCGAGGGAGCCGCCAGGAAGTCCATGGCCATATCCGTCTCGGCCTCCGTCCTGAACATGGTCCTGGATCCCATACTCATCTACGTGCTGGACATGGGCATCGTCGGAGCCTCCTGGGCCACCTGCATATCGTTCATCATACCCACGATAGCCGCCATCCTGCTCTACGTCCGGAAGACGATGTACGTCGTGATATCCTTGGCCGCATTCAGGTTCGACAAAGCTCTTCTGAAGGAGATCGCCGTCATCGCCGTGCCTTACACCGCGGAGATGCTCCTGGTCAGCCTGATGACCGTCCCAGAGCAAGGGGTCGTGGCGTCCTGCGGCGGCCCTGAAGGACTCGTCATCTACACGAACGCCTTCTACTACGTCATGCTGGTCACGATACCCACGCAGGCCTTCTGCGCCGCTCTTCTCCCGGTGGTCTCCGCCCAGATTGGCCAGAAGGCGCCTGGGAAGATACGCGAGTCCATATCGTTCTCACTCAAGATCGTCGTGGGAATCGGCCTGGTCATGAGCATGTTCCTGTTCCTGGCCGCCGACATCCTGGCGGACATCTACACATACGCGGAGGAGATGAAGCCCCTCCACGACGAGATGGCCATGGCCATAAGAATATACTCCGCGGTCCCGGCCATACTGGGAGTCATGCGCGTCTGGACGGCCGTACTCCAGGCTCTTCGCAGAGCTTTCCTGTCATCGTTCCTCATGTTCTTCAGGGAGGTCGTCTTCCTCTGCGCCTACATCGTCGCGTCCACGATCTCGATGACAGCGATCTACTGGTCCGTAGACCTCACCAACGTGATCATGTGCGTGATCATGGCGATGATCGGAATGACCGTGCTCAAGGACAGCCTCGGTAAAATGACGAAAGATCCGGGCTTATGAATCCTTCCGGAACGATCCGATGAATCAGTATCACGATGATGCTGTTTTTCTAGACATCATATGGAACATCGGCGGTGATAGATGTTTGTAAAATGTTTAGCCCGGTTCCGAGCGTCCGGACGTCATCATCCGTCATCTTCACGCCTTTTCATCCGAGTCCAGATGCACCGTCAGTACGAGGTCCTCCTTCTCGAACCCCAGCTGGCATCCGACCCTGTCACCCAGGATCCTGTCCAGCATTCCTATCCTGATCCTTCCTTCTACGCACCTGAATCCTCCTTCCCTGCATGGAGCGAGCTGGATGATCCTGTTATTGGACGAGCGGAACACCAGATAGCGGTCGAATACCAAGAGATTGGAGCGGAGGACGCCGTTCCCCTCGTAGGAGAAGAAGTCGGACCCATCTTCCTCCCCGTCCTCTTCGTCCATCGTGGCGAAGCTCCTGGAACGTGCAGCCATCCTCATGCGGATGAATTCCTTCTTGAACCTCTCCCTCGGATCCTCCACGATCTTGTACTCGTCTTCTTTCGGGGACTCCGCTTCCTCCACGGAAGCTTCCTTCGGCTCGTCGATAGCATGCTCCTCTTCGGAAGCTTTCGCCGGTTCCTCGAAACCCAGCTTGTCCTCAAGGATGGCCAGGTAGCATTCCTGGCCAGACTCATTTATCACATTGAGATGACAGGCCCAGGTATCTCCTAGCCTGGGTCTGATGGACTTCTTGTTGACGTACACGGGCCTGCGGTCCCCCTCGACCTCTCCGACAATTTTCTCGCCTTCCTCCCTGTTGAATTTCACTATAGTCTTACCAGGCTTCTCTCCGCTCATAGGTCCGCCTCCTCTTCTTCGGGCACGAGGGATATCAATGACATACCGTCGAGCAGAGTGACCTTGTCTGCGGCCCTTCTGAGGCGTCCGCTGAGGCTCTCGTCGAAGGAAATGACCTCCACCACCTTCCCCAGGCCCTGTAGCTTCTTGACGAGATACGTGAAATCTCCATCCCCGGTTATGAGCACTATAGTGTCGCACCTGTCCTTGATGGCGTACTCGAACGCGATCAGCGCCAGAGCCACGTCGGTGCCCTCCTGCTTCCCAGAGTTGTTGGTGGCGGGAACAGACTCTATCCTGAAGCCGCAGTTCCTGACCCTGCTCTGAAGCCTGCTGAGACGGTCCTCGTCCTCGTAGAACGTCCCGTCCACGGCGATGGCTGCGACCAGATTGCGGATGCCTACGGCGTCGATGAGCAGCTTGCCGTACTCGAACTCCTCCTGGCAGTCGCCGGATATCTTCATGGAAACGTTGCGAAGGTCCATCAGGACCAGCACCCTGTCGTAATAGTTGTGTCTGTACGGGCACAACGGCTGGCCCTTGTTCGCGATCTTCTCGTATTTCGACAACTCGTCATCTCCATTCATAATGTATTCCTCCTCGTGCGTTCTCCCGTGTGCGTTTAATCGTGGTATTGGTGGCGGTGTCCGTGTCGTTCACCGTGGGGCGGCATCCATGTGGAGCATTCGCTCCGTTGTGCATGCGTATAATTTATTGTCCTGTGTGAGCAATAATCCGTGTACGTAGACGTATCGATTTCAGGACCATACTTTTGGTAGCACTAGTATATAAATATTTGTATTGACGTGTGGAGGCTTCCCCGTGGGACGCATGCCACGCGCCCCATAGGGAACTGTGCCGCGAATCCACGAGGAAGGGCATTTCCCGTGAGCACCAGCCCACGGGTGGAAGCCACGGCGAATAGTGCAAGTGACCTTGCACCCTGGACCTGCGCTCAGTCGAGGTACACGATCAGGCTGTCGTTCTTATCCTCGAAACGCAGCTAGCATCTGGCGTCTCCTCTGACCATGCCGTCCACAGGATAGAGTGCCCATCATGTTACGATATTCACTAGATAATGTAGAATGGTGATGTTATATTTTTTAGTTGATATTTTGTCTATAAAGAAAAGACATGACCTCGCCGATACTCCAAACATGATCTGTCAGACCAATTTCCATGGCAGGAGTTACAGCCTTGCGCTTTCCGTT
>SUSZ01000041.1 GCA_015063165.1 Thermoplasmata archaeon
AGACCTGGATGCGCCCATGGCGAGACGACTAGACGAACGGACGATCAGAAAAGACGCCGGTCGGTAGACATCCGTCCGCGACCGCATTACGAACTATCGACTCGGCCGAAGTTGTTACACACAGTCGAGGCCGATCCAGGTAGAAATGAAAAAATGGTTTGACGGGGAGGACCCCGTCTTTTGATTTGATCCGGACTCAGTCCTTCTTGCAGCATTCGGGAAGTTCGACGTTGGAGCCTGAGCATTTGCCGCATCTTCCGCAGTTGCATCCGCAGTCGGTCTTGCCCTTGCGCTTGTTGTTGTACAGGTGGGCGACAGCGACGACGACCATCAGGACGACGATCGCCAGTATGGCCAGGCTTGCCGCGTTCATTCGACTTCCTCCTCGACAGACTTGTTGAGCTGTCTGAAGGGGTCCCTCGCCCAGACGAGGTAGACGAGCACCGCTATGTTGATTATGCACAACACGTACGATATCGTCTCTATCTGCGCTCCGACGATGCTTCCGTAGACTACGTAGACGATGACGGAGATGAGGTAGGCGATGACGCACTGCCAGGCGACGGCGAATCCGGTGCTCTTCCAGGTTCCGAGCTCCCTGTGCATGGCTCCGATAGCCGCGAAGCAGGGGGCGCAGAGCAGGTTGAAGGTCAGGAACGAGATGGCGCCGGCGCTTCCGAGCATGGTCGCGAGGATGTCCCAGATCTCCTCTCCTTCGTCGCTGATCTCCTCGATTCCGAACATGGTTCCCATGGTCGCGATGAGGTTCTCCTTAGCCACGAGACCGGTGATGGACGCGATGGAGAACTCCCAGTTGTCGCCCCATCCGAGGGGTATGAACAGGTACTTGAGCCCGTCTCCGACCCACTTGAGGATGGAGTCGTTGATGCTCTCGACCATGTTGAGGGAGAAGTCGTAGTTGCAGAGGAACCAGATGAGGATCGCAGAGAGCAGGATGATGGTTCCCGCCTTCTTGACGAATGCCCAGGCTCTGTCGAATACGGCTTTCGCGACGTTGAACAGCTGAGGCGCGTGGTAGGGAGGCAGCTCCATGATGAAAGGCGCAGGGGTTCCGGCGAACCTCTTGAGCTTCTTCATGATGACTCCGGTCAGGATGACGGTGCATATTCCGAGCACGTAGGCGTAGATACCCACGAGGACGCTGCCGCCGAACAGGGCTCCGGCGATCATAGCGATGACAGGCAGCTTCGCGCCGCAGGGCATGAACGTGACCGTCATGGCGGTGATACGCCTGTCGCTTTCGCTCTCGATCGTTCTCGATGCCATCACGCCGGGGATGCCGCAACCGGTTCCCACAAGGAGGGGGATGAAGGACTTTCCGGAGAGTCCGAAGTATCTGAACACACGGTCCATGACGAACGCGACACGGGCCATGTATCCGATCTCTTCGAGGATGACCAGGCAGAGGAAGAGGACGATCATCTGGGGCAGGAAACCGAGGACGGCTCCCACTCCGCCGATTATACCGTCGACGAGCAGTCCGGTGAGCCAGGGCTCGACAGCGTTGTCCTCGCACCAGGCAGCGACATTCTCTCCCAGCTCTCCGAACCAGTCGTTGAGCCAACCGGTGGCCCAGGCTCCGGGGGAGGTTCCCCAGGCGCCGTCGTACATTGCGATGAAATAGATGAGCGCTATGATTGCGATGAAGATCGGGATGCCCAGCCATCTGTTGGTGACGATACGGTCGATCCTGTCGGACAGGGTCCCCTTCTCGTCGCGAGGGGCGCGCTTGACGGTGCTTCCGACGACTTCGGCGATCCTGTCGTATCTGCTGTCGGCGATGATGGAGTCCGCGCTGTCGTCGTATTCCTTCTCGAAGGCATCGATTGCGGAAGCGATCTGCTCTCTGGCCTGGGGGGCCTTCTCGATGACGTCCTTGTCTCCTTCGAGCAGCTTTATGGCGTAGAATCTGATGCTGTCCTCGGGAACCTTGCCTTTGAGGGCTCCCTCTGCGGCGACGATTGCAGATTCGAACGTGCCGGAGAACCGGGAGGGAGCGGGTTTCTGATGGCTCTCTGCCACCTCGGTGATCTTATTCACGAGGTCGTTGATTCCGATCTTTTTGGCAGCGGATATTGGCACGACGGGGACGCCGAGGTCTTTGGAAAGGCCGTCGATGTCGATCTTGTCGCCAGCCGCTTCCACCATATCCATCATGTTCAGCGCTACGACCATCGGGGTTCCCATGTCGAGTAGCTGGAGAGTGAGGAACAGGTTCCTCTCGAGGTTGGTGGCGTCTACTATATTGATAAGCGCATCGGGCTTCTCGTCGATGATGAAGTTCCTGCTCACTATCTCCTCGGGGGAGTAGGGTGACATCGAATAGATTCCAGGAAGGTCGACCAGTTCTGAGTCCGTTCCATGTATTTTTCCGACCTTCTTGTCTATTGTCACGCCAGGCCAGTTACCGACGCGCTGCGACGCACCTGTCAAAGCATTGAACAATGTCGTCTTACCGCAGTTAGGGTTACCTGCTAATGCAATAGTATAGCTCATAAATCGTTCTCCTGGTTCTTCGGATAGGAAATAATCCGTGAACCGATGGGGGTCATTCGACCTCTACCATCTCCGCATACTCCTTTCTGAGACTCAGCTCGTAGCCCCTCAGGGTGATCTCTACAGGATCCCCTAGGGGAGCGACTTTGCGAACATAGATGGAGCATCCCTTGGTGATGCCCATGTCCATGATGTGTCTCTTCAGGGCGCCTTCGCCATGGATCTTGATGACTTTGACAGTGGAACCTATGGCGGCTTCCTTCAGCGTTTTCATATCTCTCAACTCACTGGGATACGATGATCTTGGAGGCCATAGCGGCGTCAATGGCAACTCTGGAGCCTTTGACGTCCACTATGATGTTGCCTTTGACCGTGTTGACCACGCTGATCACCGTTCCCGGAAGGAATCCTAACTCCGAGAGGTACTTTCTAACGTCCTCTTTGCCTGATATTCTGATTATCTCTCCACGTTCTGTGTTCTTGAGGAAAGACAACGGCATCTGAGGTCCGGGGCTCGCGAATGCTCCGGATTTGGCTATCTGTACGGTCGCTACGGAATCGGGACTCATACTTAGGTATTCCTAAAATTACTATATAATAATTTAGCATGACCAAAATATTTTTTGATTTACTTTAATCTATATTGACCATTCATCCAATATGATGACGACACATCATTTTTGAAATATTGCCGATATTAAGCCATATTGCAGACCGCGTTCCGGCAGTCCAGCAAATAAAAAGGTAGGAGGTTTTATTAGAGCCGACTGTCTGATATCGGTCATGCAGGCTGACATAGACATCGCCCAATCGGCGAAGGTCAAACCCATTAAAGAGATTGCAGCCAAGATCGGATTGTCCGAGGACGAGATCGTTCCGTACGGAAAATACATCGCCAAGGTTCCCTTGAACGTCATCGACAAGTACAAGGACCGCAAGAACGGAAAGCTGGTCATGGTCACGGCCATCACACCCACTCCCGCCGGGGAGGGGAAGACCGTCACCACCATCAGCTTAATCCAGGGACTGGGACGTCTCGGAAAGAACGTCGTGGGGGCCCTCAGGGAGCCCTCCATCGGCCCTACCTTCGGAGTCAAAGGGGGAGCCACCGGAGGAGGATACGCGCAGGTCTACCCCATGTGGGATATCGATCTCCACTTCACCGGAGACATCCACGCGGTCACCGCCGCCCATAACCTTCTATCCTCTATCATAGACAACCAGCTGGTGAGGGATAACCCCCTCGGGATAGATCCCACCAAGATAGTCCTCAAGAAAGCCATGGACATCAACGCCAGGGAGCTGAGGAACATCGTCGTCGGACTCGGAAACGACAGGACCCTCGGAGGAGTTCCCCACGAGGCGGGTTTCTTGATCACTTCCGCATCGGAGATCTCTGCGATCCTCGCCCTGTCCACTTCCCGCGACGACCTCAGGCGCAGGCTCGAGGGCATGGTCGTAGCGTACACCCAGGACAACAAGCAGATAACCGTGAAGGACCTCGGATGTGTCGGAGCCCTCATGGTGCTCCTCAAGGACGCCATCAACCCTAACCTAGTCCAGACCCTCGAGGGGCAGCCCGTGTTCGTCCACGGATTCCCGTTCGCCAACATCGCGCACGGTACCAACAGCTTGATCGCCACCAAGACCGCTCTTAAGCTCGGAGACTACGTCATCACCGAAGCGGGTTTCGCTTCCGATCTGGGCGGGGAGAAGTTCATGGACATCGTGTGCAGACAGGGCGGCATGTCCCCTGACTGCGTCGTCATAGTCGCGTCCATCAAGGCGTTGATGACCCACGGAGGAGGAATCCTCGAGGACGAATCCACCCTCACCCTCGAGAACCTCAAGAAGGGACTCTGCAACCTCGACAAGCACATCGAGAACATGTCCTACTACGGGGTCCCAATCGTCGTCTCCATCAACCACTTCGCCCAGGACAAGCCCGAGGAGATCGAGCTCATCCGCCAGCACTGCAAGGACATCGGCGTGAACGTCGCTTTCTCGGACGGTTTCATCGAGGGCGGAAAGGGAGCCGAGGAGATCGCCAAGGCCGTCATCGAGGCTGTCGAGAAGCCCAAGGACTTCCACTTCCTCTACGATCTGGACTCTTCCGTCAAGGACAAGATCGACACCGTCGCCAGGAAGATCTACGGAGCCGACGGGGTCGTCTATTCCGCAGCCGCTGAGAAGGCCATCAACAACATCGTGGCCAACGGATACGGAGGCCTCCCGGTGTGCATCGCCAAGACCCAGGCGTCCCTCACGGACGATTCCAAGGTGAAGGGCGCACCCAGAGGCTGGAAGCTCAATGTCAGAGAGGTATGGCTGTCCGCCGGTGCGGGATTCATCGTCCCCGTCTGCGGAACCCTCACCCTGATGCCCGGGCTTCCCAAGGTGCCTGCGGCGATGAGGATGGACCTCAATCCTGACGGCACCATTGTCGGACTGAAGTGAAAAATGCGAGGAGGGGCCATCGCCCCTTCTCCAAATTATTTATTTTTTGATTTAAGTCAAGTCAAGGACTCTTTTCCGTCCGCGACGTTGTACCAATGCTCGGCCATAGCCTTGTTGGAACGGACGCCCTCGCCCTTGAGGTACATGTTCCCTAGGAGGATTTGGGCGCCCTTGTGGCCCTTCTTCGCTGCCGATTCGAGATGTCTGAAGGCCGACGCCATGTCTACATCGCATCCGCATCCGGTCCTGTACATCTGGCCGAGGATGAATTTGGCCTCTATGTTGGAGTGGAGGGCGGCCTTCTCTACCCATTTGAACGCCTTCTCGTCATCGGGAGCCAGAAGTCCCTCTCCCCTGAGGTACATGAGTCCGACCTGGAGCTCGGCGCGGGAATCCCCGACGGTGTTAGCAGCCTCCTTCAGGTGCATCATGGCCTTGTTGGGTATCTTCTTGGTGCCGAAACCCTTGAGATACATCATCCCCAGGTAGTAGCTGGCGTTCAGATTCTTGCCTTCGTAGGAGATGCTCATGAATCTGAATGCTTTCTCCGCATCCTTGGGGACTCCGAGGCCGTGGTAGTAGATCATGCCGAGAAAGTACTGCGCGACAGGCGTGTTCACGTTCTCTGGGTCGTTGAAAATCTCCAAGGCTTCGGTGTAGCCGCTACTGACCTTGTTGAGGACATAGTATCTCGCCCTCTCCATTGGTTCCATGTTTTTCAGGAACGGCTCCATGCTAAAGCCTATCGTTCCTACAGATAAAACACTTATGTTCTTTCTTTCTAAGCGGTTTTTTGCTTGGCTTCCGGGTTCGGAAACGACCCTTCCGAGATTCCTGAGACAGGGATCCCCATAGGCGAAGCTTCTGTCCGCTATCGCATCAGCGGACGCTGTCATGCTGCATCCTACGTTGGTCAGACAGGATGCTGGAAGAGCGTGCTCGTTCGCACCTCTCTCGATACGGTCTGATATTGCGATTGCCATGATTGATTGCTACGTCCGGTCATTATATAATGCTAAGAACGGGAGGGGTGGCCGAAAGTGGCTCATAACAATTGTCAGACATCAGTGTTCTGGCATGTATCTCGCATATTATTGATCAAAGAAAGACCAGAACATTCGTTGGTCAGATTACTAATATCTGATTCCATATAGCTCTGACTATGTCCCAATCAACGATTTCACAGGACGGTCAGTATATGCCGTCTCGTAGCCTGATGGACTGCGCTTCCACTGGATACGATCTGAAAGGAGCCGCTGCAGCAGCGGAGCGCGGTTCCGAGGAATCGATCCCCGATGCCCAGTATCTCTATGCTCTGTTCCTTTACACGGGCTCAGCAGGCATCACCAGGGACAGGAAGACCGCCGAGGAGCTGTTCAGGCTAGCATCCGGCGAAGGCTCGAAGGATGCCGCCATAGTCGTATCCGAGATGTCCAGGAACCCCGAGGATGTCATGGAGAAGCTTCTGGAGCTGAGGCTCAAAGGCGAGCAGAGGGACCCTGAAGCATGTTCCAAGCTGTTCACCATGTACGATAAAGGGACCGAGGAGGTCTCCAAGAGCCATGCTGAAGCCGTCAGATGGTACACGGTCTGCGCCGAGGACGATGACGCTGAGGCCCAGAACACCGTCGGCTTCATGTATCTCAAGGGCAAAGGCATCCCCAAGGACGAGAGCAAGGCACTCTATTGGCTCCAAAAGGCTGCCAACAACGGCTCTGCTCAGGCGATGTACAGGCTGGCCGAACTCTATTACCAGGGGACGTACGACACCCAGCAGGATCTCAAGAAGGCCATGGACTGGTATGTGCGCGCAGCCGATGCCGGGAGCATGGACGCGCAGTTCGTCCTGGGATGCATCCATTCCACCCCCAGGACCAAGTATTTCGATATCAAGAAAGGGAACGTCTATTTCGAGAAGGCCGCCGAGCAGGGACATGCGGAGGCGCAGTATCAGATAGGCATGTCCTATGCCAACGGGGACGGTCTGAAGAGGGACCCTTCTCTGGCGCTCAAATGGCTGGAGAAGTCCTGCGAGAACGGATACCAGCAGGCGATGGTCGACCTTGCAAACATGTCCTACGAGGGACAGATCCTCCCCAAGGACGACGCTAAAGCGGCCCATTGGTTCACAGAGGCCGCCGAGAAGTGCAACGGATACGCGCAGTACGCGCTGGCATGCATGTACGCCAACGGCCTATACTTCGACCAGAGCGACGAGAAGGCATTCAAATGGTTCAAGGAGGCGGCGGAGGGCAGCGAGCCCAACTCGCAGTACTGTCTGGCTCTGTTCTACAGGGACGGCCGCTTCGTCGAGAAGAACGAGGAGATGGCGGCCGTCTGGTTCGACCAGGCTGCGGACCAGGGCCACCCGTACGCGATGGCCGACCTCGGGGTCATGAAGATCATGGGCCGCGGGGTCGAGCAGGACGTTGAGGACGGGATCCAGCTTCTGAACAGGTCCGCCGAGATGGGGAACCCCGAAGCCGAGTTCTATCTCGGAAAGATCTACTACGACGGGGAGTATGTCGAGCAGGATCTCAACCGTTCCAAGAAGCATTTCACCAAAGCAGCGAAGATGGGCGATCCCGACGCAGCGGCCATGCTGGAAGTGCTGAAGAAGGAGAGGAGACGTAGATGAAGGATCCCATATTCCGCGCAGCGGATTCTGGGGACCCCTACGCGTGCCTTGGAGTCGCCTACTACTATCACGAAGGGAAGGAGGTCGATTTCGACATCGATGCCGCCATCACATGGTACGAGCGCGCGGCCGCGAGGGGATGCCCCAGGGCCCACTGGGAGCTGGCCAAGCTGTTCATCGAGGGCCAGGAGGTCCCTCCCAACCAGGGCATGTACCTGGATCATCTGGTCTCGGCCTCCGACATGGGGAACGTCGACGCCCAGTACGCCCTCGCATGCGAATACCGCTGGGGGAGGATCCTCCATAAGGACGACCAGAAGGCGTTCGAATGCTTCAAGCGCGCCGCCGAGATGGGACATGTCCGCTCCAAGTTCATGGTCGGATACATGATACAGCACGGCATCGTGGACGAGGGGACCAGAGGGGACGCGGAGATGTGGTTCGCATCAGTAGGGGTCTCCGGAGACGCCGACACCTTCCTGGATATAGGGTTGGATTACGAGTACGGTCTCAACGGCGTGGAGCCTAGCCTTCTGGAGGCCATCCGCTGGTACCAGTACGGCGCCGATATGGGACACCAGAAATGCATAATATGCTACAATTCGGCTGTATCCACGCTTGCAGGCAAGAGCGTGGACGGCTACGAGGGTCGTATGGAGAAGCTGATGAACACCGATGTCCAGAGGGAGACGGACCGCAGGGAGCATCTGCTCAACGTCGCGGACGAATACCTCTCCGAAGGGGACGACAAGGCGGCTTTCGAGAGCTACATGGAATCGGCCAAGCTCGGGGACGCCGACGGGATGTTCGCGGTCGCCATGATGTACCATCAGGGGATACATGTCAAACGCAACGACAAGAAGGCTCTGGAGCTCCTTATGAGAGCGGCTTCCGCCGGTTCCTGCGACGCCCAGTTCTTCCTGGGAAGGGCGTACGACAACGATGAGTACCCTCGCGACGAGACCCAGGCCATCAAATATTACGCCCAGGCCGCCGCCAACGGATTCCTGGCCGCGTTCTACTATCTCGGACGCTACGTCGACCATCCTGAGGTCTACGTCCGCAGGGTGAGGGGGCACCGAATTGTCGTTCGAGACGGTCATGAAGGCCGCCCGCGAAGGCGATCAGGACGCCCAGGTAGCCATGGGATACATGTTCTACAAAGGGGACGGAGTGGGGCAGGACCGCAGGGAGGCCGCCAGATGGTTCGGTCTGGCCGCGGACCAGGGGAACGCCGAGGCCATATGCAACCTCGGGCACATGAGGGCCCACGGGGAAGGCATCCGCGCCGATCTTAGCATGGCCATGGACCTCTACAGGAAGTCCGCGGAGATGGGCTACCCCAGGGCGATGTTCAATCTCGGATTCATGTACACGGACGTCGAAGGCGTCGATCAGGACTTGGCGGAGGGGTACAAGTGGTACTCCAAGGCCGCCGAAGCCGGCAACCTGATAGCGCTGTACCGCGTGGCTGTCATGGACGAGGAGGGCCGTGGGGTCCCCAAGGACCTTAAGAAGGCCGTCGCAGGCTACCAGGCTTGTCTGGACTACGGATATCCCAAGGCAGGGTACCGCCTAGGCGCGATGTATCTCGAGGGATCCGGAGTCCCCAAGAATCCAGATAAAGCTGTAAAGTTCTTCTCAAAAGCAGCCGATCTCGGCTCGGACGAGGCCATGCTGATGCTGGGCAAGCTTTCATTGTCCGGCGAAGGCATGGTCCTGAGCAAGCGCAACGCCGAGAGATGGCTGAAGAAGGCAGCCGGACGCGGGAACGCGGAAGCGGCACTGATCCTGGAGAGTTTAAAGAAGGAAGAGAAATGAGGATGAACGGTTATCAGAAAGAGAACATTTTCAGGCTGCTGTCCACGATAAAGGAGAAGAGCCCCTTCTATGCGAAGAAGTTCGAGGGGATAGACGTCGAATCTATTTCCACCCAGGAGGAGTTCGAGACCCTTCCGTTCACGGACAAGGGCGACCTGAGGGAAGCCTACCCTCTGGGCCTGGCCGCTGTCCCGGAGAGCGATATCGTAAGGATACACTCGTCATCGGGGACCACCGGCACCCCTGTGGTGATACCCTACACCAGGAGGGACGTGGAGGACTGGGCCGTCATGTTCGAGCGCTGCTTCAGGATGGCAGGGATAACCGAGAACGACCGCATCCAGATAACTCCGGGATACGGGCTTTGGACAGCCGGGATAGGATTCCAGGCGGGCTGCGAGAGGCTGGGCGCCATGGCCATACCCATGGGTCCCGGGAACACCGAGAAGCAGCTCCGCATGATGCAGGACCTCAAGTCCACCGTCATCACCGGAACGTCCTCCTACGCTCTTCTGCTGGCCGAGGAGATCGAGAAGCGCGGCCTCAAGGACAAGCTGTACCTCAAGAAGGGGATCATCGGTTCCGAGCGCTGGGGAGACAAGATGAGGCAGCACATCGCCGACAGCCTCGGAGTCGACTTCTACGACATCTACGGCCTTACGGAGATCTACGGCCCCGGTATCGGGATAAGCTGCGACTATCGCAACGGGATCCACATGTGGGACGACTACATCTACTTCGAGATAATCGACCCCAAGACCGGCGAGATCCTGCCGGACGGAGAGATGGGGGAGCTGGTGATCACCGCCTTCAGGAAGGAGGGGGCTCCCTTGATAAGGTACAGGACCCACGACCTCACCAGGATAATCCCCGGCGAGTGCCCCTGCGGGTCCCGTTTCCCCCGCATCGACATCATCCGCGGAAGGACGGACGACATGGTCAAGGTGAAAGGGGTCAACATGTTCCCTGCGCAGTTCGACGAGGCCATATCCGTCCTGGACGGAGCCACAGGCGAATACCAGGTCATGATAGACCATCTGGAAGGCAGGGACATCATCACCCTGTACTTCGAGACGGACGTGCCGGAAGCCGACCGTCAGGCGCTGGAGGAGGATATGACCTCGCTGATCAAGTCCCGTATCGGCGTCACGGTGGTCCCCAGAGCCGTGGATGTGGGCTATCTTCCGCGCAGCGAGAAGAAGACCAACAGGTTCTTCGACAACAGATACTGAACCGGGTCCGGATCTTCCGTCCGTCACAGCGACAGGCGGAAGACCCTGGCCCTCCCGCTGTCGTCGACCACTTTCATAGCTATGCGGGTGTACAGCGTCAGCTTCTTCCCGAGGACTCTTCTGGCGTCCTCATAGAACGTCTTCACCTCCAGGAGATCGGTTCCGGTTTTATCGGCGAATTCCCGAGGGTTGTCCACCGCCATATGGATCTCCGCCGCGGTGTTCCCTGTCTTGTGGATGTACTTGTTGGTGTACTTCACGCCCTTGCTGTTCGTGGCGTCGAAGACGAGCTCGCTGCCGGGGAAGCGTTCCTTCAGCCTTCCGACGAGGTCTATGATGCGGTCCTCCTCGAAGTACTGGAACACTCCGAGGGCGAGGATCATCGTCGGAACCTTCTCGTCTATGCCTTCCGTCCAGGAGAGGTCGAACATGTCTCCTGCGATGATGGTCTCGTTATCTTTCTTCGGGAGGAGGCTCTTCCTGAGCTCTATGACGTCCGGGAGGTCCATGTCGTAGAAGTGGGCGTCGACGTCCTCTAGGCGGATGTAGGCGGTCTCCAGGCCTGTCCCTATATGGATTATGTTGCATCTGTCTGGATGTCTCGAGGCGAACTCCCTTTCCATCTCGTCGGTTATGTGGTACCTGCAGACAGACGCCATCATCGTGTACTCGTTAGATCCCTCCTTCACGCTGGTCGGGACCCTCTCGTCCAGCATCGCGGACGTTTCGTCCTTGAAGAATTCCGGAAAGTGCTTTGTGACATAGGCTCTCGCCGCTAAAGGTATGTATAGGGTGTTCTCGACGACTCCATCCATTGTATCGAGTAATTAAGGAATTCCTAAATTAATTGTTTTTCTATAAACATCGTTCGGAATACGGAAATGATGATTCCCATTATGACTGTGTGTAACAACTTCGGCCGAGTCGATAGTTCGTAATGCGGTCGCGGACGGATGTCTACCGACCGGCGTCTTTTCTGATCGTCCGTTCGTCTAGTCGTCTCGCCATGGGCGCATCCAGGTCT
>SUSZ01000049.1 GCA_015063165.1 Thermoplasmata archaeon
CCCATCGGCTATACCACAATGGCGGTATAGCTGTCCCGACGTTGATCGGGACATGGCCAGACATACGGGCACCTGGAGAAAGAGCATCAATCGAGGGATGTATACCATCAAAATCGGGAGTTAGAGTAATAATCCTTACCCGGGAACAGCGCCGGAGCGTCCCGCCGGGATTAGCGTTATATACGGTGCACGACGGTGCTTCATCATGGCGATGAACGTCGTTGGAAGATGGAAGATCAAGGAGGTCCTGATGCTGGACTCGGACCTCAACAGGACCTGGAGACCCGTCGAGGACGTCCTCGCGGACGACAGCGTCGACGACAAGTCCCTTTTCATGAGCAAGGTCATGTTCACCGAAGACGGAAGGATCCTCATGATGCTGGAGAAGCCCGCCGACATGTCCCAGGAGGAGGTCGACGAGATGGTCGCAGCGGGCGAGATGGAGCTCTACGACGGCTACCTCGTGTACGAGAAGCACCCCTGGAAGGAGGAAGACGGCAAGGTCCTGTTCGACTCCGGGATGAAGGGGGAGGTCTTCGGAGAGGCCGTGTCGCCCTGGATCGAGATCAAGGGTAGCGACGACGAGATTTTCCTGTTCTCATACAAGCTCGTGAGGGACTGAACCCTTTTTTCCGGCCCCTGTCCCATGCCGGCAGGGGCGCCATCGTTCTTCTCGTGCTCATTTTTTATAGCATGCACGACGATTCGAATCGCAGTCGGACCGCGGATATCGCCGGCCGATGCGGAGAGAGAGCCATGAGCATAGAGGGTCTGTGGAAGGTAGGCGAGATAAACGCACTGGATTCCGATTTCAACCAGGCATGGAGGAGCGTGGAGGGCCTGGACGCCGACGAGGGCGTCCCGCCGATGCAGAAGGCCATGGCCAGGGTTAAGTTCCTGTTCGAGCAGGGCGGAAGGTACCTGCAGCTCCTGCCGAAGGACCTCGGCCCCGGAGAGGGCTACGACGACGACCATGTGATAGGCCGTGTAGGCAGCTGGAAGACGGAGGATGGGAAGGTCTTCGTCGACACCGAGGAGAACGGGGAGCAGGCCTGGACGGAGGCCGTGCCCGTCGGGGACGAGTTCGAGGTCTTCGGGTTCTTCAGGCTGGTAAGAGCATGACTGATGATCCGGGAGCGCCGGTCCACAAGCTCGTCCACGGATGGGGCTTCACGTCGGAGAGGACGGAGTACAGGAAGGGGGAGGCCGTCAAGGTTCTCTTCCCGTACATCGCGACCGATACGAGCTACTCGTTCTATGTGGACGGGAAGGACGCGGACATAAGCTACGAGGACGGGATCTTCGTCATCAGGTTCATCATGCCCGACCACGACGTCGAGGTCAGCTATACCTCCAGGAACACCATGGTATGCAGAGGGCCCGGCCCGGGCTTCTTCAGCATGAATCCGCCCGGTGGCGCCGAAAGGCCGGCGTCCGAGGAAGACGTCGCGCTGCCCGAAGGGGAATGGGCCTGCGAGCACTGCGGCGCCAGGAACCAAGGCAGGTTCTGCTGCGAGTGCGGAAGCTCCAGGCCCAGATGATAGGCGGGCTTACGCCCTTCTCGCCGCTCCCAGAGGGCGGTCCCAGAAGATCTCGGCGCCGTGCTCTGCAGCGATGGCATTAGCCCTCTCGCGGAACGTCGAGAGGATCTCCTCCTCCCTCTTCTTGGAGCGCCTCCCCGGAGCATCGTAGACCGTCTCCTCCCAGCAGGCGTCGTAGGATATGCGGAAGTCCTCGGGGTCCTCGTGGGGGAAGAAGCTGAGGGACACGTAGTATCTGATGCGCCTGTCGCGGGACTCCGCCACCAGGGCGGCCAGGACGGCGCGCCTGGGGACGCCGTTCGCCTCGCATTCGGCCTCGAAGTACTGCTTGTACACGTCTAGCGGGTCCATGGTTATCGATGCATGGTAGGGCGTCGGGGGTTTTGATTGTAGCGGACGGGCCTCGTCCGACGGGCAGGCTCTCATCGTATGGATAGAACGTGGAGCGGAGAGCAAGCTCAGACGATATCATTTTGCGCGTCATCTTGTCTTCGACATCGTTCATGATGATGAGGCCGTGATAAGGATTGTTTTTGCTTGCGTCTCTTTTGTATTTCAGACCGCAGTATTCCTGCTCTTTGCATATTAGGTCGAGCTCGGCGGTCTTCAGGACTGCGAATCCGCGGATGTATGTAGGCTCCCCTTCGCGCAAGCGGCTTTTCAGCTCCTTCTCCGCGTATATGTTGTCCAGCCATTGTATCGAGAGCTCCTTTTTGCCGTCTTGTCCGAGGCGCTTGTCGAACGTGTACGCGCACCTCCGTACATCGGAGCCGGATGCGCATGCGGAGTCGGTGATGCCTCTGGCGAGGTTTGTGGGATAGCCCGCATTCATGCGTTCGCTCTGATGTAATTGAAGACGTAATCCATTGTCTCCCTGCCTTTGAAAGTGCTTCTGAACCTCTCGTTCCTTCCTCCAGCCTTCGTGACGAGATACCATCCTGACTCCTCCGGCTTGTTTCTGAACAGGAATCCGAACCTGAAGCCGTCGAATATCCATTCGAAGAAAGCGTCGCCCTCGTCGAGGGAGAAGTACAGGCTCGGCAGAGCCATCACATCGTTCCGGCTGATGTAGTCGCTCAGAGCATCGCAGAAGTTGGTGGCCTGCATACGGACCTCAGGGTCGTCTATCTGCCTTATATCGTTGCAGAGGTCCATAAGCACGCCGCTGTTCATCGCAGGGACGTACAGGCAGCTCCTGTTGCACGTGTTCGTGCAGGTCATGTCGGGATATATGTCTGGGATGATGTAATCGCAACGTGTGGCTGTCATAGCCCCACCTCGTGTTGCAGTTTTTCTGTCGTCGCATGGCGGAATGCGGATTCTGATAATCCGTTGAATTCGTCCAGGATGGTTCTGATGTTGCCGATGGCGGTCGGTTCTGTGGTGTATATGTCGTTGTCTATAAGGAAGCCGCGTTCTCCGTCTGCGAACTGTATGGTCCCATAGGCCATGCGGCATCTGCTTCTCCGGTCGATCCGGTAGTTGACGGAGCTGTTGAAGCCGTCTATCTCCCAGCCGCTTGGATGATTTTTCTCATGGAGGTATAGGGGATCGATCAGCCCTTTCAGATCGCTGGTCCGGAGCCCCATGGAAGAAGGTTTGATAGCGTTGACGTAGCGGAGCCCTATGCGAGTGGCGATCTTTATGTCGAAGCAGTCGGAAGCGTTCTCGACAAGAGCGGTGGCTTTAGCGGAGAAGTCCGTCCAGTCGATATATCTGCAGGTGCTCAAGCTGAGCGTAGCGATGGATACGGAGACGGACCACGTCCTATCCTTGCTATAGAAGGCATAGTTCCTGGCCACTGGCACGTCTGCCACGTTCGGCAGTATGCTCGCAACGGCATCGTAAATCGGGTAATCTTCCTTGACCCTCTCTTGGAAATAGGACACGTCCCTGTCCACGGACAGCGTGGCAGGGAACCTTATCTGGAACACGACGTTGTCCAACTGATTTCTGGAGTGATCTCCTTCCATATCCGTCACATCGTTTACCGTTTCGATCGATCAACGACATCAGAGAGCGACAGTCATGGGTCTTCTTGGTCCGAGGCTACAAGAATCTGCTTGGTCGATCCGTTGTCTGGTTTCTTCCTATTAATTTGAAGTATGGTGATGTTCGTATTTTTTCATTGTCATGTGTTTCTGATCGCCGTGGCTGAGGATTCGATGCTCTTCAACCTCACTTATGCATTGAATTGATAACAAGGAGGTCATGCTCATTGGAACCTGATGCCGAATGTCTCGAAGATCTCCCTCTGTGCTTTCGTGACCTCGTTCAGTCTCCAGCTCCCTCCGATGCACGAG
>SUSZ01000042.1 GCA_015063165.1 Thermoplasmata archaeon
TTCCGGTCTGAAATCGGAGCGTGGGACCAGAAACAATCGTAAACGATGGTAGCGGATGCTATGAAAGCATCCAAGTGGCGAATAGGCCAGACCACGTTCAGCATTCACGATGTGGCGAGGTCAGGTTCAGAAGGATCTTGAGGCCGCCGTTGGGCACGCTGTACGTGTTGTACGTCGCCATGCTCTTGAACGGGACCTTCTCGGCGAGCTGCTTGAGCCTCAGGACGCCCCCGTCGCAGCGGATTCCGTTCTCGTCAGGGCGTATTATCAGGAAGGTGCCGTCCACCGCGATGCGGACTGAATACGCGCCCGGACGGAAGAATCTGGACTGCAGCTCGTTCTCCGATACCCTCCTCACCATGATCCCGGTGGGAGGCCCGTTCCTCCTGGAAGCCAGAGCTTCGTCGAGGGACGCCCTAAGCTCGGAGAATTCCTTCTGAAGGGTGCGGAGGCTGCTGCTGGCCGACTCGTACCTGGCCCTGCTCTCTTCCGCTATCGCATAGGCCTCGGCGACCTTGGCCTCGGCTTTGGCCTCGACCTCCGCCATGCTATTCTTGAGGCGGTCGTTGTCCTGTGCGAACTTCAGGTTGTCCTCCGAGGAGGTCCTCAGAAGCGTCTCCAGGCGGAGCCTCTCGGATGCCTCCTTCTCGTACTTCTCCGAGGCGTCCAGGATCTGGAGCCTGAGGTTCCTTATCTCCTCCTCCAAGGCTTCGACGTCCACCTTCTCGCCCTGAGGGGTGACCGTGATCTTGGTCTTCCCCTCCTCCATGACGAAATCGGACTCGCGGTCCAGGCAGCTGTCCAGACAATAGAACTTCATCTCGGGCGTCTCGTCGTTCAGGAGCATGTCGTCCGAACGCACGCGGGCCATCTGGTAGCGCTCAGCGGTGCATTTGATGACGCCGTTCTGTATCACGTACGTCCCGGGCTCCATGATCATCGCGCGGTTCGTCTTGGGGTTGATCACCGCGGCGAACGTCTTCTTCGGATCCGGCATGTATGAAGGGCGGAAGCCTCCTTTGAGAATGGAGGAGAGAAGGGCGTAGTTGTCGGCCGTCTTCCAGAACGGATTGAAATCGTTGGAGTAGACCATCAGGAGGAGCTTCATCCCGGACTCGGTGTCCTTGGCCCATCCAGCGTCTCCGGTGCCGTACTCCCAGTCCAGGAGCCTGAGCTCCCCAGGGACTATAGACTCCCTGAAATCGTAATGGGGGAAATCCGTCCTGCCCTCGGGCTTGACCAGACTGCCGTCTACGCAATCCCATAGGACGACAGGCCTGTACCTCCTGTCGACAAGCCTGTTGACGCAGACGGATGTCCGTTTCATGGATGTAACTATACATTCGTCTTAAATATAATGTCGCTAAAAAAATACGAAAGCAAGACATTAACAGGAGAGGTAAGAAATCCGCAGATCGAGTGCGACCTTATTCCCTGATGATGCGGACGCCTTCGTCGAAAGCGCCGTATCCTATCGAGGTGACGCTCTTGGGGAGCCTGACCTCCTTCAGGGACGGGCAGTCGGAGAATGTCCCGCATCCGATCTTGGCGACTCCCTCCGGTATCGTCACGGATTCCAGGGAGGTGCATCCCGCGAATGCGCCGTCTGGGATGGACTTCACCATCGGCGGGATGGCCAGTGCCTTGAGCCCGGAGCAGCCTGCGAAGGCCCTCCTGCCTATGAGGCTCACGCTTTCCGGAAGCTCAAGGTGTTCGATGTCGCGGCATCCTTCGAATCCTCTCTCGTTGATGATCGCAGTGCCGTCCCTCACGCTCAGCCTTCCTCTGATGGCCTTAGGGGCGCGGAGCATGACGCAGCGCTTCCTGTCGTACAGTATCCCGAACTCGTCGGAATTGAAGGAAGGGTTCGAAGGGTCGACATCGATCCTTCTCAATGAATCGCATCCGTAGAAGAATCCCTGTCCGAGCTTGGATACGGATCCCGGGATGAGGATCTCCTCCAGCGAGGCGCATCCCTCGAAGGCCCATTTCCCGATCGTGGAGAGGGTTCCAGGAAGGGATATCTCCCTCAGGCTGGTGCAGCCGGACAGAGCCCTGCTCTCGATGATCCTGGCCCCATCGGGGATATCCAGCTTCTTAAGGGAGCGGCATCCGAAGAAGGCCCCGCTGTCTATGAGCTTGAGATTGCTGCCGAGAGCGACGGATTCCAGAGACGTGCATCCCTCGAACGCCCAGCTGCCTATGGTCTCGAGAGAGCCCCTGGCCACTATCGACTTCAGATTGCTGCAGTCGTAGAACGCGCTCTCGTCGATCGCGACGACCTGGTCGGGGATGACGACATCGCCCTCTATGGTTGCTGGAGCCATGACGACGCTCTTCCTCTCGATGCTGAAGAGCAGGCCCTGGCTGTCGGAGGCGAAATGGCCGTTGGCCACATCGACGCTGAACGCCTGCAGGGAATCGCATCCGTCGAAGGCATCGAACGCGATCTTCGAAACGCCGGACGGTATCTCGATGAACTTCAGCTCGGAGCAGTCGGCGAACGCCCTGTCTCCGATGGACGTCAGAGAATAAGGAAGAGAAACAGATGTGATGAACGAAAGGCCCTCGAAAGCCCACCCCGCGATGGCTACGACGGGATGCGCGCCGCCCTCGTAGAGGACGTTGTCCGGGATGACCACTGCGGAACGGGAGCCCTGGTACTTCTCCAGCGCGACGCCGCTCTCCACCGGGGAGAAGATGAAGTCCTTCGTCACCAGCGTTCCGTAGCGGTCCTTGACTGCCTTGATGGATCTGACATCGAACAGGCTGTCCACGAGCTGCGGCCTTCCGAAATACATGTCCGAGGCCTTGCGAAGGTCCTCGATAAGGGACGTACAGATCTTGCAGTCGCTCTTGAAGGTCTTGGAGAGCTTGGATACCGCGTTCAGAAGCGAGGCCTCGTCCTCCGAGACTATTATCTCGGAAAGGGATTTCGGCTCGGTCTCAGCCATCTTGGACAGACATGAGATCTCCTGGTCCGTGAATCCGCGGTGGTTCATGTAAGGTATGAGCCTCGAAGGAGAGTCGGCGAAGAGGCTGACGCCTGTGGATTGAAGGATGTCCATGAACCGTTCGGCTCTAGTCACGTCAACAGAATGGTAGCTATTACTAATAAAACTATTGAATAATTACCGATGTTGCGCATTAAATTATAGTTAAAAATGGCACGGACATCCATGTCCGCACCGTTTATGTCATGCTCTCGGAGAACGGATAAGCAGAACTGGACAATCAGAGAAACGGGTAATCATCTCGGATACGCTACCGAGAACCGCCTTCTTCAGACCGGAGCGTCCAAGCGTTCCGCAAACGACCAGGTCGTAATCCGGGGTGAGGTCGGTGATCGATTCTCCAGGATGGCCGATAGCGACCTTGTACTGGACCTCGACTCCCTGCTCCGCCGAATAGGACTTGATGAACTCGAACACCGCATCGGCGTTCTTGAGCGGGTCCTCCTGGATCGCCACGTTGGGATGAAGCCTGTAGCCGACATTCTCAACGTATATCGCCGTGAGCTTGGCTCCGAACTCCTTCGCCAGTCCCACAGCTGCCTTGACCGCGAGCTTGTTGTTCTCGCTACCATCGACTGCTACAAGGATGTTCTTGTACATTTTTATCCTCCAATTTGGAATCACGGTTTTCAGTATTTATAAAAACCCCAGCTACCCGGATACTATCCTGGACAATCCGTATATCGTCCGAATCCCATGCGGGTTCGATGGATCTTTCCGACACTCAAGAAGCTAGATTTTTCCTGCAGCTGACAAAGGTGCCCCGTCCCTCCGGACATATGGAGAGGATAAACGCATACCTGACAGATTTCGCGACTGAGCACGGCCTCGAGCACGAGAAGGACGCCGCCGGGAATGTCCTCATACGCCGTGCCGGAAACGGCAGGACCATCGTTCTGCAGGGACATCAGGACATCGTCCCCAACTCGGTCCGCGAGTTCGATTTCGTGAGCTGTCCACTGGAGACCGTCGTGGAGGATGGATGGATCCATGCCGACGGCACCACCCTCGGAGCCGACGACGGTGGCGGCCTCGCCCTGATGCTCTGCGCGCTGGTGGACCCCAGATTGGACGGTATATCTATAGAATGCCTTTTCACCACCGACGAGGAGGTGGGGCTGATCGGAGCGTCGAAGATGGCCTTCGGATGGCTCAAGGGAAGGACCATGATCAACATCGACAGCGAAGACGTGGACGAGATAACCATCGGAAGCGCCGGATCCACGGACATAGACGCACGCTTCGTCCCCGAGACCGGCCAATCAGACGAAAGAATGTACGAGCTCACGGTGTCAGGGCTTCTCGGAGGCCATTCCGCGGGCATGATCGGGTCTGGAAGGGCGAACGCCATCCTCCTCGTGTCCGAATACCTCCGCAGCCTCCCGAACGTCAGGATAGCCTCTATCGAAGCGGGAAAAGCTTCCAATGTGATCCCCACCTCCTGCACCGCCAGGTTCAGCTGCGACCTCATCCCCGAGAAGGATTTCGGATCGAAGGCCGAAAGCATGTGCGAGAGGTTCAAGGACACCGATCCCGGCATCGAATTCAGACTGGAGCCTTGCGACCCGTGCGAGACCTCATGGACCGCCGAGTTCACAGGATCCGTGCTGGATTCGATACTGTCCTGTCCCAACGGCTCCCTCGAGGAGGACCGCTACGGCGTGAAGACGTCGTCCAACATCGGGATCATAGACGGCGATGCGGAACACCTCGCCATAGTGATAAAGCCGAGGAGCTCCGACTGGGACGCCCTCACTGGGCTCATCGAGAGGATAGAGAGGTGCTTCTCATCGGCCGGAGCCGAGGCTTCGCATTCGGAGACCTTCCCTCCCTGGAAGGAGCCTGAAGACTCGGATCTGGTGAGGACCGCGTCGGATGTCTACAGAAAGGTCTTCGGAAGGGAGCCGAGGATTGTGTCCGTACACGGCGGGCTGGAATCCAGCACGATAAAGGAGAAGCATCCGGGGATGCAGGCCATCTCCATAGGGCCGACGATCCTCGGCGCCCATACTCCAGACGAGCGGATGGACCTGTCGACCCTGACGGAGATGAAGGAATATCTTTTCGAGCTCGTCCTCGCCCTTTGCGGACGAGAGCGACGTTCTTGCCGAGATGCTCCGGAGCCTTTCCGCTATAGTAGACGGCGGACAACCTGTTGCAGCTGAAAAAGGACAGCAAGTCCAGCTCGGGCGACCCCTTGAAGGTGACGTCCTCGAGCCTCTGGCACTTGTAGAACGCCTTGCTCTCGATGGTCCGGACGGTAGCCGGTATCACTACGTGGCGCATGGAGGATTTCGAAAAGCACTTCGACGAGATCCCGCAGACCTCGTACGTATCCCCGTCCAGCTCCAGACGCTCCGGGATGTGCACCGTCTCGTCCTTACCCTTGTAAGACGCCAGGACGGCGCTGGGATGGGACAGCCTGAACTCCAGGGGGCCGGATACGAAGCTCTTCCTGGAGCTGCCGAAGGAGCGGACCTCCTTCACCTTCTCCACGGAGACGGAGACCCGCTTGTCGAGCACCCTGTACTTGGCGTCCACCTCGTCCTTCATCCTCCTGAGCTCGGGGCATTCGCGGCAAACCACGGCCATCGAGACGTCGTCCATGGCGGATGCGTCGGAGCGGGCTATGAGGCGGTCCATGAGCCTTCCCCACTGGTCTCCCCCGTCGAGGGCGAAGCAGGAGGCCGTGCGGCAGAAGCGGACGTAGCTGTCGATCGAGCCGAAGGTGTTGGTGACGCCGTCTGAGGACATCGCTATGGCGATGGGCACCGAATCCGCGGAGCACCAGTACCTGAAGCTGTCCAGAGGGCTGGCCTGGCAGAGGGACGAGGTGACGTTGTCCTTGCAGTCCGGGTCCTCGGGCATGGGGGAGAAGTCCTTGCCGTCCTCGCCGATGCAGGCTATCTCGCCGTCGCCGATCTGGATGCAGAAGGCGAACCGGTCGGAGATCGCTGAAGCCATCAGCGTGGCGCCGTACCTGGTGTGGTGGTACGCGTCGTCCGCCGGCTCAACGATGCCCTTCTCCTCTATCAGCTTCCGCTCCTCGTCGGTCAGGGGATACGTCCTGTCGTAGTCCTCGATGCGGGAGTACCACGAGGCCAGCACGGTGCGGCAGACGTTGTCCAGCAGGACGTCCTGGTTGCTCCTGAAGGATTCCTCGAACCCTTCGGACTCCACGAACTCCCTGATGATCGTCACAGCGCATTCCGCGGCCGCCTTCGATCCCACGTCGCTGCGGAAGTGCTTGGAACCGCCGTGCCCGTCGGACACCGCAGCTATCGCCAGCTCCTCGGACTCGTAGCGAGCGGTGGAATCCTGGCAGACGGTTCCGCTGTCGATGTGGGACCTTCCCCGACGGGACCCGGATATCCCGTGGAAATCGGACATCTTCACCAGCCCGAATCGTCCATGTCGTCATCGTCGGAGTCGCCGAGCTGGTCCTTCTTCATCTCGATGAAGGCCTTCTGCTTCATGGCGTTGGACTCATCGGTGAGGGCGTCTCCGCTGTCGATGCCTATGCTCCTGCTTCCGATGGTGGAGCTGGAGATGGTCGCGAACCTGATGAGCTGCGCGAGGTTCTTGCCGGTCGCCGTGGACAGGACGAGCTCGCTGTTGCCGGTGAAGGCATCCAGGATCTGGCGGTCGTAGTCGCCGATTCCGAGAGCGATCCTCAGGCTGCTCCTGAACCACTTGTTCCCCTTGAGGGCATCCAGCCCCCCGTACGCGTCGTCGGTGGGATATCCGTCGGTCAGCAGGAAGACGACGGGAGCGAAGGACAGATGCGGGGCGGCCAGGAACGCGTCCCTGGACATCTTCTTGTTGAGCTCCATGAACGCCTCTCCCATCGGGGTCATCCCCTCGGCCGAGATCCTGCTCCACTTGAAGCTCTCCAAGGACTGGGGCGTAGAATACATCCACGAGCAGCCGGTCCCGAAGGTCAGGACGGCCAGCTGGATGTCGGAATCCGCTCCTCCGATGTTCCTGAGCTCGGGGAGGACCTCCTCCATGACCTCGTTGACTATCCCGATCTTGTCCCCATCCATGGAGCCGGACGTGTCTATGAGGTAGAAAAGCACCAGTCTCTTTCTCGCAATAGGTTCCGCTTCGAGCGGATCGAACACTTCGTCTGACATCTCAATCACTCCTTAGCACTGATCCTGTGGTCTTGAAATCGAATTCTATCTTCATCCCTGGTTTTATCTCGGCCCCGTCGTTCGGCCTGACGGTCTTCTTGGAATCGTCGTAGCGGACCTCCCATTCGACGTCCTCGACGTTCTTGATGCCCATGAGACCCTTGGTATGGCGGTTCTCCACAACCTTCAGGGCCACGGTGCTGTGGTCGTCGGATGCCGCATGGAGCTGGCACTTGTACGCCACCGCCCCCTTGGCGACAGGAATGCAGGTGCTCCCCAGCTTCAGCAGAGGATAGCTGGCGCGGCATCTCGGACATGTGAACGACGCGTTCCTCCTGTCCTCCTCGGAGACGAAGGAGAAGCCTCCGCACGAACATGTGAACGCTTCCGACCGGAGCCTCACCAGCGCGGTGATCCATTCCGTCTCCAGAGGCCTCTTGGAGGTGTCGCGGATGCCGTCCACGAAAGCTCTGACGAAAAGGTCGTGGATATAGTCGGGATAGCGCTTCCAGAGCCTGATGACGTTGTCGCTCACGCCCTCCTTGGGACGGTTGGACTCGTCGGTGGGATGCTAGATGAATACCGGCTCCTCGGCGTAGAACTTCCTGTAGTTGTAATCCGTGAGGTTGCAGCACTTGTTGACCTTCCTCCCCCAGAACGGGTCGTCGCGGAAGAACAGCTTGAAAAGGATGACGGCGAGAGAGAACCTGTCCGAGTAGACGTTCGGCGGATTCTGATGGAGGATGATCTCGGGCGCCATGTACCCTTGCTTCCCGTTGATCCCGAAGTTCTTTCCGTCGGACGCTATGTTGTCGCAGTCGCAGATTATTATGTCGCCAGTGCTCATGTTCATCGAGATTCCGCCGTCGTTCAGGTCCTGATACGACTTTCCCAGCCTGTGCAGGTCCATGAAGCACTCGACTATCTGGAAAGCGGAATTCAAGAGACAGCCGAAATCGGCCATCCTGACGGGGATCTTCTTGGGAGAATCCCCCTTGGTGAGCTTGTAGGATCTCAGGAAGTCGCTGAACTCGTAGTTCTCCTTGGGGAGCAGGCGCATGACGTAGCCGTAGCTGCCCTTGTAATCATCGGTGACCGCCACCGGCCAGGCGAACCTCTCGTTCGGGCTGGCGATGCGGGCGTTGCCCATCAGGTTCTCCTTGAAGTCCGGATTGGTCCTTATCTTCATGGAGGTGTACCATTTCAGAGCGTATTCGGCACCGTCGTAGCTGACAAGATAGACCTCGCCCTGACCGCCGCTGCCCAGCGGTTTCTCGTTGAGTATTATGGCGCTCTTGCCCGTATTCAAAGAAACAGGCTCGCCTTTCTTGAAAGAAGGCATAACAGAAAAGCGGATTATGGATATTAACAAGTATCGAACTGTTCATGACAACGGTATTATAATTGTAAAACGGGGGGTGATGAAGTGAAAGAAGGCATAGGCGGATTCCAGCCGGGGACGTCGTCCAGATTCCATTACGAAGCCCTCCCGGAGCATCTGAAGAAACCGTATGTGGCCATCAGGAGGGCGATGATCGACGATAAGGCCTCGGTGACCATAAGCAAGCCTCTGGACGACGACACCTGCCTGACGCTCCTGGAATCCGTCCTCTACGACAACCCGCAGATATTCTGGATAGACCTGGCGTGCAGCCTGACCGTAGGATCCAGGACGTCGACTATAGTCTTCCAGAGGAACAGGTTCGCCAAGGACAGGGAGAAGCTGAAGACCGTCATAACCAGTAACGCCAGGGAGATCTACGACAAGTACATAGCCGGTTCCAGCGACGCGTACAGCATCGAGCTGGCCGTCCATGACGTGCTGTCCGGGAAGGTGGCCTACGACGGCACCGACAAAGAGTCCTCCCACAGCCTCGTAGGTCCGATGACCATGAAGAGAGGGGTGTGCGACGGCATATCCAAAGCCGCGGCGTTCCTGCTGAACTGCTACGGAGTGGAGTGCTCCGTGGTGTCGGGAAAGGAGAGAAAGACCGGCGGCCCCCACGCCTGGAACGTGGTGCGCATCGAAAGGCGGTGGTACAACGCCGACATCACCTTCGACCTCCAGAAGGGCGCCGGCACGCCGATAAGGTTCTTCCTGAACATGGACGACGCCATGGCCTCGAAGACACACATCCAGAACACCAAGGGGAGATGCGGCTCGAAGAGGCAGAACCATTACGTACGCAACGGAACCTATTTCAAGACGACGAAAGACGCGCTCGAATACATTTCCGGATACAAGATAGACCCTCTCGTGAAGCAGGACGTGTACGACCTCTATGTCGAGGAGGAATGCGACGGGAGGATCCTGTCTGCCGTCTCGATGAAATACACCGGAAAGGCGGCATCCATAAGGATGATGAACTCCAACGGGAGATACCTTATCACAGTCAGGAGGGAACGAGATGGGAAGGAGGGAGCAGTTCGAGGATCTGTACAGGAAGCTGGGCAGAGGGAATCTGGCGAGGAACCTGGACATGATGCGCGGAGCCATGATGGACCTAGAATTCGACGAGAAGGACATCAACATGGCATGGTATCTCAGCAAGGCCGCTCCCGAAGCTTTCTCCGAAGCCGTAGCTGGGAATACGGTCGATCTGGACAGGACGTCCGACGAGCTGGCGGCTAGGACCAGGCTGGACCGGGAAAAGCTCAGGTCATTCCTGGAGGACCTCGTCTGAAGAAGCTCCCACCTGCCTGGTCTCGACGGAGACGGCATCAGGGAACGCATGGAACCCGACGGAAGCCCTGTCCGGCACGCAGACATGCTCGAGAGAGGAGCATCCCACGAAGGCGCGGTACATGACGGCGCTGACCTCATCAGGCAGAACCACTTCGGTAAGGCCGGAGCATCCTTCGAAAGATTCGCTGCCGATCTTCGTGATACCTTCGGGAACGGTAACGGAACCGGACAGGGAATAAGGTGCGCGGATGACCTCGGAAGGAACGAGCCTCCCGTCCACCTTCTTCAAGGAGCAGAGAAGCCCTCCGGGGAATGTCCTGAAGAAAGGGTTCTTGAAGCTGATAGCTATGGATGAAAGCGAGACGCATCCTTCGAAAGCCCTGAACCCTATCCTTCTGACGCTGGAAGGGAGGATGAAATCGTTCATCGACGAACAGCCGTAGAAGGCCCTGTAGCCTATGTCGCGTATGGATTCAGGAAGGATTATAGAACTTATAGACGTCTTCTCGGAGAAGGCGTTAGGGGCAATAGCGACCACGTGGTATCTGCTACGACCTCCGTTGACGTATTCGGGGACCTTGATGCAAGGTTCGAAGCTCTCGCATCCGCATACAGAGATCTCACCCTTCATACAGCCCTCGGTAGAGAACGAGAGGCCAGAATCGGAGAATTTCAGAGGGATCTCGTCCGACGAGCCGGCAGATAAGGTCGTAGAGTACCTTAGGTCGTACATAAGAGAGTAGACGTCGTCGCGTTTCTATCCGACGGAAGAAGCCAGATCGGCGCAAGCGTCCAAGGTGAAGGAATCGTCCTGGCAGGTTATCAAAAGGAAGAGATCGTTCTTGGCGTTGTCGTAGATACAGGAAAGGGCCTCGACATCATCAATAGAAAGCCCGGCAAGTTCGGAATACTGAACGAAACCTGAAAAATCATCGATAGGATTGGATAGACGGAGAACGTCCAAAGCCCTCCTGAAGATCAACGGCCTGCTCATGAACCGAGATGAAGATAATAACCTTAAAACCTAGTGATTGAGCAATATAGAGGCCTTACAGAAGCATTACAAAAAACGCTGTATGCTTCTGAAGGCTTTATCGATCCTGCGCTCGTGCTTAGGAAGGAGCTCGCCTAAGGCAAGCCCATAGGTATTGTCTATCATGACAGATTCGAAATGGGTGAAACCCAGAGCCTTGAGTCTTTTTTCGACAGAATGAACTGTACCAAGGCATAAGATGCCAGCATTTCCGCAAGCAAGAATGAAAATGCAAGGAATCCCTCTGGATAAAGACAGATTATCCAGAAGATCGAAGAAAGATGGCGGGATGCCAGTGGATAGGTAGGGGCATCCGAATATAGCCAGATCGGAAGAATCGATGCTGCTTTGAATGCCATCGACGGAAGAATCAAGAAGGAATAAAGGGGCCCCTGTATAATCTAATAGTCCAGCCAGCTTAGAAGTTGCCAGAGAAGAGAAGCCGTTCCTCCTGGTGCTGCAGTTGATGACGGATATGTTCATCAAGACAAGAGACACCTTGAGATATATTAATGAAAGTAGGAAAGAAAAGTGAAATGAAGATAAATCTGAAACATGGACAACAGAATGAATGCAAGATGAAAAGAAATGGCGTTCGATGCTACGTTTGATGCACGGCAGGCTGCCCAGGAATCGCGGGAAGCCTTCGGGGCTCCCTTGCTTCGCGACGTTAGGCTGGTCGGGCGGGCCGTGTGGCCCGCCCGGTATAGGAGGTGATCCATCTGCAGGTTCCCCTACAGATACCTTGTTACGACT
>SUSZ01000009.1 GCA_015063165.1 Thermoplasmata archaeon
CGAGACCCGGCTGGCCCATGACGAGACGGCTAAACGAACGGACGATCAGAAAGGACGGCGGTCGGTAGACATCCGTCCGCGACCGCATTCCGAACTATCGGCTCGGCTGAGGTTGTTACACACAGTCTGTGACGGACAAAAAAGTATTAATGCGATAACCAGTTCCTCCCCCTTGAAGCCGAGGTGGTCCAGCCCGGTAAGGCGCGAGCCTGGAAAGCTCGTGGGAATCTTTCCCTCGGGAGTTCAAATCTCCCCCTCGGCGCTTCTCTATTCTGTTATCTCATAACACAGATTATTAACGTATTCGTTAATTGGGTGCTATACTGGTGTCGAATATGATCGTCAACGCAGAACTGTTCGTCAAAGACCTGCCCGGACAGCTGGTAGGCTCCCTTGAACCGATCTCCTTGCTGGACGGCAACATCGTTGAGGTCGTCCATAACCGCGAGAGGATCATCAACCACAGGATATGCATCAACGTCACCTTCGAGATGGAGGACAAGGAGCAGCTTTGCAGGCTCAAGGACGTGTGGAGATCCAAGGACATCATCATCTCCAGGCTCGGATCCGTCTACCAGACCTATTCCATGGAGTACATGCTCATCGGGAACTTCGACGGAGGCATGATAGAGGACATGATGAAGGAGGCAGGGCAGACGATCAGCCTCGACGCCACGGACATCAGATACTCCTCCAAGGCCGGAACCTCGGTCAGACGCACCGCCATGATAGCGGCGAAGACCCGCAGCGAGGAGGACCTGGACATGCTGGACAGGTTCCTCGACGAGAAATGCAAGGAAGCAGACATCACCTATGTCAGGGGTGTCTGAGATGAGGATATTCATCTGCGGCTTCGGAACCGTCGGCCAAGGATTCGCGGAGGTTCTCCACGACAGGAAGGAATTCCTCAGCAAGAGGTTCGGCGACGATGCCGCAATAGTCGGAGCCATGGACTCGAAGAGCTACGTGTACGACCCCGCCGGGCTGGATCCCCTCGGGCTCGTATCCACGAAGAGGGATTCCGGAAGGGTCGGAGCGTCCGCCTACGCGGATTCCACCAAGGTCCTCTCCGAAGCCGATTACGACGTCCTGGTCGAGGTAAGCCCCACCGACGTGAAGACCGGAGGCGTAGGGCTGAAGAACATCGTCTGCGCCCTTGAGCACAAGAAGGACGTCATCACCGTCAACAAGGGGCCTTTAGCGCTGAAGTACAGGGACCTCATGGACCTGGCGAAGAAGAACGATTGCCTCCTGAGGTTCGAGGGATCCGTCGGCGGAGCCATGCCCATCATCAACCTGTGCACCGAGGACCTCATGGGGGAGAAGATCATCTCCATACGCGGGATCTTCAACGGGACCTGCAACTACATCCTCAGCAAGATGGACAAAGGGCAGCCCTTCGACCAGGCTCTGAAGGAGGCGCAGCAGCTCGGTTATGCCGAGACCGACCCTACCAACGACATCGAGGGGTACGACAGCGCATGCAAGGTCGCCATCCTGGCCAACTCGGTCTTCGGAAGGAACGTCACCTTCGACGACGTCAAGATCACCGGTATAACTTCGATAACGGACGAGGCTGTGGCGATGGCCGCTTCCCGCAACATGGTCATAAGGCTCATCGGAGAGGTCACCGACACCAAGCTGGAGGTCGGACCCAGGCTCATACCCAAAGGACACCCTCTGAGCATATCCGGAACCCTGAACACCGCGCAGATCCTCACCGACATGGCCGGACCTGTCACGGTGTCCGGACGCGGAGCAGGACGCAAGGAGACGGCATCGGCCATACTCAGCGACCTGATAGCGATAATGGACAAGAGGCACCGAGCGGATGAGCAGGATCTTCCTTTACGATACCACCCTCAGGGACGGCGCCCAGACGGAAGGGGTGTCGTTCTCCTGCAGGGACAAGGTCGAGATACTGAAGAGGCTCGACGCCTTCGGGATGGACTTCGTTGAGGGCGGGTGGCCCGGTTCCAACCCGCGCGACGACGAATTCTTCAAGGAGGCTTCGAAGCTCGAGCTGAAAAGCTCCAGGCTCGTGGCCTTCGGGAGCACCTGCAAGCACGGGAACATCCCGAAGGACGACCCGAACCTCATGGCTCTGGCCACCTGCGGAGCGGACTGGTGCTGCATATTCGGAAAGACCTGGGACTTCCATGTCACCGAAGCCCTCAAGATAAGCCTCAAAGACAACATCAGGCTCATCAGGGACAGCGTGTCGTTCCTGAAAAGGTCCGGAAAGAAAGTCATATTCGATGCCGAGCACTTCTTCGACGGGTTCTTCAGGAACAAAGAGTACGCCCTGGAGACGATCGTGGCGGCGGCGGACGCTGGCGCGGACTGGATAGTCCTGTGCGACACCAACGGCGGCACCCTTCCCGAGGAAATCGAGAAGGCTGTGAAAGAAGTGTCCGAGGCGATGAAGACGCCGCTGGGCATACACTGCCACAACGACTCCGACCTGGCCACCTCCTGCAGCCTGGCAGCTGTGCGCGCAGGATGCACCATGGTCCAAGGGACGATCAACGGCATCGGAGAGAGGTGCGGGAACGCTAACCTGTGCACCGTAGCCCCCAACCTGTCGCTGAAGATGGACATGGACCTCGGCAAGGCGGACATCGCCGGGATCACCGAGCTCTCCAGATACGTAGGCGAGATAGCGAACATGGTCCCCAATCCGGGAATGCCCTATGTGGGCAGCCGCGCGTTCGCTCACAAGGGCGGCATCCACGTGTCCGCGCTGACCAAGGACCCCCGCACCTACGAGCATGTTGAGCCTTCGTCCGTGGGGAACAAGCGCCGCATCCTGGTCTCCGACATGGCCGGAAGGGCCAGCATCTCCGAGAAGCTCCGCGAGCTGGGGATGGACGAGAGCAACGACGACCGCAGGATCATGGAGATCGTCAAGGACCTGGAGTCCAGAGGATACCAGTTTGAGGGAGCGGACGCCAGCTTCGAGCTCCTGGTCAAGAGGCTCAGAGGGGAGCTGGAGCCGAAGTTCGACATAATAGGGTTCAGGGTCTACACCGACGACGACGGGAGCGACGGCTCCCTTTCGGAAGCCAGCATAAAGGTCTCCGACAGGAAGGGCCACATGGAGCACACCGCCGCAGACGGTAACGGACCCGTGAACGCGTTGGACAACGCCCTCCGCAAGGGCATAGCCAGCTTCTACCCGGAGCTGGACGACGTCAGGCTCATAGACTACAAGGTCCGTGTGCTCGACGAAGGAGAGGGGACCAGGACAGGGGTCCGCGTCCTCATACGCTCCACCGACGGAAAGGAGGACTGGACCACGGTGGGAGTGTCGGTCAATATCATAGAGGCCAGCCTGGTCGCGCTGAAGGACTCGGTGGAGTACGCGCTGATGAGGCAGCCGAAATCAGAAAGGTGAGTTCAATGAACAGAGTCATAGTGACGCTTGTAGGAAAAGACAGAGTAGGCCTCATCGCCAAGGTCTGCACGTTCTTCGCGGACAACAACATAAACATACTGGATATCAAACAGACCACCGTCCAGGAGTTCATCAACATGATGATGATCGTCGACATGGACGGCTACGACGGAACCTTCGAGTCCATGGAGAAAGGGCTGGAAGGCGTCGGGAAGGAGATCGGCTGCACCATCAGAGCGCAGCGCGAGGACATCTTCAACATGATGTACAGGATCTGAGGTGTCCCGATGATCGAGCTTAAGGAAGTCTTCGAGACCAACGACATGGTCCTGCACGAGAACCTCGATGTCAGAACCATAACCATGGGGATAAGCCTCCTGGACTGCATCGACCCGGACCTCGACAGGCTCTGCGAGAAGATCTACGACAAGATCGCCACCTACGCCAAAGACCTGGTCAAGGTGGGCGACGACATCGGCCTGGAGTACGGAGTCCCCGTCATCAACAAGAGGATATCCATCACCCCTGCGGCCCTCGTCGGAGGAGCGGCATGCAAGTCGCCCGAGGACTTCGTGAGGATAGCGGAGACCTTGGACGCGGCTGCCAAGAAGGTAGGCGTCAACTTCATCGGAGGATTCTCCGCCCTCGTCCAGAAAGGCATGACGCCTGCGGACAGGAACCTCATCGCGTCCATTCCCGAAGCGCTGGCACGCACCGAGAGGGTGTGCTCGTCCGTAAGCCTGGGATCCACCAAGGCCGGGATCAACATGGACGCCGTCAGGCTGATGGGGGACATCGTGAAGGCCACCGCCGAGCGCACCAAGGAGAACGACTCCCTGGGATGCGCCAAGCTCGTGGTGTTCTGCAACCCCGCCGACGACAACCCGTTCATGGCAGGAGCCTTCCATGGGGTCACCGAGGCGGACTGCGTCCTCAACGTGGGAGTGAGCGGGCCCGGAGTCGTCAAGACCGCCCTCTCCAAGGTGAGAGGAGAGAGCTTCGAGGTTCTCTGCGAGACCATCAAAAAGACCGCGTTCAAGATCACCAGGATAGGCCAGCTGTACGCCAAGGAGGCCTCCAAGAGGCTCGGAGTGCCCTTCGGGATAGTGGACCTCTCGCTCGCCCCCACGCCCGCCGTAGGGGACAGCATTGCGGACATCATCTGCGAGATGGGGATGGAGTATGCCGGAGCTCCCGGAACCACCGCCGCGCTGGCCATCCTCAACGACCAGGTGAAGAAGGGAGGAATCATGGCATCCTCGTACGTCGGAGGGCTCAGCGGAGCCTTCATACCCGTCAGCGAGGACAGGTCCATGGCCGAAGCCGCTCAAATCGGCGCCCTCACCCTGGAGAAGCTCGAGGCGATGACCTGCGTATGCTCGGTAGGCCTCGACATGATCGCCATACCCGGCGACACCCCTGCGACCACCATCTCCGGAATAATAGCGGACGAGATGGCCATAGGGATGATCAACCAGAAGACCACGGCCGTCAGGGTCATCCCCGTGATAGGCAAGGGGGTCGGAGACACCGCCGAGTTCGGAGGACTCCTCGGAGACGCCCGCATAATGCCTGTGAACAGGTACGGCTGCGCCGGATTCGTCGACCGCGGCGGAAGGATCCCCGCTCCGGTCCACAGCTTCAAGAACTGAGGGCACCCGCCCTCCCTTTACCATTCGTCCCATCTTTTTCGGGACGAACACGCTATCCATCAGGCTTCCGGACGTGAAGCATGACCCTGCGGAACAAATTGCTGAAAAATTGTGAAAAGGGTTGACGGCACACGAAGTGCCAAAGAGAAAGTAAAGATGCGTAGGTGGGGGCAGAGGGATTTGAACCCTCGTCAGCGGGTTTCCACTACGGGGGGAGCTACCCCCCGCGGAATTAAATGAGTCATCGCTCCAGTTATTCATCAACTGTCAGCAAACCCATTTACAATCACTCTCAATAACTGGAGCCCACCAGTCTGCCAGGTTAGCCTATACCCCCTTGAGTGTGATAGCGAGTTGCGATCACTTCTTACGCATCTTCGCTGCTCTCTTTCTTCTTCTCATTTTCTTCTTGCGCCATTTCCAACGCTGGTTACCGCGTTTCTTCCAGGCGCGTGAGCCTCTCTTCATGTGACCTTCCTTCCTGAATGCTTCATCACTCAGGGTGATGCATCCTTGGCGGGCCCGTCGGGATTCGAACCCGAGGCGTCTGGCTTAGAAGGCCAGCGCTATATCCTGGCTAAGCCACGAGCCCACTCTGAGTTCCGCCATCGTCTACTATGATTTAAAGGTTTAGATTAAGAGCGTCCTTAACCTGATTCATGTCCAGGTAATCGAATACGGAACCATATCCTAGGAACATCAATCCAGCTTCCGCGATGCACACCAATCCGAGGATGAACAGGATCGGCCAGCAGTTCAGAAGCTTTCCGAAGAACTTGACTATGGCCTCGGCGAACCTGCAGAGCCCGTAGATGAACGCGCCTGCGACGAAGGCTATACCTATGCGGATCCACCCTTGTGAAAGCGGGGTCAGGTCTATCTGGTCGTACAGAACCATTCCCTCGAAGCTCCCGAGCCAGATGAAGACGAAGGCCATTATCATCATCGCCGCTATGATGGAGAAATTGACGTTACGGAACGGACGGATTATCAGCGTGAAGGCCGTCAGAGCGATCAGGATCGAAGTGACAGAGCGCCAGGTGGTGTACATCGTCAGAGACTCGTACAGCATGGCTACACCGAACAACAATCCGAGAAACATCAGGGCCTTGTATTTCCCGCCGTCCTTGTCCTTGGCGTAAGCCACGGCTATGCAGACTGCCAGAAGGCCTCCGATCAGCAGAATGGTCTGCGGCAGGTTATCGCGGACCCAATCCAGAATCTGTTCAATTTCCATCGGTCTGTAATCGACGGACTGCGTTAATAAGGTTGTCAGAAAGGAGCAACGACAGCCCGGAAAGGAGCCTTCATAGATTCTCGCGACGTCCCGAATCACCAGGCGATCATCGTCGGCCGCTGTTTGGGCCGATACCCATGTAATGAGACATTACGTATGTATTATCTAATTTAATAACCTTATAATCGATACATTTTATTTATATTCTCTACTATTTTTTAACATATGATGAATGACGAATTCGACAAAAAGGAATCGCCTGTCCAAGACATCTCATTCAGATATCTGGACGAGGCTGTGTGGAACAAACAGCACGTGAGCTACACCGGCCTGGAAGGGACCCACACCGATGACGGCAGCTACAGCAACTTCGCCCTGATGCTGTCGGACGAATGCCCCTGGAGGACGGAGGTCCTGACCGGAGAAGGCAACATGCTGATACTGGACGGCCCGATCATAAAGCAGTATTATGACGCGCTGGAAGTCCTGAACTGCCTGAACGGAACCCTTCCCGGCAAGAAGTACATGGTGGAGAAGTATCCGTCCAAGATCATCAGGGAAGCGCTGGTGAACGCGTTCGTCCACCGCGACTACTCCAACGACAGGCCCATAACCATCAGCGCAGGGTCCGAGACCATGGAGATATCCTCTCCAGGTGGGATCTGGGTCCCGGAGATCTGCACCCACGAAGATCTCTACAACATCAGGAATACCGAGGTGGCCAGGTTCTTCCGCTCCATGGAAGGCTTCAGGTTCCGCGGCAACGGCATAACCACGATCAAGCAGTACTACAAGCTCACCCCGCAGGTTCCGACGGTAAACTTCGACGACACCTCGTTCACCATGCGCCTCCCGGCGATAAGCGCGATCTCCAACAAGTACGAGGTCAGGAGAGACAAGGTCGCCAGCATCATCAGGACCTTCCGCGGCGCCTCGGTCAGGACGATAGCAGACAACACCATGTTCTCCGCCCAGTACGTGAGACGCCTGCTGAAGCGCATGGAGGGGGACGGGATCGTGTTCAGCACGGGATGCGGGAAGAAGAACATCTACTACCTCTACGACTACGGCGACTGCTCTGGGTCAAAACAGAAGACGCTTTTCGACTAAGCATCCATGGATAACAGTTTAAACGCAACCCCCTATTATGAGCCGATATCATGCGTTCCGAATATTCGGGAATTCACAGAAGCACGGAGGTGCAGCTTTGAGCAACGTTAGAGTAGGACTTCTCGGAGCCTGCGGAAGGATGGGGAACCTCATCATCCGCCGCGTGCTGGCGACCGAGGGCATGGAGCTCTCCGCCGCCTTCGATATAGTGAACATCGGCAAGGACATCGGAGAGGTCGTCGGCGTCGGGGCCCTCGGCGTCCCCGTCTCCGACTCCAAGAACCTCGTGGAAGTCCTGAAGTCCTCCAAGACCGATGTCCTCATCGACTTCACCATCGCGGCCGCCACCGCCGTCAACGCCCCTGCAGCGGCATCCGCCGGCGTCAACCTCATCATAGGCACCACCGGACTCTCCGCCGAACAGAAGACCAACATCACCGACGCGGTCATCAAGAACAACGTCGCAGCGGTCATCTCCTCCAACTACTCCATCGGAGTGGGCGTCTTCTTCAAGCTGATCAAGAACGCCGCCGAGTACCTCGGAAACGACTACGACGTCGAGATCATAGAGGCTCACCACAACCAGAAGAAGGACGCTCCCAGCGGAACCGCCGTCACCGCGGCCGAGATCATCAGCAAGGCCATGGGCGGAAAGGAGACCGTCTGCGGAAGGGAGGGCGTCTGCCCCCGCGGAAAGGAGATTGGGATCCACTCCATCAGGGGAGGGGACATCGTCGGAGACCACACCGTCATGTTCATCGGCAACTCCGAGCGCATCGAGATCCGCCACCAGGCGCACTCCAGAGAGATCTTCGTCGGCGGAGCCGTCATGGCCGCCAAGTGGGTCGTCTCCCAGAAGAAGGGAGTCGTCTACGAGATGTCGGACGTCCTCAGCTGAAACCATGGGGGTAATCCCCCTCTTTTCACACTTCCCCATCTGTAGCCTGCGTTGGCTCCGATGGCCTCTTTTTTCAAAGAATGGATTTTTGATTCATCCAGTCCCAGACACCTACATTACGGATAAATCCTCTTTCGAAATATCTGATACCATGTCTGGCGATGACGAATCTGTAGGGGAGATCATAGCTTCGCTCGCCGCAGACATGCTATGCCTGGACATGCGCTTCCTGGCATCCGTGGTGCTGTCTCTGGACATCGTGGTCGATCCAGGAGACGGCGACCCGTCGTGCGACGGCGAGACGATGAGATTCCATGAGGAGAAGATATCCTCCGACTACTCGTCATGCCACAACTTGCCCACCAGACAGCTGGCCCACTGCGCCCTTCACCTTATGCTGGGACACTGCGGCGCCCCTGTCTCCGACTCCCGGTCCCTGGCCGAGGACATGGTGGTGGAATACGTCCTGGACTCCATAGACACTCCCCACACGTCGATTCCCGGAAGAGACGACAGGATGTACGCCTGCGAGAGGATCTTCAAGCTGGCGGGCTCTCCGATACCCAAGCTGATGGAGGAACATGTCGTCACGATGGCCGACTGGAAACGCACCACGCACGAGAGCATGTTCAGAAGGGACGACCACCGTGTCCGCGCCCCGGAGGACCTGGGGAAATGGTCGGAGATGGCCCAGCAGGCCATGACTGAGATGGAAGGGTTCATCAGGAAGAGCGGAGACGGCTCAGAGGCCCTCCTGTCCGTCCTGAGGATAAGGAACAGGAGGAGGTACGACTACCGCACGTTCCTGAGGAAGTTCATGTCCCGCAGAGGCTCCATAAAAGAGAATCCGGACGAGTTCGATCCGATATACTACTCCTACGGCCTGGCCACCTACGGGAACATCCCGCTGGTGGATTCGCTGGAATCGTCGGAGCACCCGATGCTGGACGAGTTCGTCATAGCCATAGATACGTCCGGTTCCACTATGCAGGGGCTGGTCATAAGATTCCTGGAAGAGGCATTCTCGGCTCTGTACCAGTCCGGAAGCGGGGAGAGGGGCAACATCCATGTCATCCAGTGCGACGAGTTCGTGCGCAGGGACGATGTAGTTCGTTCCGAAGCGGACATGAACAGGCTCACAAACGATTTCAAGCTCGAAGGAGGCGGAGGAACGGATTTCCGTCCGGTGTTCTACTACGTGGACGACCTCGTCAACAAAGGAGACCTCCGCAACCTGAAAGGACTGATGTATTTCACAGATGGAATAGGAGAATACCCTGAGAAGCGTCCGAAATACGACACCGTGTTCGTGTTCTGTGACGACCGCTGCAGGGAACGCGAGATCCCTCCTTGGGCCATGAGGCTCGACATCGAGACCAAGGATCTCAGAGAGGAAGAGGCACGATTATGAACATACAGGAAGCGAAAGACTGCGTGAGGGACGCTGTTTCATCGTACCTCAGCAAAGACCGCAGCGGAAGATATGTCATACCCAGGGAGAAGCAGAGGCCGTTGGTCATCATGGGCCCTCCCGGGCTCGGAAAGACAGCGATCATGTCGCAGGTGGCTTCCGAGCTAAGCATAGGGTACGTCGGATACGCTATGACACACCACACCCGCCAATCGGCTATCGGGCTGCCTATGATAGAGAAGGCGAGCTTCGGCGGAACGGAGATGTCGGTAACCCGCTACACCATGAGCGAGATCGTCGCATCGGTGTACGACGAGATGGAAAGGAGCGGCAAAAAGGAAGGAATCCTCTTCGTCGACGAGATAAACTGCGTGTCCGAGACCCTGTCGGCCGCCATGCTCGACCTGCTGCAGAACAAGAAGCTCGGACCGCACAGGATCCCCGACGGATGGGTGCTGGTCGCAGCCGGGAACCCTCCGGAGTACAACTCCTCCGCCAGGGAGTTCGATGTTGCAACCTCGGACAGGATAAGGCTGATAGAGGTGGAGCCGGACACCGACGTGTGGCTAAGATACGCCGCCAGCGCCGGAGTCCACGACGCCGTCAGATACTATCTTACGATCAAGCCGGGAAGGCTCATGTCCATGGAGAACACGCCGGAAGGCCCCAGGTTCGCCACCCCGCGTTCCTGGGAGGACCTGTCCACGGTGATGAAGGAGCATGACAACCTTGGCCTCCCCACGGACCTACCGCTGATTTCCCAGTACATCAGGGACCCAGACATAGCCGCGGAGTTCAAGAGATACCTGGACTTCCACAAGAAGTACCGCGAGGAGCACGATGTGGCATCCATACTCGACGGAAGAGCCGAAGGGAAGTCCATGGACACAGCTGACGCCGAGGAGAAGCTGTCCGTCATGTCCGTGATCGTCGGAAGTCTCAACACCGAGGCGGAGGAAGGGCTTCTCCTCGAGGAGATATCCGAGGCCCTATCGAAAGTCGACTTGAACGATATCGACGGTTCCGTGTCGTCCATCTGCGAGTCCCTGTCGTCCGATTCCCAGGACGGAAATCTGTCAAAAACCGCCTCGTTCTGCCTGAACTCTCTCAGGAGCTTGGGCAGGACCCGCGAGGAGGCTGAAGCGGCAGTGAAGGATGCCAAGGCGAGAAGCCGCTCCCATCAGGAGACGTTCGACGTCCACGTGGACAACGCCATGAGGTTCGTGGAAACGTCCGGAAGCCACGGGGCCGTTCCTCTGCTATCGAGCCTCATCGGCTGCTACTCCGTCGTCATGTACTCCAAGCCCGATGGGCCGCTGTACAGATACAACAACGAGCTCCTGTCGGAAGGACGCGACATAAGGCTCGGAAAGACCATGGGGGCATCGCCATGATGCAGAGAATCGAGCACGAGGCCGTCGATAATGGCGTAAGAATCACGTCTATACTGTCCACGGACAAGGTCATCAACATACCCGAAAGCGTCAACGGCAAGCCTGTGACATCTCTGGGGCCCCGCCTGCTGTACAGGTCGCAGGGAGTCCAGGGGAGGACCCTCAGGATACCTTCGTCCGTCGTGGATATCGACAGCGACGTATTCGAGGGGGCGACAGGCCTCATAGCCATCGAGTACGGAAACAGCGTAGAGCTGTTCTCCTCTTTCGAGATAGTGTCGTCTGACGACTGCAACGTCACATTCGGAGACGGATTCTCCTTCGACTTCAAAAGAGGCGTTCCCATAGGCTTCCCAGCATTCGACAAGGTCATGATGGGCTTCGCGTCGGGCCTCACGCTGGAGACCGCCGTGATGAGGCTGTCGAACCCTGTAGGCCTCACGGACGAGAGCAGGGAGGGTTACGAGCGCTTCGTATCGGACAGGATCATGCCAAGGGCCGAACGTGCGGTCGCGTCCGGGGACACGGGTGCGATCAAGGAACTCCTCTCCACAGGAATGGTCAGCGACGAGGACCTCAGGCGCCTTCTTCATAGGTCGGCCCGCTCGGGAAAGGTCTCGGTCACGAGCATGCTGATGTCGGAGATATCATCCCGTTACAGCAAAAACAATATGTTAGACTGTCCTAAATAAATTTAGGATAACCAAAATAATAATAAACGGGACAGTCGTTCATCGTCTTCAAGCCGCACTGCGGCGCAGTGATAGACATGACAACAGCGATTGTATTCAGCTCGCAGACCGGAAACACGGAAATGATGGCAGAACAGATCAAAGCGGGAGCGGAAGCTGCAGGAAAAGAGGTCCTGTATTGCGACCTCAGCGAGGGCGTCGACGAGAGCGCCGTCCTCGCCGCCGACCTGATCATCCTCGGATCTCCCGCCATGGGGGACGAGATCCTCGACGACCCCATGGAGGACTTCTACTCCAGCATCGAAGGGAAGCTCTCCGGAAAGAAGGTAGCCATCTTCGGCTCCTACGACTGGGGAGACGGCCAGTGGCTCAGGGACTGGGCCGACAGGATAAACGCTGCAGGAGCCACCGTGGTCAACGGAGAGGGCCTCAAGAACCACCTCGACGAGATCGAGGATTCCGCCTGCCAGGCTCTCGGCGCGCTCTGAACCAGCTCCTGGAATCGATAAACCCCTTACCTTTCTCCTGTCATTCCAACCTTGAATGAAAGATTCACTCACCTTTGGGCTTGAGAATCTCCGATTTGCAGACGACCGTGGCTCCTGGAGGAACATCCCTCGCCACGTTCGCGCCAGCGGCTATGACCGCACCCTCGCCAATGGTGACAGCCCCGATTATATTGGCACCAGCGCCGATGAACACATGATCGGATATGACAGGAGCGCCTTTGAACTCGTGTCCAGGCATCTTGTTGGAACCTATCGTCACGTTCTGGTAGATGGTGCACGACATGCCGATGACCGCACGGTCCGAGATGAATATGTTCATGAGCCCATGGGGGAAGAACGGCTTCCCTTTGAACCTGGAATAGATGCCTATCCAGCTGCCGTGCGACTCCAGTATCTTGTAGTACCTGTTCACGTACGGGCGCGGATATCTAAGCCTCTGTATCTCCCTGCGCATCTCGAAGATGTAGTCCGTGAAGTAATGGATCCTGTCTCCGTTCTCCAAGGACCGATTCATGTAGTCTATCGATACGTCTACATCTGGATCCACGCCGATTCCTCTGAGGTACATTACAGCCAGGAGATACTCGGCATACGGGTCCTGCGTCTCGTTGAAGTAGCTGCTGCATTCGATGAACGCCTCCTTCCTGTCGGCTTTGCCCCCGTTCTCCATCAGAGACTTTATCAAAGTCACCCGGGAAGCGTCGTTACCCTTGCTGGCAGCCAGGCGGAAGCATCTTTTCGCTTCGGGTATGTCCCTGGCTGTACCCTTGCCTTCGATGTACATCTGACCAAGAAGCTCCATCGCACGGGCTTCTCCAGCATCCGAAAGAAGGGAGCAGATCCTGAAGGCTTCTGCTCTCTCCTCGTCCGTGCCGTCCTTCAGCACGTTGGATGCCAGCTGTACGCCGGCCTCGGTATTGCCTTCGGATGCGGCTTTGCGCAGCCATGACTTGGCCTCCGTTACGTTCTTGGGAACGGCTGTTCCCTCCAGGTACATGTTCCCCAGCGCCAGCATAGCCTCCGGGTTCCCTTCGGCCGCCATGTCGCTACATATGGTGAAAGCCCTCTTCCTTTCCGCAGCGGATCCGCTCTTCTTCAGGATCTCAGCCAGCATGAGGCGGCCCTTCTGCGTGCCGCTCTCTTCGAGTATCTCCAATCCTTCAGAACGCTCGTTCGGGTCGGAGCTCGTGACCATGTATCTGGCGTAATGAAGGGCCGCCCTTTCGGATTCTCCGACATACCTCTCCAAGATCGACTTTCTTTCCGAGACGGGAATGCCAACACGGTCGATGGCCCCATCTATCTTGGATGCCGCTGAGAACGCCTCGCGATACCCTTCGTCATCCGTCCGGCTCATCGAGCCTTTGATGTCCTCCAGAAGATCGTTCTCGTCCGATTCCAGAAGGCTCAGGAGCCTGGACGTGCGCTCTTCCTTGTACGACTCCACATCGAAGGTTCCGCTGAATCCGTCCAACGCTCCGAATGCATCCGCCGCCCACAGCGTCTCCAGACAACTCCGACAGACTCCGCAATTCCTGCCCTTGCCTTCGGAGCAAGCGTACAGGCAACCGGTCGTCAAGGCCGAAGACTTCATATCCCCGAACTTCTGCAGCCTGCTCCTGCCTACGCCTTCGGGCAGCAGACGGATCGAGCGTCCCGAGAGGTATGACAGCAGCTTCTCACGGAGGCTATAGTCTTCGAACATGCTCCTCTCAGGATGCATGGAAACGAAGAAGACGGACCATAGCCCTCCCAAGAGGAAAGCTCCGGACAGGTCCCGGAAAAGGTCCGTGTCGGTTCCGGCGATGCTGCCGAGATTGGTGACGACGTCTATGACGGTCAGCCCGCCGAACGCCGATGGGTTCGCGGGATAGCCCGAGGGTTGACAATCGATTTCAGAACCGCTGGAATACCTTACCAGATGGGTGAGACCGAAAGTATGGTCGTCCTTGTAGCGCCAGACAGAATGCAGATGATCGATATCGGAATCGAGGACCGCGCCTACGCCGTCAGGGATGCTGGAACGCCTGGGCTCTGGCTTCGTTTCCGCCCTGATGCAGAAATCGCACCTGTATTTCTTCGACATCAAAGGCAAGACATACTCGGAGATGTTGTGCATGAGACCAGCGGAGATCGGCATCTCCGATTGGATGTTGCAGCCGTTCCTGGCGCAGAACCCCGTCATCGCTACGACCGCTGGATCGCAACGGTCTAGGCAGCAGGATCCTTCCAGCTCGGAAGGGAACGAGAAAAAGAGGCTGCAGGCCTATTGGTCCTTCGACCCATCCGCCTTCAGAACGAGATTGTATAGCACTGCAGTCCTACAATCTTTCCTGGTGACATCTGGCTTCTGTATCGTCAGGATCTTGCTGCTCATCTCGCCGCCTCACGATTTCCTCTCCGATGCATCATGCATGCATTCCAGGAACAGCCTGGAATACATCTCCGTCCCTTTCGCTGTGGGATGGATGTGGTCCACCAGCATGGGAGAATTGAGGTTGAACTCGAAATACTCCCGTATCGCAGGATATGGATCGCTGTACATCAGATTCTTAAAGATGCAATAATCCTTCAGTGCTTTGGAGTAAGCATCGTAAAGTTCGTGTTTGGTCCTCTCTGGAACCGGGCAGAAAGGATCGAATCTAGTGGAGGGCCAAGGGGTCACCAAGACGATCTGCTTCGCCTTCTTCCTGAGCACCGAGACCATCGATTCGATTGCGACGACATAGCCTTCAGGCGTCAGCGCGCCGGCTCTGGAACGATAGCGGACGTCGTTACAGCCCACAGCTATCACCGCGACATCGACATCGAAGCGAGCCTTCGATACCAGAGGAAGCAAGCCCTTGGACGTTATGCCACCCTTGGAGACGTTGACGACCTTGAGGTTAGGATAATTGGACACGATCGGCTCGTACCACGGTATCCCGCCGTTGGACGTCCCCTCCGTAACGGAGTCTCCGACGAAGCATACCGAATCCGCCTTCTCCAGCATCTCCAGGAAAAGATTTCCCTTCATTCCGGCCAGATCCAACGGTCTGACTATAGTTCTTCCATTTCCTTCCTCGGTGACCACCGGCCTGCAGGAATAATAGTCGTAAGCGGGCATGTCGATGCCGGTCATGATCCGGGTGACCATCTCGGAGGCCCTCTCGATCTGCCTCTTCTCCATGAAGCTGATCCTGCGGCAGATATCCTCCCCGTTGTAAAGGTCGGGTATGGGGACGGCGCATCCGGTTCCTTCCGAGTCGAAATGGGTTATTATCGGGACCACGGACGACGCCACGACCTTCTTGCTGGCGATGTCTACATACGCCTCGATTATCGCGTTGGAGTCCCCGTCGAAGCTCACGATGCTGTTCATGTAGTTGCCAGGACAGAACGCCCTGAGCTTCCCTTCCTTTATCGTGACCTTTTTGACGGCGTGTGCATGGCAGTTGAACATGATGTCCGCCCCTGCATCCATGAACAGGTCCGACCACGCCTGCTCGTACTTGGATACCCTGTGGGTGAAATCCTTCCCCATATGCGATAGGACGACGACTATGTCGCATGACCCTTTGAGCTCGACGATCTCGCTCACGACATCCATGCTGACCGATTCGAACGCAGGGTCGTCTATGTTAACGATCTTGCGCGTGTACGGGGCCCATTTCCCATCGATGTTGTACGCGGCCTTGTTGAACCCGTAGGAATATGCTATGAACCCGACCTTGACCCCTTTGATGTCCTTGATGAACTTCCTCGAGCTCTCCTCCTTGTTCCTGTAGGTGCCGACATGGTCGAGGCCCACGGCATCCAGGTTGTCCAACGTGTCCAGGAGCCCTTCCAGGCCTCTGTCGAAAGCGTGGTTGTTGCACGTGGTCACCAACCCTATGCCGGCATCCTTGATGTCCTTAAGGTACTGCTTCGGGAAGTTCAGGGACAGAGGGGCCCTGTCGTCGAAATTGCCTTGGGTATATGTTCCCTCGTTGCTGCAAGAACCTTCCAGGACGCCTATGGACAGGTCGCTGTCCTCGAGGTATTTCTTGGTGTATCTGAACATGTGGGAGAAATCGTACCCTCCGTCCTGCTTCCTCGCTGATTTGACCATGTTCTCCAGAAGGATCAGGTCTCCGACGAACGACAGCTTGATGCAGCCGTCCTTGACCTTCTCGGGCGAGTCTAAGACGGACCTCACGACCTTCGGGCGTGCCGGATCCTTGTTCAAAGAATCGTCGAAGGGACAAACGACCCTGTCCGAGTCTATCTTCTTGATGGCTTTGAGATAGTAGGCCTCGGACTCGGGAGGAGTCGCGGACAGAAGGACTACCGAGTCGTCGTAATATTCGGTAGGGATGAAATCCTCGTAGCCCATTATGTCAGGATTGTACTTGGACTTGCCAGTGTCCACGATCAGGGCCTCTTTGATTCCGTAGGCGGTGTTCAGTATGTTCTTCACCTGAAGTCCGTTCTCTCCGAACGGGAAGATTATGAACTTGCGATATCCGTTGTCCAGGCAGTGCCTTATCGTCTTATCGATCTTCCAATACGCCGACGCATTTGGCAACGGGTCAACGGGCTTCAGCATGCTGGTTCGTAAACACATGCTGGTATAATATCATCGTCAAGGCCTGATTAAGACGGATTTACCAGACAGCGAGATGACATCATCCTCTCTCCAGCAGCCTTCTTACGTATTCGGTGTACATCAGGAGCTTCTCCTCTGCAGGACCTTTGAACTCTTTGTTCCACTCGCGGTCCCTCAGCGGATATTGGACAGCCTGATAGCTGATCAGCACCACACCTTTCTTGTTAGGATAGACCATGGTGCAGAAATTGAACGTGGCAGGAAGCTCGATATACCTGCCGATATGCGGCCATCTATCGAACTCCTTCGGAAGGACGCTGACGCTCTCGTCCCAGTTGTCGCGAAGGAAGGCCAGAAGCTCGTCGAACTCCCAAATCTTGTCTGTACGAATGACCTGTCTTCCTTTCATGATGATGACAAGAATTCAGAATTAATAGAGAATGTCTTGATACAACGAAACCGTTGAAGAAACACAGTCAAAGTAGGAGAAAGGTGGACAGGGCGAGACCCACCAAGGGTCTTAGCCAGCACCTATCGCCGTAACCTATCAAATCCGGAAAAAACCATAATTCGACTACCTCCGATAGCCACTAATTTACAATGTAATCTATTGCAAGATACAGGTTAGATTGGCGGTGAATGACGTTTCATTTTATCATCCTGTTTTGACAACTATCGTTGCTGTTTCTACAATGTAACTCGCTCTTCAAACCCATTACGAACCATCTCCTAAACCCCTTTGAAAACCGCTTAACAAACCATTTCAGAAACAGGAGAGAAACAACATGGCAGAAACTGCACAGAATCAGAAGAGCTTAGCAAACAACATCAAGTCCCAGTTCGGGCAGGCCGCCCAGGCCGGATCGGCCGTCCCCACGGACGGCACCACCAAGACCAACATCCTCGACTTCAGGGGAGGCCAGGTCTACATCGCCCTCAAGGCCGTGACCGCGGTCGACGAGGCCACCGGCCAGACCAGGGACCTCACGCCCCAGCTGCTCTGCATGTTCGGGGGCCACTACGTGGACCTCCCGATCAACGGCAGGTGGTGGAAGGAGTTCGCCGACTTCGCCACCAGGCTCGCGGACACCTTCGAGGGCGTCTCGCTGGAGAACATCAGGACGAACGGCGACGCGGCCAACGCCAAGCGCCTCATGTCCAAGTTCAGGTCCGCATGACCGAGGACAGGGAGTACGCGATCGACAGGTGGTACTTCGCCGGCCACGCCGAGGCCCGCGTGTCACGCTGCAGGGCGAGCACGCTGGAGGAGGCTACGGCCAAGGCGGAGCGCCTCGTCTCGCTGCCCGGCACCACCAGGGTCAGGATCTCCAGGCGCGGCCCGCGCGGGAGGTTCTCGGCCGTGAGGGTCTGGGCGCTCCGACGCCATGCAGGGGGCCGCATCCCCATCCCTTCCCGCGGCCCCCGGCGGCGGGGAGGCCATCCCCTCCTCCCCGCCTGAACTTCCCCCGCCCGGAGGGAGCAATTCCGGGCTCTAACCGATCAGGTGAGATAAATGGCTTCGAAAAACAGCTTAAAGGAACCGCAGAAGCTCACGCCCTCCGAGGTCACCCGCATGTTCAGCGGCATGACCCCCCTCCAGAGGACGAGATACTACAACAAGTGCATGACCAACCCCAACACCCCACCCGCCAACGTGAGCCTGCTGATGCAGTACAGGGCGCAGAACGCCGACCTGTTCCTCACCGAGGAGCAGATGGCTGGATCCAGGAAGTCCAAGGGCTCCTGGGTCGCGGGGAAGGGGTTCTCCGGAGGATGGCGCGACGGGTCGAACGGCCGCGTCTACACGTCCTCCGGATACTCCTACGACAACAGCGGGAAGTACTACGACCCCTCCGGCAACGAGGCCGGCGGATGGCACGACGGGGGCCCCGACCCCGACGAGTACGGCTTCGTCTACGGCGACGACTTCATCAGGGGCAAGAGGTCAGCGCCCTTCCAGGGCGGCGGAAGGATCCGCCGCCAGCGCAAGCCCATCGACCAGCCCAGGTCCTCCCTGGAGCTCGTGGAGACCATCAAGGCCTTCAACAGCCCCGTGAGGAGCAGGCGCTACCTCGACAGCATCGTCCAGAACGAGGGCTCGCACCCCGAGACCGTGGAGAACGCCAGGAAGCTCCTGGCCGGCAACAGCCCGCTCATCGCCAACGACGAGCAGATGGCCGCGTGGACCCCCAAGCCCCGCTCCGGTTCCGGCAGGGGAATCTTCTCCAGGAGGCCCGTCAACGAGGCCCGCTCCGCCGAGGACATCGCGGGGCTCATGGGCAGGCTCAGGAGCAACGTCGCGAGGACCAGGTACTACGACAAGGTCATAGGAAACCCGGAGTCCAACGAGCAGACCGTCAGCAACCTCATGGCCTTCAGGAGCGCCAACCAGGGCATGTTCGCCTCCGACGAGGAGGCGCAGGCCGCTCCCCGCGGAACAGGCAGGAGGGCGTCCTTCTGGAAGTCCAAGGAGGAGTTCGACGGCATGTCCCCCAGGAAGAAGTACTTCTTCGTGGGGGCGGTCCACAGGAACAGCCGCTCCAAGAACACCGCCTACGGGCTCCGCGTCATCACGGATCCCGACACGACCCCCGACGACAGGGAGGCCATGACCCAGGTGGTCAGGGAGAACCCCCTCCTGTTCTTCAGGAGGGCGAAGTCCGGAAAGGGCCAGAGAGGGCAGTGAGATGGCCCCCAGGACCCTTCTGGCCGGCCTGCTGGCCGCGTTCCTCCTGGTGCTCGTCCCCGCGCTGGCCGAGGGGTCCGAAGCGTACGCGAACACCTACGCCCTCGACTACGAGTGCGGCCAGGACGTCGACACCGACCTGACCTCGATCGTCGGCAGGCCGATCCTCTTCGTCTACTCGGGCGAGCTACCCTCCGGCCTGAGAATCGACATAGACTCGTCCTCGTCCGGATGGTTCGCCAGCCACCGCTCGTTCCTCCGCGGCACCCTCACTGCGCCTGCCGGATCCTACACCTTCGTGCTGTCCGACGACACCCAGTTCTACGAGTTCACAGCCCTCGTCACGGCCGGGACCTGCACCGTCGCCTACGACGCCGGCATCGGCCTGGTCAAGGGCGAGAGGACCTGGTCCGAAACGATCTCCAAGGGGTCCTACGCGTCCCTCCCTTCCGCCACCCATTCATCGGGAGCGTACACGTTCCTCGGATGGGCCGAGAAGGCGGGCTCCCAGTACGCCCTGGACTCCTACGTGGCCGTCAAGGACTGCACTCTGCACGCGGTGTGGAAGAGGAACTCCGTGTCCATCTCGGACTCCTCCGCCACCGTCACCAGCGGCCAGACAGCGACCCTGCCCATCAGCACCAATCCCAGGGACGCCTCCATCACCGTCGTCTCCCGCGGATCGCTCCCCGCCGGAGCGGTCTCCGTGGAAGGCCATGACCTCGTCCTGAACATGGCGAACGTCCAGCCCGGCACCTACTACATCACCCTCACGGCCGGTTCCACCGGGTACATCTCCGGCGAGTCCACGGTCACCGTGAGGGTCCCGATAACCATCGTGAAGCCCATCGAGTACGTGCTGCACGAGGGCGACCCCTTCTCCTACACCCCCGTCACCAACCCCTCCAACGCCGACGTGACCATCGTAGAGGTCTCCAGGGACGGCACCGTCCTCGGAGCCCACGGCGGCCTGTCGGTCGACGGGAGGACCATCACAGGGACCATGCAGGAGGATGGCACGTACTCCGTGACCTACACGGCTTCCCTGGAAGGATACGTCGAGGTCACCTCCAGCGTGCTGATCGAGGTGCTGGAGAGGGAGGAGGACCCCGCCGTGCAGCTGCCAGCCCCGGTCATGGGGAGCATCACCATCTCCCCCAGGGCTGGGGAGCCCAGGGTCTTCGACCTCGTCCTCTCCGGGTACGGCAACGCCTCGAACATCGAGTGGCTCGTCGGCGGGAGGCTGATCGCTTCCTCGTCCCCGACCGCCGTGTGCGAGCTCCCCGCCTCCGGAGTGCACACCGTCACCTGCAGGCTCACCGGCCTCGACGGCTCCGTCCTCACCGAGGATAAGGAGCTCGTGTGCAGGGACAACTACCACAGGGAGGCCGCATGGGCCGGCGTCGCCTACGGGTACGTCGCCACCGACGAGGTCCAAGTGGAGATAGAGGACGGGTCCCCGTTCACCGCGGCGCCTGCCAAGCTGGAGGGAAAGGGGTACGTCACGGTATCCGGGACCCCGTCGGAGTCCGACGTAGGCAGGACGTTCCATATAAGGGCTGGCCAGGACTCCTGGGCGGTCACCGTGTACAGTGCCGAGGCCTTCGCGCCCGTCGCCCTGTTCGACGCCGAGGTGCTTGATGACAACAGGACCGTCAGGGTCTCCTTCACGGGGGACCATGCTTCCGCCTACTCCTTCGACTTCGACGGCGACGGCATACCCGAGCCCGGGAACGAGTTCGCCTACCCCGACTCCGGAAGGCACGCCATCGTGTGCACAGCTTTCAACAACGTCTCCGAGACGTCGCATACGAGGATGGTCGAGCTGCCTTCGGAGAGGACGGAGGATGTCCGCGTGATCTCCCTGACCGACTTCCGCATGGAGGCCGGCGAGAGGATGGACATACTCGTCTCCACGGACTCCGGCGACCGCCTCACTGTGTCTGGCACCGCGGCTAAATTCGTCAAGGTGGACGGCGGGTCCATCGAGGTGGAGCCCACCGAGAAGGGGGTCTTCGACCTCGTAGTCACCGTCTCCCACTCCGACGGGTCGACCGAATCCAAGACGGTGAAGGTCACCGTCGAGGGGTCCGAGGTTGACGATTTGAAAGAGGACAGGCACGACCTGACCACGGTCCTGGCCGTGTTCTTCGTGATGGCCGTGATCGCAGTCGCATTGCTAGTGCTCGGCGACTCCGGCCGTTTGAAGAGGAGGGCCAGGAGATGAGCGAGGTAGTGGTCCCCGTGACCACCTTCTGGGACATACTAGCCGCCACCCTGGACGACATATGGTTCTGGCTTCTCTCTGCCTCCACCATGGTCGCCATGGCGCTGTACATCCGCCTGAGGCTCCACGGGAGGCTGCTCCGATGGTCCCCGCGATCATCCCCGCGCTCGTGTCGATCCTCGGCTGGGTCGGCATCGACCTCGGCATCTCCTGGCTGACCAGGGAGCAGTCCGAGGCCGTCTATGTTATGGGCATGGGCCCCCAGGAGTTCCTGGACACCCACTGGCTCCCCTTGGTCCTATACCTTCTGATGGCCGCCTCTGCGGTCTCGCTGGCCCTGCCCAAGCGCAGGAAGAACGACGGGCGCGCGTCCCCGTGAAAGAAAGCCGCGCATCCAAACAGGTTGAGAAAATGTTTTTCGCAAACAGAATCATGGCAGCCGCAGCGCTCGCCGTGGTCTTCATAATGGCCCTTTCCGCCGTCCCCGCATCGGACGCCATCGGCGAGGACCTCTCCGGGACCTACGGGTCCCCCACGAACATCGACATAGCGCCCGGCTACCAATGGCGCTACACCGCCGAGTTCCCCAGCGACCTTACGGAGTACGTCACCGTGTCGCTGAAGGTCAACGACGGGAACATAGGCTCCGTGTCCGGCAAATCCGTGACCGTCACCATACCCAAGACCGCCACCGTCGGCACCGTCTACAACGTGGTCATCAAGGCTTCGATGACCCAGCCCGTCTCCCAGACCAGCTACCAGTACGTCACCTTCACCGTCGTCGCCGGCCTGAGCGTCTCCGGTACCATCAACGACATCATCAAGGGATCCGCCATCAGCTTCACCCCCACCGGGACCTCCAGCATGGGCTCCGTCGTCTGGACCGTTACCAGCGGACATACGCTTCCCGTAGGCCTCAGTCTGAGCAACGGCAAGGTCACCGGGACCCCCACGAACCTCGGCCTCCAGACCGTGTACCTCACCGCGACGGCCAACGGCCAGTCCGCGACCCTCGAGGTCTCCTTCACCGTCTACAGCAAGATCGTAGGCGGATCCGCGCAGACCATCAGCTCCTATGGAACTGCTGTCTCTTCGGACGCCATAACCAACGGCTCCGACATCAAGGTCACCTGGAAGGTGACGTCCGGGACCCTGCCCGCCGGCTTCACCCTCAACAAGGACACCGGGGTCGTCTCCGGATCCTCCACCGCCGTCAAGAGCACCACCGTGACCATCACCGGGACCGCCGGCGAGGGGCCCGCCCAGACCGCCACCAAGAAGATAACCATCAGGTCTGAGCCCGCCCTCACCCTCACCGCGTCCGCCAGCAAGATCCTCACCTACAAGGGCAACGCCGCCGAAAAGACCGTCACCATCGACACGCCCGGCACCTCGAACCTCACCTGGACCGTCACCTCCGTCGAGGGCGTCTCCATAGACGACGGGGTCCTCAAGGTCAAGAGCCCCACGAAGGCCGGCATGAGCCAGAGCCTGACCGTCACCTGCAAGTCGGCCTACGGCCAGACCAAGACCGTGAAGGTCACCCTCGCCGTCGAGGACACCCTGTCCGCCACCGGGGACTCGAGGCTCTCCGTCACCGCAGGGACCGAGGGCTCCACATCGGCCTTCGACGTCTCCGGAGGGTCCGGGGTGACCTACAAGGCCTCCACAACGGCCAGCGGCCTCACCGTCAGGATGGCCGACGGCAAGCTCTACGCCAAGGGCACCGCGGCTGCCAAGGACCTTCCAGTCGTGGTCACCATATCCTCCGCCGCCGGCCAGACCGTCACGAAGGACGTCACCGTCGACGTCTACAGCAAGCTCGTCTTCACCTCCCTGCCCACCGGAGGGGCGATCATCTACGCGGTGTGATGCCATGACCCCCAAGTCGTTCGCGCTCCTCGCGGCCGCCATCATGTGCGCCTGCGCCTGGTGCGCGTGCATCACCAACGAGTCGGAGGCGGCCGTCCAGCACGGCTCGTCCTCCTCCCCCCTCTGGTCCCTGAGCCTGTCGGCCTACGACCTTCAGACGGACTCGAACAAGACGTATCACGTGTACGTCGGGGCGGCCGTCACGATCCTCTCCGAGGGCGACGAGGGAGGCAACGACGAGTTCGCCTACAACGTGGACTCCGTCACCTCCGGGTACGGGCTGACCTACGACTCGTCCTACGGGGACTACGCCTACCGCGGCAAGGTCTCCGGGACCGTCTCCAAGGCGGGGACGATCCAGGTCGGGTACAGCGGCTACAACGGCCCCAGCTTCAGCGGCAGCGCCACCATCAAGGCCTACGCGGCCAGCTACGGGACCGCGTCCGCGCCCCTGTCCTCCCTGGACGTGGACGCCTACGACCTCCACTACCGCCCCGCCAAGGAGTACTACGTGTACGTGGGTTCCCCTGTCACCATTGTCTCCGTCGGGGACGAGGGAGGCTTCGGCGAGTTCGCCTACAACGTGGACTCCGTCACATCCGGCTACGGCCTCACGTACGACTCCAGCTACGGAGGCGAGGTCTACAGCGGGAAGGTGTCCGGGACGATCTCGAAGGCGGGGGATATCTCCGTCCGCATCAGCGGCTACAACGGCCCCTCGTTCTCCGAGACGGTCACCATCCACGCTATCGCCAAGTCCACGGCCGTCACCGGGGTGACACTGGACAGGACCTCCGCCACCCTCGCGGTCGGGAGCACCCTGAAGCTCACGCCCACGGTCTCCCCCTCGGGTGCGTCGGACAAGACGGTCACCTGGAAGTCCAGCAACAAAAACGTCGCGACCGTCAGCTCCTCAGGGGTCGTCACAGCCAAGGCGGCGGGGACCACGACGATCACCGTCACGACCAACGACGGCGGCAAGACGGCCACCTGCCAGGTCACCGTCACGTCTGCCTCCATCCCCGTAACCGGGATCACCCTGGACCAGTCCCAGATAAGCGTCAACGACGGCGGCAGCTACGCCTTCGTCGCCACGGTCTCCCCGTCCAACGCCACCAACAAGGCCGTGACCTGGAGCACCAGCGACTCCTCGATCGTGTCCATAACCACCGGCGGGGTCGCCAGAGGGGTCTCCCCCGGGACCGCCACGATCACCGCCACCACCTCCGACGGCGGCAAGACGGCCACCTGCCAGGTGACAGTCCTCAGCCCGACCTACAAGGTCACCGTGAAGGTCGGGGCGTACGACTGCTTCAAGATGTACTCCCCGAGCTCGGCCTCCGGCACGTACTACCAGGACACCACATTCGACGTGTCCGCGGGCGAGAAGGTCGACGTCGACTGGATCAAGGACCCCGTCACGACCGAGTACCCCACGTACACCGTCACGACCACCTACAAGAAGTGCGGCTCCGAGAAGGCCGATTCTACCGTCTGGAACGACGGCGGCTACCCCACCTCGAACTGCACCGTAACACCGGCCACGGCCACCCCAGCCGTGGAGTCCTCGACAACATCCTACAGGTTCACCCTGACCTACGACGGCAACGGCTCCACCTCGGGGACCGTGCCCTCGCAGCAGACGGCCACCGACTCCTCGCAGACGCATTCGTTCACCCTGGCTTCCAAGGGGACGATGGCCAGGTCCGGCTACAAGTTCCTCGGCTGGTCAGAGACCAAGACCGCGACCACCGCTAGCTACAAGGCCGGGGCCAGCTACAGCATGACGGCCGGCGAGAAGACGCTGTACGCCGTCTGGCAGAAGAACGCTCTAGTCGTCTCCGGGACCCCCGAGCCCTACGGCGTCGTCGGCACAGCCTGGAGCTACAAGCCCACCGTCAACGTCACCTCGTACACCATGACGGTCTCCGGGGCCTCCTGGCTCGTGGCCAGCTCGGGCATGGTGTCGGGAACTCCCGACGCCCCCGGCGAGTACGACATAACCCTGACCTTCAAGAGGTCCGGGTACACCAGCGCCACCCAGTCGTTCAAGGTCACCGTCCTCTCGGCGCTGACCTTCGACTCCAACCCTAGAGGAGGAGCGATCATCTATGCAGTCTGACAAGCTTTTCATGACATTGGCAGCGGCCGCGGCCATGATCGCGGCCTTCGCCCTGGTCTCGTCCGACGCGGACGCGCTCCAGGACTACACGAGGGACTACGGGGACTTCTACTCGTACACCCTCCAGTTCGTATTCGACGGCTCCGACGCCCAGTCCATCGAGTGGGACTTCGGGGACGGTACAGCGAAATCCACCGAGTGGAACCCCAGGCACGTCTACGCGGCCAAGGGGACCTACTACGTGACCCAGACCACACAGAACACCAACGGCGAGACCGTCGAGATATACAAGGTCAACGTCCTCGGCTTCCCCGTCGTCTCCTTCGAGAGCAACGGAGGTTCCTCCGTCCCCTCGATCGAGATGGACGCCTACTCCGTGCCCATATCCAGGCCCGCCGACCCCACCAAGGAGGGCTACACCTTCGCCGGATGGTTCCTCGACGAGGCCCTGGAGCAGGAGTTCGACTTCGGCTCCGAGGTCGTCAGGACCATGACCCTCTACGCCAAGTGGAATGTCGCCTCCCAGCCCTCCGATCCCGACCCTCCTACTCCGACAGTGGAGGAGTTCGAGGTCATGTTCGACTCCGACGGGGGCTCCTACGTCCAGACCCAGACCGTGAAGAAGGGCGCGAAGGTCGTCAGGCCCTCCGATCCCGCCAAGAACGGCTTCAGGTTCGACGGATGGTACAGGCAGGGCGCCCTCTACGACTTCTCCTCGCCCGTGTCCAGCGACATGACCCTCAGGGCGTCGTGGACGCAGAGCGAGCCCGGCTCCGCCTGGTGCATCGTCACCTTCGACGTGGACGGCGGCTCCGTCGCCGTCGTCCAGCAGAAGATGACCGCCGGGTCCCTCCTGGTCTTCCCCGCCTACGACGGCGTGAAGGAGGGCTTCGAGTTCTCCGGCTGGCTCTGCGGCGGATACACCTACCAGCCCGGACAGTCCACGGCTATCGTCACCGACACCGTGGTCAAGGTCGTCTGGCAGGAGTCCGGCTCCGGCGACGGGGACGACGGGAAGGTCTCATTCTTCGAGGACCCCGTCGGATGGTTCAAGGGATTCGTCAAGGAGCCCTACGGCATAGCGATCCTGATCGCCCTGCTGATCCTGCTGCTCCTCCTGGCCTACAGGGAGTACAGGAAGAGGAGGGGGTGCTGAGAATGCCCGGCTGGAGCGGCATAGCCAACGCCCTCCGCGGGCTCTTCCGCTCCGGAGGCTCCGCCGCCACATGGACCAAGACCTGGACGGCGAACGGCGTCAGGAACGTCCAGACGGTGACCACGGCCGCCGGCAGCGCCCTGGGCTCCGCCGGCACCACGGTCCTCACCTGGGGGAACGCGGCGAAGGTCGCCATCGTCGGCGCCTTCTCCTACCTGTTCCTCACAGGTGGGGCCTCCAACGTCGTGTCGCACGCGCTGGGGATCTCCCCCGAGGCCGCCCAGATCCTGATCATCTTCGGGTTCGTGGTCATCATGATACTGGCGACGCGCTACGTCGTCAACTGGATGGTCGCGAGGTACGGCCTCGACAGGGAGAACCTCGACAAGCCGATCATCAGGCGCTTCGGGAACGTCTTCTGGGACGAGGACAGCGGGAAGTGGATCAGGAGGAGGAGCCGATGTACTGGGTACCTCTGCTGGCGGGCATACTGAACGCTGCCTTCATCCTCGACCTGGTGTCGACCCTCACCACCGGCGAGTCCCTCGGGTCCCTCATCGGAGGGGCCTCGGGCAACTCCGTCGCCTCGGCGATTGTGAACGCCATACCCACGGACCCCCTGGTGTTCTGGACGGCCGCGGGCTTCATCCTGCTGTTCGTCTGCGCCATGGAGTGCCTGGTAATCTACGTAGCACTATATTCCGGAGCCGACAGGTGTAGCTGCGAGAGGGAGGCGATTCAATGAACGGAATACACCGCATTGTCCTAGGCCTCCTGCTCTTCGTGCTGGCCGCATGGATGTCGCCTTTCATGGCCGACGTCCTGGACGTGGATGACACTATAGTCTATCTGACGTTCGGTGGGACCCTCTCCTTCGTCGCAGGGATGCTGTTCTACTCGGGGGTGAGGACGTGGAACCGATCCCGATTAACCGCCGCATGGCCTCCGAGATCGCATCGCTCGGAGGAGGGCCAGACTACCAGGACGACGGAAAGGTAACACTATAGTTCGCCCTGGTTCCGATAGACATGGCCGTGGTCGACGACAAGGAAGCCGACGCATGGAAGGACTACACAGAGGACTACATCGAGATCGACGGGGAGCGCTACGTCCCCGTCCTCCTCGGGGAGGCTTGCAGATGAGCGTCGCCGTCCCCATCCTGATGCTCCTCGTGGCCGTGTGGTTCTTCCGCAGGGCCTTCCTCAGGACCAAGGACAGGATGGACACGGAGGTGAAGGATGTCGTCTGAGAACGCCGGCCGCACCCCGGACCCTCCCGAGATCGACGAGGAGGAGGAGCTCCAGCCCCTCCCGCAGGACTACTATTCCGACCCCGCCCCGCGCAGGAGCATATGGGAGACCATACGCAGATGGCTGCTCCCCGCTTCTCTCTGCGTAACCGCCGTCTCGGTCAGCTGCCTAGCATTCGGCACCGACGCCGTGGTGGCGTTCCTGCAGGAGTGCTGGCCGGTGGCCCTCGCCCCCTTCGCCGGATGGCTCCTGGGGATCTGGGCGGCGAAGACCCTCTACGTCCCCACGGGAAGGATCGTCGCCACGATAGACCCGGAGAGCCACCTGTTCCGCGCGGTCTTCATCCCCGACGCGATGTTCAGGCTCTTCGAGCAATCCGGGAACAACGTCCTGTACCACACCCCCTCGGGGATGCCGGTGTACCTCGCCGAGGGCATCGACACCGAGAGGGGGACGATAGCGTACAGCTGGATCCACGAGCTCGGGGCGTTCGAGGTCATGACCAGGGAGGAGGCCTTCGTTAACTGGAGGCAGACCCTCGAGGAGGTCCTCAGGGAGAACCTGCAGCTCATGGACCACCCCCACGTCATCGGCCTCGGATTCGCCAGGAGATGCCTCAGGGACCAGCTCGACTCTATCGCGGAGGCCCTCGGCCTGACAGGGACCAACTTCTGGAGGGACAGGACCCCGGAATCTCCGGGCCTCTCAGACCCTCAAATGCCGCATTTCGAGGAGGATCCGCAGAATGAGCAGGGCCGTCGAGTACGTCTCCGAGATGGAGCACGGCCTCGTCATAGCCGTGGGGTCCGGGAAGCAGGGCAAGTCCTGCTCCCTGCACTCGCTCATCGCAATGTGCTGGCCCGGGAGGCCGGTCTACATGCTGGACCCGATGGAGTACGACGTCTCCATGTTCCCCGGCTACCGCCGGGTCGCGGAGGCGAAAGAGATCCCAGTAGGGGCCGTGGTCGTCATCGAGGACGTGAACCGCATCTTCCACTCCCGCGGCTCCTCCAAGAACACCGACATCCAGGGGTGGCTGTCGATCATCTCCCACAGGAGCAACGTCGTGTGCCTCACGACGCAGAACATGGCCGACACAGACATCGCGTTCGTCCGCAGCCAGGACGTCGTGGTGATGAACAAGCGCATGCACGAGGAGGACCTGATGTTCGAGAGGCCGGAGTTCAAGGACTCCCAGGCGACGGCGAACTTCTGGATCGACCGCGCCTGCGCCCTCCACCCGGGGACGGACCGCAGGGCCTGGTGCTTCTTCCCCAGGTTCCGCGAGTGCGTCTCCATACCGAAGGTCCCGTGGTGGTCCTACAGGAACAGCCACATGCTGAGGGACGTGGCGCTGTGACCGTCCGCGTCGCGTCCGACTCCGAGACGGACAGGATCCTCTCGATGAGGGCCTCGTCCCTCATCCCCCTGCCGCCGGAGGTCTGCCTAGCCGACCCCGCGGAGTCCAGGGGCTACTTCCGCATGGCGGCCTTCTACGGCGCCTACGGCCTCGGGTCCCACCCCGTGGTCGCATTGCTGAAAGACGAGCGCGTCGGCTCGATGATGGCCTCCGCGCTCTCCAGGGCGGACCACCTGGACCGCGTGTCGCACTACGGCGCATGGCTGGGGAGGTCCACCGTCGTCATCGAGGACCTCGCTGGCCCGACCGTCGACGACCCGTCCCCTGCGGGAAGGGGCGCCGGTCCCGGCCGCCCGCAGGGCGGGGATCCGGAGGCGGAGGCGCAGCCGGAGCCGGGCCACGGACCGCCCTCCGGGGGCTGTCCTGACCGCGCGTCCGGCGAGAGCGCAGCGAGCGCCGGCCCTTCGCCCTGAGGCTCCGCCGAGGGGCGCGGGAGCCGCGGCGAAAACAGGCCGCGCGGCCGCCGAGAGGGCGCACGCCCCGGCGGACGCCGGCCGCCTTCCCAACGGCGACGCAGTCGCCGCTTCCAGCCCCTTCTTCGCAGGGGCGCATCACGATCATATCGGTCCAAGGGGCCCCGATGAAAGGCCCCCATCGTACAGACATGCAGCAGACCCTCGAGTACTACGACTCGCGCATGGAGCAGCAGAGGCTCCGCGCTCTGGAGAGGAAGTTCCAGCAGTTCGAGCGCCAGGGCATCGCCGAGCAGGCCGCCCTCGCCGAGCACCCCGTGGTGCGCTTCGTCAAGAGCCTCCCCGTGGAGGACCCCAGGTATCCTGCCATAGAGTACCTTAGACTTGCGCAGCAGGTCGGAAGGGACGTGTGGGAGGTCTTCAACGAGGTCCAGGAAGGGAGGAGGGAGTTCTCAGGAAGGGACGGCACTCAAATCCGTTTCGACCCCGTCCCCCACGAGTTCGTCACATGGTCCATGCCCGCCCACGACCTCCGCCGCCCCGAGGACAAGAAGTGCGGCTTCATCCGCTCCCCCTCCGGCTCCATCGTCTACACCATGTGCCCGGACCACCCGGAGCACTACCTCAAGGGCAAGAGGAGGCACTGCTGGTCCCTCCACTGCCCCAGCTGCATGAACGACACGGCTCTCAAGCACGGGGTAAAAATCGAGAGGCAGCTCCTCGTGTATCAGAAATTATGCGAGAAACAGGGAGTTGACGTCGGCCGCATAGGCCACTGGGTGATCTCCCCTCCCCAGGAATTAGCCAAGTGCATGATGCAGACCTACGAGGACTTCGACATCCTCCAGAGGTACGTCGACGACACGATCCTCGAGCTCGGAGGCAAGGCCGGCGTCACCGTGTTCCATCCCTGGCGCCAGAAGGAGGACTTCTGGGAGCTCTCGCCGCACTTCCACGTCCTCTGCTACGGCTTCCTGAGGACGAAGAGGTTCCTGAAGTAGAACCCGGGCTGGATCATTAAGAAGGTGCATCCCAGGGAGCGCATCAGGAGCATACGCCACACCGCCGCCTACCTGTCCACGCACATGGGCCTCGGCCTCGTGGAGCAATCCTCCGAGGACGTCGACTGGGACCTCGACCTCCTGGACCACATGGTCCCCGGCATAAAGTCCCCTGGAGCCAAATTCTCAGAAAAGGACTACGAGGAGCTTTCAGAGGGGAAGGGCAGGATGTGCGGCGACCTATCCAGCATGGATTGGACCAGGTGGGCCGAGGACCGCCTGTACAGGGAGACCCGCATCCGCTACTGGGGAGGCGCCGCCCGCAACAGGATAAGGCTTGTGGGGATCCACCGCCAGTACAAGATCCGCGTCTGCCAGGAGTGCGGCGAGATGCTCCGCACGTACGAGGGCGCCGACGATTCCGTCGGCAATTACGTGAGGTACATCCAGGACAACCCGGTCCTCTCCTTCGCGGAGCACTTCGAGCAGGTGAAGACCGTCTACCTCAGGTTCAAGGACGACCTGAAAACCGAGGGCATGACCCTGTCGGACTTCTCGTCCCTCATACCTTTCGCGGTGTCTACGCTCGAGCTAGGTCTCTCCAGCGTATGCGACCTCGTGATGGACGGGCCCTTTCAGGAGCCGGACAGCTTCTTCCTGGAAAGACAGAAGGCCTCGTACCCGGGGCGGTCCATCGACCTATGAAATTTCGATGCATCCGCCATCATAGCACCATTGTTGACAATCATAAAATAGCGGCAAGACGTTTGGCGTGCAGGGAGGAATCGGAATGGCGACCAAATCATTCTACGAGACCATGGTCATCGACACGCAGGAGGCCGGAGCGAATCTGGCCAGGGCCATAGAGGATTACGAGAAGTACGGGCCGTACGTCCCCGGGCCGGTCCAGGGCGTCACCGAGGATCCTGAGGACCTGGATAAATTCATGGGCGTGTCTCGTTGAGCTACAAGATCGTCAGGCTGTCGTCCCTGCTGTCTTCCTACGGCGAAGACGAGGTCTTGGCGAGGCTGTCCTCCTTCGAGCCGGCCCGCGAGTCCTCCAATGATTCTTTCCTCACGGATAACGCGATCCCGATGGAGAAGAGGAGCGAGTGCAGGACCTACATCGCCTACGACTCGGACACCCAGGCAATCATGGGCTTCTTCTCCATAGGGTTCAGATGCCTGGAGGTCCCCGACGTATGCGGCCTCTCCAAGACGATGCTCCGGAAGCTCAACAGATCTTATGAAGGCGTCGCTCAGGCGTACCTTCTCGGCCAGCTGTCGAGGGCCAAGGGGTTCAAGGGCTTCGGGAAGACGCTCATCGACGAGGCCATGTCGAGGATCAGGGCCGCCCAGGACATCGTCGGGTGCAGGGTCGTCCGCTTGGACTGCGCCGACGGCCTCGTCGGGTATTACGAGGAGTACGGGTTCCATTTCGTCAAGAAGAATGCCGACAAGGACCTGAACCAGATGGTCATGATCTTCTGATCGCTCCGCATGAGGGGAATCATTGCTGATCTTTTCGGAAACGGTCCCGTCTTAAGGGTAATCCCCTGGCCTCATATGGCGGAGATCGGATGGGACAGAGGCCGCCGACGCCGCCCGCATCGCCTGCGCCACGTCGCCGGATGCGATTACCTGACAACCACCGACGGTAGGATGCTCGGATTCAAGGACCGAAGGATGAAGGCGATGGCCCCGGCCGACATGGCGTGCCTTAGGGCGGCATGAGGATGGACGCCCGCCTCCGCGTATGCGCCCCGACGAGACGGCGGCCCTCGGGATGAAGTGCCTGGTCGACAACTTCGGCATCGTCGACGCGGAGCCGTCCGTCTATTCGGCCAGGGCAGAGCGTCCCGACTACACCCACTGGGGAAGACAGGCCAGCGACGGCATGACCATGGACGACATCTTCAGGATGGCCAGGGAGGATTTCGAGGGCAATCCTTTCGAGAGGCTGGAGCGCCGGGGCCATAGATTCGGCCCGATTCGATCGTTCACATATTCCTCGCGAGGCTTTTCCGCCGCCAACCGTGCCCTCGGGCCAGCGGACCGAAGGAAGACATCCACACCAAATACGATACCGGACGCGGAGACGTTTCCGGGCAGCCATCGGCCGCGATAGGCTGCACGCGTCCGCCTGAAAGAGCCGGCATCGCACGAGAGGCAGGATACCCGGATCGCAACATATGCTGCCACTGGCCAGGCCCTCCCGGCAGATGGCATCATGTTCCAACACGATTATAAGGGAGTTTACAGCCCAATAAATAATGCTTTCTGTATCATCCAAATCTTTATACGCTCTGAGGAGCCTCCCATCATTGACGGCGAGGTCCGCATCCGGCGTCCATCCGGAACGGAGAGCAAGTCATCTTGGATACGGACCGTGGCCGCGAGGTGAAGCTATGAATAACAAATTCATATCCGCACTCGTAGTCATCATGATGGTGGCTACCGTCGTCCCGTTCATGGCTCCGTCGGAGGAATCCGACGCCGTCCCTGCGCAGGGCGTCAACATGTCTCTGAACACGGACCGTGCGATCGTCTACATCGCATCGGGTACCGGCCACTCCCACACTTTCACCGCGTCCTTCACGGACAGCTACACCGGAGAGATCACGTGGGTTGTATATGACCTTGGAATGGGCGGCAACCTCGTCTCCTTCGACGACACCAACAACGTCTACACCACGACCGGCGACTCCGCCACCATATACGGCAAGATCAAGGGATACGTCCAGATTTCCGCCTACGCCACCAACGATCCAATCAACCACAACGTCTCCGTCACCGTCAGGGTGCTCGACGCCCCCAACGCGGTCGCCACTGAGTTCTACTTCTGGTTCCAAGTCGACGGAACTGACACGACTGCCACGACATACGTAAACACCTACGGCACCAACACAATCAAATCGAACATCACAACCTGGAACAACGGGTTCTGGATCAAGGTCACCGCCTCGCAGGTGCACACTTACTACGACACCACAGATTTCAACGCCAGACTCGCGCTTCAGTATATCGTGGATACGACTACTGACTGGACTGTCACCTTCTCGACCGGCGGATGGATTACCAATTTCATGGGCCTCGGAACGTACAGCATCATTCCTGATCCCGCTCATCCTGAAATCAAGCATTACTACTACTGGGCGCAGTACCACAGCACCGCCACCGACGGGTCCTGGGGATTCAACGACTACACGCTCGAATCTCTTACTACTCAGGAGTACGAATTCATCGGAATGGTGTTCTGGAAGTCCGAGAGTGCTACTTCGACCCCTGCCCTGCCTCCGAGCTTGCCTGCATTCTGAAGATCATAGGAAAGATTAGGAGCAGACATGATCAAGAAAGAGTATGCGAGCGTCCTCATTGCATTCATGGCCGTCATCCTGGCCTGTTCATTCGTTGCCTCCGATTCCGACGCTTTTACGCTTACGGAAGATGGTGTAGAATACGAATTAATGGAAGGGGGGGGGGCATATTATGCAGAGGCTGTCGCCTATGATGGACATTCGCAGTCCGTAGTTATAAAAGCATCCGTCACTTACGACGGCATAGAATATCCCGTTGAATCTGTGGCGGAGAACTCGTTCAACCGCCTCGATTACTACTCCGAAGCACAGCCCGGAACGTCGGAGGAGGACAAGGCCAAAAGGAGCAACATAACGTCCATCACCATCGAGGGCAACGTGAATCTGCAATTGCCCCCGTCGACTTTTAAGGGTCTGAACAATCTCGAGTCTATCGAGATAGGGGAGGGTTTGACCGAGCTTCCTGACGAATTCATCATGAATTGCAGCAAGCTCTCTTCAGTCGTGCTCCCGTCTACCCTCGAAAGAATAGGCGATTATGCATTCACAAAGAACAGCAAGCTGTATAGTGTCGATTTAAAAGAGGTTGAAGAAATAGGGGCTTTTGCGTTTAGTCAGTCAGGCCTTGCGAGCATCGTCATCCCGGGAAGTGTGACTAAAATCGGATCTAGCGCCTTCAGTAACTGCTCTTCCCTTGCAAATGTCACCCTGGAAGAAGGCGTCGAGATTATTGCTGCTTCAGCATTTAAAGGCACATATCTCACCTCCATCCACATGCCGTCCACAGTTTCTGTGATAGGTACTGAGGTGTTCCCGAAGTCTTTGAAATCCTTTACCGTGTCCGAAGACAGCGATGTCTTCTATGCGGAGGACGGCATTCTTTACACCAAAGCAGACGACCACATCTACTATTACCCTGCATCCAGAACGGGAGAGGTCACGATCGGCTACGATGTTCCGGATTCGTTGTTGTCTGGAACTGGATTAACCAAGGTCATACTACTCGACGGCGTCACCAGCATCGGGCAGATGGCTTTCTCCCAGTGCACGGGCCTGAAGGAGGTCGTCATGTCCGACTCGGTTGCCAGCATTGGGGACATGGCTTTCTACCGGTGCACGGCCTTGGAAACTGTAACGATGTCTAAGAACGTCACCCAGCTGCCTAACAACTGTTTCGACGGATGCTCCAATTTGATGGACATCGATCTTTCGAACCTGACATCTATCGGAAAAGGCTCTATGCAGTTCTGCAGTTCGCTGGCCATGGATGCGCTCCCTGACGGCCTGACGTCCATAGGCGAGCTCGCCTTCCGCGGATGCACCAGAGTGACCATCGATGCGATCCCTGCCGGCGTCGTCTCCATAGAGTGGAGCGCGTTTAGGGACACGGGCATCGAGTGCATCGTCGTAGGTGAGTCAGACAACACCGTAACACTCGACTGCAGCAGCTATCCCGTGTTCGGAGGCTCCGCTCTGCGCTCGGTCGCGCTCGACAACGTCGTGCTGACGGACGGGTCCAATGCTAGTGGCTTCATCGACTTCCAGGCTTCTTCCAGCCTCGAGAAAATCGTGCTAGGAACCGGACTCACGGACTCCTTCATATCCGATGTCGCCGATGCTTTCTCCTCTGTACGTCCTGACAAATTCATCGAGACTGTCGTGGAGGACGGCATCACCACCTTAAGCGCCATCGAGAGGATCGGGGCATCCGTTGTTTCCGATGGCCTTGTGTACAAGGTGACCAAACTGGAGCCGATGCAGTGTTCCGTCATCGGTTATGAAGGATCTCTGACCTCCATTACAATACCCGAGTCCGTCGACTTCTACGGTTCGGAGGCGCAGGTCGTGTCGATAGGCGCCAAGGCGTTCTACGGGTGCGACACCCTCGTCTCGGCCGACCTCGGCAGCGTCACCTCCGTGGGGATGAAGGCCTTCGCCCACTGCGTCAAGCTCACGACTCTCGATGTCGGAGACTCGCTCAAGACTATCAGCGCTTATGCATTCTACAGATGCCTGAAGCTCGCCGACATCAACCTTGACGATTCCATCGCGACCCTGAAGACCTACGGCTCCTACTCCTTCTACAAGTGTGGGAAGCTTTCTTCGATGGTCGTTCCGTCCACAATGTCCACCATAGGCACCAAGGCCTTCACCATGACCTTCGCCGACGAGAACGGCGCCGCACTCGAGGCCTCCCTCGCCTCCCTCAAGGGATACGAGTACAGCAACGTCGACGGCGTCCTGGTCCGCCAGGCCGGGCCTGAAATCGGCTCCGAGTTCACGTCGGGCAAGCTCGTCTTCAGAGTGTCGTCCGCCCTACCCAACGAGGTGGAGGTCGTGGGCTATTCGGGCAAGATTACCTCTCTGGACCTTTCCGAGGACGTCACCGACGGGGAGTTCACCTATTCCGTTACCGCCATCGGCGAGAACGCGTTCTACAAGTGCAGGACGCTTACCAGCGCGAACCTCGGCGACGTCAAAGTCATCGGGACGAAGGCGTTCTACGGATGCAACAAGCTGACATCCGTGGAAGCCGACAGGCTCGTCAAAGTTGGGATCAAGGCGTTCGCATACTGCTACGCCCTGTCGACCCTGGACCTTGGAGACAGCCTGAAGACCATCTGCGCCTACGGGTTCTACAGATGCGAGTCGCTCACGTCGTTCGACGCTCCCTACACCCTGAAGACGATCGGGTCGTACGCCTTCTACAAGTGCACCGCCCTCGGGGAGTTCCACTCCTACGGCTCATCCCTGAAGACGATCGGGAGCAAGGCGTTCGGCCTCTGCTCGTCGATAACCTACATGGACTTCCCCACGACCCTCAAGGATGTGAAATCTGATTCCTTCGACGGAATCACATTTAAAACTCTGGGCCTACTGCCCTGGTTGCCTGAGCCGGAGCACAATGCGGCGTACTTCGCCGGATACAAGTTCACCGGAACATACACACTCTTCTATCGGAGTAACCAGCCGTTAAGCTAAGACCTCAACGCCCGGTCTTTCCGGGCGAAACCTATTCCAAACGTTTTCCCGCCCTTTCCGGGCGGCTTCCGTTTCATTGGAGGACGAGACGTTGTTTAAAGGACTTCTTCCTGGAATCATCATGCTGCTGTCAGTGCTGGCTTTGTGCGTCGGAGCGTGCGGGCCGGGATGCGCAGGCGATTCGCCAGGGACCATCGTCACATCATGCGATCACGGGGCCATCGTCGACGCTGAGACGGGCAAAGAATACTACGGGGGCCCCTTCCAGGGCGGCCTCGTTCTGAGGTGCGTGCCGGATGCAGGGTTCGAGTTCGTCGGATGGTCCGTCGAGGGGACGGCCCAGATTACGCAGGACGGCGACACAATCGCAGTGTCGTCCGCGGAGGGGGCCGTCCGCATAACGGCGGAGTGCAGGAACTACTCCCCGTCTACGAGCCTCACCCCCGTCGTCGACGAGGACGACGTCCTGATGCCCGGGGAGGAGATGTTCATGAACTGGTCGTTCAAGAGCGCCGACCTCTATATGAGCGGCGGGACCTGGCTCGGCATGCCCAGCACGCCCCTCATCGTGGGCGACGTCGTCTACGTCCGCGCCGGGAGCTACCTCTATGCCCTGGACATCGACAGCGGGACCGTCCTCCACGCCGTCAAGTCCGAGGGCTTCGGCGTGGACTTCTACCACTACGTCAGCTACGGGAACGGGGTCATCTTCGACACCACCGGCTACAAGGCCTACGACCTCGAGCTGAACTACCTCTACGACATCCCCAAGAACCTCCGGTTCGTGACCTATCACGACGGCTACTTCTACGGCTGCACCACTTCATCCGTACACAACAACGTCACCTACTACTCCATGTTCAAGACCTCCCTCGACGTCGACTCCGACCTGGTCAACGGTGTCAAGACGAACCTCTTCGAGGGGAGGGACGAGTTCCCTCTCTTCTCCCAGTGGGGGCAGTACTCCGCGTTCATAATCAGGGACGGCTGGGCGTTCTTCCTGGAAGGAGACAGGGAAGCCAGGACCGTCGACGGATACAGGGGCATCACCGCCTTCAACATCGAGACCGAGGAGCATGTCACCCTCGACCTCACGCCGCTCATCGGCGGCATGTCCTGGGACGACGGCTGGCTCACCTACGACGACGGATACCTCTACCTCACAGCGTACATCGCCGGTCTGTTCAACGGCGTCGGCCCGGGGTTCGAGAACAGGAACGACGCGGTCTGCTGGGTGAAGTTCGACTTCGAGAAGGGCTGCTTCGAGGCACCCCATTGCAAGGACATAGAGTCCCCCTCACACGAGAAGTTCAAAGGTATAACCTCAGGATTCGTCGTCAAGGACGGCCACGGCTACATCAACGCCAGGGCCCTGGGGACGGAGACGCAGGACGGAGTCGACAACACCGGGACCCGCATGATATCCTTCGACATCGGCGAGGATGGGGAGCCCATCCCCGTGGACTCCGCCGCCAGCCTCATGAGCCACGGCGGGATAGTCCTCAACACGGCCTTCGGCGACGTCAGGTACGTCTACCTCATCCCCTACAACGCCAAGGAGCAGGGCGTATACATATTCACGGACCGTCTGGCGGGCGGGAAGTGGACCCTCGACGAGGAGCCCTACCGCGCGATGAGCGACCCCGCCAGGCAGACGTTCTGCTCGCAGGGGGTCCGCATCGGCCCCGACGCGCAGTTCGTCTACTACGTGGACAGCGGCTACCTGGACTGCTACATCCCGGTCGACCGCTTCAGGCTGACCGCCATCATGGTGGAGGACGACAGCGCCACTGCCCAGGTCGGCTACGGAGGCAACGCGAAGAAGATCCTCTCCGAGATGTATCCGGGATCGTTCATTTCCGGGAACAGGATGATCATAGACGGAAAGACGTACACATTCCTGGGCCTGAACGAAGTGACCATGGTCTGGGAGAAGATAGCGGATATAGAGAAGAGCACCTACAGCGGAAAGACGCGCTCCACCAAGGCGATAACCGAGGCGTACTACCGCTACGTCATGCTGGTCGCCGACGGCTCCGAAGCCCACACCGACAACAGGTCCAACACGGGCGACATGGGCTGGTACGTCCTCTCAGGAGGGGAGTACCAGAAGCGCGCGGTGTACCTCTCTGAGACCTGGGACGAGGTCGTCGGGAAGGGCGCCGTGTACTCCACGACCAAGCCGTCCGCGCCCGCCGGCGTATTCACGATCTCCTTCGACTCCAGCGGCGGAAGCGCCGTTCCCAGCATCACCCAGGCCGCAGGCTCCCCCGTCAGCGTCCCCTCCCCTCCGACCAGGGAGGGGTACTCGTTCTCCGGATGGGATCCCTCCTTGCCGTCTTCCATGCCCGCCCAGGACATGACCATTGTCGCTAGATGGGCTGTCAACAGCTACACCATAACGTTCGATCCGAACGGCGGAAACGCCGTCCCGAGCATCACCCAGGCCTACGGCACCGCCGTCAAGGCGCCTGCGGACCCCGTGAGGGAAGGCTACTTCTTCTCCGGCTGGAGCCCCGCGCTCCCGTCCGCGATGCCCGCCAAGGACCTCTCGGTCAGGGCGACGTGGACCAAGCTGGCCCCCCGCTTGTCAACGATCTCGTTCGACTCCAACGGCGGAAGCGCCGTTCCCAGCATCACGCAGGAGGCCGGCTCCCCGGTCAAAGCGCCCGCGGACCCAGTAAGGGAGGGCCATTCCTTCTCCGGATGGAGCCCCGCGCTCCCGGCGACCATGCCGGACCGCGACGTCACGGTCACGGCTGTGTGGACCGTAAACAGCTACACGATCTCGTTCGACTCCAGCGGCGGCAGCGCCGTCCCGAGCATCACCCAGGCCTACGGCACCGCCGTCAGGGCCCCCTCCGACCCGATCAGGGAAGGGCATACGTTTGCGGGCTGGGAGCCTTCCCTCCCGGCGACGATGCTATCGCACGACATGACCCTGGTGGCCAGATGGTCCGTCAACATGTACACCATCACGTTCGACTCCGCAGGTGGCAGCCTGGTGCCGAGCATGAAACTGGACTACGGCTCGCCCGTTGCAGCCCCTTCCAGCCCGGTGAGGGAAGGGTACGCGTTCTCCGGCTGGAGCCCCTCCCTCCCGGCGACCATGCCCGCCATGGACCTTTTGTTAAAGGCCTCATGGGAAAAGCTGGCCCCGAAGGTCTTCACCATCACTTTCGACTCCGCTGGCGGCAGCCCTGTCCAGAGCATCTCGCTTGAGGTCGGCGCCACCATCAGGGCCCCCTCGGAGCCTGTCAGGACAGGGTACACGTTCAGTGGCTGGGAACCCTCGCTCCCGCAGACCATGCCGGACCGCGATGTCGAAGTCGTCGCCAAGTGGGACGTCAACAGTTACACCATCACGTTCGACTCAGCGGGCGGCAGCCAGGTGCCGAGCATGAAACTGGACTACGGCTCGCCCGTTGCAGCCCCTTCCAGCCCGGTGAGGGAAGGGTACGTGTTCTCCGGCTGGAGCCCCTCCCTTCCGGCGACGATGCCTGCTGAGGACCTGTTGCTGACCGCTAGATGGGCCGCAAAGAGCTTCACGATAGCGTTCGACTCCGCAGGAGGGACAGCTGTACCGAGCATCACCCAGATGTACGGTTCTCCTGTCAGCGCCCCTCCGGATCCGACCAGGGAAGGGCACACGTTCGCGGGCTGGGAGCCCGCCATCCCGGCGACCATGCCGGACCATGATGTCACGGTCACGGCTGGATGGTCCGTCAACAACTACACGATATCGTTCGATTCCAAGGGCGGCAGCCCCGTATCCGGGATCACCCAGGCCTACGGCACCCCGATCAGGGCGCCCTCCAATCCAACCAGGGAAGGTTATGCGTTCGCAGGCTGGGAGCCGTCCCTCCCCGCGACCATGCTCGCAGGGGACCTGAGGCTAGCGGCGAGATGGGAGGCCAGAATCTATACCGTCACCTTCGACCCCGCCGGAGGGAGCGTCGTACCGAGCATCGTCCATGCCTACGGCAGCGCCGTCGAGGCGCCCTCGGACCCCGTCAGGGAAGGCTACTCCTTCGCGGGCTGGGAGCCCTCCGTCCCATCCACCATGCCCGCCAATGACGTAGTGGTCGTCGCCCAGTGGACGGCCAACAGCTACACGATATCCTTCGATTCGAACGGGGGGAGCCCCGTCCCTAGCATCACACAGAAATACGGGGCTGCTGTCGAGGCGCCCTCGGACCCCGTCAGGGAAGGCCATTCCTTCGCGGGCTGGGAGCCCTCGGTCCCCTCCACCATGCCCGCCGGCGACCTCAGGGTCGTGGCCCGGTGGACCGTCAACACGTACACCATATCCTTCGACTCCGCGGGAGGCAGCGAGGTCAAGAGCATCACCCAGGCCTACGGGACGGACGTCAAGGCGCCGGCCGACCCCGCCAGGGAGGGATACGCCTTCGCGGGCTGGGAGCCCTCGGTCCCCTCCACCATGCCCGCCGGCGACCTTCGCGTTAAAGCCGTATGGGCCAAGCTCGCCCCGCGCATGTCCACCATATCGTTCGATCCGAACGGCGGAAGCTCCGTCGGGAGCATCATCCAGGAGGCTGGTACGACCGTATCCGTGCCTGCGGAGCCCACCAGGGCCGGACACACGTTCGCGGGCTGGGAGCCCTCCGTCCCCTCCACCATGCCCGCCGGCGACCTCAGGGTCGTGGCCAGATGGACCGTCAACACGTACACCATATCCTTCGACTCAGACGGAGGGAGCGAGGTCAAGAGCATCACCCAGGCCTACGGGACGGACGTCAAGGCGCCCTCGGACCCCGTCAGGGAGGGCCATTCCTTCGCGGGCTGGGAGCCGTCCCTCCCTGCGACCATGCCCGCCGGCGACATCTCGGTGATCGCCCGGTGGGCCGTCAACACGTACACCATATCCTTCGACTCCGCGGGCGGCAGCCATGTGTCCGGGATCGCCCAGGCATACGGCACCCCCATCAGGGCCCCCTCCGACCCGACCAGGGAGGGTTACACGTTCGCCGGATGGGAGCCTTCCGTCCCCTCCACCATGCCCGCCGGCAACCTCAGTGTCGTGGCCCTGTGGACCGTCAACACGTACACGATAACGTTCGACTCGGACGGAGGCAGCGAAGTGCATAGCATCGCTCTGGACTTCGGAGCCGAAGTCGTGGCTCCCGCCGACCCAGTGAAGGACGGATACATCTTCATCAGGTGGGTCCCGGAGCTGCCTACGACCATGCCCGCCCGGGACGTGGAGGTCAAGGCCCTCTGGACCAAGCTGGCGCCGCGCATGTCCACCATTTCGTTCGACTCCACCGGCGGAAGCCCCGTGTCCGGCATCACCCAGGAGGCCGGGAGCCCCGTCGCCGCCCCACCGGACCCGGTCAAGGAGGGGCATACCTTCGCCGGATGGGACCCTGCCGTCCCTGCAGAGATGCCCGCCGAGAACGTCATCCTGAAGGCGAAGTGGAGTGTCAATTCCTACACGATAACGTTCGATCCGGACGGAGGCAGCGAGGTCCCGAGCATCATTCTGGACTACGGCGCCGACGTCGGGGCCCCCTCCGACCCAGTGAAGGATGGTTACAGGTTCCGCGGATGGGAGCCGTCCCTTCCCCGGACCATGCCCGCGATGGACGTCACAGCGGTCGCCGTTTGGGAGGCCGAATCTTACACGATCTCCTTCGACACGGACGGAGGCAGCGTGGTCCCGAGCATCATCCTTGAATTCGGCGCCTCGGTCGAAGCGCCTGCGGATCCCCAGAAGGACGGGTACGCCTTCGTCGGATGGGCCCCGGAGCTGCCGTCGACCATGCCCGCCCGGGACGTGGGGGTCAAGGCCGTCTGGACCAAGCTCGCCCCGCGCATGTCCACCATATCGTTCGACCCCGCCGGCGGAAGCACTGTCCCAAGCATCACACAGGAGGCCGGAAGCCCCGTAGTTGCCCCGCCGGAGCCTACTAGGGTCGGGTACGCGTTCGCCGGATGGTACCCTGCCGTCCCTGCGGAGATGCCCGCCGAGAACATCTCGTTGAAGGCCACATGGAGGGCCAACTCCTACACGATCCACTTCGACACGGGCGGAGGCAGCGCGGTCCCCAGCATCACGCAGGAGTACGGCACCAGGGTCGTTCCCCCGTCGGACCCGACGAGGGACGGCTACGAGTTCGCCGGATGGGAGCCCTCCCTCCCGGCGACCATGCCAGCCCGGGACCTGACCCTGGCCGCCGCATGGATTAGGACGGCCCCCAGCATACACACCATCACCTTCGACCCGGCCGGAGGGAGCGCGGTCCCCAGCATCACGAAAGAGACCGGCTCAGCTGTGGCAGCCCCGCCCTCTCCTGTAAAGACTGGCCACACGTTCGCCGGATGGGACCCGGCGCTCCCCTCCGTCATGCCGGACAGGGATGTGACGCTCGTCGCCAGATGGGCCGTCAACAGCTACACCATAACGTTCAACCCAGCTGGAGGGAGCGCTGTCCCCAGCATAACCCAGGATTACGGCAGCGCCGTCAAGGCCCCCTCGGAGCCTGTCAGGACAGGGTACACGTTCAGTGGCTGGGAACCCTCGCTCCCGGCGACCATGCCCGCGAGTAACATGACCCTCGTCGCCAGGTGGGACGAATCCGCGAGCCTCGACGGCCTCCCAGGGAAGATCACGGTGGCCTACACCTCCATCGAGACGGTCGCGCTCCCGTCCGGCGCTTCATTCCGGATCGCGGACGCGTCAGTGGCCTCCGCCAGCATGGACGGGGCCTTCCTGGCCGTCACCGGCCTGGTGGAGGGATCCACCGACATCACGGTGTCATTGGGAGGCTCCGAGCGCACCGTCGCGGTCGAGGTGGTGCCTCTCACGTTCGTCAACGACAAGGGCAACACGGAGCGCCATTCGTGCAGGTCGTCCCCGGACGGCAGCGGAGGGTCCGTGGTCACCATCGAGGACACCGAGACCGGGGCCTCCGAGTACCTGTCGACCAGAACCGTCATGGAGAAGGACGCCAGCGGCAGGACGGTGCGCGAGACCGTATCCGCCATGGAGATGATCGACAGGGACTTCGAGAACCTCGACGAAAAGGGAGAGCCCATGTCCAGGAACTCGGAGTCGTTCACGGAGAGGGACGCCGAGGGAAACATAGTCGCGAGCACCGCGAAGATGCGCCTCTATTCGTCGTCCAGGTCCGGCGACGGGGTCATCTCGTCCACGGAGATAGTGTCCGAGTCCGACGCCCTCTCCGGCAGGAACGTGGTCACCACCACGTCCCTGACGTCCTACGCGTCCTTCGAGGAGAGCAGGGTCAAGGTGGACACCTACGTGGGCGACAGGCTCGAGTCCTCGGAGGCGTCGATGTCGGTGGAGCCCAAGGTTGACGGCCTCTCGATAGGCATCGACGGGAAGTCCGCCACCGTGGCCCTCACCGGGGACGAGCCTATGGACATCGGGCAGCTGGTGGGGGTCCTCGCCGACATCGACGGGGTCCTCGACGTCACGGTCGAGAGCCATGTCCCGATATCCGGCGACGCCTTCAAGCACATCGCGGACGCCGGCGGGACGCTGGTGCTGCATTCCGGAGGCTCCTGGATATCCGTCGGCGAGGAGGCCCTGAGGTCCATGGCCGGCGGCGGCGAGCTGGAGTTCTCCGTCTCCGAGGCCAAGGACCTGAAGGCGAGGCAGAAGGAGGCGGCCGAAGGCGCCAAGGCGTTCACGATGGCGCTCTCCTACGGCGGGAGCGAGGTCCGCGACCTCGGCAGGTTCTCCGCCGCCATAGCCTGCGACGTGGACGTCCAGGAGGGGAAGGAGCTGAAGGTCTGGAGGATCGACGGCTACGGTAAGAAGACCTACGCCGAGGGAGTCTCCTACTCGGACGGGCTGGTGTCCTTCGAGTCCGACCACCTGCCCCTGTTCGCGGTGGGGTACGGGACCGAGGAGGAGCCCGAGCCCCAGGGGCCGTCCTCCGGCGGAGGGGACCTCACCGTCCCGCTGGCCGTCGGCGCCGCGATAGCGATAGCCGCCGTCCTGGCGGCCCTTATGCTGATCAGGTCCAGGAGGGGCCGATCGGGAGGATGAGACATGCAAGCATCGACGATAAAGCTCCTGTCGGCCGCGGTCATAGCCGTGGTCGCGGTCGCGGCCGCCTCCGCGGTGGGTTTCACCGTGGACTCGACGGACGCGAGACAGGGCGTGATGATAGACTTCGCCTACTACGAAGTGGACTGGGTCGAGATGAGGTTCCCGGAGGGTATGACCGGCGACGGAGCCCTGGAGGCCGCCTGCTCGGAGAAGGGCTACGAGATAGTCAGGGACCCCGAGGGCTCGGTTTACTCCGTGGACGGGAGGACAAGGCTGCTGAACGTCGACTGGGGCATGTACGTCCTGGGGAGCGGCGGGGAGTGGGTGCAGGTCGAGGACCCGTCCACCTACGTCGTCTCCGAGGACAGCATAGTCTCGTGGGCGCGCGCAGGGGCGGGCAGCGAGATGATGCCCGCGGTCGACCAGACCGGGTTCACCTACTACAGCTACGCGTCCGAGGGCAGGAACGCCCACGGCGAGCGCCTGAAGGTGGTCACCCTGGCCCCTTCGGTCACGGAGACCGTGTGCGCCGTAGGCGGCCTGGACTACATAGTCGGAACCGACAGATACAGCGACTACCCCAACGCCCTCGTGGCGCGCCAGAACGACCGTACGATATCCCTGGTGGGCGGATATACGGACCCCAACTACGAGAAGATAGTCGCGGTCAGCCCGGACATAGTCTTCCTGGACGGGGGCACCGGGGAGCACGTCGCGATGGCGGACAAGCTCCGCAAGTCCGGGGTGGGCTGCGTCGTCCTCTACGAGGCGGTGGACACCGACGACCTCCTGAAGAACCTGTGGATATGCTCGTCCGCCCTCGGCTTCCCCTGGGCGGGGAACGAGTACATCACGGACGTCGCCGAGGCGGTCGACAACATAAGCCGCATCGCGGACCTCCAGGGGAAGAAGGTGTTCGTCTCCCTCGGGGTGAGCGACACCCCGTACACCGCGGGGTCCGGCACCTATGTGGACAGCATGCTGGAGTCCCTGGGCGCGAGGAACATCTTCGCGCAGGACTCGTCCTCGTGGTTCATGGCCTCCAAGGAGATGGTCTACGAGAGGCAGCCGGACATAATCGTGGTCATCTACGACACCGAGGAGATCACCTCCCAGAGGGAGTACCGCCTCCTCCTGTCCCATTTCAACGACCTGTGGAAGAAGACCCCCGCCTACAGGAACGGCGAGGTCTACGTCTTCTCCGGGGACGCCGCCAGCCTCCTCTCGAGGGCGGGTGCCAGGCTCCCGGAGGCGCTAGAGCTCCTGGCCAAGATAACGAGCCCGGAGCCCTTCATCATGGCCGACCCCACCGACGTGGTGGGCGTGAAGTACTACAACGACTCGTATAACGACCCGGACAACGGGTACCTCCGCTACGTGAAGGCGCAGGGGCTGATGGAATGGCAAAGGGGATCCTGATCCTGCTGGCCCTCCTCGCGGCCTCTGCGTCCCTCCTGACTGTGGCTGACGCCTCCTGTGCCGAGGGCCAGGACGCCCTGCTGATAGACTTCGGCAACGGCCATACTGAATGGTCGGACCTCCAGCGCGGGGGCACCATAGAGTCGGCGGTGTCCCTGTCCATCGGCGGCCGCGCCGCCTTCGCCGACTCCGATAGCGGGAGGAGCCTGGTCTCAGTGGACGGCGTCTCCGGGGTCGTCGTCGGGAAGGGCGCGGCCAGGCAGGCGTGCGGATGGCGCATATACGCATGGAACTCCGTGGAATGGGAGTTCCTCACCTCCGACGCCTCCGACAGGTACGCCGGAGGGCCGATAGCCCTGGGATACTACCCGAAGGACTCCGTGGTACCAGTGGCGAGCCCCGACTGCCGCGACGTCTGGACCTCGTTCCGCGGGAACTCCTCCTCGTCCGGTGTCAGCATGTCCGCCGGCCCGGAGCGCGTGGCGAGCCCCCTGGAGTGGTCCGTCACCTACGCCGGAGCCGTGGACGCGTCCGTGCTCTACGCCGACGGCATGATCTACCACACAGTGGCGGGGAAGTACGGCGCCGTGGGCACCGACGGCCTGGCCAGGGTGTGCTGCCTCGACCCTGTCAACAGGGAGGTCCTCTGGTCCGTGACATACTCCAACTCGGGGAACACCGAGATAACGACCCCGGTGATCGTAGGGGGCCTGATAGTCGTCACCTCCGGGAACTGGCACGTCTACTGCCTGGACCGCTTCACCGGGGAGCCCGTCGCGGAGCTGGCCCCCTCGGGGGAGGACGGCGACATGTGCAGGGGATCCATGCTCTCAACCTACATACCCAGGAAGGGCGACGAGTCCGTCAGGAACGACAGGATACACCTAGAAGGGGGGATGACCAACGCCGTCTACGACTCCGGCGTGCTCTACTTCGGCACCTCCGACGGCATCCTGCGCTGCTTCTCGGTGGACCGCGAGGACGGGTTCAGGGAGATCTGGAACCATGTCCCGGCCTCCGACGTCAGGGGATGCTTCTACTACCATCCTCCCGTGGTGTGCGACCACGGCGGTGCGAAGCGCGTCCTCATCGGCAACTACGGCGGCGGTCTGGTCTGCGTGGACGGGCTGACGGGCTCCGGCCTGTGGTCCCAGAAGGTCACGGACGCGTCCGGGAAGGCCGTGGGCCAGGTCACGTCCATCACAGTATGCGAGGGCGGCAGGGCGCTGGTTTGCTACTCCGGGGGCGAGATGAGCTCCGCCGGCGGGGGGATCATGCTGATCGACGTGGAGGACGGCTCCGTCGTATGGAAGGAGGACGTCCGCTGCGGGAGGCCCGCCGTCTTCGGGGACAGGTTCTACTCGTACGTGTCCGCGCTCCCCGGCCAGACCGTCAAGGACTCCTCCACGGGAGCGGAGGTCCCCCTGGAGAGCGGGTACTGCTCCATGTGGGTCGACGACTGCAGCCTGCTCTGGCTCAGGCAGACCGACGCGCTCTCCATAGGGGGCGTGTCCTACTGCGGCGGCAGGGTGTACAGCATGGACTACTCGCCCGGCACCGAGGGGGCGAACGGCGGATGGGTCTGGTGCCTGGACGCAGACACCGGCTCGGTCGTCTGGAAGTGCCAGGTGTCCCCGTACAGCGGGAACTCGTACAGCATGTGCTCCCCGACGGTCGTGGACGGGAGGGTCCTGGTGGGGAACGACTACGGCGCTGTCTACGTCCTGTCGGAGAAGTCCGGGAGCGAGCGCTCCCAGAGCTCAGAGATCGACTACAGGTCCGAGGGGCTGGCGCACCCCTCGTGGATCGCATTCTTCGTGCTGGTGGCCGCGGTCATAGCCGTGTCCGTCCACGCGTACAGGCGCTGAACGCATTTAGACGGAGAGATGACAATGGCTGCGGAAGAAGCAGGCGGGCCGGAGGGCGGGGCGTCCCCGCCGGGCCCGGGGAAGGGCAGGAGGCTGAAGGGCCTCGTGTCCACGATGAAGAAGGGATACAGCGGCATGAGGGACGACATGTCCCCGGAGGACGACGACAGGAGCGAGATCTCCATCAAGCGCAGGAGGTTCGCCATAATAGTCCTCCTGGGGGCGTTCCTGTGCATCGCCATGTTCCTTGTCTCGATATCGATAGCCTCCGGAGGCATAATACCGATAAGCGACGCAATATCGTCCCTGATATCGGCGATACAGAAGGGAGGTCAGGACCTCGACCTCACCGAGATGTACATATTCCAGTCGCGCCTGCCGCGCACGATAGCGGCGATAGGGGTCGGCGCGGGCCTCGCCACTGCGGGGTGCATGTTCCAGGCGCTCATCAGGAACCCTCTGGTGGACCCGTACATCACCGGCGTGTCGTCCGGGGCAGGATGCACCGCGATAGCCGTCGTGGTCCTGGGGATATCCATATCCGCGCTGAGCGACTTCAGCAACTACATAATACCCGTCGCGGCCGTCCTCGGGGGCCTCCTGGCCTTCGGGATAACGCTGGCCGTGGCCGAGAGCGCCGGCGGGACGGCGACCAACTACATCCTTTCCGGTACGATCGTCGGTTTCGCGTTCACCTCGGTCCAGACCATCTTCCTGTCGCTGGAGAAGGACAACCTCACCAACGTCATGTGGTGGCTCTACGGGAGCTTCGCCAACATAACCTGGGAGAACGCGTTCCTGGTGCTCATACCGGCGTTGGCCATATCGCTGATCGCGATGCTCTGGGCCAGGGAGTTCAACCTCTTCATGACAGGGGAGGACCAGGCGAGGCAGTCCGGGCTGGAGGTCAGGAGGTTCAAGGCGGGCATGATGGTCGTCGCGTCGGTCCTGACCTCGGTCTGCGTCGCGTTCGTCGGGATAATCGGCTTCGTCGGGCTGGTGATACCGCACGCATGCCGCATGCTGATGGGCGGGGACCACCGCCTGATAATGCCCGCGTCGATAGTGCTGGGCGCGTGCCTTATGCTCTTCGCGGACCTGGCGGCCAGGGTGGCCATAGCCCCTCTGGAGATACCGGTCGGGGCCGTCACGGCGCTCATCGGGACGCCGGTGTTCGCCTACATGCTCATAAGGAGGGGGCGCGACTATGACGGATGACGACGTATTGAGGGTGGAGGGCCTCGGCATAAGGTTCGGCGACTTCGAGGCGCTGCACGACATAAGCTTCTCCCTGCCGAAGGGGCTGCTTGTAGGGCTGATCGGCCCCAACGGGTGCGGGAAGTCCACGATGATGAAGTGCATATCCAAGCTGCACACCGACTGGACGGGGAGGATCTCCGTCGCCGGCCAGGACATAGCCGGGTTCAGGGCCAAGGACGTCGCCAGGATGGTCGCGAACGTCCCCGCAGAGCCCGGCCCGCTGTTCGGTACCACGGTCATGGAGCTGGTGATGCTCGGGAGGTACCCGTTCGTGAACAAGGTGTGGTGGGAGTCCAGGGAGGACGAAAGGCTGGTGCGCGAGGCCCTGCGGACGTTCGGGCTGGACCATCTCAGGCGCAAGGCGGTCGCCCTGTGCTCCTCCGGGGAGAAGCAGCGCGCGCTGATAGCGAAGGCGTACGTCCAGGACCCCAAGCTGATGCTCGTGGACGAGCCGACCTCCCACCTCGACATGAAGTACAAGCTGGAGGTCATGGAGTACCTGCAGGGCATGTCGCGCAAGGACATGACCGTGCTTGTGGCCGAGCACGACATCTCGCTCATGGCCAGGTACTGCGACCTCTGCATAATCATGAAGGAGGGGAGGATAGTGACCATCGGGAATCCCAAGGAGGTCATAACCGAGGACCTCATCAGGGACGTCTACGAGGTGGACGCCCGCGTCGGGACGGACGTGGACGGGGAGATATACGTGCTCCCCAAGAAGTACATCCGGTGATGCCATGAGGCGCTTTCTCTTTCTCATCGCGATCGCGCTCGCCTTGGCCGCCGTGTGCGTGTCGGCGGACCAGTCGTCCGGAGCCGTGTGCGACGACGTGAGGGTGTTCGTCCTGGACGAGGACGGAGGCTACACCGAATCCACGGTGAGCGGGGTCCAGACCGTCAAGGGGGCCGTGGAGGCTGCCATGGAGGACCAGGGCCGCTCAATGGAGCTCAACATGACGAAGACCAGCATCCTGTCTGTGGACGGCCGCAGGGCCCCGGAGGACAGCTACTGGAGGGTGTTCCAGTGGCTTCCCGCGGGGACGTCGGGATGGGGGGTGCAGGCCTTCAACGCCTACTCCGACGGCAGGATGGCCACCGGGACCTCCTACTGCGTCACCCTCTCCGAGATCCGCAACGTGAACGGCACGAACGTCTACTCGGTGCCGGACTTCGAGCCCGAATCCACGGGATACGTGTTCATAAGGTTCGCCAACGGCTTCTCCCCCGACAACGAGCACGTCCAGAAGGTCTTCACCCCGGAGATAAGGGAGAGCGGGTTCTGGATCGAGGGGAGGGGCTCCAACATGGGCGACGTCCTCAAGGACGCCATAGAGTCCAACTGGCCGGGCGAGATAGAGACGTTCACGGGGGACGCGGACGGCGTCGACGTGGCCGAATGGATCTCCGTGCTGTTCGGCCTGGGCAACGAGAGGGCCGGCGACAACGCCTGGGCCTACTGGAGCCAGTGGAGCTGGGCGGACCACGAGTGGAGGTACAACGACTGGACGCTGGGGTACTACGACCCGGCGGTCCACCCGTACCTTGAGTGCGTGTACCTGATATCCACCCCGGACCCCTACAGCGGCGAGTACGTCATCGACAAGGGGGGCCCGGAGCCCGACCCCGACAGGGACGAGATCAGATGCATGAAGAACGTCCTGACGGCGGAGTTCAGGCTGGACGACGGCACCCTCTGGGACACCATGAAGGCGATGTACGGGGAGCGGGTGGACGCCAGCGGCGTCAGGGATCCTTCCGTCCAGGGCAAGGGCTTCGTCGGATGGGGCGACACCACCGCCCCCATGACCGAGGACGCGGTGTTCACCGCCTCGTTCGTCGACCTGGCCCCGGGCATGGTCCGCGTCAGGTACCTGGACGACAGGGGCGCGCTCATCGTGAACGAGTACCTGGCCCCTGGCGCCCCCGCCTCGTACGACGGCGTCCCCTCGAAGCCCAGCACGAAGGAGCAGGACTTCGTCTTCAGCGGATGGGACGCCGACCTGTCGTCCGTGACGGCCGACGTGACGGCCAGGCCCGTGTTCGAGGCCGTCCCCCGCAAGTACGAGGCGAGGTTCTTCGACTACGACAGGTCCCCCATAGCGACGGCGGAGGCGGCCTACGGCTCCTATGCCCAGGCGCCTCCCGACCCGCATAGGGAGCCCACGGCGAGGTACCAGTACTCGTTCGCCGGGTGGAGCGCCACCCCCAACGGATACGTCCCGGTGGAGCTGGGCCCGGTGGAGGGGCCGATCTACGCCTATGCGTACTACGAGCCGGAGGCGAGGCCCTACACCCTGACATTCGTCGAGGGAGGCGCCGTGGTGCACGAATGCCAGGCGAGGTACGGCTCCTCCATAGGCGGGGCCCTGCCCGCGGAGGTCTTCGGCGGGTCCGCGCTGGCGAAGATGTACTCCGATCCCGGGTTGTCGAAGGACTGCCCCGTCAACCACATCGTCGTCGGGGACACCACGGTCTACGTGTCCAGGGTCGCCGGGTCTTACGAGGTCCCGCTGGACGCCGGCGGGGGCATGGCCGGGGACACCGTTTACGTGTCGTTCACCCAGGACCTGGCCCGGCAGGCCGCCGTGGAGGGCGGGGCCGTGGTCGTCTGCGACCTCTCCCAGTATCCAAACGGGACGGCAGCGTCCGTGGACAGGGAGTCGCTGTCCGCCCTCGCGTCCGCGCGCGGAGCGGGATCCGAGGCGGTCATGATCGTGCCCCGCGGGTCCATCTCCATGCCCCTCTCGTCCATGCTGGAAGTCGTGGGGGACGGCGATTCGCTGCTGTTCTCGGTCCAGAACGGGCCGCTGAACGTGAAGATATCCACCGCCCTGAAGAAGGTGAACTACAGCGGGTTCTACCGCCTGAACCTCAGGGTGGACGGCGCACCGGTGACCGACCTGGAGCCCCTCGGGGCGTCCGCCGCCGCCTCCCTCCTCCTGGAGCTGGACGAGGGGATGCACGCCGACGTCTGGAACATATCCCCCAACGGCGCCGTGACGCACCTGGAGCCCTCCTACGACGGGCGCTTCGCGACGTTCCGCACCAGCCTCATGCAGTTCTACGCGGTGGGGACCACGGATACCGCCTCCGTCCGTCAGACGGTCGTATGCCCCTACGGGGAGTGCGAGTACTCCGTAGAGGGCTCCGGGACAAGGGCCCTGTCGACCCTCGCGTCCATGTCATTGGACAACATGGGCGGGACCCTGTTCGTGCCCTCCTGCTTCGGGGGAGGGACGCTCTCCAGGATAGAGGCGGGAGCCCTCAACGGCGTCGTCGACGCGCCCGCCGTCGTGGTGCCGGTGACGGTGGACAGCTTCTCCTGGGTCTCGTGGTCGAACGCGGGAATACGCGACGTGTACTTCCTGGGGGACGCCCCCGTGTTCGACGGGGCGCCGCCTGAGGGCCTGGCCGTCCACCATCCGGAAGGGGACGGATGGGACGTCGGGGAGTCCGACCTCGAGTTCCACACCTACAACGGTTCCTACCGCAAGGACGTGTTCTCGTTCGTCTACTACGTGGTCGGCGACTCCGCCGTGGTGCACAGGTACCTGGGCGGCCCGTACGTCCAGATCCCCGAATCGGTCTCCGTGGGTGGAGCCGCGTATCCGGTCGCCTACATAGGGGACTCGGCCTTCATGGACTCCCAGGACCGCAGGGTCAGGGAGAGGCAGATGCTTGTGAACGAGGCCCCCTGCATGCTGGAGACGGTGGAGCTGGGCCCCCACGTCCGCGGCATACTGACCGGCGCCTTCGAGGGGTCCACCATCTCCAGCCTGTACTCCGCCGGCTCCGTCGCCCACGTGTGGGACAGGGCGTTCCGCGGATGTCATTCGCTGTCGAACGTCTCCTTCTCCGACGGCCTCGTCTTCGTCGGCGAGGAGGCCTTCGAGTCCTGCGACGGCAGGGCGTTCACCCGCTTCGACGCGCCGGCGACCCTCAGGGAGATGGGCAGGGGGGCGTTCTACGGATGCTCCAGCCTGTCGACCGTCACGCTGGGCGAGGGGCTGGGGGCCGTGCCCGAGGAGTGCTTCGGCTACTGCGTCGGACTGACGGACATGGAGCTCCCGCAGTCCGTGGCGTCGGTCGGGGACAGGGCGTTCTACGGATGCTCCGGCCTCCAGTACGTGGACCTGAAGGGCGTCTCGGAGGTCGGGAAGGACGCGTTCTACTCGCCGTACGGGGCCTCCGCCATGGAGTTCGCCGTCTTCGGGGAGAGCCTCAGGTCGCTCGGGCCCGGGGCGTTCGGAAACTGCTCTCGCATCTCCGAGCTGGAGGTCCACTGCGAGCTCTTCCCGTCCTTCGAGGGGGCCTTCACGGACGTGGACGTCGACGCCATTTCAGTCTACGCCTCGGACGGCGTGATCGGCTCGTGGTCGGGCTACGGCGCCGAGCCGATAGACGAGCCGGAGGTCAAGAAGGACGACTCCCTGCTCCTCTCCGTGGAGGCGGGGATGATCGTCTTCTTCGCCGCCCTGGGCGCGGCGGCGTTCTACAGGAAGTCTAGGGCGTGAGCCCGGGCGGGGGGCCCCTAGAAGGGCCTCCCGCCAGCCCGGAACGCGTGTCCGTCTGCTGCCTGCGCCGCGAGCAGCCGAAGCATGATGGACAGGCTCGCACATAACCATGGAAGGCGCGAGGACGGAGCGCGAAACGCACTTGACAACGTTCGACGATCTCGAGAAGGGCTGGAGGAAAGTCGGCAGGTCTCCGGTCCAGGTACGGATTCATCAGGACCCAGCACCTGTGGCGGTCCCCCTGGAAGACCCGGAGGAACCTCGTGGGCGATCTTCTATGACGAAAATAATGAGAACGTCAAATTCGTCAGGATATCGGAAGTCAGGTGAATGTTCGATACGAAGGTGACATCATGACCGACTACATGCTCCAGCACAAGCGCAACTTGAAAGCCGCCGAATCCTGCGGCAGAGGAACGCCGAAGCCGGGTGAGGTCAGGTGGGTCTCCAACCTGGACGGCATCAAGGATCGCCCGGTCCTGGTTCTCGAGCATTCCGGCAATAATATCAGATTCCGCAAATGCACTTCGAAGTCGAGCGCGGAATTCCAGTGCGACTTGATCGAGGACTACTATGAAGCGGGCCTAGTCAAGTCCACTTTCGTAGACAGAGAGGTACGCGTCATCGACAGGAATCGTCTGGTTAGGAAGATGGGATCGCTTTCCGACTATGACCGCGAGAAGTTCGGTTTCTAATTTGTCTGTGTCATTTTTTAAGAGGTTTAGGGGCTTTCGCCCCGTTTTTTCAGAGGGAGAATCCGTGATCCTCCATCCACTCGATGGTCCCGTCGAACCCGGGGTACCTGCTCAGGGCGTCCTCGACCTCCCTGTCCCTCCTCAGCGGCTCCGCGAGGAACCCCGCCCTGATCAGGGCCAGGTGCTTCAGGACCGCCAGGTCGAGGGCGGAGTCCGGGACCTCGTCGGAGTCCAGGCCCCTGTCGACGACGATCAGCCTCATCAGGACCGAGGACCTCGCGGCGCTCCCGCGCTCCTTCTCCTTCGACCAGCGGATCTCGATGCTGGGGTCCCTCTCGATCAGTCCGAGGCCCTCGAGCCTGCCCATGGAGGCCTCGATGCTCTTGCGCTCCCCTTCCGTTCCTCCGATCCTCTCGTCCCTCTCCAGGTACACCGGCCTGTGGGTCTCCGAGAACTCCGGAGCGGTCAGCCATGCGGTGGCCCTCTCGGTGTAGTCCCCTCCGCATCCGCGGATCCTCGCCATGATCGTCCTCGCCAGGTCCTCGATGACCCCCTCGGGCGCGTCCCTCAGGTAGTCGCTGACCCTGAACTCGGCCCAGTCGCTGGTCCTCACCCAGCGCACCTTCAGGTCGCTGAAGGCGGCGAACTCCGCCGACGCCCTCATCCCGCTCTCCTCCCCGATCCTCTCGAAGATCTCGTTCAACATCTGTTTCTTGCTCTCTGCGTTTTCACACATATTCTTTCTCTCCCGGGGGCTCGCGCCCCGCAATGCAGAGGAGAAGGAGAGCGGGCTTACGCGGCTTCCACCGAGCAAAGACAGCATAAGGGCGAGGGGAAGGCACGATATGTCCCGCTCGACGTCGGAATGGAGGGGCGCAGACCCGGAGAGAAAGGATGCGGTCCCGGGTACTCCATCCTATCAGTTTGTCCGTGCGCGCTGCGGGCGTCGCGCGTCCTTATATCGTTCGCATCGGACTTCGAAGAACGACCTGACAGACGAATGCGGATGACGGGGGCGGTCCGGAAGACGACAGGCAAAGACTTTAACTATGGGCATGCCCTCCTATAATAAGGAGGTCCGGGCATGGCAACGGAATCGTTCGATATGGCGCTTGAGATCAGGACGGAGGAGGGCGCGGCCAACTTTCTGAGGGCGATAGAGGAAGCTGATGCCAGGGGGCCTCTGGTCACGGAGGACCACTCCGAGGAGTTCCGCCGCGGCGAAGAGCTCCTGAGGAGAGGGCTGATCCCGTGAGGGGCGCCTTCGTCCGTCTCTCGTCCGTTCTGGAGAGGTATCCGAAGGAGGATGTGAAGAGGTTCCTCGGCACGTTCAGATGCTCCAAGGACACGGACCTCGAGGAGTTCCTTCATGACAAGGCGATCATGTTCGAGGACAAGGGGCGCTCCAGGACCTACCTGCTCCTGAACGACGAGGGGGACAACAGGATACTGGCGTACTTCACGCTGGCGCTGACGGAGATAACGGTCCCGGAGGATAACAGCCTCAGCAATTCCACCGTCAGGAGGATGGACCTCAGCGGCGGGAAGACGGTCGGATATCTGATAGGCCAGCTGGCCAAGGACGATTCGGTCAAGGAGCACATAGGCCACTACCTCATGGATGCCGCAACCGAGCAGCTGAAGGTCAGCTACATGCAGAACGGCGGCCGCGTGATGTGCATCGACTGCAAGGAGCCCATGATCGGCTACTACGAGGACGAGGGCTTCGTCCTCGTCGAGCCCAGCCCCAACGGGAAGAACGGCCTGTACAGGCTCGTCCGCCTGTTCTGACCTCGGACCGGCACGTCCGATCGATCCGGCAGATGGGCCCTCAGGCACTTTCGGTGGGGCGCCCGAACCGGTCAAATACCCTTTCGCTTTAGCCGGGGCATGAAGTGCCCAACTTGCGGCCGGGACCCCGGCCTCAATCCCTTCTCGATATGCCAGTTCTGCGGGAACGCCCTGCAGCAGCCCGAGGACGGGATGGCGGACAACCCCGATGTCCAGCCGAAGAAGGCTTATATCAGCAGATGAATCACTTATTTGCAATGTAAAAGTTGCAACAAACACCCTTCATACCTCCTTCAAAGCTGTTATAGAGAAGAGAACCAGCATGCGCAGGTCACCTGCGGAGCAGCACCCTGAGCAAAGGCGCATGCCGGCGGCCGGCTCAGATCCCCGCGGGGTGCCGAGATTCCGCCATCCGTCATCAGGACCGGAAAAGTCCGGGAAGATACAATGGCAGAAGACACTCTACTCGGGCTCCGCTCCGCCTCGGCGGCCGCGGAGGACTATCTGAACATCGAATACGGCGCCCGCGCCGGCAGGAACGCCGCGATCCTCAAGGACGTGGCCTCCGACATCTCCGACACCGCGGAGATGAGGCTCATCTCCCTCGCCCACGCATTCGTCTTCGAGTACTTCGAGGACGCCCATCCCGACCGCTCCCTCCAGGGATGCCTGCAGAGCTTCCTCAATCTCACGATGGAGACCCTGGAGGGCCTCTTCGACTACGACGAGTGGAACGGCGCGGTCGACTCGTACCTGCAGGCGTGCGAGTACATCTTCGACGGCTATTCCGAGGACAAGAACTTCGACCCCCGCATCCTTGCCGTCCCCTCGGACGCCGACCCTCTTCTGGACGACGACATGGCCGACAGGGATCCGAAGGGATGCGTCGAGGGACATCTCCGCTGCGTCCCCGATTCTGAGCTCCAGCATCTCTACGAGACCGTCCAGTCCGTCATAGGGAAGTACGGCAAGGGGGACGTGGATCCCGCGCATCCCAACACAGAGGGCGCATTGGCCCTCCTCAGGTCTATCCGCCTCTCGGACGAGGAGCTCTCCGAGGAGGACGATCCCGAAGAGGAGGAAGCGCGCATCGACCTCCGTCCGGCCGTCCCCGGAGAGGGACCGGCTTCCGAGAAGGGCGGGAATAGCGTCCCCCGCTTCACAGCGTCCAGCGGCAGCGTCAAGGTCGAGTTCGTCTTCGGAGGCGATCCGGATGAGGATCCGCAGGACCGAAGCCGAGCGCAACGGCCAGAGGCCCCCGGAGGGCTGGGTCTACCTCGCCAGGAGCCCCAAGTACACCAAGGCCACGTTCACCGAGAGCTACCTCAACAGGAGGATGAACCGCACCAACACCATCGCCATGAACCAGCACTACGTGGAGAAGATCATGGAGAACCCCCGCACTTCTTACTGGAACCGCATGTTCGTGGCGGAGTACGTCATGTCCCATCCGGAGAGGTTCATGCCCCTCAGCGACATGACCGACGACCCCGAGCTCAACGAGTTCGCCAGGAAGAAGAACGGCAACGCCAGCAGGAGCTTCCTGTCAGATTTCAGGAGGAGGTACGTGATAGGCTGACCGGGCTCGTGCGATCTATTTCATGCATATTACCTCCGCCCCCGGAGGACGTCTTCTTATGTCCCCGGGGGTCAACGCCATCCTGTCCTTTGCAACATCCGTTACAGATGTACAGATCCGAATACATGTACGGTTCTGTACGAGAAGCCTTATCCCCTGAACCTCTATGTCTAAGGCCATGACGTTCGAGTTCCACAGGAACCATACAGGTCGCCCCGCGGGCCAAGCGACGCCGCCGTGACGGTGAGGATGTCCAGGCCCTCAGCCACGACCTCAGCGCCCTGACCCTGGCGTACGAGGAGCCGAAGTACTCGGTCCTCCTGCGCATAATCGAGGAGTACGTCGACTCCCACCGGGAGGACGTCGAGAAGGGCCTTTGGCGGATGAGCCACTACTGCCCGGAAGGATGGGGCGACGAGCCTGCCGATGGCACCTGCGATCGCCGGACGGACGAGGATCGTGGGACGGTCAGGACATTCCAGCGATGCCGTCCCGTCCCGGATGCATGCCATTATACGCACATTCCGCCATATCCATCTTCGGAGACACGGACATGGCAACGAAATCTTTCTACGAGGACCTCGTGATAGACACCTCCGAGGCCGCCGCCAGGTTCGCCGCGATTTTCGAGGAGAACAGGTCCTACGAGATCAGGGGCCCCATCATGAAGGAGTCCGACGCCTCCCTGCTCCGCGGCCTCGCCGAGGAGCTCGGGTACAAAGAGATGTGAGGGCATGGCTGCGGACGGCTTCACGGTGATCAGCCTCTCCTCCCTGCTGTCCTCCTATGGAGACACTGTAGCCCAGGGCATCCTGGACACCTTCGAGCCGTACGCGGACGGGAGCCGAAGGCCTCGTCCAACAATGGACAGTTCGAGATTCTGCCTACGGAACCGAAGGAAACTCGCTGTTCTTTGCATAAGCCATTACCGAAGGATAATCAATGGTATGTATTGGCAGTAATAATATGAAAATGGTGGGCGGATATACATCCCCCCACTAAATGATTTATCAATATCTATTGGACAGAATTCGATATTTATCATTACAAAGACTTGAGCTTATTGTGAAATATCAGAACTAGGAGAAGCATTATAAAGCAGCAAATTGGAACTATCCAGTTTGCAATCCAGACACACCCATCGCCTAGTACTCCTTCTCTGACCAATACAGAGATACCTGAGGCGATCATGATAACGAGTATTATTGATGCAACAATTGCCCATGCTTTCCACGTCCATCTTTCGCGAGTCAGTATTTCACCCTCTTCATCATTGAGGACGTATATCTACCAAACTCGGTGAACAGAAAAAGTCAAAGGTAAAGCCAAATATGGAGTATGAATCCATAATTTTAACTATAGCAACAATGCCGTCTTGCCAATCCAGTCCTTCCATAATGGCAGTAGTTAGGCCGCCTTCAATGGCAGCTAAAATAATGGCTCCCGCGGCACCACCTAAAACTGTGCCTAATGCGGGAACTACGCTCCCTACGGCAGCACCTATCGCAGCACCAATAGCGGCAGCACCTCCGCTCATTATCATTGATACAGAAACACTATCGAGATAGATATATAAGTCATGTCCATGAAGCTCGGCTCCAAATGAACCAGAACGACTCTGCTCCGCAAATTCAACATTTACGATTCCGTTCTCTGACGTAATTGAAATGGAACTGCCCATGATTACGCTCATTATTAGAACGTAATCATCGTAGTTAATTCCATACTCTTTTCCAATGGTTAAATTGAAATCTTCTGCAGTATCATTTAAATACTGAGTTATCAGGCAGTTAATGTCAATTCTGTCGCCCTCGTCTCCTATAGCGTCAACCGATTGCCCAGTTGATGCTATTACAGGGACACACAGTATGACCATGACTGCAAAAACAGACATAACCATTCTGATCCCATTATTCATGTAATCACCTCTTGAAACATTGCCCTCCAAGGGCTATGAAGATATTTGCTAGAGTTTATTTAAGAAAGAGTTACGTGGTGAATCACTAGTGAGTCTTCACATACCATCATTTTTTATCAAACGCCACCTTTTTCATGACATGGCTAATAAAAAAGACTCCATCCTAGAAACGACTATAAAACATATTGCGATATATGGAGATTCTTTTTCAACAGAAAGAATAGCAGGAGATGTTGGATGCTCGCAATCTCTTATATTCAGATACTATCACAATAAGGAAGAATTAATGAGAATGTGTTTTGATAACATCTGTCATGACATACTAGAGGTGCTAAAAAACATTTCCTTTCCATTGGAGGTAACTCCTGACTCCATAGATAATTACATATTGGAAATGTGGGACGCTTATATGATGTATCTCGAATCCAATGAGCATAAAGCAAAAACGTATGTGTTTTTCATAAACAGAGGATACAGATACCCGACAGGGTATCTTAATCCGAACATGGTTGTCCGCAAGATCCTTGGAGATGAATATGACGTGGTTACGAAAATGTGTCCCGATTTCGTTTTTAAATCTGGATATATAATAATTATGTCGAATCTTATCGTGTCTAGCGATTTCAAAAAATGGTTTACGGACATCGAAGAACTCGATTTGAAAGTACGTAATGTGATAAGTCATGGCATTATGCACAATAATCGAGAAGCATAAATGATGCTGCTGGCATAAACTACCTGTCCTTTCATCCGCGTTATTGTTTCAGTTCTTTATTCTCTATACAAAATCTTCCAGTTTTAACTCCGGCTATCCTCATCGAGTCGGCGCCCGCCCCGGGGCTCGCTGCGCTCGCCCGAGCCGTCCGCTGCCGTCCGGAGGGCCCATTGTATGGGATTGGGCAGCGCGTCCGCGATTGACAAATGCGAAGGAACATCGGTTATCCGGTGAAGAAAATGGATGGCTGCAGCTAAGGCAACAGAAAATAGAATACGGGCCGGAAATGGTCAAAGAGAAGAATGACCGAGCGTTAAGGAATGGGATTGTTGTGTGAAAGTCCCAGATTTATGCAGGCCTGGATGAGGAACGATGGAAATCATTCGCCTCCCTTTGCCTCTCGAGATTCCAAGCCGGTCTTGTCCGTGATGAGCCCATTTGCTTTCTTGTGGCAAGGCGCATTGCCATAATGACGCAATACCCTTTCCCTTTGGAAAGAGGATTGTCATCAAGGATTCCTTTAGGGGCTCGATCACGGCCTGGTAGTTGAACCATTCAGGCCTGTTTTCCCAGAGTTTTCCTGTTGACGGAATCACAAAGCCACTGTTTTGTGTACTCCAGGGCGTCGCAGTAGTGGAAGGCTTGATCCCCCACGGTGGCCGCCATTGGCAGGTCCACGGTCTGAAGGGAGACGCAGTTGTTGAAGGCGCTAGCTCCCGCGGAGACGACTGTCCAGTCGACTTCGCCGAAGCACACCGTGCCGTACACATGCTTGGGGCTGCCCACGCATTTGACTATCTCGACCTGGTGCGAGCCCTCGTCCGTCAACTCGTAGTCGATGCCGTCTACAGTGAACGCTTCGGCGTCCTCTGCGACGGATATGGCCGCTAGGGCGGCGACCAGGGCCAGCGTTAGCGCGACCCACGCGGCGAGCCCTCCCAGGCGGGGCGCCGCCTCGCCCCCTCCTTGACGCAGACTTCCTGTCCCATACGTATCCGCCGAAGCATCCTCCGCACTGGTCCCTCCCCCAGCAGGGGTTGGACTCCCTCCAGTTGGAGCAGCCTCTCCGCAGGCATGACCTGCACGTCCTCTCGTTAGGGTGCATCGAGAGGTTGGCTAGCGCGGGGACATCGCATTTAAGCTTCAGCCGTATCCCCGGTCTCTCCGCGCACTCGCATATCTGGGTGAACATGAGGTTCGGTTCCAGGATGCCTGGTATCCTCCCCATGAGATTGATTTTCTTCGCCTCATCCTCGGTCATCGTCCTGGAGAACGGCCTGAGGGCCGGCGTTCCGTACACGTAGTGCTCCCTCCACGCGAGCATCTCCTCCGGGAGCATGTTGCGGTAGCACTCAATCGCAAGGTGCTCCAGGTCGAAGGAAGGGTCGTAGGGGTGGCGATCGTACCTGCGGACCTCGTCGTCGCTGCGGATCTCCGCCGCCCACTCGCCGGACGGCAGGTCCAGGACGAGGACGTCGCCCTCGATCCTCGCGCCCCTGACCTCCTGGTGCTCCAGGGGGCGGAACTGCCTTCCCTCGTGGTAGTAGTGGCTCAGCGGATAGGGGTCTATGAAGTCCTTCGCGTTCCCGTCGTGGTCCACGAGCTTCTCCAGCCCTATCCCGTTCTGCCACCATATCCTGGCGCTCCATCCCCTGCACCAGGAGTTGTATGTGGCATCCTTGTCTATCTCGAGGCACCTCAGCCACATGCCTTTGCCGTTGGGCATAGCGTTCAGCGACTCTACTATGGCCTCCGCGTCTGTCCTGCAGAGGCTGCGGCGTCCGTCGTATCCCTCGAGCCATCTCCTCCCTGCCGTCGCTTCTGTCGATTCGAAGGCCAGCAGGCTCGTCTGCACCGATCCCATCTGATCACCTGTAAGGGTCCCCGCGGGTCTCCCCGCGGGGTTTGATGGTCAGTCGAATAAGGACAACCCCTCACGGGGTTGCCCTCTTCAAGGAACCGTACGTGATAGTTTCCCATCATACGGCTCGGACCCAGAATAACCGTGTTTCTCACGGCGGTCATAGATAGTACCTCTT
>SUSZ01000043.1 GCA_015063165.1 Thermoplasmata archaeon
GGCTCGCGACCCCGGCCCCGTCCGAGGGCCGAATCGCCCCGCCGGTCGGCACGGTCCTGCGGATCCGGCCCAGAAGGCCGCAGGTAGGCTTCCGGACTTATACCATAAAATCCAGGAGTTAGAGTTCCAGAGGAAACACTCCAACCTTGATCGGTTGAGCAGAGCGTCCAGAAGGTACATAGCTCCGTCCAGGCCCATTATCGGAGACTTGACGAAATCGTACTTGCGATGAGGATAGCGAACGGCCACCCCTTTCCCGCATCCGCCGGAAGCCTGCTCCAAGAAGGCCTTAGGTCCGCTGGTGAACAGGTAATCCGGACGGCCGAACTCGTCGGCGACCATGTCGAAGGAGGTCTCCAGCCAGCAAGACAGGGGATCGGAGACGGACACGGACGCGTCAATCGCGTAGGTTTTCCCGACCAGACTCTTGCTATACGCCTTTATGCCGTCGTAGGCGCGCCTGCGGTACTTAGCCAGCATCTCGAAGGCGTGGGACGTCCTGCGGCCTGTGGCCTCGGAAACGGCCCTGTAAAGATCCTCGACGCGATCGAACCCGATAGGCTGGCAGCCGATCCCTACGGTCTCGACTCCCATGGCCTCGTAGAATCCGACGGTCCTGGAGCAGAACTCCGGGTCTACGACTATGTTGAACCTTGATCTTACGGAATCACGCAGATCGCCGAGGGTGCAGTCGGCGCCGACGACTGAAACCAGCCTGAGGCCGGCGTTCTTCAGCAAATGCCCCATCTCCATCTGGACGGTGCGCCAGTCCTTGTGTGTCACGGACAAGCCCAGTATGTTCACCCCGTTGTCTATGATCCCTGAACGCTCAGGCGTCAGATGGTCCAGGACGCTCACAATGGTGCTGTCGAATCCTGTGCCGATGTCATTCCCCAGAGAATCCGTATCCAGGCGGATGCATCCCTTGCGGGACTTCGCCATCCCCTCCACGTCATCGCCGATCAGAGTGAGCGCAGGTGTCTCCAGCACCGCCACCAGGCCTTCTCCGGACAGCGCGTCCAGTGACCTCTCCAGCTTGATCACCGTCCCCCCGTAATAGTCCGCTGGCGAGACGTCCGTGTACGGTATGGCCGGCCCGTCGCTAGGAATACAACGTTCGAGGGGCAGCAACCCCTTCCTGCAACCATTCTGCCCGTGAAGGAGCAGCCTCATGTCTCTGATGCCCTGTATCGCCGCCGCAGCACCCGTGATGCCGTCCGGCTCCGTCAACAGCTCCATTGCTTCCATCCCTCCTTTCCGCTGGTGCGGAGAACATTGGCCGCCCTCTCCAGAAGGATGCTCTCAGCCTCCTGGGACACGTAGGTCTCGGGGACTTCCATCCATAGGGCGCTCCCGCGACGGCCTCCTATCTGGATGTCGAAGCCGCCGCCATCGTCGCTATCTAGGACGGTCATCCCGCAATCCGACAGCGCCTCGTATATCCAGCCGCGATCCGCCGGGCCCGCTTCGACCAGCGCCCTCCTTCCGGAAAGACGCCCGGACAAGCGTTCAACGATGCGCGAATGCCTAGATTCCAGAAGGAGAACGGCATCGGACGCGACTTCCTCCATATCCAGAATGCGTCCGACATTCTCCAGCCATTCCAAGGCGCCTCTGTATCCCCTGGGTACTGGCGGCCCGAAGACTATCCCCCTGGATTCCAGAATCCTCTCGACCTCCATGCCGTCACGGCTCTCCTCCGCCAGGAACGCCATCTTTCCCCTGCCCAGGCCGCGGATGTCGTCCGCAGAGCAGTCCGAAAGGAATCCTGGCCCTTGAAGCAGCCCGAACACGTTCAAAAGGGACCCGAACGCCTCCCTGTTGTGGCCCTTGTTGTAGGCGACGAAGGTGTCGTCCACGACGTTGGCAATCGGCAGGTCATGCATCGGTTCCTCGATCAAGCTCGACAGGGCGCGAATCACCTCGATGTGTGCATCGTATCCAGAATCCACGCGATTAGCGTCTATGGTCAGTATCTTCGTTCCCGGATGCGATTCCATGACGCGGGACATCGCGCTAGATACGTCGTCGCCGATTATGCTGGATATGCATGTCGTGATTACGACTATAGTTCTATTCATATCAGCCAGCTGGCTCACCATCGATTCCAGACGATCCGTCCCTCCGAACACAGAGGACTCGGCGGATATCCCGGTGCAATACACGTTGCTTCCTGAAGAAGTCGGCAGACCAGACAGCGAGTCAGACCATGACAGGCGCTGGCTCAGGCATTCGCCCAGAAGAGAGCTTCCACATGAACGGGAACCATGTATCACTATAGGGATATCTATTACCCTTCCTGCTGTCTGGATAGCCGCCACAGGGCCTTTGCCGATTCTCCGCGGCCTTCTAGCCTCCTCGGACGGGGCTGCCTCCTCGACTGGAAGCGCATAACCGCCAAGACCGTCCACGCACCCTGAGGATATCAAATCGTCCATCTGCGCATCCGTCAGAGGATTAGCCTTCACCGGCTTGCAGACCCCAGAAGCAAGTTCCGAAACGTAGTCGGCCAATCTGCTAAATGCCATGGCTTCGCAGGAATCAGGAAACTGCTCGCATAGCGTGTGACCAGACCGTTCTGCTCTTGTGAACAGATCAGAGCGCCTTACCTTGCATACGATGGGGACCCCGGTAGACTTGGAAAACTCCTGGACCGTGGCCTCCTCGTCGAGGACCCCGCGCATGTTGAGGATCAGCCCGCCCGTCTTGCCGTCAGAGCCCTCGAACCTGGACAGGCCTTTCAGAATGTTGTTAGCGGCGTACAGCGACATGGATTCGCCAGAAGTCACGATGAGCACTGCATCGGATACGTCCTTGCGCATCGGAACGGCGAAGCCTCCGCATACAACGTCTCCCAGGACATCGTACACCGTTACATCGTGATGTATGTCTCCGAAACCGAGCCTTTCCAGAGTGCTGAACATGGCGGTGATGCCCTTTCCTGCGCAGCCGACCCCGGGCATCGGACCTCCAGCCTCTAGGCACATGATGCCTTTGGAACCGGTCATCGCAATATCGGAAAGGGACCTCTTCGATGGCGAGACTTCCCGCATGTATTCAAGAACGGTGTTTTGAACAGCTCCCCCAAGGAGCTGCCTGGTGGAGTCGTGCTTAGGATCGCAACCGATGTGGACGACCTCGAGACCTTTGGCTGCCAGCGAATAGGAAAGATTGCCTGAGACGGTTGACTTCCCTATTCCGCCTTTGCCGTAGATCGCCACACGGATTGACATGGATCCTGCTCCGATTCGGATGCTTATGAATACTATCCGAAGTGTAATTTTTTTACATCAGCATCGGTTTCTCCTTGAATAGGTTCTAAGACGAGACGAGTGGAGGGACGCGCCTGCAGGAGTCGTCGACGGTTTCCTAAGAACTCCCTGATGTCCTTATTCCCCCTCATATTCTCCTCGGTGAATCCGTGATGTCTCGCACTGACGAGGTCACGAGGTTCTCCAGGAGCTCATCGTAGAGCAGGCTTAGCCTTTCCTTCGACAGAAACCCATCGAATACCAGAATCAAGAATCGGTCTAACTGAAGGCGCAAGCATGTCACAAAGACAGACGGGATGCTGGATTTCCTACATACAAGCTCGTCAGGGAGTGGTCCTGCCACCCGGAAGGCGCGCAGCGGGAACGAGGCCGTCAAGGCTCTTCGAACTCCTGTCCCTTCTCCCTCACGATGCTGAACAGCCCGTCCTCCAGCCTGTCGATGCTCCCAGGGTTGATCCCGGACCCGCTGGCGGACACCTGGCGGTCGCCGTTGACGGTCGCGTTCAGCATGAACATGCCTCCGTCCAGGAGGCCTGCCGGATGCTCTCCGACGAAGCCGTCCCATCCTATCAGATCGCATTCGTTCAGGAGGGAGAGAACCTCGTCGGCTCCGCATTCGGCCCTTCCTCTCAGATAGCGCTCATCGCTCCCCCAATGCTTGCCGTATACGGAGACCTCCGCTCCCCCCTCTGTGCGGACGGCTTCCAGCTCGATCAGGGACGACATTGTGGATACCTCCAGGGTCACTATGGAAAAAGATTCCACGGCCACCCTGGCCTTTGGTTCCTCTTTCTTCTTTCTCTTCCAGAAGAACATGGTGACACCTATGAACTGTATGCCATGCTGCGTATTATAACTAGGGAGTGGCTTCCCCATACTGTTTTCTCATGACGGTCATGGGGATTATTCACATGTCTTCAAACCTGGATGAGCCCTGCCCTGATGAGCTCCAACCCAGCGCGAAGAAACTATTGTCGCGCTTCCATCAGTCCTGACATCACTGTAGACCTATCCTCTGCCTAGAACACAATCAGAGCCAGAGGACCTTGCGATCGTCCCTTGGAACCGATGTCCTGAATCTGACCCTTGGGTGTCCGACGATGTAAACGGCATAGGCGTTCAGGCCCTCCCTGATTCCAGGGAAGAAAGACATGAACCTCTCGGGATCCTTCTCGGCTCCCAGAAGCATCCATCTGGAATGGAAACCGCCTAGGCCCATCGAGTAAGCCATCAGCTCCAGCTGCTCTATGGGGATTATCGCGTCTATCGGGAACCTGGCGAAGGCCACGATGACCTGCCTGCCCTCCCATGTGAACGGATTGTTCTTCTCCCTCTGCCCGTTATCGACATACTCCACGAACTGCTTCAGCCTGGGATGTTCGTCGGTATGATCCCTGAGTATGGACGCCAGTAGCTCCATGAACTCCGGGAAGCGCTCATCAACCACTGCATACTCCACGATCTGGGAATTCTCTGCCGTAGGGGCGTACTTCACCGATGACAGAAGCTCCTCGAGCTCTTCGCGGGTGCATCCCCTGTCGAACCATCTGCAGCTCCTCCTCCAGCGGAACATCTCTCCCAGAACATCCGGAGGTACAGGACAGCCATCGATACTCTCGATCCTGCCTGGAGACCCTATCATAGAGATCGCGCCCTTGGGACAGACAGAGATGCAATGTCCGCATCTGAAGCAGGAATAAGGTGATTCGATCTCGTGAACCTTCCTGTCATCTCCGACAGCCAGATGCCCGCGTATGCAGACGCTCACGCACTTCCCGCATCCGACGCACCTATCCGAAATAATGAGGGACTCTTCCATGCGGATATCAGCACTTATTCTGTATTTATGATGTTCTCGATGAAACATCGGTGCACCCAAGGTATCATAGAACGTACCTAAACGTTTTGAATGTTCACGATGTCCTTGTTCCGGGAAATCACATGAAGATAGTCGCAATCAACGGAAGCCCCCGCAAGGGCTGGAACACCGACATGCTCGTAGACAAGGCGATCGAGGGAGCCAGATTGAAGGGGGCTGAGGTCGAGAAGTTCGATCTCTACAAGCTCGACGGCTTCACCGGCTGCAGGTCCTGCATGGCATGCAAGAGGCCCGAGCGTGGCGGAATTTGCTACATCAAGGACGGACTGAAGCCTGTACTGGACGCAGCCAAGGAGGCCGACGGCCTCATAATGGGCGCGCCGAACTATTTCGGAGACCTCTGCGCCGAATTCAAGCTTTTCTACGAGAGGCTCCTGTTCCCTTACCTCACATATGACACTTCGAAGATAAGCTGCAACGAACACATGGTCCCTGTCATCTTGATAATGACCAGCAACGCCCGCGATACCATGTACGCTTCGATGCTGAATGGCTACAGGAACAGTCTCGAGAGGTTCATAGGTCCCACCAAGGTGTTCGTCAGCGGAGAGACCCTCCAGGTCAACGACTACAGCAAGTACACGCTGTCGATGTTCGATCCCGAAGAGAGGATGGAGAGAAGGGAAAAGGTTTTCCCGAAGGAGATGGAAGAGGCCTTCAGACTAGGGGCCGAGATGGCCTCCTGAAATTGATATCACTATAGTATTATCAATCTGAATCTGCCTTTATCAGCGCCTTCCTGAGTATCACTATATTGAGAACAACTGCCGCCATGGCCGCCATAATCATCAGATTACCCGAATCGATGAGCAGCATGTTCCCGAATAGGATTGATTAGTACGAAGATGGCACGACGATGCTGCGGTCCATGAAGAGGGGGCTGTGATTCAGAACTTCATCTTCAGGCAGACCGCTCCGGGCCTCTGGCAGCACGGACAGCCGTCCATGACGGAGAATCCCAGCATGCGGCAGGCACGATGGCTCCTTCCGTCCTTGTCCGAGGAATGGATTGAAACCGATCCTACGCCGCGATTTACGGCGACAGCCATGACAGCCCTCACCAGGCGCTCGGTGGTGTCCTCCGGGGCATCGTCCGACACCTGGAGGCTGTCGATCTTGCATTCGGAGCCTTCCCTGTAGCTCACGAATCCGACCTCCCTGTCGCCGTCCATGGCTACGAGGCGCCTGCAGCCTTTGGAATCGTCCCCTCCGCCGCTGACTATCCTGACCATAGGCAGGGATTCGCGTCATATGTTTAACCGTTATCGGTAGCTTCCTGCGGAAGACTTTTGTCCTTAACGGCGAGTTTAGCAGACATGACGAACCGCGAACACTTCGATGCATACGACCGCGCAAGCGAGATAACCCGCGCCATACCCTCAGGCGCGTTCATGACCACCAGATCCGGCGACAAGGTGAACAGCATGGTTATCGGCTGGGGAACCATCGGGAACATCTGGGGAAGGCCGGTCTTCATCGCCTACGTCAGGAAGAGCAGGTTCACCCGCGAGCTCCTCGACGCCAACCCCGAATTCACCGTGAACATCCCTGTCGGAGACTACAATAAGGAGATCTTCAAGATTTTCGGAAGCAAGAGCGGTCGCGACATGGACAAGATAAAGGCCGCCGGAGTGACCCTCGTCGACAGCGAGTTCGTCTCCGTCCCCGGGATCAAGGAGCTTCCCATGACCCTGGAGTGCAAGGTGCTGTACAGGCAGCCCCAGGAGGTCGGCCTCATACCCGAGGACATCACTGGCAGATTCTATCCCAAGAACCCTGCGGATTCCAGCGTGGACTACCACATCGCCTACATCGGCGAGATCGTGGACGCCTATATCCTCTCCTGAAAACAATTCCGTCCCTCTCATCGACCGGGAGGACGGTCTATTCGACCCCTTCTGGCCTATCGGATGTTCTTCGGAAGGTTCTCGTCCCTCCATCTCCTCTTCCCTCCATCTCCTCTTCCCTCCTCGTTCCCAGACCGGCGTCATAGCGGAAGCGGTCGTTGAACCAGTAGGTGTTTGTCGAGAACAGGGTGCAAGGGCGCTCATGATATATCGAGTCGAACTGTCCAACTGTGTCCTCGAACTGGCTCGTGCATTGCCCCTTCATGAAGCCCCCTTCACATTCATCGTGCCGAGGGGCGCCGCAGGCATCTTTCCCTTGAAAGGGAGGAAAGACTTTGGAGCGGCCGGCCCCTGAACGCGGGTGGAATCGGCCGTTTTCGGCTCAAGCCCTGTTGAAGACCTTCCTGGGGTTCTTGCAGCGGGGACAGCGCCATTCGTCGGGAAGATCCTCGAAGGCCGTTCCTGGGGGTATCCCCTGCGTCGGGTCGCCGACAGCCGGGTCGTAAACGTATCCGCACACGGAACAGACGTATCTTCCGGTCGCGGTCTTGAACGTGACCTCTCCGAGAGGAATGGTCTCTGGCGGATTGCTGAGGTCTATGACTCTCTTGCTCTCGAGGTTCTCGTATCCGAGAGGGGTGTGGGTGGACAGGTAGACTGTGGGGTTATGGGTGATGAAATCCCTCACATGGTCCATCGTCTCGCGGGCGGCAAGAAGGTCCTCGAAGACCACCGAGAGCTTGTCCTCGTACAGGGCCTCGTCCGTGTAGGTGATGTCTCCGTGGAACATGTAGAACAGCCCGTCGTTCTCCGCTATCACCAGGCTGTTGCCCTTGGTGTGCCCCTTGGCTTTGATGTAATAGATCCCTTCCGCGATCTTCTGGCTCTCGGGGAAGTTGTGGTATGGGCCGTCGGTGAACTTGACCGGGACGATGTTGGGTATACCCTTCAGCTCCTCCGCGTCCAGCTCCTCCTCGTTCACGTAGATCTTAGCGTTAGGGAAGGACTTCAGCTCTCCGGAATGGTCGCTGTGCTTATGGGTGAGAAGGATCTTGGTCACCTGTTCGGGCTTGTATCCCAGCGCGACGAAAGCCTCCATGTAGGTGCAGATGTCCTTTCCTGTGAAAATCATGGTCTTCTCGTCGGGAACCTCCTCCGGAGTGCCTGCCGGGATTCCTGTGTCGACCAGAATGACCTCATCGCCGGTGTCGATGAGATAGTTCGTCAGACCAGACCTGTAACGGATGCTGGAATCGAATTTTTCAGGACCCTCTTCACCGCCGAACGCGAATCCCTGGGTCGCAAATCCGTCCTTTCTGAACTTGACCGCCTTGATCTCCATGCTGCACCAATCATGCAAGAACAGAAAAACATGTCGGAGGGACGTTCGTGAACCATGTAATGGATTTTCAAAGCAGGTATCCTAGGAGATACATTACATTTTAAGAATCTAAAATCTCATTATGCATAAGTCAAAGTGATACGATGGATTTCCTTGAATTGGTCAAGAACAGGTATTCCGAACGGTATTTCGATAGCAGACCTATCGAGAAGGAGAAGCTGGACCGCATCCTGGAAGCAGGACGCCTCGCTCCCACGGCCTGCAACTACCAGCCGCAGAGATTCTACGTCATGAAAAGCGAAGAGGGCTTGAAGAAAGCGGACAGCGTCACCCGCTACAGGTTCGGAGCGCCGGTCATCATCCTGGTATGCTACGACGCGAACGTCGTCTGGTGCAGGCAGGACTCAGGATTCGACAGCCCGTACAACAGCGGGGACCAGGATGCTAGCATAGCGGCCACATCCATGATGTTCGAAGCGGAGGAGCAGGGCATACACTCTCTATGGATAAGAGGATTCGACTCCGGAGACGTGTCCGAAGTCCTGGAACTCCCTGAGACCTTCATCCCGGTCATGATGCTGGCTCTAGGATATCCCAAGGACAAGTCGAAACCCAGCGACTGGCATTTCAAGAGGATGCCGCTCAAAGACTTCGTCACAGAGGTCTGATTTTCTACAGGATCGCAAACATGTCATCCCTAGGCCGCCACGATTGTAGCGGCCTTGGATTCTTCCATAATGTTCCACTCCTCGTCGGAACTGCCCAGATTCTTACAGATGGACTGGATATGACGCTAAATGTCGCACGGATGCGCTGATAATCGGTCTTCGAACGATAAGACCCCTGTTCCAAACGGAGCTCCGATGCCACTTGTACCTGGATCCTCGCATCGATCTGCGCTCAGGAAGGCATTACACACTAAGAAAGGACGAGAAGAGGCCCGGATGGTTCGGCACCACATTCGAGGAGGCTGTGGAACCGCCTCGAAACGCTGTCCTACAAGAATCGTTGATCTGCAATTTGTTCGGAAGCACACTTCCAACAAGTCATATAGCAGCCAAGGAATCCCATGCCATGGACAGGGAATCGCGCATCATACGTACGAGCATCGTGGGAATCGTTGTCAACGCCCTGCTTTCGGCATTCAAGGCTTTCGTAGGTATCATGACGGGCTCCATAGCCGTCACAATGGATGCTGTCAATAACATGACGGATGCCCTCTCCTCGCTGATAACGATCATAGGGACCAAGCTGTCCACGAAGAAGCCTGACCGCGAACACCCGTACGGATACGGCAGGATCGAATACCTGAGCGCGATGGTCATCTCCGTCATCGTCCTATACGCCGGGATCACCGCCATGATGGAATCCATAGGCAAGATAGTCGACCCCGTGGTGCCCGATTATTCTACCGTCTCCCTGATCATCATCGCCGTTGCCGTGGTCGTCAAGATCTTTCTCGGGCTCTATTTCAAGAAGGTCGGGAAGGAGGTCAAATCCAAGTCTCTCACCGCATCCGGAGTGGATGCCCTCATGGACTCGATAGTGTCCGCATCCACCCTCGTGGCTGCCTTCATCTTCATCGGCCTCGGGATCAGCCTGGAAGCCTGGCTTGGAGCCGTCATAGCCATACTGGTGATACGCACTGGCCTGGAATTGCTGAGGGACACCCTCTCGGACATCCTGGGGAGGAGGATCTCGCCAGATGAATCCAAAGCAATCAAGGACACCGTCAGTTCTTTCGAGGGCGTCCACGGCGCCTACGACCTCGTCCTGAACAGCTACGGCCCCGACCTGTCCATAGGCTCGATACACATCGAGGTCTCCGAGGACATGACAGCAAAGGAGATAGACAAGCTGGAACGCCAGATCTTCGAGAAGGTGTTCAGGGAGAACCACGTCTACCTTACCGGGATAGGGGTGTACTCGACGAACTATCATGACAAGGAGACCAAGGCCGTCGCGGAAGACATAAGAAGCATAGTGGCGAAATACCCCGATATAATCCAGACCCATGGGCTCTTCATAGACAGGGAAGCCAAGGTCATCACTGTGGACACCGTGGTATCGTTCGACTGCGACGACCGCGAAGGTCTGACCGGAAAAGTCAGAGACGAGATCGGCTCCAGATACCCCGATTATACCGTCTATGTGCAGCTGGATTCCGACATCAGCGACTGACCTGCAGCACGGACCGCCTTGCCGATTGCATGTTCGAATGAGCGTCGCCATTCCTTGGAGAGCGTGAAAGGGGGACGCGTATCCGTACATCGGATTTCGATCGGAGTGCCGTTCTGAACAGAGCCTGGAAACCCTAGACCGCCGTGGACGCGACGGCCTATGGATCTCCTTGCGGCTTCCTCACTCCTTCGAATACTCGGCTATGTAGATGACTCCTACGAATATGAGGACTATCAGGACCAGCACGCCTACGTACAGGAACGTCTGTCCCAGCAGGCTGATCGCAGCCATGATTCCCGCTCCGAGCAGGATCATGCCGACGCCTGTCGAAACGATCCTCGAATCGTACCGGGTGTTCTCTTCCGAAGAATCATGGATGAAACCGGCGACTATCTTTGTCCCTAATCCTGTGAACATGATCGCCGACAGCACGAAGAACGCCGCTGCGAGAGCAAGAACCACCATTCCAGCGGTATCAACAGGATCTCTCAAGACCAGAGCGAACGTCGCTCCCATCACCACCAATGGCAGGATCGCCAGATATGAAACCAACTTGGAATTACCGTCCATGGTTCATGTTTTTGTCTTTGAATTATTTACGCTTAACTAACACGTTAATAACTTGGCCATTAAAAAACGTAAATAGATTAATAACCTGACCTCGCCACATGATGCCCGAAGGGGTATCTGATCTTCTGTTAGCAGCGAGGTTAAAAGCGCCCCGCCTCAATGCGCAGTTGTGAACCAAACGACATTCAGGGCAGGGGCATCCGTCCCTA
>SUSZ01000010.1 GCA_015063165.1 Thermoplasmata archaeon
CGTGCATCGGAGGGAGCTGGAGACTGAACGAGGTCACGAAAGCACAGAGGGAGATCTTCGAGACATTCGGCATCAGGTTCCAATGAGCATGACCTCCTTGTTATCAATTCAATGCATAAGTGAGGATTAACTATCGGAAACAACCTGCGAGCAGGAAAAGAACGTCCTGAAACGGCTATGACAGCTGTGCATTGGCCTGAAAAGGCATCGGTTCACCACATCAGGAACGAATCCTGAATCCAGAATTCCTGTCAGAACGGAAAGTACGTTGTCAGCGTTACACCTGATGTCGGCTTCGTCCATAATGCCGGCGTCTCTGCGCTCGCACATGTGCCACGTATGGGTTGCGAGCATGAAAGTGCCCATGCCTTCGGCCATGAGGACATAATCCTCCGGCGGCCTCTTCCCCTCGTGCATAGGCCAGAGGTATGCCGCTATGACATTTCCTGCCGCATCCCTGGACTTCGGCACAGGGTATTCTGTGATTCCATCGATGTCGAAGGGCTCGCACTCCCCGAACGAGTACACGGAAGAATCCGCCCTGATCCCCAGCTGCGGAAGCGCCGACAACGCTGTCTCGTCGCGGACCATGTACGGAGCGCGGAAGCAGACCGGCCTGGACACGTTGTCGGATACGGCATCGAACCCCTTCCGAAGTATGCTCTCCTTCTCCCCGGGATCGAAAGACAATCCCGTGCTGGCCCCCGACATGTCCTCATGGTCATATCCGTGGAACCCGATGCGATGACCTGAAATGCACGAGCAGTCGATGGTCTCCGCAGTCCTGCCCTCGACGAAGAACGTAGCTTTCATCCCGGCATCGTCGAGGACGTCGAGAAGGATCCGGAGGCCCCTCTCCGCGGACGAGAAACGAGGGGCCGTTCCGGATCCCCTGTCGAGGGACCCGGCGGCGGCCTGGCCGGGAACGGGGAAGTTCACGTCCCGGTCCAGGTCCACCGTGAAACGGAAGGTCTTTTTCATCTCACGTTCAAGGGGGAGACCCTCTTGATGAGCATCCCCTCGATGTCCATGGGCTGGTATTTGACGGCCATCTCCTTCGCACGCTTGAGCTTGGCCTCGTTGTCGGCGTAGATGGTGAACAGGACCTCGCCCTGCTCGACCCTCTGGCCCTTCTTCTTGGCGAAGAGAAGCCCGGCGCCCTTGTCGGAAGGGGCTCCTGCCGCCTTGGCTACGGCGACGATCTCCTTGTTCTTGATCGCATGGACGTATCCGGACTTGGGCGAGCAGAACTCGAAGCTGAACTTTCCGGGCTTGAGGTCGTCCGACTTGAGGTCGGGACGTCCGCCCTGGGCGACGACTATCTCCATGAACTTGCGGTAGGCGTCCCCGGACTCGAGCAGCTCCTTGGCCTTCGCGGATCCGTTGGGGATGCCCGCGATCTCCAGTATTATGCCTGCGCAGTCGCAGGCCTTCTCGATGACCGCAGAGGGGTGCTTGTTGCCTTCGAGGATGCTGATGCACTCCCTCGCCTCGAGGTTGGGTCCGACAGCGTATCCGACGGGCTGGTCCGCGTAGGTGATGGCGCACTCGACATGCATGCCGATCTTGTCTCCGAGGTCCATCAGGTCCTTGGCGTACTGCCTGGCGACCTCGATGGTGGGCACCTTGGTCCCTGCTCCGGTGGGGATGTCGACCACAAGATGGGTGGCTCCCATGGCGAGCTTCTTGCTCATGATCGAAGCGAGCATCTGCGCCCTGGGATTGATCCCGAGCGGGTGCTCCACCTTGATGACTAGGTCGTCAACGGGAGCGAGGTTCATGGATCCTCCCCAGGAGAACACTCCCCCGACCTCCTGCGCGATCTCTTTCAGGGTCTCGGCGTCGATCTCGACGTTGCAGAAGGTCTCCACGAAGTCCGAGGTTCCGCAAGCGCTGCTGATGGCACGAGAGGAGGTCTTGGGTATCATGATGCCTGCCGCCGCCACGATGGAGACCACGATGGGGGTGATCTTGTTACCAGGGACCCCTCCGAGGCTGTGGAAGTCGAACACGGGGCTCCTGTCGAACTTGATCATGTCCCCGGTCTCGGCCATCGCCATGGTGAAGTCCGCGATCTCGTCGATATCCATCCCGTTGATGTACAGGGCCGTGAGCCATGCGGATATCTCGATCTTGGTGAGCCTGTTCTCCAGGATGTCCTCGACGACAGCCTGGATCTCCTCCTTTTCGAGCTTCTCTCCGTCCATCTTCCTCCTTATGGAGCGGACGGAGTCGGGCTTGGCGGCGTACGTGACGCTGACGATCTCCCCGTCCTTGAGCCCGGCTTTGGCCATGACGGCGGAGGGGATGGCGATGAGCCCCTTCTCCATAATGGTATCCGACCTGCTGACCAAGAGCACGGTCGGCTTGGGGCCGGATATATTCACGCGGTCTCCTTCCTGGACGCCTATCTCTATGCAATCGTCATCGTGTATCAAGACCCCGGGTTCGGAGGAGTCCACATCAACTTCCTTGATCTTCAGCTTCATTTCGATCCCCACTTGTCGAGCGCTATAGCGAGCGCCTTGTGGTCCTTGGCGTACTCGGCGACCGGTATTCCTGCGAAGGCAGCGTCCACCGCCTGGCTCATCCCCATCGCTCCGCACCTTACCCCGTTAGGATGTCCTGCGACTCCTCCTCCGGCCTGTATCTGCACGTTCATGCCTGCGCGGTCGACGATATCCTGGACGATTCCAGGATAGACTCCTCCCGAACATACGGGCATGACAGTCTTGTAGGGAACGTCGTCTCCGAGACAGGCTTTCAGATTTCCGTCGTCGTGGGCGCCTGCAGACATCTTTCCCGCTCCGAGGGTGCCTATGTGGAGGGCGTCTCCTCCGCACATGCGGACCAGCTTGGTCAGCGGAAGCATGGCGACGCCGTGGAGCGGGTCCTTGGTGAACGCTCCGTGCATGGTCCTGTGGACGTGTATGGGCACCTTGATCGAGGGGTCCTCTGCGAGCGCCTGAACGGCTCCGAAGCCACAGGTTATGACGTCGACCATGAGCTGCTTCGCTCCCCATCCCTGGACCTTCTCCGCGAGCTCGACGATCTTGTCGCCGCGGGTGCTAACGTTGATGGCGTGGACCATGAGGTGGCCCTCGTCCTTCAGCTTGTCCAGAGCCTCCGCGACTGCGACGGTCCTGGCCTCTATGGGGCAGAACGGCTGGTCCACGAGGGTCTCGTCGTCCTTGGAGTTGGTGAGCCCTCCGGCTCCCGCCTCGTAGACGTACTCCGCGGTCCTCTTGGGAGAGAGGCCGATCTTGGGCTTGACTATGGTCCCGACCAGGGGCTTCTCCGGGCGGTCGAGGATCTTCCTGAGCCCGTCCGCTCCGTACTTGGGCCCCTTGAACTGCGATGTTATGGATCTGGGGAACGTGACGTCCTCCAGCCTGACCCCCTTCAGGGATCCCAACCCGAACAGGTTCCCTGCGATGACGCTCAGGATCTGCGGAACGGATCCGACCTCGATGCTGAAGTCCTCTGCGGGGAACTCGACGGTGATAACATCGCCCTCGATGCGGGTGATCCTCGCTCCGAGAGTCTCGAATATTCCGCTGTCCAGAGTAGAAATGCCGGTCCATGTTCCGGTGGACTGCTCTGCGGCGATGGCCTCGGCCGCCTTCTCGATGGGAAGATCCGTGGTCACACGGTATTTGCAGACGACGTACTCGTCCGGGTCCTCGGGCTCGCCGAGGTGCAGGTAAGAATAGCTCTCCATTTGTTTCACTCCTTGGAAAACGCCGTTTCGCCGAGCTGCCCGGCCATGACGCCGTACACGGAGCCGGGAGATATCATTCCGATCTCCGTGATCAGCGCGTCTATGTACCTTCCAGGCGTGCTGTCGAAAACGGGATTGAAAACTTTCACTGAATCGGGAACCTCTCCAGGCTTGACGACCTCGGAGATGTCCCTCTCCTCTATGACGACCATGTCCCCGAACAGGGTCATGGGCGAGAACTTGTAGGTCTCGGTGCAGACATAGAACGGAACCCTCCTCTCGTGAGCGGCGAGAGCCAGCTGGGAGGTCCCGATCTTGTTTATAAGAACGCCGTCGGATGTTATGGTGTCGGCTCCGACGAAGATCTTGTCTATCCTCTTCATCACGCTGCGGACGGCGCTGTCGATCACCAGGGTGACGTCTATGCCGTTGTTGGCGAGATCTGTGACCGTCAGGATCCCCTGCCTCCACGGACGGGACTCGGTAGCGTAAACCTTGATGTCCTTGCCCTGGCGGTGAGCTTCCTTTATCACTCCCAGCGCTGCGCTGCTGTTGCAGTGTGTCAGGATCGTGTCACCGTCCTTTATTCTCTTGGCACCGATCTTCGCGATGGTTTCCACGGCCTTCGAGGACGCTTCGACGAACCTGTCGGCGTTCTCGGAGACCTTTTCAATAGCCTCCTCGAGGGAACCGCAGTCTGAAACCCCTTTGACCGCGGCGTGGACTCCATTCCACAGGGAGACCGCCGTCGGCCTCGAGGCGACCAGCGTGTCGACAGCCATGTCGAGATCGACCAGGAAGCCTTCGAGACTCTTTCCTTCGTAAGTCCTTGCGAAATCGCCTATCGCGGAAGCCCCGGCGCGCGCGATGCGGCCTGCGCCGCGGATGCTCATGTCGGTGATCTTCCGAGCAGTGTCGTCAACTACGCTCATCGTTGGAGGTAATCCATTAGCACATTAAAAAGTAAGTGAAAAGGGGCATGAAGCCCCATAAAAGTGTTTGGTAAAAGGTTTGTTCAATGTCACTCGAATCAGCTTCGGGACGCTTACATGTTCATCTCTCTCTTGACATCGGAGTCGAAGAGGAGGAGGAGCATGAAGACATCGATTATGAAGCTGGCTATGGGCAGGATGACGGTGGACAGGAGGGTCCAGTCGAAGGCGACACCAGCGGTGAAGATACCGATGATGGCGAGGATGTCGAGGACCGCGGAGATGGCGAACAGGACCACAAGGATAATCCAGATGATCTTGTCCCCAGTGTCCTGCTTTCCGTCGTTGATCCTTCCAGCGATAAACAGGATGATGAGACCGATGATGATCGAGACAGCAAGTGCAACGATAGCTGCAAGGGCCCCCTCAGTCTCGATCGCGTTCCAGAGGTTGAAGACTGCGATGATGATCTCAGACAGTCCAGCAAGCCTGACGAAGTATGCGAGGATATCGATCTTTTTGGGAACTCCGCCGTTCTTGACGGAAATTCCGAATCTCAGATACAGTGCTGCCATTATGATAGGACCGATGCAGGCGACCACAGCGGAAACAACTATGTCCCCTGCGGTGAGAGCAGTGACGAGGGCAACCAATCCCACAATGAGATTGATAGCTCCCAGCACCATCAGTGCTATTCCTGCCGTTCTATTCTCTTTAAAGAATGACATACTACCGATTACTACTAAGGAGTTTATAATTGTAGCGTTTCCGATTGATGATTTAGTCGAAAAGTTAGCCTTATTTTCAGCTTAAAAACATCAAATTGGCATGATTTGGGCATGGTTGTGGGGATATGCACATTAACGGACACGTAGAATGATTTACCGCATAGCCAACTCCAAAACTTCCGACACTATCCTGCGAGCCTCGTCCAAACCCTTGGAAACGTACGTGGCGGCGACAAGAGCTTCGAAGGCGTCCGCACGCATCTTGACCTGAACGTCCTTCCTGCCGTCCTTGATCTGAACCTTCCCTACCCTCATAGCTCCATCTATATCGAGGCCGTAGGCGACTATACGGTCGGACAGCTTCTCGTTATCGACGTACTCCTGCTTGAAGTCCGTCATATGCCCCTCGGCGAGTTCAGTATTGGAGTAGACATGATCGCAGACGATCATCTCGAGTATCGCATCGCCGAGGAATTCAAGACGCTCGTACGACGGGGCGCGCTCGGGCACGGCCTTCGCCTTCGCCTCGTTCGTGTAGCTGTCATGCGTCAACGCGGCGCAGAACAACTCGAGATGGGCTTCGCTCAACCTTCTGTATCCGAAGGGAGGTTTAGCTAGAAACTCGCGAACGGTCATCTCGAACTTCGTTTCGGGCATGGAAATCGACGCTTCCTCTCGGGAAACAAGTAAACCATTTTATTATTGCGTTCCCGATGCGTGTGTCATGGCAGGGAAGAAACGCGTGAGAATGAGAGGAGTGAAACACACTTCGAAAAGGCTCGAAGACGACCTTCTCGACCGCTCCAAACAGTTGGCCGAAAACCCCGGCCTGATAAGACCCGCATGTGCAGGGAACTGCAGGAAATGCGCTTTCGACAAGAGCTTCAAAAGCATTGACGGGCTCAGAAAGATAATCGACAACCCGGAAGCCCTCATCAAGGAGGCGTCCAGGTTCGGAGGGGACGACCTGGTCCGCGCATACGCAGGGACGGTGTCCCTCTCCGCGGCGGGATCCATCCCTCTGCTGGCTTCAGCGAAGCTTCCCGGCGGAGAGACCATCTCCTACGCCGTCAGAGGAACCGTGAAGGCCGACAAGCTGATCGGATGCCAGTACTTCGACGACCCGAAGCTGAGGATGTTCCTCTACAACGACATGATCAAGAAGAACAAGCTGCACCTGTACTCGTTCGGCGACGACGTGGTGTGCTCGGACAAGCCCAACATGCCCGAGGAGTACCTCGAGGACACGTTCTGGGAGTCCCCTTACGAGTTCCCCAACGACGGATTCTCCTGCGGCCACGACGCGTCTGCCGTTCTGGAGATCAATATCAAATCCCTCGGCACCACCATCAGCATCTGCGAGAACTGCGCCAAGAGCGTCTCGTCCCTGGCCTATATCGTCTCCAGGCTGTCCGCCGTGGACCCGCTCGACGACATGGATGTCCGCGTGAGGCACAAGTACCACGCCCCCGGGGAAAAGGACTACGAGTCCATCACCGGAGACGTCCTGAAGAAGTACATGGTCGGAGCCCTTACCGACTCGTCTCTCATCGCATCCGTCAAGAGGTCAAAGATGGGAGACCTGAAGGACAGCGACGTCTCGGCTTACGTCATCGGATCCAAGAACTACGGCGACAACCTCGACGAGTTCCTCTCCGCGCTTTCCGGAGACGACCACGAGATGGACGCCCTGAAGAAGTTCCTCGAGTCCAACCCCAGGGCGATAGTCGTCAAGAACGGAAAGGTCTCCGAGGCCCTAAACGCCCTCTGGGAGAACGATTGGAAGGGCATCATCGCGGCGCACACCGACATGGCCACCGCCGAGTCCATGGGAGACGTCTCCAAGAATCAGCCCCTGCCCACCCTCATAGCGGCCTATGACAAGTTCAAGACCGCCGGAGTGAGCGCCACCCTGCCCGAGTTCAAGAAGCCTGGACCGGTGACCGCGACTGCGGACAGGCTAGCCAAGGCCTACAAGGCCGGAGGAGCAGAGCTTCTCAAGGAGTCCATCGAGACCAAGGGCCTGAAGAACGGAAAGATCCGCACCGTGGAGGCATCCTTCATGATGGCCTGCGGAATAGCGGAGATCCCGTTCAAGCTGACGCCTTCGGAGAAGGACCTCGCAGACTACCTGAAGCCTTTCGCCAAGAACCTGATAGATGCGGACGGAACCCGTTACGCCGATGCGATGAACACCTATCTCATCGCGAGCGCGTCGGGCGAGAGGGTCTGACCCTCACGTCTGCGACATAATGGGAGACTGACGGGGCGAAGGACTTCACCTCACGGATGGAGAGCACCTCGTACCCGTCCTCCCCGCAAGCTTCGTCGAAGATCTTCTTCACACGCTCGTCGCGCTCGTTCACGTAGAACGTGTCATGATAGTGTATTATGCCGTTGGGCTTCAGCATCCTCAGAGCCGTCGGAAGGAACTCCGAGGTCGTCTGTACGTAACCCATGAGGATGCGGTCGGCGAAGCTCCTTCCTGGGATGTCCCTGTTGTCCCCGAGGATAGGGATGACTATACCCGAAAGGCCATTGTCCTTGACGTTCCTGATGAGGAATTCATAGGATTCGGGGTTCTTCTCGCAAGCGAACACCCTCCTGGCTCCGGAAAACTTCGCCAGAGGAAGGGTGAAGTAGCCGATTCCGGCGAACATGTCCACTACGGTCTCCCCCATGCAGTCCAGCTTCCTCATCCTCATGCGCTCGTCTGTGTTCCCGGAAGCGAACATTACCTTGGTCACGTCGAAACGATAGCGGATCCCGTTCTCCAAACGTACCGATTCAGTGTCCGTTCCGTAGAGGACCTCCATGCTGGGCTGCCTGAACTCGCCCGATACACCTCTGACATCGGCACAGACCGATTTGGCTCCAAGGACCTCGGCGTACGCGCGGCCGATCTCCTCCCTGCGAGACCAGCATTCCTGGCTGAGACGCAGGATCACCACGTCCCCTACCGTCTCCCACCTGTCCGGGACCATGTCGGCCAGCTCGTCTCCGAGGATCGCGCGTATGCGTTCCTGAGGAGGCCTGCGGTCCAAGGTGTGGGCATCGCCTTCCACAAGCTCCAGGGAAGACACTGGCTCCTCGTCGAGGTGTTCCGGCAGTATCGGCACGTAGCGGTAGCCCTCGTCCTTCCCTATCTTCGCATGGATGTCCACGAACCCCTTGACCATCAGCTCGCGGATCATCGGCCCTGCCTCCTCGGACCTTATCTTGGCGAAAGTCACCCTCTTCACAGGATGCACCTCAGGAAGAGAGCGGCTCCTGCCGGTATGGCGGAAGGCTTCGCCAGAATCTTCTTCAGGACATCCCCCGGATGGTCTATGTCGATATCGTCCAGAGCACCGCGAACGTCGTCGCGCGCAGCGTATCTGCCGGCCTTGGAGAGCATGTCGTCGCTCATGCGGGTGTAGAGCTTGCGGAGACGGTATCCCCTGTCGAGCTCCTTGCCGAACTCGCTCCTGCAACGCTTCTCGTAAGGACGGAGAGCGTTCGACGACAGGTCGTCGGCCTCCAGAGCGGATGAAAGGACGTCTGAAAGGATAGGAGCGGCCATCATGATGGGGTAGATGCCTCCGCCTGAGACAGGCTTCACCTGACCTGCTGCATCGCCTATGAGCATGCACCTGTCATCGACGGTGGTCCTGCGCCCTCCTATGGGTATCTTCCCGCAGTACATCGACAGCCTCCTGCGCCCGGGATAGAGGTCGTCCAGCATCTTCTTCAGGTACTGGTACGGGGGCCCTGCGGACCAGGAGGTGCACAGCCCCACGCGAACGAAGTCGCCGCAGGAGAACTCCCATGTGAAGAACCCGGGAGCGTACTTGCTGCCGAGATAGGCCCTGAATATGCCGTCGAGATCGCAAGGGGCCTCTACATCCGCCTGGATCCCGCGGATGTACTCCCTGGGGCCGTTGTCGCCCAAGGACATGGCTACCGCTGACGAATGCCCGTCTGCGCCTATTATGGACCTGCTGGAGACGGTGCCCGATCCGGAGTCGATCCTAACGCATCCATCGGAGACGGAATGGGAAGAATACCTGTCGGAATAGGCGTATTCGGCCCCGGCATCGATAGCCGACTCGGCCAGAAGAGAATCGAGCTGCGCACGGTCCACCGCACGCATCTTCGGAAAAGATGAACGGACGGTGACCGCCTCCCCGTCAGGGAAGACGACCTCCGCCCCGTAAAGCGTATTCAGGACATCCGGGGAGACCCCGGACATCCTTATCGCCTCGTCGCTGATGAGGCCGGCGCATTGGACTGGCTTTCCGGAGCATGGATGCTCCTCCAACACCCTCACGCTATGGCCTTTGGACGCCAGGAGGCGGGCGGAAACGCTGCCTGCAGGTCCTCCGCCCACTACCACAGCATCCAGCATGGGCGACTCAGCTCTTCTTGGACTTCTCGTAGTCCGCGATGAACTTGGCGATGCCTTCGTCGGTCTTGGGGTGCTTGACCATCATCTTGAGGGTATCGTAGGGGATGGTGGCGATGTCGCAGCCGGCGAGAGCGGCGTCCAGAACGTGCTGGGGTCCGCGGATGGAGGCTGCGATGACCTCGGTGGTGATCCCGTAGTTCTGGAAGATCTGCATGATCTGCGCGACGAGGTCGGTTCCGTAGATTCCGATATCGTCCAGGCGTCCGATGAAGGGGGAGACGAAAGCTGCTCCGGCCTTGGCGGCGAGAAGGGCCTGCTGGGCCGAGAAGATCAGGGTGACGTTGACCTTGATTCCCTCGGAGGAGAGGACCTTGGTAGCTTTGAGGGTCTCCACGCACATGGGGAGCTTGATGTTGATGTTGGGGTGGATCTTGGCGACTTCGCGTCCCTCCGCGATCATCTCGGGGGCGGTCATCGACATTATCTCGGCGGAGACAGGTCCGTCGACGACCTCGGCGATCTCCCTGACGCGGGTCCTTACGTCGACTCCCTCCTTCGCTATGAGGCTGGGATTGGTTGTGACTCCGTCGAGGATTCCCCAGCTGTTGATCTCTTTGATCATGTCCAGATTCGCAGTGTCTATGAAGATCTTCATGCTTTCACCTTTCTTGAAATGGATTTCTTAGCCGCTGCGACTATGTCAGCGGAGGTCAGGCCGTACTTGGCGAGGAGCTCTGCAGGAGTTCCGGACTCGCCGAAGGTGTCCTTGGTCCCGACCATCTCCAGAGGAGCGCAGACGGTGGAGCAGAGGCATTCGGCCACCGCCGATCCCAGCCCTCCGACGATGCTGTGCTCCTCGGCGGTGACGCAGCATCCGGTCTTGCCGACCGACCTCTCGACGGCCTCCCTGTCCAGGGGCTTGATGGTGGACATGTTGATGACCTCGGCGCTGATGCCCTCGTCGGCCAGAGCCTTGGCGGCCTCCATGCACGAGGAGACCATCTGTCCGCACCCGATGAGGGTGACATCCTTGCCTTCCTTCATAACGGTGGCCTTCCCGATCTTGAACTCGACGTCCTCTGGCATGATCGTGGGGAACTCCGCGCGGCCCATCCTCATGTAGACGGGTCCGTCATAGTCCGCGATGGCCAGGGTGGCTGCGTAGGCCTCGTAGGCGTCCGCGGGCGAGATGACCACCATGTTGGGCAGAGCGCGCATTATGGCAATGTCCTCCAGCGCCTGGTGGGAAGCGCCGTCCTCTCCCACGCTGATGCCGCAGTGGGTGGCGACGATCTTGACGTTGAGCTTGGGATAGGCTGCGGCGAGCCTGATCTGCTCCCAGCATCTTCCGGAGGCGAATACCCCGAAGGTGGAGGCGAAGGCGACCTTTCCGGAGGCGGCGAGGCCTGCGGCGATGCCGATCATGTTCTGCTCCGCTATCCCGACCTCCACGAAGCGCTCGGGGGCGACCTTCTTGAAATCGGACGTCTTGGTGGACCCGGCCAGATCTGCGTCGAGGACGACGACGTCCTTCCTCGTCTCCGCCAGGACAGCCAGCGCCTTGCCGTAGTAGTTGCGCTGCGCCAGGACCTTGGATGCGTCGCTCACTGTATCACCTTCTCGAGCTCGGCGACCGCCTTCTCGTACTCGTCGGGGTTGCACGCCCTTCCGTGGAATCCGGCGTTGTTCTCCATGAACGAGACGCCCTTCCCTTTGATGGTGTTCATTATGATGACGGTCGGGTTCTTCTTGTACGCCGACGCCTTGTCTATGGCTTCCAGGATCTGCAGGATGTCGTGGCCGTCGATGGTCATGACGTTCCATCCGAACGCCCTCCATTTCTCGGGGAGGGGGTCCAGGCCTACCGCGTCCTCTGTGTTGCCGGTGATCTGGAGACGGTTGCGGTCCACGAAAGCTATGAGATTGTTGAGCCCGTACTGGCGCGCGAACATCGCGGCCTCCCAGTTCTGGCCGCTCTGGAGCTCTCCGTCCCCCAGGAGGCAGAACGTCCTGTAGCTCTTGCCGTCCATCTTGCTCGCCAACGCTATCCCGCAGGCCATGCTGAGCCCCTGGCCCAGCGATCCGGTGGACATCTCCACGCCGGGGACCTTCCCGCGGACCGGGTGACCCTGGAGCTTGGATCCCATCTTCCTCAGGGTGATGAGGTCGTCGACGGGGAAGTAGCCTGACTCCGCCAGCGCAGCGTAGAGCACCGGGGCCACGTGGCCCTTCGACAGAACGAACCTGTCCCTGTCCTCCCAGGCGGGATTGGAGGGGTCGTGCCTCATGGCACGGAAGTATAGGGCCGAGATGAGGTCGGCCGAAGATAGAGAACCGCCGGGATGACCGGAAGAGGCTGCGTAGGTCATCCGCACGACGTGCAGTCTAAGCTTGTTCGCTATGTTCTTCAGTTCTTCTGCGCTGCGTTCTGACATTTCATTCACTCTCGATCCTCGGAGCGAGGAGATAGTTGACGGACACGTGCTTGTCCGCTATGCCGAAGAGGAGCTTCATAGGGTAATCGTTGTCCAGTTCGATATTGATAACGGTTCCGCCAGGCACCGCTTTGATGATATTCGAGAAATAATCGAGCGGAAACATGCTGCAAACCTCGGAATCGGTGCTCAGATCGACGAGAGCCGACTTCTCGACGGACAGGGACACGGAGTCGGTGTCGCCTTCGCAGGACAGCTCGAAGCGCTCGGGATTGGCCTTCATGGTGATGTGGTCCGAGATCGTGTCCGCTGCGCTGATTCCTCTCTTGAGCTCGTCGACGGATATTCCGATGTTGGCCTTCAGGTGAAGGTCGGGGACCTTGGGGTCGCTGAAGCTCGAAGGGTCCAGGACTGCCATCTCCCTCGTGATGTTTCCGATCTTGAATACCAGCCTTCCGGTGGAGGGGTCCTGCTCCATCCTCATGAGATCCACGCCGGACGCGAGCTTCAGAACGCCTTTCACCTTGTCAAGGTCCAGACCGATCTCGCAGTCCTCCGCGTAGTACGATTCGAATGCGCCTTTGTCCACCTTCACCTCGATCATGGCTACATGGGCGGCGTCGACAGCTTTGAGGGTCATCCCTTCGGGTGTGATCGAGAATTTGACCTCGTCGACGAGGGCGGATATAATGTTCACCAGGCCTTTCAGCGTATCGGACTTGAGCTCTACGCTGAACTGCTTCTGCGAAGGGGAGTCGTCATAGCCAACGGTCGCGGACATGGTCGATCACCCTCAATATTCTCTCCAGGAGTAGTTGCAACTGCAGCAGCGGTAGATCATAGTCTCCGGCTCATCCGCAGCACGGGTCTGTCTGATGACGTAAAAAGCTTCGGTATGTCCGCACTTGGGACAGAGTATGCGCGTCTTGGGCAGGGTCGCAGGGGTGTCGTCAGAGTAGACAGCGGTCTCCTTGTCCTTGGAAGCGGTGGTGATGACCTCTTTCTTGCCTACATCGCTGGTGGCACCGCAATTACGACAGACGTACTTTCCGTCCTCGGGGAACATCATTGAACCACATGATGAACAAAACAATTTAACAGCCTCTGATTTTGGTCATTGACTGTCCGTATATAGTTATATCGAGCTGGAGCAGAAACCGTTCTTAAATCTGGTTTATATGCGATACCGCACGAACTTCGGTCCGAGCCTGTCGGAAAACCTCGTCGCACGAATACGTGCCGACCTAGGCCGAGAACCTGCAGAAAGCCCTCCGACGGTTATGACAAGGTAGATATATCCGATGCAGTTAGAGTCACCTGCCTTATATTATAGGGCAACTAATCCTGTATCATCATCACAGTCAAGGGGGGCCCGCCAGGCTCCCTTTCACAAAGTCCTTCGCAGCTAGAAGGCAAATACGAAAAGGAGTGAAAAACAATGGACATGAAATTCAAATTCCTCGGCGGAGCCGATATGGTCGGCCGCATGGGGATGACCATGGAAGGCGACGACATGAGCCTGCTGGTGGAATACGGCCTGAGCCCCACCAAGCCTCCGGAGTTCCCCCTTCCCGCGCCCAAGGTGGACTACGTCTTCCTCACCCACGCCCACCTCGACCACTGCGGCATGCTACCCCAGGTATGCGGAAGGTACAACTGCAGCCTGTTCACCACGCCCCTCAGCGCCGAGATCGGCGAGCTCATGATGAACGACACCCTCAAGATAGCCAAAGCAGAGGACTACGTGCAGCCCTACACCGCCAGCGACATCGAGAGGACCATGAACTCCGTCGTCCCCATGACCTTCAACGACACCATCAGCCTCAACCACGTCGACGTCACCATGCTCGACGCCGGACACATCCCCGGAGCGGCGATGTTCTCCTTCGAGAAGGACGTCAAGACCGTCTACTCCGGAGACATCCACACCGAGAGCCAGAGGCTCGTCGGAGGCGCGAAGCCCACGGACTGCACCAACCTCTTCATCGAGGGTACCTACGGAGGACGCTACCACCCCTCCAGGAAAGAGACCGAGCAGAAGTTCCTGGCCAAGGTAAAGGAAGTCGTCGAGCGCGGAGGAACCGTCCTGATCCCCTGCTTCGCAGTCGGAAGGACCCAGGAGATCATGCTGCTGCTCAAGAACCTCAACTACGACATGTGGGTCGACGGCATGGGAAGGTCCGTCACCCGCCTGTTCCTCGACTACCCCGAGTATGTCAAGGACCCCAAGGTGCTCAAATCCGCCAAGAGAAAATTCAACGAGGTCAGGAACGGAGCCGCCAGGGATAACGCCAGGAAGGGCGACGTCATCGTCACCACCGGCGGAATGCTCGACGGAGGGCCCATCCTCGGATACCTCAAGAGCCTCAGGAACGATCCCAAGAGCGCCATCCTCCTGGTAGGATACCAGGCGGAGGACACCAACGGAAGGATGCTCCTCGAGAACGGCTGCGTCAACATCGACGGCGAGGTCTGCAAGGTCTCCTGCGAGCTGCAGAGATACGACTTCTCCGCCCACGCCGACCACGGACAGATCATCGACTTCATCGAGAAGTGCGACCCCGACAACGTCATCATGATGCACTCCGAGACCCGCGACCTGTTCCTCCCCGACCTGGAGGACTACAACGTCATCCTTCCGATGACCGGACAGGAATTCCATCTGGAGATCTGAGCGCATGGACCCATCGGCATTCCTCAAGGCCGACGTCGGAAGATGCGACCTGACCACCAAGCTCGCCATCCCCGATGTCGACGGCACCGCGCATGTGGTCTGCCACACCGATGCCGTCATCGCCGGGCTTGACGACGCATCCGACGTCTTCGCCGCGCTCGGAGTGGACGCCGAGCCCTTGGTCAAGGAAGGGGAGAAGGTCCGCAAGGGATCCCGCGTCATGTCTGTTTCCGGACCCGTATCCGGGATGCTGACCTGCGAGAAGACCGCCCTCGGATTCCTCTCCTGCATGAGCGGGATCGCGACATCCGTCTCGGCGGCCGTAGAAGCCGGACAGGGGAAGATCGCGGTCGCGGTCGGAGGCACCTCCGTGCCCGGATTCGGCCAGTTCGAAAGGGAGGCCGTGGCCATAGGGGGAGGAGACCCCTACGCCGACGCCCTGGACTCCATGGTGTTCCTCAGGAGAGGCCACATATCCGCCTGCGGAGGGATCAGGAACGCGATGGAGCGCGTCTCCAAGGCTTCCAAAGCCCTCAAGAAAGGCGCAGAGGTCGTTAACATCGAGGAGGCCACCATCGCCGCCTCGATGGGAGCCGACATCGTCAGGGCCTACGGGGTCGGACCGGAGATCACCGCCGACATCCGCGACGCCGCGAGATCCGTATCGGACCGCATCATCGTCGAGGCGGCCGGAAACATCTGCATCAAGAACATCGCCGAGTACATCGGAAAGGCCGACGTCGTCGTCCTCGACCGCGTATCCAGCGATTCCGAGACCGCCCGGTTCACCCTGGACATCGCTTGAGCCTATCGGGGGTACGCCCCCTTTAGGTCAAGATGGATCTTTTAAAACAGCTCAATCGGTTTTTGAGAGTATAGTTTCGATATCCTCCAGAGGGATATCCGTGAGATCAGATATCTCCCGAGGGGTCTTTCCCTTGGAAGACATGGTCCTGACTATCTCCGCCCTGTGTTCTTGTCTGCCTTCCATCCTGCCTTCCATTCTGCCTTCCCGAAGAGCGACCTTCTTTTCCTCCCTCAGAGCCACCTTGAAGCTTTCCTCGTCATCGAAAAGCTGCTCATAAACCCCCATAACTTCCAACCTCCTTGACCAGATGAAATCGCCAATCCTGCAGCAGTTCTCCTTGCACTTGTCGAGAATCTGCATCGCTAAGGCTTTGGGATTGCCATCGCCCTCGCCGATTATCACACTATCGATTGTCCTGCAAGCCTAGATGTACTCCCTGAGCAGGTCGCTGTCCTTCTCCGGAACCGCTTCCATGATGGAATCATCGAAGAGGTTGCCTTTGAGTGTAGATAGCTTGAAAACTCCCCCATCCGTTTGCCCGGTGCTGACCACATACGCCTCCCATTCGGGAACGTCCCCCTCTTTGATATCGTAGAGCGACAGTCCGTTGTCTTCCAGATAGTTCTGGTAGGTATGCGCCAGGTAAAGCAGCATCCTCGTCTGCATCGATCTTAGACGGTAGCTCTGTGCTTCGACCAGACATATGTATCTGTTGCCCACCGAAAAACCCAGATCGTTCGTGTATCCCTTGACCAGCACACGTTTAATCGTGCGGATGCTCACGTCATCGAGCGTTGCTTGCGTGTCCTCGGGAAGTAGCTCCTTGTAAAGGTCCAGAACGTTGTCCCTCTCCCCGAAGAAGCTCAAGAATACAGAATCCTTCACATTGCGTTTTATCATGCTGCATTTCTTCATTTGCATATCACCTGCTCGGAACGAATGGGATTTGATCGAAGATTCCAAAAAGGGCAATAGTGCATGCACGAAACATCCGAGGAAGACTTCTGAAAACATCGGACGCTCGGACCTAGCCGTGTTCCCTGTAAAAATATCCGATAAAGTCTATATCCATGACTTCTGATTAACGTGGCATGCCTCTCAACCTGGAAGATTACACGTGTGAATTCTGCGGAAAGACCTGCAAGAACATCATCTATGCGGCTTTCGTCTGCGACGACCCCGAGTGCATCGAGAAGGCCAGGATAGCTCGCGGAGGCCCCGGCGGACACATGAAGAGGAAGGCCGAAGGCAAGCCGATAATCCCCACCGACCTCGATCCCATGGTCGAAGAGAACAAGAAGATCCTGGATGACTGAATCCTTACATTTTAAGAAAAATGGAGGGGAGACCCCTCCGTATCGTTTTCAGTGCCTGAACACGCGGCATCCGGTGAAGACCATCGCCATGCCGTGCTCGTTGGCCGCATCGATGACCTCCTGGTCCCTGATGCTTCCTCCGGGCTGGATTATAGCCGTCACTCCTGCCGCGGCGGCCTCGTCGACTCCATCCCTGAACGGGAAGAACGCGTCGGAAGCCATCACGCAACCCTGGGTGGGCTCGTTCGCCTTCATTGTGGCGATCTTGGCGGAATCCACGCGGCTCATCTGTCCTGCTCCGATCCCGACCGCACGCTCCTCCCTCACGTACACGACGGCATTGGAGGTGACGTGCTTGGCGAGCTTCCATGCGAACAGGAGGGCCGCGATCTCGGTCTCGGTAGGCGCACGGTTCGTGACGACCTTGAGGTTCTTGGGGTCGATGACGACGTCCTCGTCGGTCTGGACGAGCATTCCTCCCTGGACCTTCTTCATCTTGTACTCCCTGTGCTTCTCGGAAGGGCAGATGGGGGATTTGGTCCTGAGAAGACGGATGTTCTTCTTGGCCTGCATGATCTCCGCGGCGCCCTCGTCGTAATCGGGGCAGATGACCGCCTCCACGAAGTGCTGAGAGATCTCCTGGGCGGTGGCCACGTCGCAGTTCCTGTTGAGGCAGATGACGCATCCGAAGGCCGACAGGGGATCGACGTTGTACGCGGTGACGAACGCATCGAATATGTTGTCGGCGGATGCCAGGCCGCAAGGGTTGGTGTGCTTCATGACGACGGCGGTGGGCTTCTCGAAGTCCATGCAGATGTCCAGCGCCTTGTCCAGATCGAGGATGTTGTTGTAGGACAGCTGCTTCCCGTGGAGCTGCTCTGCCTTGGCGACGGTGGTTCCGGGGGTGAACGGGTCTTTGTAGAACGCCGCGGACTGGTTGGGGTTCTCTCCGTACCTGAGGTCCTCCACCTTCTCGAGAGGGATGGGGAACGAGGCGGGGAATCCTTCGCAGAAGTGAGGGTACATGCGGGACGCGATCATGGCGTCGTAGTTGGCGGTGGTGACGAAGGCTTCGGCCATGAGCTTGCCGAGAAGGTCCTGGGAGATCTCTCCGGTCTCCTTGAGCTGTCCGAGGACGGCATCGTACTGGCCGGGAGAGGTCACGACTGCGACCGACTGCCAGTTCTTGGCCGCCGCGCGGATCATGCTGGGTCCGCCGATGTCTATGTTCTCGACGATATCGTCGAAGGTAGAGCCCTCTTTCAGAACGGTCTGTTTGAACGGGTAGAGGTTGATGACGACCATGTCGATGGGCTCGATTCCTTTCTCAGCAATCGCCTGCATGTGCTCAGGAACATCCCTGCGGGCGAGGATCCCGGCGTGGATCTTCGGGTGAAGGGTCTTCACGCGGCCGTCGAGCATCTCGGGGAACCCGGTAAGATCGGAGACCTCGGTGACTTTGACGCCGTTCTCTTTCAGAAGCTTGTACGTTCCACCTGTAGAGATTATGTCGACTCCGAGAGCGGAAAGTGACCTTGCGAAGTCCACGATCCCATATTTGTCGGAGACGCTGATTATCGCTCTGCGAACTTTGGACAATAGTATACCTCCTCTTTCGAGGCTGCGATACTCATGTATGCATGTTGATAATCACATCATCGTTAAAGGGTCTTTCGGAACCATCATATCGATAAAAATGGCGAGATAGACAACCGGGCACGGCTAAAGGGGACCGTACCCGGAAACGGTTTATGGATCGAATACCGCCATCAGACATCTGCATATCTAACGGCTTTATCCTGCTTACCGTTAGATTTACATGATATATAACATTGTCTAACATCCATTCCAACAAGTTGGCGGAAAGAACATTACATTATCCTGGCTTATGGCATATATGACAACTGGCCGGGATCGAGCCTTCTGCTGGATAGCGATTTAACCCTGTCCTGCAATCTAGACACGATGAAACGCAAGGACCTGGAGATGGCGCTGCAGAAGGTAAGGGGCTTCGAAGACCCCGATCCCGCCTTGGAGCAGTACATGACGCCTGCTACCATGGCCTCTGAGATCCTGTTCGACGCATACCGCGCCGGCGATGTGGAGGGGATGAAGGTCGTGGACCTCGGATGCGGCACAGGCATGTTCTCCATAGGTGCGGCTCTTCTGGGAGCAGGGATGTCCATAGGGTTCGACACGTCCGAGAAGGCTCTCGAGGTCGCCCGCTCCAACGCCGAGGCCCTGGAGGTCGACGTGGAGTTCGTCTTGAGCGACATTAGGGACGTCGAGGAGGGAGCCGACACGATATTCATGAACCCGCCTTTCGGCTGCCAGAACAAGAACGCGGACCGCCCGTTCCTCGACCGCGCCATGGAGCTCTCCGAGTGCGTGTACTCCATACACATGGCGGATACGCTGGACTTCGTGAAGGGATACTGCGAGAAGCGCGGACGCCAGGTGGCCTCTTATAAAATCTATAAGTACGAAATCCCTCATGTATTCGCGTTTCATACGAAGACGAAGAAGACGATAGACGTCGCTGTCGTCAACATAAGGTGAATCATGATGACAGGAAATGAATTGGTTTTTCCCGGCGACGAGGTCGCTGTGGAGGAGGAGTACTACGCCTCCGACGGAACTTTCGCAGAGAACGGAGTGATCTACGCGTCCCAGGTCGGGATTCTCGAGCTGGACGACAAGGACTGCGTCGCAAGGGTCGTCACCCCCAACCCGCCGAACGTCCTCAGGGAGGGCGACATCGTCTACGCAATCGTGGCGGACATCAGGAACACCATGGCCACCGCGGATGTCGTGGCCAAGGACGGCGTCGACAGAGGCCTCGGATGCGAGACCTACGCCACCATCCACGTGTCCAAGATATCCCCCGGATACACGGACGACGTCTCCAAGGAGCTCAGGAAGGGGGACTACATCAGGGCGAAGGTCACCGGAGTCAAGCCGTCCCTCCAGCTCACCACCAAGGACGATCACCTGGGGGTCATAAGGTCGCTCTGCTGGAGATGCAAGTCCGAGCTCGTCAAGAAGGGCAACGGACTCTACTGCAACGAATGCAAGTACAGCGTCACGAGGAAGCTCGCTGACGACTACGGCGACGTGATCATCTGATGAAGGCCGTGTCTCTTCTGTCAGGGGGGATAGACTCCCCCGTGGCATCCTATCTCATCAGCCGCGCCGGCGCCGACGTCGTGCTGCTCCATATGGACAACGGCCCCTACTGCGACGATAGGGCCAAGGAGAACGTCATCGCGATAGCGGAGCAGCTCGAAAAGTACACCGGGAAGCGCTTTCCGCTCTATTTCGCGCCTCACGGACCTTCTCAGACGGCCATACACGACACCTGCGACAGGAACTACCAGTGCGTCATGTGCAAGCGCGCGATGCATAGGACGGCAGGAGAGTTCGCGAAGATCGTCGGAGCCGACATGATCGTCGTGGGGGACTCCCTGGGACAGGTCGCCTCCCAGACCCTCAAGAACATACGCGCCGAGAACACCGGGATGTCGATCCCAATCGTGAGGCCGCTCATAGGCCTGGACAAGACCGAGATCATGGAGGTCGCCCGCGAGATCGGGACCTTCGACATATCCATCTCGCCCTCTGTCGGGTGCACCATTGTGCCTCACAAGGTCACCACAGCGGCGGATCCCATTCGCATAGAATCCTACAGGGAACGCATCGACATCGACAGCCTGGCGAAGGAATCGGCGGAGAAGGCGGTCCTCGTCCGTTGAGACGGGACGCCCCTCCTGTTTTTTGAAAAATCAGTTGAGATTGCGCCTGACGTAGAATGCGGGGCAGGAATCGATCTCCTCGGCATCGTAGACCATGTCGATGGACACGTGGTCGATGTACATAGCCTGGACGCGGGAGATGTAAAGGGTGTTGTCTCCGATCTTGATGCGGATGTCGGTATCCTTGGGGGATTTTACGGTGGTCGGGACGAGGGCGGGCCCCATGCATGCGGTGCAGACGCGGTAGTCCCTGCCTTCCTTCTTTATCATGTCGATGACAGCGTCATCTACAGTAATTTCCATGCGACCCTAGTATGATTAGTGGTTTAAAGCGTTAACTGCTGATGACCTTCGTTCACCCGTCAAGAAACGCCTGACATCGCCAACAATATCGTCAGAACGGACGACGGATACATCCCTCAGCGTCGCCACCCTGCGATCGAGCACCACCGCCGCGCCACGGTCCGTCTCCGACCTTATCAGCCTCCCGATGGCTTGGCGCATCTTCCTGGAAGCGGGGATTATCGAAACGAACCCCATCCCGTCGCCGAACCTGGTGTCGTAATAGCGCCTGAGAGCGCGGAGCTTGGCGGTAGGCTTGGGAAACGGGACGCCGACTATCACGGCGAGCTCCAGCGCCTTGTCCGGGAAGTCTATGCCCTCGGAGATCCTGCCTCCTAGCACGCAGAAGAGCACACTCCTCTCCGACATCCTGAACCTCTCTATGGAGTCCATGAGCTCCTTCTGGGGCATCCCGCGACGCTCGTAGAAGGCCGTACGGCCGATGCGCTCGGCTATGCCGTCCTCGAGCATGCGGTCCATGACGCTGTACGATTGGAAGAACACGGCCGTGTTGACGTCTGCCGCATTTATCGTGGAAACCAGAAGCTCGGTGGTCCTGCGGTAGTTCTTCTCCTGGAAGCGCTCCTCGTACCTCATGGATACCTCCTCGGAATAGATGGACAGAAGGTTCTCGGGCGGGAACACGCTCCCCAGGACCAGCCTGCGGGGATCGAACAGCCCGATCTCGTCAATGTAGCCCCCTATCGGCTCCAATGTGCCCGACATGTGAACGGACGAACGGCACTGGTTCAGCGGATAGGCGGCAGGGGACGGGTCCATGCAGTACGACTGGAAGCCAGGATTGTCCCCTCCGACCACCAGCTTCACCCTGTAGGCGTCGTCGTCCTCCGACCATGATATCAGGAACACCGCCAGCGACCTCAGATAGGAGCGGGGGAGCTTCCTGGACTGCCTCTTCCGCTCGGCTATGGCATCTCCGATCTCGAACATGGCCTTGTACGTCCTCCCCAATGAGACCGAGGACATCCCCAAGATCTCCATCAGCTCCTCCTCCAGGAAGTAAGGCGGGAGTATCCCGTCCTCGTCTATCAGATGCTCCTTCAGAGCATGCGAGAGGGCCTTCCCGACGGCAGAGATGACGTGCGTGACGCGGGTCTCCCCTTCCAGATACGGATCGCCGTTGACGACGGCCTCGTGCTCGGCCTTCTCCAGGGATCCCCTTGTTATGCCGTAGGTCTGGGATTCGCGCAGGTAGTCGGGGAGGTTGTGCGCCTCGTCCACCACCATCACGGTCTCCTCCAGCGGGATACCCATCCAGGAGACGAAGCTGATGCACGCGCCCGGGATGAACACGAAAGGATACGGGACCGCTATCACGTCCGCCATCGGCAGGAGAAGCTTCCTGAGCTCGTACGGGCACACCCCTGCGGACTCGCACATGGACGAGAACTCCTCGGGATCCGCCCCGCGGACGGTCTTGGCCCAGCAGCCTATGTCCGCATCTCCGAGCCTGTCGTAGTAGGGGCAGCCGCAGGTTCCGTCCTTATCCCTGCGCTTGTACTCGGAGCACAGCCTGGACAGCTCCTCCGGAGTCCCTGCGGCCGTCTCGGGGTCGCCCCTCATCATCGGACAGGAGCAGGACGAACGTCCCTGCATCGGCACGCAGAGGACGTCGTGTCCGATAGCGGCGACCTCGCGCACGACCTGCTTCTGCTGAGACTTCGTGCGGGTGAGGTACAGGACCTTGGTGCCCTTCTCGAGGACTAGAGGAAGCGTCCCGCACAGCGCAGAGACGGTCTTGCCGATGCCGGTGCCGGCCTCTATCACTGCAGGACGCCCGTCGCGAACGGCTGAATCGATAAAACGTACGAGTTCCGCCTGTTTCGGACGGAACTCGTACGGAAAGAGCTCCATAGAGCTTACTTGTTCCTAACCCAGGCCTCGTCGTCGAGAGTGTCATAGATGTTCTCCTCGACGTCGTCGCCCTTGTCGGAACCGGCGGGCTTGGACATGAGCTCGTCGATCTTGTCCCTCTTGAACACCCAGTAGTGGATCCTCCACTCCCTTCCGTCGTAGAGGGTAGTCTCCTCCCTCTCGGTGGTCAGGATGTCGGCATCCTCCAAGATGTAGAAGGCGTTGCGATCCTGAGCCTCCAGGACGTTGTCTATGATCCTGTCGGAGTACCCGAAGAAGTTGAGGACGCTGTGGGCGAGGTCGTACGCCTCGTCCATGTCCATCCCCTTCCTGCTGTCTATGCCGTTCTTGATGGCCTGCGTGAGGTCCTCGACGGTCAATATGCTCATGGAATCACTCCACGAAGCGGACGGCTCTGATGTAGTCGGTGGGGACTTCTGCTGCGATGGTGCTCATGATGTTGGCGGGGACCTCGTGGTCGACGGTCAGGAACATCAGCGCCTTCTTTCCGGACCTTCCGACGGACATCTGCCCGACGTTGATTCCGGCCTTTCCGAGGTTGTTTCCGACGATTCCGATGACTCCGGGGGCGTCGTCGTACCCTACGAACATCATGTGTCCGTAGAAGGGTATGTCGAAGGAGAACTCGTCGAATCCGACCAGCCTGTTCTGGCCTCCGATGACGGTTCCCCTGATGGAATGCTCGACTCCCTGGGAGGTGAACTTCATCTGGATGACGGAGGCGTAGTCCTTGGACTCGGGGTTGCTGTTCTCGACCACCTCCACTCCCTTGGACTTGGCCACGGGGAGGGCGTTGATCGTGTTGGCGGTGCCGATGACGTTCTTGAGGTATCCTATGACGGCGGACACGGTCAGAAGCTTGGTGGGCTTGCCGGCGAGGCTTCCGCAGTAGGAAACCTCAAGCTTGTTCAGCGGGTGGTTGCCGACGGTCTGCTGGACCAGGCTTCCCATCCTCTCGGCGAGGACCACGAAGGGCTCAGTCTCGGCGTCGAGCTTTCCGCGGGGAGCGTTGATTGCGTTGGAGATGATGTCGTCCTTGAGGTACATGATCGCATGCTCGGCAATCTCCACGGCGACCCTCTCCTGGGCCTCGACGGTGGAGGCTCCGAGATGGGGTGTGGTGACCAGGTTGTCGAGCTCGAGGAGCTTGGCCTCGTCCTCGGTGAGAGGCTCGTTGCACCATACGTCGAAGGCGGCTCCGGCGATGATCTTCTCCTTGAGAGCGGTGTACAGGTCGTCCTCGTTGACGATCCCTCCGCGGGCGACGTTCGCGATCCTCGCGTTGGGCTTCATCATCTTGAACTGCTCGAGGGAGATCATGTTCCTGGTCTCGGGGAGCAGCGGGGTGTGGATGGTCATGAAGTCTGCGGTGGTGATGACCTCCTCGAGGGTGGTGAGCCTGACTCCGATGGCGTCCGCGACCTCCTTGGGAAGGAACGGGTCGTATCCGATGAGGGTCATGTTGAACGCCTTCATGCGTTTGGCGACCTCTCCTCCGACGCGTCCGACTCCGATGATTCCCAGGATCTTCCCGTTCATCTCGACGCCGGTGAACTTGGACCTCTTCCACTCGCCCTTGTGCATGGACTCGTGGGCGAAGGGGATGTTCCTGGCGAGGGCCAGAAGCATGGCGCAGGAGTGCTCCGCTGCGGACAGGATGTTAGCGGAGGGGGTGTTCATGACGAGTATCCCCTTGGCGGTGGCGGCAGGGACGTCGATGTTGTCCACTCCGACTCCGGCGCGTCCGATGATGCGGAGGTTGTCGGCGGCCTCGATGACCTTGGCGGTGACCTTGGTCCCGGACCTGATGATCAGGCAGTCGTAGTCTCCGATCACGGAGCAGAGCTCGTCCTCGGACATTCCGGTCTTCACGTCGACCTGATATCCCGAGTTTTCCAGTATTTCAAGTCCCTCTTTGGAAAGGGAGTCAGAGACAAGGATCTTTACCATTTTCACTCCTCCAATACTTCATCCATGGCCGAAAGCAGTTTCTTAACGCCGGCGGGAGTGGTGTCTCCCATGTGGCCTATCCTGAAGGTCTTCTCTTTGACCTCTCCGTATCCGTTGGAGATCTCGTAGCCTTTAGCCTTGAGCTTGGAATTCAACGAATCGTAGTCGACTGAGCCGCGGTTCAGGACTCCGATGGAGTTGGACCTGTAGCCCTCCTCGGGGAACACGCCTGCGAGCTTCTTGTCCGCCCAGTTCCTTACGAGGTCGGCCATCTCCTGGTGCCTTCTGTACCTGGCGGGCATGCCTTCCTTGATGGCCTTGTCGAGCTGGTAGTCGACTCCGTACATGAGGGACACAGGGGGCGTGGTCAGAGCGTAGCTAACGTCGCTCTGCTTCTTGATCTTGAGCAGGTCCGTGTAGAATCCCCTGTTCTCGACGGTCTTGGCCTTCTCGAGCAGCCTCTCGGAGCACAGCATGATGGCGAGTCCAGGGGGCAGGGCGAGTGCCTTCTGGGTTCCGAAGACGAGCGCATCGGGCTGCATCTCCTTGATCTTCAGGTCCATGGCGTAGGCGGAGGTGACCGCGTCGACCATGATGAGCGCATCGGGGTTCTGGGCCCTGACCTCTTTGGCGAGGGCGACGGAGTCGCTGAACACTCCGGTGGAGGACTCGTTGCTGACCCAGTGGACGAGCTCGGTGTCCTTTCCGACCTTACCGGCGATGTGCTCGGGCTTCATGGCCTTTCCCCAGGGAACCTGGACCTTCTCGACGGTCTTGCCGTTGAGCTCTCCGAGTTCGATGGACCTGTTCCCGAAGGATCCGTTGGTGATTCCTAGGGTCTTCTTGGAGGCTCCGTTCCTGACCGCTGCCTCCAGCATGATCGTTGCGGATCCTCCGACCAGGAATACGTCCATGTCGGTGTCGAGAGTCTTCTGGATCTTCTCAACGATTCCGGCGTGGAGCTCCTTGTACTCCTTGCACCTGTGGGTGATCATCGGTTTAGTCATCGACTGAAGCACGTCGGCCTCGACGTTCACAGGACCGACGGTGAATAAAGTTCTGCTCAAGGTAATCCCTCTGGGCCCTAGTAGGGCTGATACGAGGGGTATGAATCCCCCCATTAATAATAAACTTGTGCGTTAAGCTCGCAGCAGACCCGTCCAACCGCACACGGAAGGACGGGACAGGGACGAAAAGGCCTCAGAGGCCGGAGACGACCTTCTTTATCCTGGCCATCCCCTCGCGTATCTGCTCCTCGGAGGCGGCGTAGGAGATCCTGAAGAAGCCTTCGCCGTGGGGGCCGAAAGCGGTTCCGGGAGTGACGGCGACATGGCCTTCCCTGAGCAGGATCTCCGCCAGCTTTGCGGACGGGATGTCCCTGTTGTACTTCGGGAAGACGTAGAACGCTCCGTCGGGGACGTTGCACTCGAACCCGCGGATCTCCTCCACTAGGTCCATGACGATGTCACGGCGCCTCCTGAACTCCTTGATCATGTCCGCCCTGGACTGCTGCTGGCCGGTGAGGGCCTCCACGGCCGCCTTCTGTACGAAGGATACCGCGCAGGATATGGAATGGGACTGGAGCTTGTTGATGGCCTTGATGTCCTCGGCGGGAGCGATCGCCCATCCGAGCCTCCATCCGGTCATGGCGTAGGACTTGGAGAGGCCGGAGACGGTGATGGTGTTCTCGAACATGCCGGGGAACGCGGAGATGGAGACGTGCTCTCCCTCGTAGACGATGGCGGAGTAGATCTCGTCGGCCAGGACCTTTATCCCGTGGGTCATGGCGATGTCGGCGATCTGCTTCAGGACGGCGCGAGGGATGACGCATCCGGTGGGGTTGGAAGGCGTGTTGAGGATGATCATCCTGGTCCTGGGCGTGATGGCCGCCTCGACCTTCGCAGGGTCCAGGACGAACTTGTCCTCGAAATAGGTGGGGACGTAGACCGGGACTCCTCCGGCGAGACGGATGCAGGCCTCGTACGAGACCCATGAGGGGTCGGAGAGAATGACCTCGTCTCCGGGATCGATGTATGCCAGAGCCGTCAGGAAGATGGCCTGCTTGCAAGGCGTGATGAGGACGTTGGACTGGTCGCAGGGTATGCCGCTCTCCTTGCGGGAGACATCGGCTACGGCTTTCCTGAGCTCCGGGATCCCCAGGGAGGGGGTGTAATGCGTGTATCCGGAGCGGAGCGAGTCGCAGCACGCCTCGATGATGTTATCGGGGGTGGTGAAATCGGGCTCCCCCATGGAGAACGAGACTATGTCGACGCCCTCCGATTTCATCTGACTGACCAAATTGGAAATAGCGATCGTTCCGGATGCTGGAATCTCCTGTAACCTCTTCGATACCATCTCTACGCCTTCTGTGGGCAATCGAATCCTGCTTCGATTATATAATCTAAAGCACAGCAGGGGTCAGGACATGAGCTCCTTTAACGTGCCGTCGGCCGCGGACTCCTTTATCTCCATGGCCATCCTCGCGCCGGTGCTAAGGCCGGGGTAGATGAGATCGGCGTAGGGGGATCCGGAGATGAACGGGTTTGTTCCCGCGACGATCCTGGTGGATATCTCGAACACCTTGAACTGGAGCTTGTCGTTGACGACGGTCTCCAGGCAGAACGGTCCCCACATGCCTCCGAAGAGCTCGTAGGACTTGTTCACGATCTTCTCGGCCATGTCGAACGCCTTCGGCAGAAGGGACTCCCTGATGACGACCGGGGTGTTCCCGGTGACGACGAACGAGGGATTTATCCCGTGCCTCCTGGACTCCTCTATGGACCCTAGCTTGTACATCTCGTCGATGTTGCTCTCGTCCCTGCGGTCTATGGAGAGGAGCTCGAGGGTTCCGCCCTGCTCGCACTTGTACCCGTCCTTCTTGAGCGGGTCGTAGAAGAAGTGCATGTAGTACCTGGTTCCCAGGCAGTACTCCTGGATGGTGTAGGGCTGGGTGTTGTCCACGGCCATCTTGAAGTCCAGGTAGTCCCTGGCAATGAAGTATCCGCTTCCGCCTTTGGCTCCGTGGTACTTGACCATGACAGGCTCGTCGATGTCCCTCGCGTCGGTTATGAGCTTGGGCATGGGGACACCCGCGGAGGTGATCCACTGCCTCTGCCTGTCCCTGTCGGACTCCCATCCCAGGACGGCGCGGTTGCCGTAGGAAGGGACGGCGTAGTCGGAGAAGCGGCGGGGGCCCATGTACTCGACGAACGAGCCGTGGGGGATCAGGATGACGTTCTTGTCGTACAACTCGCCGATGCGCTCCTCCATCTCGTCGAAATCGGCGTACTTTATGATCTCGTCAGGCTTGGCGAGGGGGAAGGCGTCGTAGTATCTCGTGTTGTGGGTGATGGTGAGACCCAGGGTCTTGAAGCCCATCTTCCTGGCGCCATGGAAAATCTGTAATGATGAATGAGAGCAGAGCGTCGCGATTGTCAAATCGTTCGGATCGTACCCGTCCAGAATCTCGTCGATCTTGCTCTTGGGAACCATGCCCTCTTATTGCTTTACCTATTATAAACGTTGCCACTGGAACTATCGGCTGTTTCGAGGGCCAGCAGACGCATCTTCATGCCTCGGAAACGAGCAATAATGCATGAAATACGTGTTTTTCGCATATCTTCATGCTGATCAACCGCACATGCGTGCACCCGTCCGCTACTTTCGGCTACCCCCTCCCATTGATTAAATACTGACAACCTCTAGGCGGGAGCGCATGCCGTAGGAAGGCATCGCGGAGTCGATACGATGAACGATACAGAACTAACACCCCTGTTGGAAGAGATGAAAAGGGTGCTCAACGACAAGATCGACGAAGAAACGCTGAGAGCGGAGCTCAACAAATACCTCAACGAGTACCACGTGGACGTGGATGCCGCTAAGAGGGGAATCCTCCGCAAGTACGGCGCCATAGACAGCGCTGTAGCCATCGGCGGCACCATAACAAAGAAGATCGGGACCCTGAACGGGACTGAGCAGAACGTTGACGTCGTCGGCAAGGTCGTCACGGTGGATCGCAGGTCCATCAAGAGCAGAGGGACCGAGAAGGAGATCGTCTCCGGAATCGTCGGCGACGAGACCGGAAGCGTCACATACACCCTCTGGGACCCCAGCATCGCCGAGCTCGTGGCAGGATCCAGCTACACCTTCAGGAACTGCTACTGCAAGACCTACAAGGGAGCGGTCCAGCTGAACATTGGCAACCGCGGAAGGATCGAGGCCGCCGACACCGATGTGGAGGCTTCCGACGTCGCGGTCAGCACCCCCGCCGAGACCAAGAAGATCGGCCAGCTGACCGGCACCGAGCAGAACATAGACATCGTCGCCAAGGTCATGGCGTGCGAGAGGAGGACCGTCAACGCGAGGGGGGAGATGAAGGAGATCGTCTCAGGAACCATCGCGGACGACACAGGTGCCGTCCCGTTCACGATCTGGAACGACGCCCAGGACCTCGAGGTCGGATCCGTCTACGAGTTCAAGGGATGCTACTGCAAGACCTATATGGGCGCGGTGCAGGTGAACACCGGCATGAGCAGCACCGTCACCCCGTCCTCCGTCGAGATGGAGACCGTGGAATACACCCCGGCCGCCCCCACCGTCGCAGCCAACATGGGCCCCGGGGAGAAGAAGAAGATCGCAGAGCTCGACGGCACCGAGCAGAACGTCGACCTGGAGGTCAAGGCGCTGTTCGTGGACAAGAGGAACGTCACCGTCAGAGGGAACCCCACCGACATCATCACCGGGACCATCGGAGACGAGACCGGCTCCATAATGTTCACCATCTGGGAGCCCGGAGAGCTCGAGATGGAGAAGGGCAAGACCTACGCCTTCAGGGGGGCCTACGCCCGCAAGAGGAACGACACCATCCAGATCAACATGGGCAACCGCGGCAAAGTGGAGCCCATCGACGCCAACATAGACGTCCCCGAGAGGGTCTACAGCATGAGCATGGCCGAGTGCAAGGTCAAGGACATCCACGAGGGCATCGGAAGCGTCACCGTCAGGGGCCTCATCGTCTCCGTCGAGGAGAGGGAGGTCGTCATCAGGGGGGAGAACCGCACCGTCTGGTCCGGCATACTCGCCGACGACACCGGCAAGATACAGTACTCCGCCTGGAAGGACTTCGAGCTCAAGGAGAACGATAGCGTGTGCATCGCCAACGCCTACGTCCGCTCCTGGAAGGGCATACCCCAGCTGAACCTTGGGGAGAGGTCCGAGGTGAGCCGCATAGACTCCGACTTCCAGACCGTCGAGACCGGCACCAACCTCAGGACGGTCGCGGAGATCATGAAGAACGGCGGCGGCATCGACATCGACATCGAAGGCATGGTCGTCGACATCAGGGCCGGCAGCGGGCTCATCAAGAGATGCCCCCAGTGCAAGAGGTCCATACTCAACGGCGTCTGCGCCCTCCACGGACAGGTCGAGGGAACCAGCGACATCAGGCTGAAAGCCGTCATAGACGACGGAACCGGAGCCATAGGAGCCGTCATAGGACGCGCGGAGACCGAGAAGCTCACCGGCGTCTCCTTGGAGGAGGCCGAGAGCATGGCCGCCAGGCTCGGAGAGGGAGCCGTCATCGGCGACCTGACCGCGAAGGTGCTCATGCGCAGGGTGCGCGTGTCCGGGAACGTCACCATAGACGACTTCGGACCCAGCATCACGGTCAGAGGCCTGAAGCCCGTCGACGTGGACGTGGTATCCGAGGCCAAGGACCTTCTCAAAGACGTGGAGGCGAACCTTTCATGAACGGAGATTTCAACGACAACCCGTTCTCCAGCGGGAACGAATACATGCAGGAGGCCCCCAAGCAGCCCCAGCCGGCCTCGGACAAGCCCCGCTCCGGAGCCAGGGAGACCGCCTGGAGGCTGTTCTCCACCGAGTTCAACGGGACCAACCTGGAGATCAAGCCGACCGAGGAGAAGATGCCCTCGTACGTCGTGACCCCTCTCGGGGCCAAGGTGAACAGAGTCCTTGTGGCAGGAGTCCTCACCGAGATAGAGGACCGCGGAAGCGAGGAGGAGCACATGTGGACCTGCCGCGTACAGGACCCTTCCGGGAACTTCTACGTGAACGCCGGAAGGTTCCAGCCCGAGGCGTCCGCGGCCATGGCGTCGCTGGTGGCCCCCTGCCTGGTGGCGGCGGTCGGAAAAGTCAGGCTGTTCCGCAGGGAGGACGGCAACGTGTCCATGAGCGTGAGGCCCGAGCGCATCGTGGAGATCGACGAGAAAGCCTACATGGAATGGGTCCTCGAGACCGCCAAGTCCACCTGGACCAGGCTCAAGAACATGAGGAGGGCGTGCGGGATGCCAGACGCCACCGTGGACACGCTCGTCTCCATGGGCGTGAACCCCGCCGAAGCGGAGGGGATCATCTACGCCCTCGACAATGCCGAACCCCCTGCGTCCGACATCTACCTCAGGTCCATCCAGAACGCCATCAGGAAGCTCCTCCCCGACGAGGAGATCGACCTCGGCATCCCTGGAGACGCTCCCGACGAGGTCTACATCCCCGGAAGCGGATTCTCCGCGCCCGCAGCGCCCAAGAGCGAGCCTCAGATGGGCAAAGCGGCATCGGAGGACGCGGTCCTACAGCTCCTCGAAGAGCTGGACATCGATGGAAAAGGAGCTCCCAGGGACGAGCTGGAGAGGCGCGCCGAGAGCATGGGCATAAGCAGCATCGAGCTCGAGGAGGTCTCCAACAGCCTCATGGAGAAGGGACTGGTCTACGAGCCCAACCTGAGATACCTCAAACGCATCTGAAAGGGGGGGGGGGACTTCCCCCTTCAAACCGCTTTCTTCTCGAAGACCGCCGACCCGTAGCCGACCACGGAATGGGGATCCATCCCCAGGGAGTCATACGAATCGGTGTGCTTCAGCACCTTCGCCGAGCACCCCTCGCAGAACATCATCGCCGTCATGGTGGGGCCGTATCCGCACATGGTTATCCTGTTGGACCTCACGGTGTCGTAGAGGCCCTCGGGATCCATCGCCGCCACGCGGTCCAAGGCCATGCCATCCAGCCTCGAAGCCTCGGTATTCGGGATGTAATGGGAGAGGTCCGTGGAGGCCACCACGACGACGTCGCGGCCCTCGCAGGCGGTCAGCAGCACATCGGCCAGCCGGCGGGCTTCCTGTGGGGTCTGACGGCCCATTATGATGGGGACTATGCATGGGTCGGGGTCGATGTATTGGATGAACGGGACATGGACCTCGACGGAATGCTCGTAGCGGTGAACATCGGCGCTGTCCTCGTACCTCTCCGCGAGCATTTCGCATATCTCCTCGTCAGTCTTGCAGACTCCGAACGGCGTCAGGAACGGCTCAGAGCATATCACGGTGCCGTATGCGGTGCCGTAATGATCCGGGCCGATGACAATGTAGACATCAGGCAATCCGTCCTCCTTCAGGGCACGGTACGCATGGGCTGCGTTCATCCCGGATGCCAGATAACCGGCATGGGGTGCCATGATCCCGCGTATGCCCCTGGATGAGCCTGCTTCGCCCGGAAAGCCAGGGCCCAGAGGGCTCTCGAAACAAGAATCTATGACAGCCTTCAGAGCGTCTGGATTCGAAGGATAGAAACGGCCTGCGACCGCCGGTTGCCTCATAACAGAGGGTAGCGTGGCCTCTCGATAAATAGTAAGTGGAATGAAGTTTCGAGGCACTTCCGCCCTCTGAAGTCGTCAAAAGGCCAAGACCAGATTCTTGGCGCTGGTCGCGTAGATGTGGCAAAAAGAGATAAGGCAGAGCCAAAGCCCTGTTTTTCAACTTTGAGCTATCAGGACGCCACGGGATCCTGCACGGTCAGGACGTTGCCATCCGCGTCCTGGAACTTCAGCACGTCGATACTGCATTTGATTTGAGCAACGTGACTGTTTTCACTCGAGAATATAAGTCGATGAATGCAAGACATGACTCGTTGCTGAAACCTCCTGCATCTTTCAATGGGTTCAGTTTACGTGAATTGGTGCAGTCCCGATACGATACACGAAATCTAGCAATAGCGAACGGATCATCGAGGTGATCGGGAACACATCCCGGAAATACTCTCGCCCTTATCGAAAAGATAGCGGCCGAAGCCGCTGGTAAAAGGTTTGTGCAAAAGGTTTTTGGACTATTCTGTTCGGAATCAGACAAGCTTGGCTTCGAAGTCGTCGATAGCGAGGGAGAAGTCTTCGGGATCCTTGAGGGCACCGCGAGCGACGAGGACTTCCCTGGCGAGGAGCCAGTAGACACAGGCCAGAGCGCGCCTTCCCTTGTTGTTGGTGGGGATGACGAGGTCGACGTTGCGGGTCTCGTTGTTGGCATCACAGAGGGCGACGATAGGGATTCCGAGGTTGAGGGCCTCGTTGAGGGCCTGCTTGTCCGCGGAAGGGTCGGTGACGACCAGGATCTCGGGCTCGATGAATCCGGGGTTGGCGGGGTTGGTCAGGGTTCCAGGAACGAAACGTCCGGCGAAGGCGGGTGCTCCGATAGCCTTGGAGAACTCCCTTGCGGGCTTCTGTCCGTACTGCCTGGCGGAAACAACGAGGACACGCCTGGGGTCGTAGCGGGAAAGGAAGGAAGCCGCGGCCCTGATCCTCTCGTCAGTCTTCTTGACGTCAAGGACGTAGAGTCCGTCCTGCCTGACCTTGTAGATGAACTCCTTCATGTCAGCGGATTTCTGCTGGGTTCCAATGTGGACACCGGAGGTGAGATAGATGTCCTCTGCGACGAGGAGGTCGGTGTTCACAGGCATGGTCATTTCTTCATCTGCCATTTTGATAACCTCTTGAATGTGTTCGGAACGTCATCATCAGATAGAGCGGATGTGACGGTACGACTTGTATATTCTGCGGAACAAAAGACATTTTATTTAAGGATTTGCCGTCCCTTATTATTATTGTTAGTATACATATCAAACAACGCACGCGCGCGAAAGATTGTGCTTATTATTATACATTAATGAATAATTTTTGACATCAATAGAAGCTCGGACAAGTTATTTTTAGAACGTGTAAGATGAGGCCTCATGGAGAACGAGATCCAAACATGCGCAGCCGCTTTCTTCAGGACCAGCGGGAAAGACGTCACAACCGCAGACGAGTTCGTGATGAGCGCATCGCTGGAGCTCAAGTGGATGGCCCCCTCCAAGGCGAAGAAGCTCCTGGCGCTCCTGGAGAACGAGGGCGCCGTGCAGTGCAAGAACGGTTACGTGCGCCTGTCCCCCGAGCTCCAGGGCATGGACCTCCCCCTGGCATACAAGCCTTCGCCCGACCTCATGGCGATGCTGGACAAGCCCATAGAGCCGAAGCCCGAGACGGCGAAGCCCCCTGAGGCCAAGTCTATCGAGAGCGCTCCAGTGACGAAACCCGCCGAGACGGCTCCCGAAAACAAGCCCGAAGTGAAAGACACGTTCCACATTCTGATGGACATCGCCGTGGACGCAGGCATCCCCCGCAAGGACTTCATCCAGAACAGCAACAAGATACAGAGGAGCCTGGGCATCGACATAGGGGCGGCGGCCCTCATCGTCCTCAGGGACGGCGGAGTCGACATTAGGCCCTACATCGATGCCGTGTACAAGGGCATCGAAGAGTCCTGATCAGGACTTCTTGATGAAATTGGCGAGGGTCATCTTGTTCCCGGCGCCTCCGGGTCCGACGGTGACTCCCGACTGGACGGCCTCGGTGAGCTTTATGCCGAGCGCCTTCTCGATCTTCTTGATCAGCTTGTCGTTAGGAACGAGGCTGTTGGACTCTATCTTGGCTATCGTTCCCTTCTTCTCGAGGATGGAAGCCGCGAACTTCTCCTGGTCCAGGCCTTTGGCCTCGCGGGCGGCCCTGATGACACCGCCGTAGTCGTCTACCAGCTCTATGCTGGTGGTCCCGGCGTAGATGTCCTTGGACTTCATCCTCTTCTCGCGCTTTTCCAGCCTCTCTTCGATGACGGACTGGGTTACCGGTGCGCCCCCGGAGGTCGAGGATTTATAGTCCTCGCCGAACCTGGCGCATGCAGGGCACACATTGAGCCTGGAGCCCTCCACGACCACCGTCCTCGTCTGAGGGACGTCTCTGCCGCACATCTCGCATATCATGCCCTCTCTAACAGAATAGCACATTAATTAGCATATCGGGCGGTTCTGTGTACTGCTTATATAACAGTACACTTTTCCAGAAAGCGAGGAACTATGACGAACGACGGAACCACCGAGGACATTTCCGAGCTGAGGGCGAAGATAGCGTCACTCGAAGAGAAAAATGTCAGGCTCATGGAGGACCTTCAGAACGCAGAGACGGAGAAGCGTTACTCGGAGAGCGAGCTGTTCAGACTCCAGAAGGATATAACCAGGCTCAGAAACGAGCTGGAGAGGCTCAAGAGCCCCCCTCTGATAATAGGTTCCCTCAGAGACGTCCTTCCCAACCACCGCGCCGTGGTCAAGAGCACCACCGGCCCCGATTTCGTCGTATCGGTGTCCTCATACGTTCCGGACGAGGACCTCATAGTCGGATCCAGAGTCTCGCTGAACAAGCAGACCCTGTCCATCATGGACGTCCTCCCGTCGTCCGTGGATCCCGTCGTCTCCGGAGCGGAGATCGTTGACAAGCCCAACATCACCTACGACGACATAGGCGGACTCAAGACCCAGATGATGGAGCTTCGCGAAGCCGTGGAGGATCCCCTGCTGAGGCCCGAGCTCTACGCCAAGGTCGGAATAGAGCCCCCCAAGGGAGTGCTTCTCGTAGGTCCCCCTGGAACCGGTAAGACTCTTATGGCGAAGGCCGTCGCCAACGCCACCCAGGCCACGTTCATCAGGCTGGTCGGTTCCGAGCTGGTCCAGAAGTACATCGGAGAGGGAGCGAGGCTGGTCCGCGAGCTGTTCGAGCTTGCGAAGGAGAAGGCCCCCAGCATCATATTCATCGACGAGCTCGACTCCGTGGGAGCGAAGAGGCTCGACGTCACCACCTCCGGGGACAGGGAGGTTCAGAGGACCCTCATGCAGCTCCTGTCCGAGCTCGACGGGTTCACCCCCATGAGCAACATCAAGATCATCGGCGCCACCAACAGGCCCGACATCCTCGACGACGCCCTCCTCAGGCCCGGAAGGTTCGACCGTATCATCGAGGTCGGACTGCCCGACGTCGACGGAAGGGAGCAGATCTTCAAGATCCACACGTCCCGCATGAACATAGAGGGCGAGATCTCCGCCAGGACCCTGGCCGAGACCACCGACGGCCTCTCCGGAGCCGAGATCAAGAACATGTGCACCGAAGCGGGCATGCTCGCGATCAGGAACAACAGGGATACCGTCACCAAGGAGGACTTCGAGAACGCCAAGAAGAAGGTCCTCGACGCGAAGAAAGGGAAGATGCCGGAACTTCCCGCAAACATGTTCGTCTGAGCCGATACAGGCTCGAAGGAGGGGGAGGTCCTCCCCCTTCTACTCACTGTCTTTTCACTCTCTCATCGTGTCTTCGCCGCCGAAGAAGACCAGCTGCGAAGCCGCATATATCTCTTCCAGACCGATCTCGTCCTGGGCGGAGACCGCGCGTATCTCTCCGAAGACCCCGGTGTTCTCCATGGCCTTGAAAAGCTCCATGCCGACGACGGTCTGGGGCATCGAATCCGCATCCAGGAGGTCGCCGTAGAGGACATCGGGCAAGGAATACCAGTCCAGCATCCTCTGCTCGTCGTCGTCCGAGAGGGTGTCGCTCTTCGAGAGGAGGTTCAGCATCGGAAGCTGGAGCCTGAACTGCACCAGCGCCCCCAGGGTCATGGCCGAGATGAAGCCGTTGGGGGTCTTGCACAGGGAAGGGTCCGACAGGTACACGAGCATAGAGTCGTCCTTCCCGAACGCGTTGACTGTGAGGTTGGAGGACTCCCTGAACGCGAAGAGCTCCAGCTGGCCGGGCGTGTCAACGAGGACGTAGTCGGTGTTGTACTCAGCGAACACGCTGGTCATCTTCTCGATGTTGACCGCCATCAGGTCCGCGGCGACGATCTGAGCCCCGTTCGGACCCAGCTGATATTCGCTCATGACCTCGCCGAGGTTGATCCATTCCCTGATGTCCACGTCGGGCTCGTACGGAAGCGATTCCGCCCCGGGATCCATGTTGACCACTATGGCGTCCACCCCATTGCTGTCCAGCCAATCCTTGTACGCCCCCACGAGGGTGCTCTTGCCGCTTCCAGCGGTTCCGACGAAAAACACATTCTTCATGCCGTTTATGCCTCCAATTGCACGGTTGGATGGAACCAATGAAACAAAACCAATATAATAATTAAGATAAGTTCGGTACGTATGAAAGAAGAAAATCGCAGCGCAGCAGGTTTCGGTGCCATTGGACTTGTTGCGGCTTTCATCTTCTCCATCGTCTGGGTAGTGGCCGCCTGTGCGGATCCCTCCTGGAGCGTGGGGAACGACTATGTGTCCCAGCTTGGAGTATCCGACGTGACGCTCACGAAGAATATCTTCAACTACGGATGCTTCCTCGTCGGAGTTCTCATGTTCGTGTACGGAATCGGCAAGGCATATGCCTACCGCGGAGCCGAGTGCGCTTCCGGAATGCTCGTCGCCATCGCAGGCGTCCTTCTGTTCCTCATCGGAATGATCCACTCCGGTCAAGACTACCACGGCATCATCTCCATCCTCCTGTTCGTCTGTCTGGCATTCGCCATACTCGCAGCCGGAGCCACCGATGCCAAAGAGGGCAGGATGCTCAATGCAGCAGTCTGCGCTTGTGTTCTCGTCGCGGCAGCAATCAGTTTCGCGGGAATCTCCATCGAGATGGGAGAGGCGGTCATGATCGCTGGATCCCTCGCATGGATCATCGCCGACAGCCTCAAGCTGATCTTCGACTGAGATATGTTTAATAGGCACATCGAAATAGAGTCAAAGGTGTAAGATATGAGTGCAGCCCCCAAGAAAATGTCCATCGGAATGGGTCTCGGGCTCCTCGGAGGCATAGTCGCCATGGCGGCTCTTGCATACTCCTGGAATGGAACCTTCGAGTCCGTGATTCCCGTCGCTTTCAACCTGCTCGTGGCCACTATGTTCTTCGCAACCGCAGGAGCATTCGCCAAGAGCGCACCCGTTGCAGGAAAGTCCATCGCCGTCATCGCCGGAGTCTGCGTCGCTGTGACGCTCGTCTCCATGTTCTACGGCTCCACCTTCCTGTGGGTCCAGGTCTTCCTTCTGATCATCGGCATCATCAATGTCGCTATCGCCGCCTGCCCTACCGTCATCAGGTACGCAGACACCAAGAAGGCAATCTGAAACATCAGGTCCTTCGGGACCTCTTTTTCCTTATAAGTTTTCACTTAATATCTTAAAACATAACAAGACAGGTACAGATTTTTCCGCCTGTAGTGGGAACATCGTTGGTATGACAACTCCGATGTGTAATCTAACGACAAGTTCATATGAATCCCCCCTATATTACGCGATATGGGCAATAAGTACTCGTTTGCGCTCAGAAAACTCGCTCTTCTCGGTGCGGTAGACGATTACATCGCGGTCTCTTCCCGTGAGCTCGGAAGCACGCTCGAGATGAGCCAGCAGTCGGCGTCAAAAAGGATCCTGGAGCTTCTGGACGAGAAGTACATCGTGAGGGACCTCGGCGCCAGAAGGCAGCGCATCAAGATCACCCCCAAGGGCGTCGAGGAGCTGAAGAAGGAGTACAACGAGTACCGTCGCATATTCGAGCTGTCCGACCACGTCACCGTCCATGGCGCGGTAACGTCCGGAATGGGCGAGGGCGGCTACTACATCTGCCAGGAGGGATACATGAGGCAGTTCGAGTCCCTTCTCGGCTTCACGCCCTTCCAGGGAACGCTGAACGTCACCCTGGATCCTGAGGACGTCAGCAAGCTGGATGTCGTCAGGAGCACGTCCGGAGTCCTCGTGGAAGGATTCACCCACGACGGAAGGAGCTTCGGGAACGTCATCGCTTACAAGGCGAAGATTCGCAACATCGACTGCGCCATCGTCGTCCCCGAGAGATCCCACTACGTGGACACCATCGAGATCATCTGCCAGTTCCATCTGCGCCGCACCCTCAGCCTCGAGGACGGCGACCACGTGGATGTCAGGATAACGCTTTAAAAAAGGAAATCGGGGGAGACCCCCCCTGTTTTTTCATCTCTTCTCGAGATATCTCATCACGGATTCGAACAGCGCCCTTCCGTCTCCCTCTTCAGTGTCGTACCCTCTGGTCCAATCGGGATGGGTGAAGCGGGTCATGACCCTCTCGGGGTGGGGCATCATCCCCATGACGTTGCCTGCAGGGTTGCAGATTCCCGCGATGTCGGACTGGGAGCCGTTGGGGTTCCACGGATACTTCGCAGCGGACCCGTCGGGGCAGACGTATCTGAACACGACCTGGTCGTTGTCCTCGAGCTTCTGGACGAAGTCGGGATCCATGCTCAGAAGCTTGCCTTCGGCGTGGGCCGAGGGTATGGTCAAGAGCTTCTTCTCCTGGATTCCGGAGGTGAATATGCACTTCCCGCGGTTGTCGTTCCTGAGGACCGTTGGCCTGCACTCGAACCTTCCTGAGTCGTTGGTGTATAGGGCCGCTGTCGGGACATCGGACATGGTGCCCTCGAGAGCGGGAAGGAGCCCCAGCTCCACGAGGATCTGGAATCCGTTGCAGACGCCCAGGACGGGCTTTCCCGCCTCGACGAACCTCTTGACCTCCGAACCCATTCCGGCTTTTATCCTGGCCGCGAAGATGGCTCCAGCACGGACGTAGTCGCCTGCGGAGAAGCCTCCGGGGAACGCGAGGACGTCGTAGTCCTCCAGGTTGCGCTGAAGTCCTGCGGGGGCCTGCTTGATCAGCTGCTTGAGATGGACCTTCTCCGCCTGGGCTCCGACGGCCTCGAAAGCTCCGGCCATCTCGTCCTCGCAGTTGGTACCTTCGATCCTGATCACACAGACCTTCACATCTTCCGGCTTCATTCAGCAACACCCCCCATGATGTTCCAGATAGGAGAGTTCCAGGCCTTCCTCATCTCCTCCAAGGGCACGACGGTGCCGTTGTCCTTGATCTTGAGGCAGTCGCCCTTCGTTATCCCTATCGGGACGGCGTCGTCCCCCATTATCTCGGAGAACCTGGTGACGTCCTTTCCGTCGACCTCGGCGATCCAGCGGCTGTTGCTCTCGGAGTACAGCTTCTTCTGGACGCAGGGCAGGTCGATCGCGGCGAGATCGAGCTCCGCTCCCACTCCGCCGGATATACACATCTCGGCCACAGAGACCGCCAGGCCTCCGTCGGAGCAGTCGTGGCAGCTCAGGACGAGCTTCTCGTCCATGGCTTTCAGGAGCCTGTCCATCTTCCTCTTGAGAGAAGGGATGTCCACAGCGGGGACGGCTCCCTGCTCTCCTCCGAACTTGCGGAACAGGAGCGAAGCTCCCATCTCATCCTTGGTGGCTCCGACGAGGAAGACCACGCTTCCGGACTTCTTGAAATCGGCTGTGACGGCTTTCCTGATGTCGTCCACGAGACCGCATCCCAGGATCATGGGAGTGGGCAGTATGTGCTTTCCGCCGGGGGCCTCGTTGTAGAGGCTGACGTTGCCGGAGGGTATGGGTATCCCCAGCTCGCGGGCAGCCTCTCCGATTCCTCTGACGGCCTCCCTGAACTCTCCGAGCCTCTCGGGCTTCTCGGGGTTCCCGAAGTTGAGGCAGTCGGTGAACGCGTTGGGCTTGGCTCCGACGGCGACGAGGTTCCTGCAGGTCTCGTCGATACAGGACATTCCGCCGTTGTAGGGGTCGGCCTCGGTGAACCAGGGGTTGCATCCGATCGCGGCGGCCAGCCCCTTAGTCCTTCCGGGGACGGGGAGCAGCACGGAGGCATCTCCGGGTCCTGTCTTGTTCATCTCTCCGACCATGGGGTGGATTGCTGTTCCGGCGCGGACCTCGTGATCGTACTGCCTTATCGCCCACTCCTTGGAGGCGATGTTGAGGTCCGACAGCAGGGAAAGGATGACCTTGTCATCGGACGGGAGCTTAGGGAACTTCTCCGCGGCCCTGGTGGAGACCTCTGGAAGGGTGTATGGCCTGTGGTAGACCGGTCCTCCGGTCAGGAACTCAAGGTCCATGTCGAAGATGGGCTCGCCGTTCCAGAACAGGCGGGTGCGCTTGAGGTCGGTCGTCCTGGCGATAGGGGTGGCGAGGACGTCCCACATCTCGAAGATCTCCAGGACGGCCTGGACGTTCTCGGGCTTGCATGTGCACATCATGCGCTCCTGAGACTCGGACACCCAGATCTCCCACGGAGCCAGTCCGGACTCCTTAAGCGGGACCTTCTCAAGGTCCACGTCCGCTCCGCAGCCGGCATCGAGGGCCATCTCGCCCACGACGCAGCTCAGCCCACCTCCTCCGAGGTCCTTCATCCCGGTGATGAGGTGCTTCGCGTTGATCTCAAAGCAAGCGTGCATCACGGGCTCCTTCGTGATGGGGTCCCCGAGCTGGACAGCTCCCCTGGAGTCCTCGTCCGAAGTCGCGGTGAGGTCCGCGGAAGCGAAGTTGACTCCGTGGATACCGTCGCGGCCGGTGCGTCCTCCGATGAGAATCATGACCTCTCCGGGCCCGCCGGCGTAGTTCTTGGCGAGGTCCTTGCGCTTGACGATTCCCAGGCAAGCGACGTTCACGAGGCAGTTGCCTGTGTATTTCTCGTCGAAGAAGAATCCGCCGGTGATCGTGGGTATCCCCACGCGGTTCCCATAGTCCCTGATTCCCGAGACTACGCCGTTGACAAGGTATCTGGGGTGCTTTGTTCCAGGCGGAAGGTCTCCCTTGTGGTCGATAGGCCCGAAGCACAGGGGGTCTGCCAGTCCGATAGGCTGCGCGCCCATGCAGACGACGTCCCTGAGGATTCCTCCGATACCGGTGGCGGCTCCTCCGTAGGGCTCGATGGCGGACGGGTGGTTGTGGCTCTCGATACGGAGGGCGTACCCGTAGTCGTCGTCGAAGACCATGACTCCGGCGTCTCCCCTCGAGAGGACATCGTCGCGGTCTATCCCGAAGACGAACTCCTTCAGGATGGGCTTGGAGCTCTTGTAGCAGCAGTGCTCGCTCCACGCCTGCCCGAGCGACTGGAGCTCCACGTCGGTGGGGTTCCTGCCTTCCTTCTTGAAATAGTCGCGGACGGTCTTCATCTCCTCCAGGGAGAGCGCGAGCGACATGTCGGCAGAGATCTGCTTCAGCTGCTCGTCGGTGGCGGACAGGATGTCCACGTCGTACAGAGGGAACGGGACGTCGCGTTTCACCATTAGGTCTGCCATCTGATCATCTCACTGTTACCCTGTAGTTCTGGATCACAGGGTTGGCCAGGAGCTTCCTGCACATCTCCTCGCCGGCTTTCACCGCCTCGTCGGCAGGCATGTCGAGCTCGACCTCGAAGAGCTTCACCGACCTTACATCGGCTATGCCCTTGAATCCGAGGGACTCCAGGGTCTTCCTGGTGTTCTTCCCTTCGGGATCGGCCACGCCTTTCTTGAGTTCGATCCTAATCTCTATAATGGTCATCGCTTGACACTATCGTTGGCTATCCATAAAAGATTCTCTCTCGGAAAACGAGGACTCTGCTGGATAACATCACATGTAGGGCCGCCTGCGAGGAGGAAAGAGAACTTTATTCACGGTGGTGCGCATGATGGGAGCGTATGAGGCTCATCGCGCTCGACTCCGACATGACAGTGTCCGAACCCATCGTCCTTATGAACAGCGACGACTGCCTGAAGCTGGGGGTAGGCCCCACAGACCGCGTCCGCATATCCGCAGGCGGGACGGCGGTGTCCACGGTCGTCATCTCCGATTCCGTGGAGAAAGGGACGGTCAGGATGCCCTCCGCGTTCATGGGGAAATGCTCCGTGGTCGTCGGCGACGAGGTCGATGTCGCATTCTCGCCTCAGCCGGAATCCATAAGGTCCATCAGGAAGAAGATCAACGGCGGAAAGCTCGAGATGGAGGAGATCAGCTCGATCGTATCCGACATCATGGCAGGGAATCTCTCGGACAAGGAGATCATCGCCTTCGTGTCGTCGTTCAACGTCAACAACTCGGACCTCACCGAGGTGGCTTACCTGACTCGTGCGATGGCTTCCACTGGAGAGACCGTCGATTTCGGGGTCAGGCCTGTATTCGACTTCCACAGCCTGGGAGGGGTTCCTGGGAACAAGATCACGCCGATAGTGGTCTCCATAGTGGCTTCCGAAGGCCTCACGATACCCAAGCTCTCCTCCCGCGCGGTCAGCAGCGCCTGCGGTACGTCCGATTTCGTGGATACATTCTGCGACGTGGAACTGAACACAGAGACTCTGAAGAGAGCGGTGTCGGCCGTCAGTGGCGTGTTCGCATGCGGGAACGAGGACTACGCTCCGATAGGTAGCAAGATCATCAAGGCGGAGCGCCCGATGGGGATCGACCCCCGGCCCACCATGATGGCGTCCATAATGAGCAAGAAGGTGGCGCTGGGCACCACGCACCTCCTGATGGACATCCCGATGGGAGACGGCACCAAGGTCCCGGACATGGCGACCGCGCAATCGTTCTCCAACGACATGATCGGCCTCGGAACCATCCTCGGGATCCACGTCGAGTGCGCTGTATCCAGGGGCGAAGAGCCCATAGGCCGCGCGATAGGGCCGATACTGGAAGCCAAAGAATGCATAGAAGCCCTGGAGAACCGTTCAGGGGATCCGACCGTGGTGGACAAAGCCTGCGGGTTCGCAGGGATAATCCTGGAGATGTCCGGGATAAAGGACGGCAAGACCCGCGCCCTGGAGATATTCAGGTCGGGAAAGGCCCACGAGAAGTTCCTTGAGATCGTGGAGGCCCAAGGGGGCAGCAGGACACTCGCCTCTGACGATCTAGCGCCCGGGGCCTTCAGCAAGGACGTGCATGCCAAGAGGACCGGTTACGTGCAGGAGATCGACAATGCCAGCCTCGTCGCGATGGCCAAAGGAGCCGGAGCGCCTGCCGATCTCGGAGCCGGGGTCTACCTGTTCCACAAGAAAGGCGACAAGGTGAAGGAAGGAGACGTCCTGTTCAGGATATACGCCGAGAGCCAAGGGAAGCTCGACCGTGCGGTGGCTTCCGCCAGATCCAGGCGCCCAATGAAGGTTCTGGACAGCTACATATCGTCTGTCCCGGACGACATGATAGTCAGCAGGATACCTTCGAAGGAGATGCTGGACCTCATCAGACTGAGGGTGAAGGGATGATACTGACATATCGATAATACTAATTTTTGATTCGTATTATCAAAGATAACAGACAATTGGTCAGATTCCACACGCAGTCCTTCGTGACAATGGCATCGAACGACGCTTTCCTGAATATGGGCCTGACAGCATCATCCTTGAAGAATTTGATATTCGGACCCATGTCGGAAGCGATATCCGATGCAGTATCAAGCATCGCTTGGCACCTGTCTATGACAGTAGCATCGTAGCCCATGCGAGCGAACCCTATAGCCAGATTCCAGCACCTTTGCCTATGTCCAAGACCTTGCTATAGTTGTGGCCTGTCAGAATCTGGCGGAGAACCCCGCGGATTATCGGATTGTTTTCGACATGAGCCTTATAACCTCGACGACTGCGTGAGCACGCAACGACCAGTTGTCGTCGAAACGCTCTTCGAGAGACTTCATCGATGGCCCGATTGTGTTAGTCTTATTTCATGTTTGGTTGTATAGTCCGGTAATATCAGATATTGTTAAATCGATAAAACCACAGAATCGTACATTGGAACTGATGATCCATTCGATATGACTCATGGATTGGCGGACTTCTCGTCCATATGCATGCCCTTGTGGGCATCCACATCCCTAACCAGCTTCTTCAGATAATGGGATGCGAACCCTGTGATCACGAACATCATGATGAAGTTCGTAAGGTCGCACGCCCAATAGATGGCATGGAGCGATATCGTGGCCGCTACTGCGAACATTCCGAGGAACATGAACTCCCTGGTGAGGGTGAGCACGCTCGCGACGACGGCATGCCTGGAGGCCTGCAGGATGGAGGTCCCCACAATACGGAACGTGTGGAAAACGCACGTCAGCGTGTAGATGCGAAGCGCCAGAGCCATCTCGTCGTGTATCGGCAGCATGCTCTCGGAGTTCATAAAGGCGTTTACAAGGATATCCGCGGACAGGAATAACGCTATCATGAACACGAATTCCATCGACAGGGTGTACTTGTAAGTGAGTTTGCAGCTCTCGATGATCTTCTTGGAATCGTCCTGCCCTATAGCGGCGGATATCACCGGGATCAGTGACTTTCCGATGGCTATGGTCGGGATCAGCGCTATGGAGATGAAACGGAACGCATAGGTGTATGCGACGAATCCTTCCTCTCCTCCGCAGCTGTAGACGATGGCGTTCTGAGGAACGCTGATCAGAGGCTGGACCAGCATTTCGAAGATGCATGGGATCGCTATTATCATGACCTCTTTCAGAGGGTCCTTGCGGAAATGGTAACCCCTGAGTTTCATGGCGAGGTAGGTCTTTCCGGAAAGATACCACCAGAACGCGATGGCGGTGATGGCTATGAACGAGAAACAGGTGGCGAGGGACGCCCCGAGAACTCCGAGGTTGAGCCCGTATATCAGGATGGGGTCCAGGACCATGTTCAGCAGAGAAGCGATGACGGAGAGCAGCATGGACTTGCGAGCGGCGCCCTCGGATCTAAGCAACCCTGCCCACACGGCATTCATCATAAGGAAGAAGGAACAGACCAGAAAGGGACGGGTGTACTCCATGGAGAGGTCCAGATTCTCATCGCCGCTGCAGAACACTATGATCGGCTCCGCCGCGAACCACATTATGGTGGCAGCGACTATCGAGAACAAGATCACCACATAGATGGAGCCTGCCACTATGTTCTCGGCGGAGTCCTTGTCATCTGCACCAATGTATTTGGCAACAGCGGCCGAGACTCCCACCCCTATGCCTGTTCCGACGCAGGCGATCATGCCGTAGATGGGGTGCGAGATAGAGATGGCGGACATTGCCTCCGCCTCCAACCCCGAGCACCATATCCCGTCTATGAAGGTCTGCAGGTTCTCCACGATGAGTGCGCATAACAGGGGCAAGGACATCGCCAGCAACGCCCGCTTGGGATTGCTGAGAAGATTATCGACGTCCTTGGTCCTATTGGCCATATGGAGTGTTATTGAAAAAGGGTAAAAATAACAAGCAGTCGGAACTAGTCAAAAATATTCAAAATATGGAATAAATGTTATTTCATTATAAATTATTTACAAAAAATATTACTATAGTAACACTTAATATAAATATAGTATGTTTGATACTGAATGGCTTGTTCAGCAAAGTGCGTATTTCCTAATACGAACAGACATTGTTACAAATAAGCAGGATTACACCAATATCTGCCCAATAATGAAAACCATAGCCGGCGTCTAGGCAGCCGGCCATGTATTTTGAAGCTCAAATCGCGTTCCTATCGTGAAGCTCCGCTTCCTTCGTGAACCTCTTGAGCTCTCTCAGAGCGAACCAGCACAGGCAGAACGCTCCGAAGATGTGGACGCCCACCATCGAATAGATGATTCCCTCGTAAGGATCGACGCCCATATAGCCATAAGCCGCGATCGCGTACAGCGCGAGCTTCACGACTCCCCAGAACATGTAGTAATACATGGGGATCTTGGCCTTCTTCATGGCCTGCAACATAGACGATGCGACCAGCATCATGGCGCTGAAAGGTATCAGGAAGACCGACACCCTCATGGTCCAGACGAACATCGGCAGCAGCTGATGCATGGACTCCTCGGTGGTCATGATGGACATGAACGGATCGGCGAATACGAACAGGATGATCGAGAATATTATGCTGAATCCCAGCACAAGCTTGGTGGAGTAGATGAAACCTGTCTTCAGCTTCTCCAGATCTTTTACCCCATAAGCGGCGGAGCACACAGGCAGCATCGCCATCTCGACCGCTCTTCCAGGAAGGTTTACGACCCCGATGTACCTCCAGGCGTAGTTATAGAACATGACCGCAGAGGTTCCTCCAGCGATGATGAGGAAGATTCTCTGGAGGAAATCAGTGAGGTTAGAGATCAGCATCTGCACGGTCTTAGGACCACCGACACCAAGAACCTCGGACATGGCGCTCTTGTCGACGCGGAAATTGGAACGGTCTATCCTGAGGATGGTCTTTCCGCTGACGTACCAGTAGAGTCCGATCACGACCGCTATTAAAGCGGATATGACGGTGGATAGTCCGGCTCCGAACACTCCCATTCCGAGCGCGTAGATTAGGATGGGGTCTATTATCATGTTCAGTATAGCGGATATGGACTGGATGATAGTGGACTTCTTGGCTGCGCCCTCTCCCCTAAGCATTCCTCCCACGATGGATATCAGGATGACGGCAGGGGACATGAGGATGTACGGCAGCATATACTGGATGGCTTCCTCGCGGACGTCTCCGGCACCCATGATGTCTATGACCAGATTGATGAAGACAGCCACGAGGACGGACGCGATAATGGAGAAGATTATTCCGAGAATCACAGAGTTTGAAACGAGTTTCGCAGCAATCTCATTCTCGCCACGAGCAAGACGGGCGGCCACAGTCGTCGTAACTCCGGCGGCTACCCCCAAACCGGCGCACATCATGAGGCCGTACACAGGTACGATGGTGGAGATGGCAGAAGCGGACTGCGCCCCGAGACCGGACACCCAGTATGTGTCGACGAACTGGTTGATCTCGACCACGGCCAATGCGATCAGGAAGGGCAGGATCATGTTCCTGATAGCGGCCTTAGGCTCCCCTATCATCTTCTTCAAGTCGTCTTCCTTGCTCATAGTTGAACCGACATGCAACAATCTGTATTTAGTGTTACTTAACTAAGTTGGATGATACGGAACATAGTGTACCGATTGTTGATTGTTTTAAGGAGGTTATTGTTAAGAACATGTCGGACGCCCAAGCATCGTCGAAACCGATGCGAACCACCAAGAAATTTTATGATGTGCCGAATGTAATACGGAACGTATGCCGGCACAGATGACCCTCAAGGTCGCGATGGCTCAGAGCCAATCCGAAGCCGGGTACGGGCGCGCTCGCATAGACACGGCCACCCGTTCCGCTCTCGGGACCGAGGTAGGGGACACCATCGAGATACTGGGCAAGCGCTCCGTGGTCGCTAAAGTATTCAAATGCGCCCCGGAGGAGGAAGGGATGGGCCTGATCTGCATCGACGGCCTCACCAGGACCGATGCGATGGTCAGCGTGGACGAGAACGTCGTCGTGAGGAAATGCAACCCCCGGCCGGCGGCCAGCATAACACTGTCCCCGAACATACCCCAGGGGAAGGTCATCCGCTTCGAGAAAGGGATAGAGAATGTGTTCAGGCGCGGCCTCATGGGGAGGCCCCTGGTGGAGAACACCAACATCATCATCCCGAACGTGGCCCTCATGGGAAACCGCTCCACGTTCTGCGTGTCCGCCACCGTCCCAGAAGGGCCTGTGATCGTCACCGAGGACACCGGGCTGAGCATAATGGGCTCCGCCAAGAAGGGGAAGGGCGCCCAGACGGGAAGGCAGAAGGCCACCTACGACGACGTCGGCGGGCTGGACGAGGAGATAAAGAGGATAAGGGAGGCCGTCGAGCTCCCGTTGAAGCATCCCGAGCTGTTCGACAGGCTGGGGATAACCGCTCCGAGAGGAGTCCTCCTGTACGGACCTCCCGGGACAGGGAAGACCCTGATAGCCGAAGCCGTCGCAAACGAGTCCGGAGCGTCGCTCTTCTCCGTTCGCGGACCCGAGATCATCAGCCAGTATCACGGCGAGAGCGAGGAGAAGCTCAGAGACCTTTTCAAAGCCGCGGCGGCCAAAGCCCCCAGCATCATATTCCTTGACGAGATAGATTCCATCGCTCCGAACCGCGACGGAGCCGGCGGAGAGGCCGAGAGAAGGGTCGTCGCACAGCTCCTGACCCTCATGGACGGTCTCGGAAGCAAAGAGAACGTCATAGTGATAGCCGCCACGAACAGGGAGGAAGCCATCGATCCCGCCTTGAGAAGACCCGGAAGGTTCGACAGGGAGATCGAGATAGGGATCCCAGGACGCAAGGCGCGCAAGGACATCCTAACAGTACATATGAAGAATATGCCCCTGGCGGGAGACGTCGACGTCGACAGGATCGCCGCCATGACACAAGGGTTCGCGGGCGCCGACCTGGCGGCACTGTGCAGAGAGGCGGCGATGAAATGCCTCGGGCGCTGGAAGGACAACATGGACCCCAGCCTTCCCATACCCAACTCCGTCCTGGAAGGGATGAAGATCTCTATGGCCGACTTCACCTCTGCCGCTGCAGACGTCGAGCCGGGCGGAATGAGAGGCGTCCTCGCCGAGATACCCAAGGTCTCATGGGACGACATAGGCGGGCTGGACGACGTCAGGAACAAGCTTAAGGAAGTCTTCCTGACAGATGCGAACAGAGAAGCGTTCGAGAGGCTGGGGATACCCCCTTCCAGAGGGATCCTGCTTTACGGGCCGCCGGGAACGGGAAAGACCCTGGTCGCGAAAGCCATGGCCAACGAGTCTGGGACCAACTTCATATCTGTCAGCGGGCCGGAGCTCATAGTCAAATGGGTCGGAGAATCCGAGAAGGCCATCCGCCAGACGTTCAGACGCGCAAAGCAGATGGCCCCCTGCATAATCTTCTTCGACGAGATGGACGCGATAGCGCCTGTCCGCGGGAATAGCGCCGACAGCAGGTTCTCCGAGAGGATGGTCGCTCAGCTGCTCACATCGATGGACGGCATAGAGAACGTGGGGGACGTGTTCGTGATGGGGGCGACCAACCGCCCCGACATGATCGACCCTGCCCTCCTCAGGCCAGGAAGGTTCGACAGCATGGTCCTGATCGGGAAGCCGGACACCGCCTCGAGGCTCAGCATACTGAAGGTCCACTCCTCCAAGATGCCCCTGAAAGGCGTCGATCTCGAGGACATAGCCCGCCGCACGGACGGGTACGTGGGCGCAGACCTCGCCGCGCTGTGCAGGGAGGCCGCATTATGCGCCTACAGGAGGGACCATGACGCGCCCTGCGTCGAATCGAGGGACTTCGAAAAGGCGCTGCAGGAGGTCAGGCCATCGGTCAAGCCGGAGGTGCTCGACAGCTACAAGAACATCGAGTCGAAGCTGAAAGAGCGCAAGGACAGCTGGGACGGCCCCGGGTTCTACTCCTGACGGGGCTCGGAAAGCGCACGCTGGACATGCGGAAGCATTGTGGCCGCAGAAATCGGCCTGAAGAGGATTCCAAATCATCTGAGCAGGAACATAGCTGCCATGATCACAACTATCACAGCTGCGACGCCGCCCATGATCATCATGTTTTTGCGTGCCATAGTATCTGGGACACCCTATCGAGCGTTTTTAGATAAATCTATTGGAACAATGCTCCCAGATCGGAGACGGTATTCGTCCATAGGGACAGTTCAAAGCTTCCCCTTGGACTCCTCCTTGCGCTTGAGGGCGTATTCCTCGTACCTCTTCTCCGAGGACATCTCGTCCCTCATCATATAGACCGCATAGATCATGACGACGAAGGTGAGGATGCCGGTCAGAGACACGCAGATGTTCACGAACTTTCCCGCATCCATCGCACCGGCCGAACGCTCGAGGATCGCCCATATGAACGTTGCCGCGAGAATCACGAAGGCGACGCTCGCGATGACCGTCGCTATGATCTCTTTCTTCCGCATGTCAGGACTTCCTCCTCTTCTTCTTGAACGAGGGCTCCGGAACCGGCTCTCCGAGCTCTTCCAGACGGGATATCGCATCGGAGTTGCCCTTGCGGGCGGCCTGCGTGTACATGTCCACGGCTTCGAGGCGGTCCTCCGCCTCGGTCATGGACCCGTAGCGGTAGAGCGCTTTCGAATAGCCCCTGTCGGCGGCCCTCTTGAGGTGCTCCATCCCCTTCTCGCAGTCCTTCAGCTCGTCGAAACATATCTCCGCCAGACGGTACTCCGCGCGTGGGGTTCCCGAACGCTCCAGCCACACGACAGCCTGGTCCAGGTCCTTCTCGGTCCCTCTGCCCCACATGTACAGCTCGCCCAGGTTGGTCATCCCTCTGGAATAGCCCCCTTCAGCAGAGCGCTTGTACCACTGGAACGCCTTCTCCGGGTTCTCGTCGACGCCGTTCCCGTAGTCGTACATCACGCCGATGTTGCACATGGCCTTGGCGTTGCCCATGCCGGCGGCCTTCTCGTACAGCTCGGCCCCCTTCGCCTTGTCCTTCTCGCAGTTCAAACCGATCGCGTAGCAGTAGGCCAGGTTGCGAACCCCAGAGGAATCCCCGAGATCGGCGGCTTTCCTGAAGAGCTCGACGGATTCCTTCTTCTGATCCTCATCGCCATCGGCGAAAGCCACACCCAGACGGACCATGGACGCGGTGCACCCCTTGTCCATATTGGAACGCAGGATGGCGATAGCCTCAGGATCAAGCGGGGAGGCTTCCATCAGAGAGACCGCTCTGTCGAATCCTTCGCGGACCTCGCGGTCGTCGCTGGATGATGCAAGGGGAACGTCCATCATGTCTACGTAATCTGCGGAAGGTCTAATAAAACGTTCAGAGGGATTTCGCCATGTAGGGGAGCTCTTCCTCATATCCGAGCGACCTGTAGTAGCCCCTGACGCCCACTCCGCTGGTCACCCTGATCCTTCCGTAGCCCTTCTCCCTGGCTATCCTCTCGGCTTCGGCCACGAGCTCCCTTCCGAACCCGCGGTGCTGCCAGTCCTCGCCCTCGTCCCCGATGGCAGCGGTCCTGCCGAAGACCTTCAATTCCCTTATAGTGGCTTCCGGGCCGTCGTCCAGCCTCAGCCTCACATATCCGACCAGCCAGTCCTCGTAATCGAACGAGATGAAGTGCTCCGTGCCTCCGCAGGCCTCGTAGACCATGTCGTTCATAACGATCTTTTCGGGATCGTCCAGGGATATGCCAGCATGGCCGACCTCCCTGCAGCGGATGCACCTGCACCTCCTGCCCTCGGAAGCCATCCTGGATTCCACTATCTGGCGGATGTTGCTCTTTGTGATGCCCGCTGCGATCTGCGGGACGGGGATGTCGCGCTGGATCCTCTGGATGCGTACGTACTCCGGGACAATCGACTTCATATCCGACAGCAGGGCGGCCGCGGTGTCGACGTCGTAGGGCTCATAATCGCCGGCCTTCCACATGTCGTACAGCTTCGTCCCTTCCATCACCAGGGTGGTGTAGAACTTCAGCATGTCCGGCCTGAAATCGGGGTCGTCGAACACCCTGCGGAAGCATTCCAGGTCCTTCTGAGGGGAAGAGCCGGGAAGCCCTGGCATGAGATGGTAGCACACCTTCAAGCCGTGCTCCCTGCACTCCCTGGTGCACCTGCGGACGGCTTCTATCCCATGTCCCCTGTCCACCCCTGCGAGGATGTCGTCGTCGAGGATCTGCACCCCCAGCTCCACCCTTGTGGCGCCCAGGGACATCGCCCTCTCGATCTGCTGCGTGTCGAATACGTCCGGACGGGTCTCGACGGTGAGGCCCACGCATCTGCATGCGGAGGTCTCGTTGAGCTTCTGGGCCTGCTCCAGAGTCTCGGAATCCGCCCCGTTCATGGCGTCGAAGCACCTGCGGACGAACATCTCCTGGTACTCCGGCTCCCTGCTGGTGAAGGTCCCGCCCATTATGATGAGGTCTATCTTGTCGGTCTTGTGGCCTATGTCCGAGAGCTGCTTCAGCCTGTCCCTCACCTGCAGATAAGGGTCGAAGCAGTTCCTCTCCGCGCGTCTGGCGGCCGGCTCCTTCCCGGTGTACGACTGCGGCGACCCGTTGACCACCCCTCCGGGACAGTACGCGCATTTCCCATGGGGGCAGTCGTGCGGGGACGTCATCACAGCCACCACCGCCACCCCGCTGATGGTGCGGGTGGGCTTCTTGAGAAGGAACGGCGTCAGCAGCTTGCGGTCCTCCGGCTCCACCTCTGCCAGTATCTCCGAGTTCGGCGGCACTCCGGGAAGCCCGTACTTCTTGCAGAGCTTCAGCTTGAGGTTCTGCAAGGCTTCGCGGCTCGTTATCGAACCGTCCTTGACGGCGCCTATGATCTCGGCTGCCAGAGAGGAGACGCGGGGATCAGCCATAATAGACGTTCCCGAAGGATTTCGGAGGCTCCTCCTCTGCGGGAGGCTCGCCGATGCGATCCATGTACTCCACCTGGAGCTGGTTGATGTAGCGAACGGTGCCGTCGTCCAGCTCGAAGACCAGGGCGGTGATGCCGCCCATGACGGAGACGCCCTTCAGAGTGCCTTCCGTCGAATTACCCCTTCCATGGTGCACGCTGAATCTGCTTCCGGGCACCAAAGCGTAGCTGTCATCCATACGATCACTTTTTAGACATGAGATCCTGGAAATGGACCACGGTCTTGCGGTAGTTCTCCATAGCCATCGAAACGTTGGACTCAGCGAAAGCCCACGCCTTGGAAAGGTCTCCGAACCTGATGCGGTACCCCTTGCGGGACTGTCCGTCGTTGTCGACCTCCATGGTCTCGAGGAGATCCATGGCCTTGAGCTTGTTGATGTGGCGATATACGGTGGGTTTGGTGGTGCCCAGAAGGGCGGCGAGTTCCTCTGCGGACCATGCCTTCGTGGGAAAAGCCATGAAGTAGTCCATGAAAAGACGATAAGGAACGCTGTCCCTGACACCTGACACGTCGGTCTTCGGGTCGTATCCCTTGGGAAGGTACCCTATCTGCGTGAGGAATGTCTCAGCTACGATGTTCGGATCCGAGATTCCCACGAGCGGGGTGTTGCTTACGACCTGCATCTCGAACAGTGATCTCACCTTGAGGGACGAGAAGTTATGATTAGTTTTATTTTTTTAGGTAGAATCGAAACTATGACGCCCCTAGGGGAAAAAGGAAGGGGCGTCTTGGATAAGATCTTTCAGATAGAGGTCAGGAGACGGTCCATGGCTAGGGTCACGCTGTCCGTGGGTATGACGCGGGACACAGGTATGGAGAGGATCTTCTCGACAGTCGGAGCCACTATAGGCGCGCAGACCACGCCTAGGGCCCCGTCCCTCTCGGCACGCACGGCCGCGATGATGGCGTCCTCGACGGTGCTGACAGGGTATTCCTTCACCAGGACGGTGGTCCCGTTGTAGTCCACCGATTTGGGAAGGCTGTCCAGGACGTGCGTCGAGGCTATGACGGCGATGAAACGGCTCTCCTCGGAGCTGGTGATGATCTTCAAGGCCTTGATCACCTGCCTCACCGTGCGCAGATTGGGCTCGCGCCGGTCCTCCAAGAGCTTGTACATGGTGCTCTGGGAGATCCCTGCAACCTGGCAGAACTCGTTCAGGGACATGTCGAGCTCGTTGTCGAGGATGTCGCGGAAGGATTTCTGGAATCCCCCCTCCTCTCTCAGCATCCCCGATATCAGGTCCGCCACCGTCATGCGGCTTTCCTCACGTAGTCGGCGGCGGCCGTGCCTGCGACGCATCCCTGTCCGACGGCTTTGGCGACCTGCCACGGCTTTCCGGTAACGTCCCCGCATGCGAACACGCCGGGAACCTCGGTGGAGCAGTCGGCTCCGACCTTGATGGAGTCGTCTATCTCGGGCATCACGCCTATGTCCATGGCTATGTCGGCGGAGGACTTCGCTCCGAGCTCTATGAAGACGCCGTCCGTAGGTACGATGGTGCCGTCCTCCAGGACCAGGCGCTCGACCTTGCCGTCGCCCTCTATGGCCTTGGGCTTGGAACCGTGCATGATCACGCCAGCTTCAGAGGCCTTCCTGACGAGGGATTCGTCCGCGGACATATCCCATGCGGCCCAATGGGTCTCTGAGGCGTACTTCGTCATCATCTCGGCGGAGACGGCGGCCTCGGAGTCGTTGCCGACCAGGACGACCTTGCGTCCCTTGTAGAAGTTGCAGTCGCAGACGGCGCAATAGCTCACTCCTTTTCCGAAGAGGGCCTTCTCGCCCGGGATCCCCAGAGCCTTGCGGGACACCCCCGTGGCTATGATGACCGACTTGGCGGAGATCTGGGTGCCGTCCTCGACGACGAAGACGAACCTTCCTCCCTCCGCGGAGGCCGAGACGACGTTCTGCCCAAGGAAGACCGCTCCGAAGGACTTGGCCTGAGAGATCCCCTCGGCAAGGATGTCGTCTCCAGACCGCGGGCCGACCCCGAAATAGTTCTCTATCTCGGTTCCGGCCATCGAGCTGTACGAGGGCTTCCCTGCGACGACGACCGCCATCTTCTTCCTGGCGGCATGGATGGCGGCCTGGACCCCTGAGGGCCCGGACCCTATGACGAAGACGTCCGCGTCCATGTTCACTGGAGTCCGAGGGCGGCGATGATGTCCTCTTTGGGCCTGAGGCCGACGAGAGTGTCGACGAGGACCTTGTCCTTGAAGACGAGGAGAGTGGGGATCGCGTTGATGTTGAACCTGATGGCGATGGCCTGGTTCTCGTCGGTGTTCAGCTTGGCGACTCCAGCCTTGCCTGCAAGGTCGGAAGCGAGCTCCTCGACTATGGGGCCCATCCTCCTGCAGGGACCGCACCAGGGCGCCCAGCAGTCTATGATTGCGAGGCTGTTGGAGTCTACGAACTGGTCGAAGTTGGATTCATTGAGTTCTGTCACCATTGTATCACGGCTGACCTGTACTGGCATTTCGGCGATAAAAAGCCAATGCCTGTATGCTTCCGCACTCCTTAAAAGAAAGAAACACATGCCTTATAGGCGGGACAAGGGCATAAGGAAAGACGGCGGAAGGAGAGCAATTCTATGGATGAAGACGGCAGAAAGGCTACGGGCACTTTTCATATATCTCACATCGGATATGTCGAGAGGAACGATAAGTCCAGGGTCGTCTGCGACCTCGAGATCTCCGTCGGCGACGAGCCCCCATCCAGCACGAAGAAGCTGTTCTTCGAGGTCCCGAAGGAATACGGCAGGTACCTCGTATGGGAGAGATGCGACGCCTTCGTGGTGCTTCTTCTGCACACTGCGCTCACCGAGGGATACGACATCCGCTCCGACGTACCGATGTCCTCGGACCTCTACTTCAACGTCACTGAATACCTTCTGCCGCCCCTGATCAAGAACGGGCCTCGCGATATCAGCATAATCGCCGACGTGGCTCCGCCTCTGGAGTGCGGGAAGGGCGTCGGCACCGGGCTGTCGTGCGGAGTGGACTCGCTTCATGCCGTCCACAAGTACGCGGACTACCCGATAGAGGACTTCAGGATAACGCATCTGTGCATCAACGACGTGGGCGCGTTCGGGGATTCGCTCTACTGGAAGGTGGGAGGCGCCAACGTGCGCGACAACTCCTACAGGCGCGCCAGAGCGGCCGCCGAAGACATAGGGCTTCCTCTGATAGAAACGTCGTCCAACGTCGCCAGGACCCTCCGCCTCAACCATTTCCTCACCAACTCGTTCTCGTCGGCGTTCGCCATCCTATGCATGAAGAAGCTCTGGAAGGCGTACTTCTACGCATCCGACGGGAAGGACTTCCTGTCCGAATCCTCGCTGAAAGGATGGTACAACAAGAAGCCGTCAACATACGAGCCTTTCATGCTCAGGGTCCTCAGCACCCCCAGCATCTGCTTCATGCCCGTCGGCGAGATAGAAACGGAGACGGAGAAGATCGCGGAGATAGCCGACTACGGTATCGCCAGGAAGCACCTCTACTCGTGCACCTGGGATCTGGACAACTGCTGCGTCTGCAAGAAGTGCATCAGGAACCTCACCACCCTGGACGCCCTCGGGAAGCTCGACAACTACTCCGACCTGTACGATCTGAACTACTACAGGGAGCACAGGCTGTACTACATGTGGAAGGTGTACGAGAACAAGGACGAAGGGAACTCCGGCGACGTGTACGAGATGCTGATGAACAACAGCGACCCCCAGATGCAGGAGGTCACCGAGATCGCCGAGGCCGTCAAGGAGTTCGAGAGGCTCTGGGAGCAGGAAACCTCGGACACGGACAAGAAGGCGGTGGCCGCCATCAAGCCCTATCTCAACCGCGCCCTGAAGCCCAACTTCTGCATGGCGAGGGCCTACGAGGCCGGAAGAGGGATAAAGAAGAGCCATGCGAAGGCCAACGAATGCCTCGAATACTGCCTCGCCGTGTACAAGGCTGAGGTGAAAGCGGGATTCCAGTCGGTGTACCAGCTCTTCGACCTCCAGTGGAGGATGAGAAAGGACGAGGACCTCCTGGCCACGCTGGAGCCTATGCTGAAGTACAACCGCCCCGAGGCGAAGGTCCGCCTCGCGCGCATGTACGCCAAGGGAAGAGGCGTGGAGAAGGACCTGGCCAAGGCTAAGGAACTCATGCACGAGGCCGCCGAGAGGAAGCCCCTTTACAGGTCCGAATACGAGAAGCTCCTGAGGGAGACCGAGGACTGACCTCGGTTCTTCAGCCCCTCAGGAATGCATTTCAGCTTGGGGAATTCCCCGATCCTGTCCACGATAACGTCCAGGTCCTCGCCGTACAAGTCGGACAGCTCCATGTGGAGCAGTTCGATCCTCTCCGCGCCGCGGAATGCCCCCTTGGCCATCAGCTTGTTGACCGAGTGCTCGTGGGTGACCACACGGTTGTCGCTGACGAGGTTGTCGGCGTGGGCTACGATCTTCTCCTCGAGCGTCTTGGGCATGTAATCCGCCGGCGGCAGCCCCAGCTCGACGACGTCGACCTCGTCCAGGCCGGCCCCGGTGTGCTTGCGGACGATGTCCACCAGCTCCTTCGGGAGGCCCAGGTTGGACACCATCCCGGATCCGATGTAGGCGTGCATTATGGAATGGTCCACAGCACGGCCTATGTCGTGCAGGATCGCTCCCGCGACGACCAGGTCCTTGTCCACGAAGTCTATGCGCGAGGCTATCTCCTCCGCCACGGCCCTCACGGTGCAGCAATGGACCACCACGCGCATCTTGCAGCCTTCGTCGAGAAGGTACTGGACACACTCGTGGTCACTCGGGATTCTCGACAACCGTTTTCCCCCTTTCGTTGGGCACGACTGTAAGCTTTCCGTGGCGCTCGGAATACAGCGCCTTGCCCTCGGTGAAGCGGTCGAGGAATATTGCAAGAGCAGCGATCTCCGAATGCGGCTGGTTGCCGACTGAGACGTTGAAATCCGCACGTTCATACACCTCGCGCGGAACTTTCTCCGCACCCACTATTATCATTATGTCCTCGTCACGAGGTATCTTGGGCAGAGCCTCGTCTACCCTCTCCCCATACATCGTGAGATGGACCACTTTGCCACTGAAATTACGCACGGCGCTCTGCCATCTGACGCCGGTCTTTATCTGATAGTCTCCGCCGAACCTGTCCACGACGCTGCGGACGTTCTCCTCAAGCTTCTCGTCGAGCGTGTCGACGTATATGCCTCTGGCTCCCAGGGCTCTGGAAGACAGCGCCACATGAGTGGTCACGCGTTTGTCCCTCTCGGGACGATGGCCTATCCTCATTATCCAGATGTCGGACATCGTTTCTCTTCGCGTATGAGCTCTATCCTGTGCCCGCGGTAATCCATTTTCACAGACCTGCGGACAAGGCTCTTGAGCATGGTGGAAGACAGACCCAGCGCCTCTGCAACATCGCCGGAGAAGCGCCCGTCCTTTCCTACCTGTGCCAGGATCTTGTCCTCGATCTCCTTGTACTCTTCATCACCCATCATGGCGGCGGTGAGCACGTCGCTGATCTCGTAGACCGGCCACTGCGCGTTTATGCTGAAAGAAGTGTAGTACGTGTGATACGACTTCTCAGGATAGCCGCCGTTCTTAGCCATCCAACGGGTCTCCACCAGCTTCATCTTCTCGAAGAAGACGATGGCCTCCCTGCCTTCGGGACCGAACTTCTCCTCGATCTCGTCGGCGGTGCGCCACTCCAGGGTAACCTCCTTGAGGACGTCTCTTTTCGCGGGTGTATCAACGGACCTGAGCATCGGAACTAGCTCCGATGGCTCGTTGATCACCTTTATTCTGTTCATAGTCGACTTTATAGCGTAGAAACTATAAATAGAATATTAGAAATACAACATTTTTCCACCTTAACTAATCGGCAATTGTCGATTTTTTGGTGAGTCTTCTGCCAGATTATGAAGCATTCAACCCATCCATTCTTCTGAGCCAGACATCCGAAGACTACGACAGATTGGACACATCGGGGGTTCTAACCCAACATTTATTTATGCACCCAATCATGCAGTCACGATGAAAGAGAAGAAACCCGAGCTGGCGTGGAAGTGCCTCGACTGCTACAGGACCTACAAAGGACCTGACGGGGAGCAGAAGGCCCTCAACTGCTGCAACTCCATCGTCCAGGGCGTTTGGATCAACTACAGCAAGTGGGGCAAGCACAAGTGGTACGGCCGCTGATTGGCTCCATATAAACAATCCAACGGCTGTCCAGCAGTTTTTCTGGACAGCCGATTCATTATATTATTTGACATTAGGTTCATCTCTGCGGAGATGATTCACGATTTTTGGTGCGGGGTTCATAGGAACGTATCGAACATTCTAGATGTCCGAAGCCGTCTCCTGGATTCGAGAGACTTCCGCTGCAGACGTTGGCCATGACTGTGTGTAACAACCTCCATTGAAGTATCGACCCGGAAACAACCGCTAGACAAATGTCCATCAGATCCCCGAGGTCATGTGCTTCAGAATCAGTCCCCTGTGAATAGCATAAAGAGCGTACCTCA
>SUSZ01000011.1 GCA_015063165.1 Thermoplasmata archaeon
TGAGGTACGCCCTTTATGCCATTCACAGGAGACTGATTCTGAAGCACATGACCTCGGGGGTCTGATGGACGATTGTCTAACGGTTGCTTCCGTGTCGATGCTTTAATGAGGGTTGTTACACACAGTCATCGGCCTCCACAACGCTATTAAACGTACGAACCCTACTGAAACTGAGGTGTGCCGGTCTTGTCCAAGTCTCTGATATCGCTCTGCGTCTTCATCCTGTTAATGGGAGCGTTCGGCAGCTTTATCCTAGCGGAAGACCCCGACTACTGGATAGGGTTCGAACTCCAAGTGGAGACGGACGAGGGGATAGACCACGTCAACGGCATCGGCCACTATTGCACCGACGACTACGTGGAGCTCGTCGCATACGTCAACGACGGATACATCTTCAGCGGATGGTACGACGAGAACGGCGTTCTGCTGGAAAGCTCGGAGCTATATTGGTTCTACGCGTACAACGCCCCCATATTCGCAAAGACCCAGAGAGGAGCCTATCTGGACCTCATGCGCATGGACGGCGTTCTGGCCTCCACGAGCAGAACCGTGCCCCTCGGCGAGACCGTGACGTTGTACACCTACGAATGCGGGAGCGAGTTCCTGGGCTGGTACACGCCCAAAGGGGAGCTCTTCACCGAGAACGACGAATACACGTTCACGGCGAACGAGGACATCAGCCTCGTAGCGAGGACTGACAGCACCTTCTTCGATGGCGACAATCTGATCGAAGGGAAACTGGACGACTCTATATGCGATGCCTCCATCATTCTCAAGGACCGCTACTCCGGTTATTTCATAGAACATGTCACGGGCATGACCGAGTGGAGCTTCAGCCTCATCCCGGGCTACTACGATCTGGTCATGGAAGAAAACCTGAAGGATGGAACGAAGACCACGGTGACCAAACACGTGGATATCCCCGGCGACATCCACCGCAAGTACTGCTGGATGAACGGGTACAGCCCCGAGTACATAGAATGGACAGCGGACCGCCAGGACTACGCCAGATGCATGGACTCCAAGGCAGACAGGTTCCCGGACGAGGAGGACAGGCTCGAGTTCGTGGATTACACATCGAACAGCATGATAGCCCTCGCCGCCACCATGCTGGAGAAGACCGCGAACATGACCGAGGTGGAGCGTGCGGACTACGTCCTGAAGTTCGTCCAGAAGATCACCGAATACCAGAGCGACGACGCCCTCTCGGACGACGGCGAATACTGGAAGTACCCAATCGAGACGCTGGTCCAGAGAGGAGGGGACTGCGAGGACACGTCCATCCTGTACTGCTCGCTGATGCAGGCGATGGGATACAAGACCGCCCTGCTTATCTACGAAGGATATCTGTACCCGGACGAAGGCGGGCACATGGCAGCCGGAATCGCGCTGGATTACGTCAAGGGAGGAAGCTACTACAACGAGGGCGGCCTGAAGTACTATTACTGCGAGACCACTAGCGACGAAATGTTCGTGGGCGAAGACTGAGACGTATACGACGATGCCACCGTGCTGCCCCTCGCGTCGTATGAAAACGATATTAACTAAGAAGGCGTAGGATTCCCCATGAAGTACAGATGCGGTCTCTGCGGATACATCTACGACGAGGAGAAAGAGGGCGTCAAATTCGCCGACCTTCCCGACGACTGGGTATGCCCCGTGTGCGGAGAGCCCAAGTCCGAGTTCAGTCCTCTGGACTGATCAAAGCTTTTCCGAGACGTGCTCCATTGCCGTCTCGATTATCACTTTCACGTGGTCGTCGCAGAGCGAATAGAACACGTTGCGGCCCTCTTTTCTGGAAACCACCACATTGGCATCCTTCAGGACCCTGAGCTGATGGGATACCGCCGACTTGTTCATGTCCAATATCTCGCAGATGTCGCATACGCACAGCTCGGTGACATCCAGGGCCATCATGATCTTCAGACGGGTGCTGTCGCCGAACAGCTTGAACAGCTCCGTGACGTTCTCGGTGTCGGCCTCCTCCGGCATCAGCTTCCTGACGAGGCTGACAGAATCGAGATGGACCTCATGACATTCGCATGAATACTCGGATTTTCGAGTCAATCTCACACCTTCCTCATACGGACGAACATGACCAGCAGGACGACTATGACCGCTACCGCCACGACTGCGGATACCGTTCCGAGAGTCTCCACGCTGTCGGGGAACATAACGATCGCGAACGACAGCGCCATGAGGACGATAGCCAGCAACATCGCCAGCTTGACGAGGGGCCCTTTGACCATACACCATAATCCTTGGTCTCATTCAAGTAATCTTGGATACATCGCTCGGCGTTTCATTCTCAAAGTTTAAACCGTGCACCTCCCTTCTGAATCCATGCAAGACCCGGCCATGCTCTGCCAGAAGGCGGTGGAATGTTTCTCCAAAGAACCGCAGAAAGCCCTGGAGCTATTCACAGAAGCCGCTCAGACCGGATACCCGAACGCCTACTTCGGAATCGCGGAGATGAAGATGGCAGGGATGCTCGGAGAGCCGGACGTCGACGCGTCGAAGGAGCTCTACGAGGCCGCGGCCGAAGCAGGCCACCCTCCGTCCATGTACAGGCTGGGGATGCTGTACTCCGGAGCCGCAGGATATCCGGAAGACCCCGAGAAGTCCAGAGCCTGGTTCGAGAAAGCCGCAGAATGCGGCATGCCCGAGGCCTATCCCGAGGTCGCGGACATGTGCCTCTGCGGATACGGCGGACCGGTCGACCAGAAGAGGGCGTTCGAGATGTTCCGCATGAGCGCCGAATCGGGAGACTCCACATCCGCGTTCAAGCTCGGCTGCATGTACTCCGACGGCATCGGCACAGAGAAGGACGAAGCCGAGGCCATCCGCCTCTTCCGCATCGCAGCCTTCAAGGGGGTCCCCGAAGCCCAGTTCAAGATGGGGCTCCTCACACAGGAAGGCACCATCAAGGACGAGGGGATGCCCGCCTACAGATGGTACGAATCCGCCGCCGAGGCCGGGATCCCGGCGGCCAAGTTCAACCTCGGCACGCTCTACTACGAGGGCAACGGCGTCGAGAAGGATCCGGCCAAGGCGTTCGCTCTGTACAAAGAAGTGTCCGAGACCGGAGACGGCGACGCCCTGTTCATGGTCGGAAGGATGCTCTTCGAGGGGATCGGCGTGGATAAGAATCCCGAGGAAGGGCTCAGATATTTTGGGCTGTCTGCGAACGCCGGAAATCCGATGGCGATGGAGTTCGTGGAAAATCTTAGACGCCGGCAGAACACGCAGCTGATTAAAATCGACGGCGCAGAATGAAAAACACGCCGAAAACAACCATTTCCGAGCAGTTTGGGACAAGCGCTCACATTATTATCAGGCGCATTTCAATAACGACAGGTGAACCAATAACCAACGTATAAATCATGCAATCATTATTAGGTGAGCATGGCCCGCAGGGTGGGAATTGATCTCGGAACAACATACTCAGCCGTCGCCGTAATGGAGAACGGAAAGCCTGTAATCGTCAGGAACTCCTATGGGAAGGAACTCACCCCTTCTGTCATCTGTTGCTTCAACGATGAGGTGCTGGTAGGAGAAGAGGCATACGAAATGATGTCCTCGGGAGCAGGCGAAAGCGTAACGGCGTTCAAACGCATGATGGGCGTGCCAGGGGCCGTGGTCACGCACGGCGACACGGATTATACGGCGGAGCAGCTCTCCACGATACTTCTGAAGCACCTGGTGGACGAAGCTAGCAACGCTCTCGGCGACAGGATCACGGAAGCCATCATAACCGTACCCCAATACTTCGACGACGTGAGGAGAGTGTCCACCATCAACGCAGGGAAGGCCTGCGGCCTGAACGTCCTGAAGATCATAAACGAGCCCACATCGGCGGCCCTATACTACGGATACAACTACTCCAAGCAGAAGACTCTGATGGTCTACGACCTCGGCGGAGGAACGTTCGATGTCAACATCATCTCGTTCGAGAACGGGAAGACCAACGTCATAGCGAGCAAAGGGGACCACTTCCTGGGAGGCAAGAACTGGGACGAGGCGATCATGAACATCGCCTGCGACGGATTCATGGACGAGTTCGGCATCGACCCCCGCAAGGACCTTAAGTGCAAGAGCATCATGATGGCCACAGCGGAAAGGGTCAAGAGACAGCTCTCCACCGGCACCAGCGCCCCGTTCATCATCGAGTACCAGGACTGGACCGGAAGATACACCATCACCAGGGACTCGTTCGTCCACGCCACCGAGCATCTCCTTCTCACCACCAAGAACATCTGCGAGGACACCCTGGCCGACAGCGGCATGAGCTGGGGGGACATCGACGAGATCCTGCTCATAGGCGGCTCCTGCAGGATGCCCATGGTGCAGTCCTACCTGAAGGAGCAGACCGGCAGACCCGTGGTGCACCACCCGGACATGGAGCTCGCCGTCGCCAAGGGAGCGGCTATCGCGGCCAGCAGATACAAGAACGGCATTTCCGAGACCATCCTCCGCGACGTCACCGCCCACAGCCTAGGAGCTCTGGCGGTCGAGGAGAACGAGGACCGCTACATCAACGAGATAATGATCCCGAAGAACTCCGGGATACCCTGCAAGTTCACCAAGAGGTTCCTCATCAAGGAGAAGTGCTGGACCGACATGATCGAGGTCTACGCGCTCCAGGGAGAGTCCGAGCTGCCCGACGACTGCGTCGTAGTGTCCAGGTCCGAGATCACTGGATTCCTCAACGACGGCACCGGAGTGGTCATCGAAATCACCTACCACTACGACGAGAACGGAGTCGTCGTGATAACCGCAGAGCAGGACGGCCAGCCCCTGAAGGTCAAGAACACGCCCCTGCCCGAGGATATGCTCTGGATGTCCGGCAAGCCTTCCGAGAGAGTCGACACCAAGGATACCGTCAGGAAGAGCATCGCGCTCTGCGTGGACGTCTCCAGGAGCATGAAGTTCGAGGACGCCAACAACAAGATCCCCATCGAAGAGGCCAAGAAGTCCATCAAATCGTTCATCGACGGTTTCGAGGGGGACGACAACAAGTTCTCGCTGGTAATATTCAGCGACAAGCAGAAGGTCCTCTGCGAGCCCACCTCCGACAAGAAGGTGATAAAGGAAGCCGTCGACAGGATCAAGCTGAAGGACACCGGGAGCGGGACCACGGCGACGCCCATAGACCTGGCAAGAGCCACCGCTTCGATCGACGGGTATCTGGAGGTCATCGTCATCCTCACAGACGGCATATGGAAGCGCATGGACGTCTCGATAGCCCAGTCCAGGGAGTGCAGGAAGGACGGCGTCCCGATATTCGCCCTCGGCTTCGGAGATGCCAACAAGGGATTCCTGAAGCAGATCGCCACTGTCGACAACGGAGGCCTTTACACCACCATCGAGAAGCTGGGATCCACGTTCGACACGATCGCCACCGCGATCAAGACGGACAACATGGGAATAAGAGACAAGGACTGATCCGATCATGCCGTTAGAAGAGTGCTACTGCCAGATACTCGGCATAAACCCCTACAAAGAGAACGAGTACGACGAGAGGAAGCTGGACGGGATAATAAAGAAGGCCAGCGACAGGTGGGCGAAGGAGTCCACCAACATCGACGACAACGTTCGCCTCACCGCCTCCAAGCGCATCGAGATGCAGAGCGACATCGCCGACGCCATGCTCGAGCCGGAATCCAGGAGGAAAGAGTTCGAGGAAGGCAGGAGGAGGCTCAAGTCCAAGCTGATGCCGCTTCTCAAGAAGTGCATCATCATGGAGGACGGCAGGATCTACGCTTTCCCCAAAGCTGTGAACGATCAGCTCGCTAAGATCGGATGGGACGGCATAACCTCCGAGGACGTGCCGGAGATCCTCGACCTTCAGGAAGGACGTCCCGAGCCCCCTATCAGCTCCAACGTCTCCAGCTCGTTCAACTACATCCAGAACGTGAAGGCGAGCACTCCCGCAGAGGCCCTGAACTCGCTGATCGCCAATCCCAAGCTCAAGATCCAATGCCATCGCCTCACCGACACCAGCGGAGTGTCCTCGGTCAAGGGAGCGATGGCGGAGTGCTACACGAGGCTCGGATTCGTCAAGCTGACGGATTTCCCGGAGCAGAACACCTACATAGAGTGCCTGAGGAAGCTCAAGGCCCTGTCCGACGACGAGCTCGAATCGTTGATCAAGTACAGCAGATGCTACCGCGACCTGATGCCCGCCATGGACGCCCTCATGGGCGAGTGCGCCTACATCACCCGCGACCAGATAGACGGCCTCCTCCCGTCCACCATAGACCCGGACATGGCCATCCCCATCCTGGAGTCGTTCTGCTACAAGAAGAGCATCGGCGCCAACTTCTCCAAGAAGGAGAGCAGCCTGGTCAGATGCCCGTTCTGCCTGAGCCTTCTGAAGGGCGGGGACGACGCCATGGTCTGCCCCAACTGCGGCATGGCGATAAGGGCGAAGTGCCCCAGATGCAAGAAGATCCAGGACTGCACCAACAAGGTCTGCATCAGCTGCGGATTCGACTTCGTGAAGGACACCGAGAGGGCCAGGAGGCTGGCGGTGAGCTTCCGCACGAACCTCAAGAAAGGGAACGTCCGTGCGGCGAGAGCCGATCTGGCCGCCATCAAGGACTCCTACTCCGAGAACATCAAGGTCGAGACCCTGGAATACGAGCTCCAGAGATGCTCGGAAGACCTGGACCAGTATTCGACCGCAGCTACCAAAGCGTACAAGAACGGAAGGTACTACGCCGCACTCAGGGCGTTCAACGATCTCAGCAAAAAGTATCCCGAGGTCCTGCCCAACAACCCCGAGCTCGACACCATGCGCCGCAGCGCGGAGGACTGCTTCGAGCTGGCTCAGGAGTCCTGCCTGGCAGCCAATAAGACCACCGACAAGAAGGAGAAGCTGGACCTTTACATCAAGGCCGCGGAGCACTGCATGGACCATCCGGCGGCCAGGCTCTTCCTGAGAGACTACCCGCCACAGGGCGTAACGGACTGCGAGGCCGTGGCCACCAAGACCGGGACCATAATGATCAAGTTCACGCCCCCTGCGGACTCCAAGGGAGTCTCCTACTGCATCTACCGCGGAACGGAGATCCCTGCCCCCACCGAGGACACCGACCCGTTCGAGGTCATATCCAAGCACAAGGCGGAGACCGGATACGAGGACAAGACGGTCGAATCTGGGGTGAAATATCATTACATCCTGTGCTCCCGGCGCTGGGGAGTCCTATCCAGGCCGATGCAGCACATAGGCCCTGTCGTCGCCTTCGAGAATGTCAAGAAGGTGTCGCTTGACTCCACGGAAGAAGGATTCCACATCTCCTTCGAGCGCCCTCCCAGAGCCTACGCCGTGCGCATAAGCAGATGCCTGAAGGGGGACGAGGAGAACTGCACGGACATCGACGTCGGAGACAAGAACGAATGCGACGACTTCTGCCTCGTGGGCAACGTCTACATCTACTACTTCTGGACGGAGTACAAGGTCGGCAACGTCATAGAATCCTCCGCTTAGGAAATGTACAACGCTCCATCCATCAAGCTGCCGGAATCCGTGGAGGATCTGAAGGTGTACCGCAACAGGTCCGACGGGACCTACACGGCCAGATGGTCGTCGCCGTACACGGTGTACCTGTACCAGACTCCGAAGAAGCTTACGTTCACCGGGAAGACGATGAAGATAGAGGACCTGAAATCCCTCATGGACGAGATCATCCCTATCGAGGAATACACCGACGGGAAGCGCTTCGCCATAAAGGACGGGGCAGTGTGGTACGTGTACCCTGTCATACAGGTCGGAAAGACCGCCATCAGGGGGAGCCCCGCCTGCGTCATGAACCTCGAGCCCTTCAGGGACATAGAGAGGACGATGGTCAACAAGGACTGCATCATCACGATGACCTGGCCACAGGGAGCGATAGAGGCGGAGTTCAGGATCTCCAACAGCGAGATCAAGAACGCGGACGACCCCGGCCTCGAGAGGAGGACCATCCGCCGCAAGGACTATTACGAGGAGAGGCAGGTGGTCATACCCATGGGCGATTCCGTCAGGAAGTTCATCCACATCTATGCTAAGTACAAGATCGAGGACGATATCATGGCCTCTCGCCCGGTCATCATAAGCGCATACTCCGTCGAGTGCAGGAAGGTCAGATACACGGCATCCAGGGACAAGAAGACCATGACGTTCAAGCTCTCCGCCGACCCCAGCGTTGGGGAGATCCCCGCGATAATGGCCGTCCAGTCCAGCGAGAGGATACCTCTGAGGTCCGGGGACGGAGAGGTCGTCTGGAGATCCGAGGGTCCCGTCGTCTTCGAGAACGGCTCCGCTACGCAGTCGTTCGAATGCGGTCCGCAGACCGACATGGAGAGGATAAGGCTGTTCTTCGTCGAGGAGGCCGACTACAACCTGTTCAAGTTCATACACCCCATCTACAGGAGGCGCTGAAATGTTCGGAAGGAGGTCCAAGAAGGAAACGTCCCCTGAATACCTGTGCCCGCACTGCTTCGGCAGGTTCAGGATGAGCGAGGCGCACAGCATCTGCAGCAGGACATACTGCATGAACGAGTACGTCAACAGCAAGGACTACACCGACAGCAAGAAGTACCTCTCCCTGAACGGCGACTACGAGATCGACTACGAGTACACGAAGTTCCGCGGCCTGGATCCCCATAGCAAGGACGCCATTCCGGCGAAGCACCACATCGTCCGCAACGGCTCCATGAAGTGCGACATGTGCGGCAGGCCCACCTACATCCGCCTGTGCCCGTTCTGCCACAACGAGATACCTCCAGGAGCGGAGGAGGGCGGCAACAGCATCTTCGTAGTCCTCGGGCCCAAGGGAGTCGGGAAGAGCCACTACATAGCCGTCCTCGTGGACCAGCTGAGCAACCACGTGGCCGGAGAGTTCAAGGCCGTCTTCAACCCGGCCGGAGACTCCACCATGGTCCATTACAACGACATGTACAGGGACCCCCTGTTCAAGGAGAAGAGGAAGCTGGACTCCACCAAGCCCTACAACATGGGCGACGGCAGCAGAGAGCCTCTGGTCTACTACATGAACGTCAACAGGAGCGGAGTGTTCAAGGTGTTCACGTTCGCCTTCATAGACACGGCAGGGGAGGACACCATCAGCACCGACAGCATCCAGGACTCCAACCTGGACACGCTGATCGCCGGCGCCGCGGGCATCGTGTTCCTCGTGGACCCCCTGCAGATCAAGTACATCAGGGACAGGATACACATCGACAACCTCCCTCCGGTCACCAACAACGCTACGGAGACCCTGAACATCATAAGCAACGTCATCCGCAGGAAGCAGGATCTCGGCTCCAGAGGCCGTATCGGCATACCTCTTGCGGTCAGCCTGACGAAATGCGACGTGCTGCTGAAAGCCCCCGAGGACGAGGAGGAGGACAAGATCCTCTTCTCCCCCGGATCGGCGGTGCGTATACCCCGCGAGTCCGGAAGATACGACGCCGAGAACTTCGAACAGATCGACGTCGAGATCGAGGAATACCTCAGAAGGACCGCAGGGGAAGACTTCATACAGACGGTGAACGGGTTCGAAGACCACTGCTACTTCGCTGTATCCGCCCTAGGGAACAACCCCGAGGGCAAGGAACTCCAGCGCGGCGTCATGCCGATGCGTGTGGAAGACCCCTTCATATGGCTCCTCAACAGGAAAGGAATGGAATGAGCGGTGAGAAAGAGAACAAACTGATGAGCTTTATCATGAACGGCCGCAAAACAACCAACACCAACACGGAATCCTCGGAAGAGCTCCTGACGGAGCCCGAATGCGATTCATGCGAGCAAAATATCGAACGCATAGAGGAAGAGCTGAGCGCCATAAGGGAACAGCTAGGGAACAGGGATGAAGGTTCGATGCCGGCCATCCTGGAAAAGCTTAACGAGATGGAATCCTCTCTAGAAGAGATCCGTCAAGCTATCGAAGAACCTGAGAAAGACGAGGACGATGACGTCTTGCAAGAGGTGAAGGCTGGGATCCACGAGCTCCTGGGAAGGAAAGCGGACCCCACGACCTACATGACCTCGAGGGAACAGATGAAGACCATAATCGCCGCGGTGGAGAGAAGGGATGCGGAAGTCTCCAACAAGGCGTTCCTAAGGTCTATGGAGCAGATCGCCGTGATGAGGGAGGACTTCCAGAAGCTCAGCGATGGCATCCGCGAGAAGCTGGATGTCATGAGCGCGGAGGAGGTCCTGTCCTCGTTCGAAGCGTATAGGATCGATCTCGAGAACATACTCTTCGACGGCGGCGTCTTCATAGGTCCGTTCCCTTACGACAAACTGAACACGATCCATCAGCGCATCATCGGAGTCGTTCCGACAGGCGACGAAGAGAAAGACGGAATGATAGCGGAAAGACTGTCAGACGGATACAAGCTGGGGAACAGGGTCCTCGTCAAGGAGAGGGTCATGGTCTACAAGCTGTCCGAATCCATGAAGAATGAAACCCCAAACGAAACCGTTTACGATGAAACAGGAAAGCTGGAGGATGAAGAATGACGAAATACAGCATCGGCATCGACCTTGGAACTACCTATTCTTGCCTAGCCTATATAGACGAGGATGGCAACCCCGTGGTCGAAAAGAACTTCGAACAGGAGGAGACCACGCCCTCCGTCATACTGTTCAACGAGAACGGGGACATCATCGTGGGTTCCCCCGCCAAGGACATGGCCCTCATCTACCCCGAGGACAGGACCATAACCGCCGTCAAGAGGAACATGGGAACCGACTTCAAGGTCTACATAGACGGGACCGCGTACAACCCGATCCAGCTCTCGGCCACCATCCTCAAGAAGCTCATAGGAGACTTCAACGAGAACCACGGATGCGAGATAGACGAGGCGGTCATCACCGTCCCCGCCTACTTCGGACAGAACGAGAGGGACCAGACCAAGACCGCCGGAATCATCGCCGGTCTGAAGAAGGTCCACATCATCAACGAGCCCACCGCGGCGGCCATCGCCTTCGGATACGGGGAGAAGAGGGACAAGAAGGAACGCGTCCTCGTGTACGACCTCGGAGGAGGAACCTTCGACGTCACCATCCTCGAGATCGACGACGGCCAGTTCACCACCGTGGCCACCGACGGAGAGAGGTACCTCGGAGGAAAGGACTGGGACAAGGACATGACCGACATCATCATCGAGAAAGTCGCTGAGGAATCCGGAACCGACCAGGCCGACCTGAGGGCGGACACCGAGATAATGCAGACCCTGATCTACGACTCGGAGACGATCAAGAAGAGGCTGTCCACGTCCGAGAGCACCAAGGGAACGCTCACCGTCGAGGGGCACAAGTACGTGTTCACCGTGAACCGCGACGAGTTCCAGGAGAAGTCCGCCGCCAACCTCCAGATGACCATCGACCTCATCAACAGGGTCCTCAAGTCAAAGTCCTTCACCATCGGGGACATAGACGAGATCATCCTCGTAGGAGGCTCCAGCCGCATGCCTCAGGTGAAGAACGCCATTGCGACCAACTTCCCCGAGACCAGCATCAAGATCTACGACCCCGACCAGTCCATCGCGAAGGGAGCCGCCATCTTCGCCAGGTCCATCGGGGCAATCGCCGAGGAGGAGGCCGGATACATCCCCGAGGACGACGAGGTCCCCGTGAAGAAGGTCACGATCAGGAACGTCCTGAGCAAGTCCTTCGGAATCAAGGCCATCTACGAGGACGGCTCCGAGAAGATCTCCAACCTCATCTTCAGGAACGAGACCCTTCCCATCGAGAAGACCAAGGTCTACTATCCTGCTGAGGAGGACCAGAGCACCATCAAGATCGAGATCTTCGAGAACACCGCGGACAACAACGAGGAAGGCCTCAGGACCGAGACCGACGCAGGAAACCCCATCGGACAGTTCACCATGGACCTCCCCGTGGGAGCGACCAAGGAGACCCCCATCGAGGTCACCTTCATCGCCACCGAGGAGGGAATACTCACCGCGGACGTCTCCTGCATGGACCAGCAGAAGTCTTACTCCATCGAGAACGACCTGAAGATGTCTGCAGAGGAGATCGAAAAGTCCCAGAGCATCATGGAAAGGGTCGTCAACGGCAACTGATCCTGTCCAAGCCGGCGGCCTGCCGGCACAAACCTGTTATCCAGACCCTGGAGCCGAGAAGGTTCCGGGGTCAGTCCTCTTCTCTTTCGTCGCTCACCACGATAACGGTGCAGTCGGCGTTCTTCACGACGTAGTTGGAGACGCTTCCGAGGAAGAGCCTGTCCAAGGACGACCTTCCGGACCTTCCGACTATGATGGTGTCGCATTTGTAGAGGTCGGCGACGTTGATGACCATCTCGTCCGCCTTCCCTACCTCGATGATCGTGTGGACTGTGGCGCCCTCCAGAGCCGCCTTGCGCTGAGCAGCCTCCATGTATTCCCTCACGGACTCGTCGGGGTCCTCAGGGTCCATCTGGTCCTTGGAAACGATCGTGGCGATGTAGAGAGGTTCAGAATAGTTGACGGCGTGCCTTATAGCGTAGTTCAACGCTTTCTCCGAGTTAGGCTTTCCATCATAAGCCAACAATATGGTCATTTTGGAATGGATTGATTCGGTACGTTATAAACATGACGATGATTATTCTGCCCGAAAAACAACATCTGGGTCAGATGCCAGGCCAGTGGCTGGATCGGCTCCGAGGGTTTGCCTTCTACCAGGCCGCGTTTTATCGGAGGCGGTCTGCACGACCTCCCGCTGGACGTATGTATCCGAATCGAAGGCTGCCCCGATGTTCTGGCAGAATAGACGGACAAGCTCCCGAAGAAAGGGGAAGGGAGCCTGCCGTAAACCGTTTGCAAAGACAGCTGCGACTGTTTGTGGTATAGGAAGCGGAAGCCGGGCTCCCCGAAGAAAGGGGAAGGGAGCCCGTAAGAGGTTTCTTCAAGAGAGGACCCAGGGATCAGAGTCCGTAGTTCTTGAGGTTGAAGTTGGGAATTGCGTCCTTGTACTTCTTGATGGCATACTCGACGAACTTGTCAGTGTCATCAGGGAGGGCCTCGAGGTCCTTGATGATGTTCTCGACGACATCGAGCTGCTTGTTGGTCAGAGCGAGCTCCTTGGAGTCGTAGTCCGCCTTGATGATCTTAGCTGCGGTGAGTCCGGCAGCCTTTCCTCTGAGGTAGTAGTCGTTTCCGTTCGCGACGATTGCCTGTCCGATCTTGTAGGCGTTGTCGTAGGCGAGGATGTGTCCCTCAGGTCCACGGACACGGTCAGAGATCATGTACAGGTCTCTGAGGGTCTTCTCGTTGCCGGTAGCGATGGCGGTGTTCATCAGAGATACTTCGTATCCAAGGGATCCGAGCCAGCACTGGACGGAAGATCCTCCGAACTCGGGGTGGTACTCGACGGACTCGTTGGACCACAGGTCGCACACCTGGGCCATCAGGTTACCCTGAAGGTCCGCGTGAGCGCACTGGCAGTTCTTTCCTTCCTGGGCGCAGGGCTTTCCAGCGATGGCCTTACAGATGGGTCCCTCGTATCCGCAGTCCTTGTCAGGTCCGGATGCTCCGCACTCCCATGCCACAAGGGTCCTCTGGGAAGCGATCGCACGGGTGACTGCAGAGTAGGTCCTCTGAACATCGTTGTCCAGGAATCCTCCAGCCATGAACATCGAGGTGTTCGCTCCGGAACAGTTGGTGTCTCCTCCAGCGATGCACTTGTTCTTCTTCGCGATGTTGACGAACTCGGACCAGACATACTCCATGTCGATGGCTCCGAGGTATCCGACTCCGAACAGGAAGGCGACGATGTCTCCGTTGGTGGTAGCGTAGTCGGCGAGCTCCTTTCCTCCCATGGTCTCACAGGAGAGGACATCCGCACCGTTCTCGCATGCGACCTCGGCCGCCTTGAAGAGAGCCTCGGGGTAGCCGTGGTGGCCGCCCATTCCGGTCCTGAGTCCTTCCTCTGCCTCACGCTGGTCGGGGATGGTGTGCCTCACAGCGCAGTTGATTCCGTACTCCTCGTGGAATTTCTCGCAGATCTCCTTCTGTCCCTCGACGACGGGGGTGGACATCTTGGGGTTACCCATCTGGGAGATCCACTCGGTCTCGAGCTGCAGGTCGGGGAATCCGAGGGTGACCGCTCTGTTGAGGGCGTCCTTGGAGATGTAGTCGACGTACTCCTTCTTGAGTCTTGCAGGGTCTTTCTCGGATCCAGGCCTGGGTCCGTAGTTGAGCTCGGGAATGACCCTTCCAGCTCCGACCTTTATTCCGAATCCATACGCGACAGGCTGTTTCGCGGTTCCGAAAACCATCTCGTCTGCACTGCCATAAGCCATCTTGGTGTACTTTGTAGTTGCCATTTGAATCACGCTCCGGTAATCTCGTCCCATTCCTCTCTTATTCTCTTCCAGTCGTAGCCTTCTACGATCTTGTCAGCGATGGGGGGAGTCTGAGGTGCCTTCTCGGAATAGATTCCGAGCTCGAAGGACTCTGCGAAGTCCCTGTTGACTGCTCCACCGGCTGCCATGAAGGGCATCTTGTATCCGTCCTTGACGAGGATCTCGGCTGCCCTGGGGAAAGCGGTCATGGTGGTAGTCATGAGTGCGGTACCGGTGACGAGCATGGGCTTGACCTCTTCGACCTTGGCGACGACGTCGGTGACAGCGACGTCCTTACCCATGTCGATGACAGAGTATCCGGAAGACCTCAGCATGACAGCTGCGATGTTCTTTCCGATGTCGTGGGGGTCTCCCTCGGCTGCATGCATGACGACGAGTCCCTTCGTCTGCCTGCCGCCTTCGATCTGCTTCTCTGCGAGCGCGATTCCGATCTCCATGGTCTTTGCGGCCATCATGATCTCAGGAAGGTAGTAGATGTGCGCTGCGTACAGTTTTGCGACACACTCCATTCCGACGACAAGTCCGTTGTTGATGATGTCCAGGGGCTTGTGGGTCTTCAGTGCTTCCGCGGTGGTGGGTCCGACCTCTTTGAGCTTCATGTAGAGGACGGTCTCGGCGACCTTCTTAAGAACGGGGTCTGCCGGAAGCATCTTCTTTGCGATCGACTCGGGAGTGTCTTCGTTCTGCGCCTCGACGTCATAACGCCTGAGGATCTTAGCGAAATCTACGCCTTTGTATGCAATCATATGTTTTCCTCCAAGGTCATCAGATTTCTCTGACTTCCAAGATTAAGGACGAAAAATAGGCTATTTAATCGATTGGATGGATGTAACTTAAATCCACATTTTAAGATGCAAACTGGTTACGTTATATATTGAGAACTCATCCAAAATTAATCAAGGTCAACATATTTTAGACAGTTTTACTGTATTGGAAACCAATATAGCCCTAGCTTGCGTTTCTTTTATCAATTCCGCTAGAGTTAACAAAGAAATTTTGTTTTCTTGTGATTACGAATGATACCTTTAATTAGTGAAACTATGTAAGGCGAATCGTGTCTAAGCGTTTGATGGCATTTGTCGTCATGGTCATAGCAATCCTAGCTGTGGCTCTAACGGCTGCCGAATGCGACGCCATGGACGACATGCAAGGTCTTCCTCCCCTCGAAGAGCGGACGGCTCCACCACCCTGCCCTCCAATGGATCCATCCAACCTAAAAGACAACGGAATGTCCTATCATGCCCCTCCCGAGCTCCCGCCTGCGAAGAACGGCGACATGAGGGAATGCCCTCCGGAAAACGGCCCTGTAATAGTCTTCGATGCTTCTGGGATACCTGCGCATGCCCCTGACAAGATCAAGGGTTTCGCAGATGCCATGGACAAGAAGGAGAAGATTGATGATAAGAAGCACTCTTTCATGATATACGATCCTTCTGTCAAGGAATCCTCTGACAAAGCCTTGTTCAAGGCGCTAGAGGCGATGGGATTGCAGGTGATATCCGATATCCACGAGCTGGACGAGCCATATTGCCTGATGGAAGTAACTAACGATATAGGAACGGACATCGGCATCCTTCAGAGATTCATCCAGTACGTAGGTGCCGAGGACGCCAGCCTCTGTAATCTGATCAATAAGATGATACAGGAGATGGAGAAATGCACTTCGGACATCAGAAACACATCCCTGTCGCGCGAAGACGAAGAACCTGTACTCGAAACCTTGAATTCCGAACCGGAAGAAAAGGAAGATAGCGAGGGCTCTGAAACCGTTTATGTTGTCTTAACAGCGCCTTCTGCTGTGGAGACCTACCTTTGCTCCCACGTTTTCGATGGTGGAGCTTCCGAATCCCTGTGAGATCGCTCATCGGGAGCCGATAGGCTACTGACTCTATAGCGATTTCACTATAGTTGACTTGACAACAATATGTCATTTACATCTCATAACATAAATTGACACAAACTTTTTATAAAGAATCAAGAAAAGGTGAAAAATGAGCAGCATATTTGACAGTATATTCTCATCCGTGGATACGATGGGGCCACAGGAGTTCATACTCTGCATAGCTTGCGCGCTGGTAATGGGTTTCATCATATCGGGAATATACATGTTCCGCAATAAACACAGCGCGAGCTTCGCATTGACGATAGCTCTGCTGCCGGCCATAGTGTGTGTAGTCATAATGGCGGTCAGCGGAGACATCGGAGCAGGAATAGCGGTGGCTGGAGCGTTCAGCCTCGTGAGATTCCGTTCCGCACCCGGATCTGCGAAAGAGATCGTCGTCATATTCCTCTCGATGGCGGTCGGACTCCTCATAGGAATGGGATTCCTGGCGTACGCAGCCGTCTTCGGCATAATACTCTGCCTTGTCATACTGGCATGCACCTCCATAGGATTCGGCGGAACCAAGGACGAGTTCGAGAACAAGATAGTCAAGATCACCGTCCCCGAAGACCTCGACTACAATTCCGAGATAGACACCCTCATGAAGGAGTACACCAGCACCTGCGAGCTCGTAGAGGTTAAGTCCGTCAACATGGGAAGCATGTTCAGGCTTACCTACAAGGCCGTCCTGAAGGACTCCTCCAAGCAGAAGGAGCTCATAGACAAGATACGCGTGAGAAACGGCAACCTGGAGGTCGCCATACTCCGCGAGGACACCACCAAGTTCGGGCTGTGATCCCATGGCAGTAAAGACCGTGTTCAAGAGGTACGAACTGAAGTACCTGATGAATGAGGCACAGACCAAGGCGGTCTATGATGCTCTAGCGGAGCATATGGTGCTGGACAAGTACGGTCATAGCTCGATCAGGAACATATATTTCGACACCGACGACTTCCTTCTGGCCCGTCGTTCCATATCCAAGCCCCTCTACAAGGAGAAGCTTAGGTTCAGGAGCTACGGAAAGGCCGAGAACGATAGCATCGTCTTCGTCGAACTCAAGAAGAAGTTCAAGAAGGTCGTGTACAAGAGGCGTCTCACGATGCCTCTCTGCGAAGCAATGGACTGGTTCACCAAAGAGGATGGAAAGGCCCCGGAGACCCAGATAGGCGAGGAGATAGACTTCATGCGCTATCGCTACCCCGGATTGCGTCCGGCTATGCTGCTCACGTACGAGCGCGAAGCGTACTACGCCAAGGACGGAAGCGACCTGAGGATAACCATAGACAGCAACATCCTCGCTCGTCTGGATAACATAGACCTCACATCGGAGGTCGGGGGACATTCTGTCCTTCCCGAAGGATATACGCTGATGGAGATCAAGACCCTTTACGGGTACCCTCCCTGGCTGACCGCAGTGCTTTCAGGGAACCAGCTGTACAAGTCCTCGTTCACCAAATACGGCAATGCCTACAAGCAGATGGTAGTCAAGAGGCTGCCAGAAGACTTCTACCGCATACCCACCGGAGCCGCTACAGTGGTAGGGGCAGGAGGCGACAAATGATCTCCAAAAACGCGAAGATAGCCATCGTCGCCGCCGTTTGCGCAATTGCGCTGTTCAGCGCCTGGGCGACCTACTCGTTCAGCGTCAGCAGCGAAAGCGAAGTCACCTACGACGACGTGGAAATCATAGACGAGCTAACGGTGACGTACGTTTCCGGCACTGCGGGAGCATACACGCTGGCCAAGAACTCCAACGACGAGTACACCGTCACATTCGACGGACTCTCTAAGGATTCGGTCTACGAGCTCTCAGGCACTCTGAAAGGAAACATAGTCGTGGACTGCCAAGACAACGACCTGGAGCTCAGGCTGAACGGAATGAACATATCGAGCTCTAAGGCCTCTCCTCTGAAGACTAACTCCTGCGGAGATCTCACCATAACCGTCGTCGACGGCACCGAGAACAGGATATCCGACTTCAGGAAGGAGCACGAATCGACATACGCCATAGTCTCCAGCTCAGAGATGGAGATAGCGGGAGATGGAATCCTTTGGGTTGAATCCACCCATAACGGAGGGATATACTCGTCCGAAAATATCTCCCTCGATGCCGGGAACGTTTCCGTAGAGAGCCAGCTGGATTCTGTCGTGTCCGCCAAATACGTCACCATAACTGCAGATTCGTTCACCGCCATGTCCCACTCTGGAACAGGGGTGATCGGGGCTGACGTCACCATAGACGGCTCCTCGGAGCCCGTATCCGCCACAGTGCTGTCCTGCGCCATCGGGATAGACGCCTCCAACAACCTCGATGTCAATGGAGACGTGGACCTCAAGGTGCAGACCTCGGACATGTCCAAGCGTCCCGAACGCACTGACGTATACATAGGATACTCCAACCTGAACTTCACCTTCTCCCTGAAGGTGCAATCCGCCAGCGGAACCACCTGGGTCAACCCTTCCGGAGACCCGACATTGGTGCACCGTGCGATGGCAAAGTCATACGTCTACGAGTTAGAAATCCCCGAGAATACCGAATCTTTCGAAATATACGCATACTCGTCGTCGCAGGTTCAGGGACAGGATTCGTCCTACTACTCCAAATCCGCATCCATCCCGAAGGATTTCGGACGCACCTCCCTGCTAATCACCCAATGCGCCCTGGGTACCGAGATAAAGTTCGTTCCTGCGGACTACGGCGGACCTGGGATGCCCGATATGGGTGAGTCGCACACCATAGGCCTGAACGCAGGCAACGACCTGTCCATCTCCGGCGCCAAAGTCACGGTCAGAGCAGAAGGATCAGCTATGCTGGCCCGGAATGGCGACATTAAGATCTCTGGAACTTCTCTGACAGCTTTCAGCCGTTCTGAGACCATGAAGGCGGGAGAGGACATCTCCCTGACAGATGGAAAGATAGTGCTGTTCAGCAAGGGCAACGAGGGATTCGTCCTGTCCTATGGAGGAGAACTGTCGTTAGAAGGCTCGTACCTCGTAGGAACATGCGCCCAATCCACACAAGCCGAAGAGAAGCTGAGCAAGATCTCCGAAACAGTGGAGATCATCAGCACCACGTTGCAGGATTCCGACGCAAGAACGTACCTTACTGCGACAGTCGACGGAAAGACAGTCTGCGTCATCACCATTCCCGACGGAATCACAGGAGCGCCACCCAAAGACATGAACGAACCCATGAAGGAAATAGACCAGTCTGACGGGAACAACTACCAGATGGGAGCCCCGACAGCACCTGACGGCATGATGCCCGAATCGACTCTGGCATTCTTCCTGGGATCCGACGAGGCCAACCTAGCAGCATCGACCGAAACCTCGTACGCTCTGGACGAGAACGGAGTGTACTGGAGCTGAACCGAACACATCTGAATCAAAACGACGCAGGCCATCCTGCGCTTCTCTATGAGGTATTAGAATGTCAAACAGAACGATAGCCCTGATAGCCATAATCGCCGCAATAGCCCTGATAGGCGCAGTTGCCATCTATGGATTCACAGGGAACAACAACAGCGATGACACATCCGTCACCCTCGATACGTCCAGCATATCGTTGGAAACAGGCGATACCAGATCGCTGACCGCCACGGTCACCCCCAGCAGCTGGAGCGGAACCGTGAGCTGGTCCTCATCCAACACATCAGTAGCCACCGTCGACTCCTCTGGAAAGGTCACCGCGGTGGCGGCTGGAACCGCGACCATAACGGCCATAGCCGATTCCAGCAAGGCTACATGCAAAGTAACGGTGACCGGCTCGAGTGTGCCTACCACATACATATCCCTGAGCAGCACCTCGCTGTCTCTGGCAGTGGGAGACACCTCCACCCTTACAGCGACCGTGAAGCCCAGCGACACCGCCGACAGTCTGATCTGGAAATCGTCCGACACCTCGGTCGCCACCGTTAGTTCCGGCGTTGTCACCGCAGTGGCAGCCGGAACCGCTACGATCACAGCAACCTCCGGAAGCTACTCCGCGACATGCAAGGTCACCGTGACCACCCCTACGGCCACCTCCGTGACAGTGGACACCTCCTCCGTCGCTCTTGCCGTCGGGGGCACCACTACGCTGACCGCTACCGTCCTGCCTTCCACCGCGGACCAGAGCGTCACCTGGAAGTCCTCCAACACTTTTGTCGCGACCGTCTCCAGCTCCGGCGTCGTCACCGCAGTGGCAGCTGGAACCGCGACGATAACCGCAACTTCGGGATTCGTCAGCGGAACATGCACCGTCATCGTCTCCACTTCCGAGGTCAAGACAACGTCAATAACCCTCAGCAGCTCCACGCTGTCCATAGAGACCGACGAGACCGCCACCATGACTGCTACTGTGAAGCCCACCAGCTCCACCCAGTCCGTCACCTGGGAGTCCTCCAACACCTCCATAGCGACCGTCTCCAGCTCCGGCGTTGTCACCGCAGTGGCAGCCGGAACCGCTACGATCACAGCAACCTCCGGAAGCTACTCCGCGACATGCAAGGTCACCGTCAGCAGCAGCCCCTCTTCGAGCACCACCTCCATAGACGGACTGACCGTCACCTGCGAGTCCGGAACCGCAGACATCGTCACTTACACCAAGAACCCCTCCACCGGAGAATACACCGTCACCTTCGGAACCATAACCGAGAACACCGAGTACACTATAGTCGGAGACCTCATCGGAAACATCGTCATCGATGTCGATGAGTCCGAGACCTGTAACTTCACCCTGAACCTCGGCGGAGTTGACATCAAGAGCGCGTACGAATCGCCTATAGTGATTCTTTCCGGAAACAACGTCGACATATCCGCTACCAAGGGAACCACGAACACCGTTACTGATTCTCGTTCTGCCGTCGACTCCGACGAGGACGGCGTCTATTCCGCTGCGATTCACTCCAAGGTGGACCTCCAGCTAAAAGGCAAGGGAACCCTTACCGTGACTTCCGAGAGCAACAACGGAATCCACTCCAAGAACGACCTCGATGTGAAAAACCTGACCCTGAAGGTCACCTGTATCGACAACGCCCTCAAGGGCAACGACAGCGTCACCATCTCCTCTGGAACCATCACCCTGTACTCCAAACAGGGAGACGGAATCAAGACCACCGATTCCGACACCAAGACCGACAGCGACGGCGACTCCACCCAAAGGGGAATCGTCACCATCAACTCCAACGACGGAGATTCCGTTGTGACCATATACGCCGCATGCGACGGCATAGACGCTGCCTACGATGTCGTGATCGAAGAGACCGAGAGCAACTCGGTGACCCTCAAGATCTACACCGACGCCTACTACAGCGGAGCCGAAAGCGTCTACAGCACCTCCGAGGACCTCTATCTCAAGGTGCCTCACAGCCTCTACAGCAGCTCCTACACCTATTACGCCCAGTTCTCCGACGGTTCGTCCACCGACTGGATCAAGGCATCCTATCTGAAGGCCGCCTCCAGCGGCGGATTCGGGTTCAGCAGCACCTACTACTACCTCACCCTGGACAAGCCATCTGACGCGACCAGCGTGAAGCTGTATATCTATAGCGGAACCCCCTCCTCCGAAGCCGCTTCCGGATACAAGTACTGCTCCGACAAGTGCACCCTGAGCTCCACCAAGGACATGCTGGTCCTGAGCAGCTCCGGCTCCTCCACCATCAGCATATCCCTCGGATCCTACTCCACCTCGAGCTCCAGCAGCTTCGGTCCTGGAATGAGAGGGATGCATGAAGGCAATACCAACAAGACCTCATACTCCGCGAAGGGAATCAAGGCTGCCAACGCCATCATCATCAGCAGCGGAACCATCGCTGTCTCTGCCGGGGACGACGCGCTCCACGCCAATCACGACGAAGCGATAGAAGCCAGCACCACGGACTCCTACGGATACGGAACCGGAAACATCACCATATCCGGAGGAGACCTGACTCTGATCAGCAACGACGACGGTATCCACGCTGACGGAACCCTCACCATATCCGGCGGAAACGTCACCATCGAGAAGAGCTACGAAGGCCTCGAGGGAGGTGCCATCAACATCTACGGAGGAACCATGACGATAACCTCCAGCGATGATGGAATCAATGGAACCACCACCTCCAACGAGGACAAAGGCTATGTGACCCAGATGTACGGATACATAAAGATCTCCGGCGGATACATCTATATGATTGCAGGCGGAGACGGAATCGACTCCAACTGCACATCTTCCGGCGGGCTCACCATAACCGGCGGAAAGATAGTCGTCATATCCACCAGCTCTGGAAATTCCGCCATCGACACCGATGCCACCTACAAGTTCACCGGCGGATACCTGTTCGCGACCTGTCCCCAGGGAATGACCCAGGAGATGACAAACGTCAGCGGCGGTTCCTACAAGGCCATGACCGGCAGCCTGTCCTCCTCGACCTACGTCACCGTGAAGTACGGCTCTGCGGAGACCCTTGTCGTGAAGATGCCCGTATCCATAAACAACGCGTATCTCTTCGCGCTGTACTCCAGCACACCCACCATAAGCACGTCGACTTCGAACAGCTACACTCTGGACGATAACGGAGTGTACTGGTCGTCCTGACCTGCATAACCTTTTAGCTGGGGGACTCCCCCAGCACCTTTTCTACATCGATTCCTGACAGAAATCTCAGGGAAAGACGGTATAAAAAAAATCAGAAAGTGAAGGAACAGACGGATTCTGGATGCGATCCGCCTGTCCCGACGATGGTGTAAAACTGTAGGTATGGTCGCCTGCAGACCTGGAATAAGTTCCATGAGCCTGCGAGGCTTATGATCCGAGGGTCAGGACATCAGTCCGGCTTCTCTGAGCTCGTTGGCGATCTTGTCGACGGCGCGGTCGACGTCTTCGGGGACCTTCGCGCCGGTGCAGACCATCTTGCCGGATCCGAACAGGAGGACGACAACCTTGGGGTCGTCGAGCCTGTAGACGAGTCCAGGGAACTGCTCGGGCTCGTACTCGACCCTCTCGAGTCCCAGAGTGATGGCGACAGTGTTGAGGTTGATCTCCTGCTCCAGATCGGAGGAGGCAACGATGTTCTGAACCTCTATCTTGGGCTCGATGGTGATCTTGATGTCGGCCAGCTCGAGATCCTTCGCCACCTTACTGATAGCTACCTTGACGTCCTCACGGCACTTGGCACCGGTGCAGACAACCTTGCCGCTTCTGAAGATCAGGGTCGCAGTCTTGGGCTCCTGAAGCCTGTAGACGAGTCCGGGGAACTGCTGAGGGTTGTATTCCGCTCCGACGAGAGCGCTCTGAATCTTGTTGAGATCGAGCTCCTGGCCCAGGTAGGTTGAGGCGACAACGTTCTCGATATTTTTCTTAGCCAATATAACACCGAGTTGGGCTATTTATATAGCATTTATAAAGGTTTCTATCTGTATATAAGTTGAAACAAAAAATGTTAAAATCATCGAAAAGTTGAATGGAAAGTATGGAGGTCGGGAGAGGGAATCGAACCCCCGTATGCGGATCTGCAGTCCGCCACATAGCCTCTGTGTTATCCCGACAGCGTCTGCTCAAATACAGCGACGATATAAAAATATTCCCACATCTGGACATCGGGTGATTTTCTTATATCCATGCTGCGGATTCACCATTATGCACTGCAAGGACGTGTCCCTACGCGATGTGGACATCCCACTCACCGAAGAATCCATCGAATCCCTAATGGAAGGGTGGAAAGCCTATGTCCGCACGGAGTTCCTGGTTCTAAGGAACGGAAACGACCTTGCCGTGGTAAAGCTGCATAAACGCGCCGGAACGGAGCTCTTCAGAGAGCTGGAGTCCTTCGAGATAGTCTCCCTTCCAGAGGACACCGTATTCTACGAGGACCCGAACCTCGACGTCCTCAATACCCCTTCTCTCGCCGAGCTGCAGTCCAAGTTTCCCGGGAAGACCGTCGTCATGCGCGGCATGTTCTCCCACATCAACTTCATCAAAGGCATGAAGCCGGAGAGGCTGATGGTCGTGGACAACGTCCCGCCGTCCCCCGCCAAGCTCGGTGTCCTGGTCGATATGGCCCTTTCCTCGGGCTTCGTGGACCATCCAATCGTCAAGGAGGAGAGGATAATAGACATGGCCGACTGCGTCCCCCAGGTGGAGACGGAGGCCGTCATGTTTCCCTGCAGAGTGTCCGGTCTGAAGGCGGACAAGCCGTTCCTCTTCCTGGACGATGCCCCGAAAATAGACAAGGAGATTACGCTGATAGGCTGCCACCTTTCCAAAAGGATATTCGATTCCCTCTATCACCGTGACGTGCCGTTCATAAACGTCTGTCCTGCGGATTTCATCGATCCGAACGTGAAGTCAATCGTCAAATGCTGCAAGATCAAGAACGGCCACGTGATCGAGGGGAACACGGCCAAAGTGCCTTGGGGCGCCACCGTTCCCGAGGTGGTGGAGGCCATCAACGACCTCTTCTCGAGACGACGAACGCCCGAAGGCTTCATCTGAGCTTCACAAGACGTCCGCAGGGGTCCCTTTTTGACGTCCAGAACTCCGTAAGCTTGGGAATCTGGGTCTCGTCGAAGACAGGTCCGTCCTTGCACACGCGCATGTCATCCATGACGCAGCATCCGCAGATCCCTGCTCCGCACTTCATATAGCGCTCCATGGACAGCTGGCACTTCAGGCCGAGCTCCTGGCACGCCTTGTAGGTGAAGTACAACATGACCTCCGGTCCGCAGGCCAGTACACAGTCGTACTTCTTCTCGGCGACCATCTCCTTCATCAGCTGGACGGCGTTCCCGTGGAATCCTCTGCTCCCATCATCGGTGGCGATGCGAAGATCCTTGGAGTACCTGGAAGCAAGGTCGTCCATGATCACGTCGTCCTTGGAACGGGCCGCGATGATCGCATCAGCTCCGCTCTGCACGATCGCAGGCATGACGGCCGCAGTACCGACTCCTCCGCCGATGATCAGCATCTCGCCGCGGGAGAGGTCGAATCCGTTGCCGTACGGGCCTCTTATCCTCATGCGGTCCCCTACCTTCAGCTCGTGGATCTTCTTCGTGGCCTCTCCAATGGCCTTTACAGTGATGCTCTTGGTCCTGGCGTTGATTCCGGAGACGGACATGGGGATCTCGTCCATACCGGGAACCCAGACCATGACGAACTGTCCAGGCTTGACATCCTCGTCCCATCCAAAGACGAAGGTCTTGGTGTCATACGCTTCTTCGATGATGTTCTCGACGAGAACGACTGCTTCACTCATGTGCGGCACCCTCCATATCGCTGATGGAACCGTATCCATACTCTTCCATGAACCTCTCGAGGCCGCAATTAATCGTGTCGAAGACTCCAGGGCCTTCTGTGAGGACGGCGCTTCCAATCTGGAACGCCGAGGCTCCGGCCATGATGTATTCGGCGGCGTCCTTCCAGGTGGATATGCCTCCGACCCCCACTATCGGGATGTCGAGAACGGTCCTGAGGTCGTATACCGCTCTCACCCCGACCGGCTTGAGGGCCTTTCCGGACAGCCCTCCGAACTTGTTGCTCAGGATGGGCCTGGCGAACTCGGGGGAGATGACCATGGCCTTGAGCGTGTTTATGGCCACCACAGCGTCCCCTCCAGCGTCCTGGACCGCCCTTCCGATGTCCGGCAGTATGTGGGTGTTCGGAGTGAGCTTTGCCCATACAGGGATGCTCACGGCCGATTTGACTGCGGATACGATGGCCTTCACCATAGCCGGGTCCGTGCCGACCTCCATCCCGTAGCCCTTCGCGTGGGGGCAGGACAGATTGAGCTCGACTGTGCATGCGCCGTAGTCCTCCATCTTCCCGGCCAGCGTCCTGAAGTCGTCAGGACCGGCTCCGTAGATGGAGCCGACGATCCTCCCGTGGGGAACGGCGACCTTCATCTCCTCCTCGAAGAGCTCTATCCCGGGATTAGGGAGGCCCATAGCGTTGACCATGCCGCCTTCGGTCTCCATGAAACAGGGATTGGCATGTCCCGCATTCGGCTCCAGGCCGACAGACTTGCTGACGACGGCTCCTGCGCCGCAATCCAGCATGCGGACCATGGACGGCCCGGTCTCGTCCATTATCCCCGAAGCCACCATTCCGGGCTTGTCAAAGGTCATAGCGCCGACCTTCGCTTTCAATGAAACCATGCATTCCCCATGGAGTTGTGTTAGATATAACTGGCGTGCCAGCTTTTCCTATGACAACCTTATTAAACCTCACAACATGGGGAGGAGTATGGATTCGGAGAAGGTGAGGCAGGACTTCCCGACGATCAGAAAAGGGCTCGGCATCTATCTCGACAGCGCATGCCAGTCCCTCAGACCGGACTCGGTGATCTCGGCCATGAACGAGTACTACGAGAGCTATCCGGCCTGCGGCGGGCGCAGCGTCCACTCCATGGCGTCCAAGGTCTCCATCGCGATGGACGAGACCCGCGATAGCCTTGCTGGATTCTTCGGCACCAAGGACCCTTCCTGCTACATCTTCACAAAGAACTGCACCGAAGGCCTCAATATGGCCGCATTCGGCCTCGGGCTCAAGAAGGGGGACGTCGTCGTCACCACGGATTCCGAGCACAACTCCAACCACCTGCCCTGGCTCTCTCTGGAGAAGAACGTCGGCATCAAGAGGAGGATCTCCCGCTCCAGGACCGACGGGGAGTTCGACCTGGAATCCTTCCAGAAATGCATGGGCCGCGACGTGAAGGTAGTCGCCGTCCAGCATTGCAGCAACGTCACCGGATGCTCCGTTCCTGTCAGAGCCGTCACCGAGATAGCCCACGACTACGGCGCAACCGTGGTCATCGACGGAGCGCAGGCAGCCCCTCACATGAAGGTCGACCTCAAGAAAATCGATGCGGACCTCTATTCGCTCTCCATACACAAGATGCTCGGGCCCACCGGCATGGGCGTCCTGTACGGAAAGAATGAGGTCCTTGAGCGCATGACGCCGCTCACCCTGGGCGGAGGAACCGTAGGGCTCGCATCCTACGACAGCTCCACGCTCGCGCCTGTCCCTGACAGGTTCGAGGCCGGGCTCCACAACTACGCTGGCATCATCGGCACCAAGGCCGCTCTGGACTATCTCAAGGCCGTAGGGATGGACGAGATCGAGAGATGGGACGCCGAGCTCATCGAGAGGATGATGAAGAACCTGGAGGACGTGAAGAACCTACATCCGGTAGGACCGACGGAACCGCGCAGGCGCGGAAGCGTGTTCTCGTTCAACATAGACGGCCTTGGCTCCCATGACATCGCCATGATGACCGACAGCATGGCCGGCGTCATGATCCGTTCCGGGATGCACTGCGCCCACCCGTACTACGTGTCGCACGGCATAGACGGGAGCGCCAGGGCATCCACCTACCTCTACAACAACGCCGAGGAGATAGACATATTCACGGACACCCTGCGCCATATAGCAGAGGTATTCGGGGACTGACATCGCTTCGTGATGGTCACAGTCCCGCCGTACCAGAGCTCGAACTCCGCCCCGCATCTTGTCATTGCGGTGCAGACTATCTCGTCCTTCTCGAGTAAGACTATATTGCTACTTACTTTTAGAACGTGCTTGGAGGACGGCAGTATCAGAGCGCCGTCCAGCGTCATGCTGTCCAGATCGGAGCCCTCGAAAACGTCCAGCATCTCGGCGATGTCTTCGACGAGGTCGTCCTCCATACCCGATTCGGCATGTTCCTGAAATTGGCCCATTATCCCGGCGACGGTGACCAGGAGGACCGCGCCGCAAACGCACAGCACCACCCTGGAGAGGGTAAATTCTATCAGTTCACCACCCCCACCACGAGCTTGCGGTCCTCGATCACGCATCCGAATGTGACATCGACGCTGCCGACTATCTCGGAAACCTCTTCCGAAAGCATTACCGGAGCCTTGTTCAGATACACGGTCTTCTTCAGCTCCTCGTTCACGTACAGACGGATCGAGTGCGCATCAACTCCGGTGCCTCCTAAGACTATAGTCTCTTTTGGTCCGAGGTCGACATGCACCGTCTCCAGCGATCCTGAACCGGAGCGGAACACCCTGTATATGCAGTCCTCCACAGCCGAACAGTCGGAATAGGTGTCTGCGTTAGAGGACTGCTCCTCCACCACAGACACCATACCGACTATAGTCGGCAGCATCAGGCCGATCAACAGGAATGACACCATCAGCTTCAGCGGCATTCCTATCATGGCCGGCCTTCTTCAGGTGTAGTTGATGACGGCGAACTCGGTGCTGCAGTGCTCGCCGTATCCGGTCTTCATAACGTTGACGGTGATGGTTCCGAAGGCTCCTCTGGGCGGAGTGACCACGAGATCGTCGATGGTTGCGGTTCCGTCCTCTCCGGTGTATCCGATGGCGATTCCGCCGTCAGAGGTCCTGACTCCGAGACCGCTGAGGTAGACCTTTGCGCCCTCGAGGGGGTTTCCGTCCTGGTCCCTGACGAGAACGGTGACGGGTTCGATTTTTCCGTCGGGGTCGGCGAGGCCTTCCGCTTCGATTACCTCGACATCAGAGATGGAATGGGGAGTTTCTATGCTGGCCATCCATCCGCTGAGTATTCCGATCGCCGCAACAGCCACGATCATCATGATCATGAGCTGGAGCGGCAATCCCTCTACACTTCCTTTCCTATCCGTAGTGAGCTTGTTGAGTTTCATATCGCTCGGAGGAGATTTCTCCTTGTAACGATATAAAACGAGGACGGTGCGGGCACGTTACTGGAGCAGAACCCTTTCCAGAACGGTATGTGTAGCCCCTTTCGGACCCAGCTCGCTGCGCATGACCAGCACCTCCCTGCACTCGAAGCGGGTGAACTCCACGTCCTTGTACTTGGAGACGAGGATGGAGACGTCCTTCTTGTAGGAACACCTCCCCACGGTCATGTGACTCTTGAAGGGCTTGTCGTCGAACTTGATGCCAGCGAGGTTGTCGCCTATCCCGTCGGCGATCCTCTTGAGAGTGTCGGCAGGCTTCGCTCCCACCCACACGACGCGAGCGTCACGGGCGTTTGGGAAGGCTCCAGCGTCCTCCAGAGAGATTTCGAACGGGGAAATGCCCTCCACAGCCTTTCTGACGGCTTCAGCGATTCTAGGTACCTTGCGGTCGTCCACGTCGCCGATGAACTTCATAGTCAGATGCATCTGGTTCTCAGGTGAGGGCCTGACCCCGTCCATGCCCTTGATGTCTCCGATGATTCCCTTGAGAGGGGCGGTGTCGGGCACCGGGATCGATATGAACACGCGGATGAGCGTCATAGGCCTTCCTTCTCCCTTATGCGTTTCAGGAGAGCCTCGCAGCCTCTGTAGACGTCCCTGTACGTGCGTTCGAAGTCCCCGGTGTACCAGGGGTCGGCCACGTCCCCTCCGCCCACGTAGGACATCAGGAGGGCAGTCTCGGAGAATCCGTCGCCCGGACTCAAGGTGCGGATGTACTCAAGGTTGTAGCGGTCCATCCCGATTATGTAGTTGTATTCGGAGAAGTCCCCGCGGGTGATCCTCCTGGCTCTCTTGTCTTTGCAGGAGATCCCGCGCTTCTCCAAGACAGCCGCAGTCCTGCTGTCGGCCGGATCCCCCAGATGCTCCGCGCTGGTGGCGCACGAAGCGCATGCTATCCTGTCGGAGAGGCCTTCCTTCTCCACCATGTCCCTGAACACGTACTCCGCCATGGGGCTACGGCATATATTGCCATAGCATACGAAAAGTACCTTTACTCTACACATCTTCATCACGACCAGTCGAAAAATCGTACCTTATATACAAAACTGTCGACATAATCTGGACGCTATCGCTGTATCGGCAGCTTAAGCAGGACGCGTTTCTGAAGAATCGTCATCCCTGACAAAACACTTGATATAATGGTACTGTGTTAATCGCCCATGGACAAAGGAATCTCCACCCAGGACAGGCTCGTCAACAAGATGCCTCTTGTAGCGATCCTCGCCCTCGCCGTCGCCGCATTCGCGATGGTGTATATCTTCTGAAAAAAATGAGGGGGAGTCGCCTCCCCCATTTACTTTCACTTTCTCTGCTGCTCGGCTCTTCTGAGCTGGTTCAGAGCCCTCTTCGAAGCCTGGTTGCCCTCGGCGGCCGCCTTGTTGAACCATTTCCTGGCCTCGGTCGGGTCCTTCTCGGTTCCGACTCCGTCGAGATAGCAGCGCCCGACGATGAACATCGCGTCGGCGTCGCCGTTCTTGGCAGCACGGAGATAGGACTCGAAGGGAGAGTCGTCCTGCTTGGGCTTGATCTTCTCTCCGGTGACGTCCTCGACGATCTGCCTGGAGACGATGTGTCCCTGCTCGGCTGCACGGGTGTACCACTCGATGGCCTTCTTCTCGTCGGCCTTGGTCCCGATTGCGTTGGCGTAGCAGTATCCTGTGTAGTACTGGCAGAGGACGTTTCCGTTCTGGGCGCCCTTGCTGAACCACTCGAAGGCCTTCTTGTCGTCCTTCTCGGTGCCGATACCCTCGAAGTATGAGTACGCGACGTGGTACTGCGACTTTCCGAATCCGTTCTCGGCGAGGTTCTTGTGGATCTCGAACGCCTTCTCGGGGTCCTTCTTGGCCCCTCTTCCCTTGGAGTAGGCCTCTGCGACGGAGAACTGGGCCTTCATGTAGTTGTCCTCGGCCGCTCTGCTGAGCCAGTCAAAGGAGGCCTCCTCGTTCTTCTTGACGCCGTTTCCGAGCGCATAGGCGGTTCCGACGTTGTAGCATGCGACGGTGTTGCCGTGCGCAGCGGACATAATGTAGTACTTCAGCGCGGCCTTGCTGTCCTTCTTGAATCCCACTCCGTTGGAGTAGTTGTCGCCGGTGGTGAGCTGCGCGTACGCGTCTCCGAGGTCGGCGGCCCTTTTGAAGTTCTCTGAAGACATGGGGAGGTTCTTGGGAACCAGCTTGCCCTTGGTGTAGAGCTGTCCGAGCATGATCATCGCATCGGTCTGTCCGAGCTTGGAGGCGGTCTCCAGGAGCTTCAGTCCGGTGTCCTTGTTCTTGTCCACGCCTATGCCGCCCATGTAGCATCTTGCTAGGCCGTAGATTCCGTCCACCGAATCCCTCATGGCGGCAGCCGTGAACCAGGAGAACGAATAGTTGCCGTCCTTGGAGACGCCGATTCCGTCCATGTAGCACCTTCCGAGGTTATACATTCCATCGACGGATCCTTTATCGACCATCTCGTCGTAGATCGAGTAGACTTTCTTGTGATCGCGTTCAACGCCCAGGCCGTACTCGTAGCACTTAGCAAGCGCGATGCCCGCAGGGAGATAGCCGTCCTCCCAGAGCTTCGTGATCATGGATGCGCCCTTCTCGCGGTCCCTGGCTACGCCGGTTCCATTGAGGATGCAGGTCGCGACAGCAAGTCTGGCCTCCTTATGCCCCTTCTTGCACGCCTTGACGTACGAAGCAAATGCGTTTTCCGGATCGAAAGAGGTGCCGACACCCAGCTCATACAGCCTGCCGAGCGTGTACGCGGCATCTGCATCGTCCTCGTTCTCGGACGCGCTGCGGAAATATTCGAGAATGGCACCGTCGGCCGGTGTTTCGTGCGTTTCGTAGTAGTGGGACAGAGTGCGGAGAGCCTGAGGGTCTCCCTTCATGAGCGCGCGGAAGTACCACATGCCGGCTTCCTTGCAGTCAGCGTCCACCGTTATGCCGTTGGCATAGCAGACTCCGACAGCGTCCTGAGCCTTGAGGTTACCCCCCTTGGCTGCGCGAAGGTACCAACCGAATGCTGCTTTCTCATCAGCCTCGGTGCCCTCACCGAGCGCATACCTCTGTCCTAGCTCGAAGCAGGACTGCACGTCCCCTGCCTCGGCCTTGGAAATCAACTGCTCTAAGGTTTCCATCGGGCGGGCTACATTGCTGTGAATTAAAAAATGTTATGTTTGTAAAAGACCGAACTTAAATAAGCCCTAACAAAAGACGCTGGCACATTCCTGCGAACAAGAAATAGCATGGTTTTAGAGATTAGTATTAAATATGAAAATGAATCGGATGACGGACGTTGGTTGTTTTATCCAATAACAGCGTTAATCCACCTGTTCTTAATGACTCGCAGACGTCCTTTCAACCGATGTGGAAACGAGAACCGTCGCCATGACCGCGAAAGCGAGCATGATCCCCCAGAGCAGAGAGAACGATGACAGAGCGTAGTCCGTCCCGATAATCGCAGCGGATATCGTCGTCGACACGCTGGCTCCCAGGAACAGGAATATGTTCATCGCCGAGACGGAGGTCCCCGCGATGGCGATCGGGTACCACTCCTTCACCTGAGCGAAGGACAAGGACATGAACCCGCCGAAGAATCCGAACGCAGCGCTGACGGCGAACCAGAGCCAGTATTCGTCTATCTGCCCGGCGAACAGGAAGACGACTGCCCATACCGCGCTGAAACAGGCAGTTCCGAAGGTCATCAGACGCTTCTTCGATGTGACGTACCCCCTGCTCACTACGGCGCCGACGATTACCGTGCTGACGATCTTCCCGATGCCTATCATCGTGACCATCCAGGCGGAGGACAGGGCGAACCCGTAGACGCTGTCGAAATACCTGACCGCCCAGGTCCCCTGGAACACACTGATGGTCCCGTACACCAGGAAATAGGCCAGCGCGCAGTTCCAGAACTTCCTTCCGCCCGAGAGGACGGTCTTAAGGCCCTCAATGACGGGCATCCTCGCATCGGAGGCATCGTCGGACCTTGCTTGGCCTATCGCGGCGTCGGCCTGTTCCCTGGATGGCAATCCGGCCTGCTTGGGATGGTCCCTGACCACGACGAAGCACAGCAGAGCGAACAGCGCGGTGACGACGCCAAGCACCAGGAACACGTTCCTCCATCCGACAGCTTCGGAGAGCATCGACAATGGACCGGCAGCGGCCACCGCCCCAATGTTCCCCACAGCTATGGTGATCCCGTTCAGGACGGCGAAATCCTGCCGGGGAAACCACACCGACACCAGCTTCACTAGCGGGATGTAGACGACGGCCATTCCAGCGGCAATCAGGACCTTTCCGACGACGGCCATCCAGAACGCCGTTCCCACGAAGGTCATGAACGATCCGACGGAAGCCAGCAGGAGGAATATCGTACCGGAGATCCTCGGCCCGAACCTGTCCGCCATCATCCCGCTAGGGATCTGCATCGCGGCGTATGTCCAGTAATAGGCTGTGCTGAGGATCCCGATGGAGCCGCCGAGGTCCTCGACCATGTCGTAGCCGACGACTCCGACGGACATCCGCTGGAAATAGACGAAGAAATACGCTCCGACCATGACGGCGAACACCGCCATGGCGCGGTTCCTGAGTTTGCGGAAATGGTCGGGACTCGTCGGGTTGCCGATCATCCGACCATTCAATTATTCCTAATATTTAAAGAAACATCCGTTTTCGGATGCTTTTTATTCATTTTCGAATATCGATTATTCTTTTTCTGCTAATGTATCGTATTTCAAGTTCCTGAAGTAGATGATGATGTTGGCCATAACGATGACGAAGTTTAGGGAATAGAACGCAAGGACGTACGTCACATTGTCCGCAGCGAGCTTGCTGGCCATTCCGCACACATATCCGATCTCGATCACGATCATGAATGCCAAGCTGGTGCCTTTTGTGGTCTTCGATTTCCACAGCTTGACAGTCGACATAGGCCAAGCGGCCATGAAACAGAGCAACATCACTGTCTCGAGCAAATCTGCCATCAAATCATTTCACTTCCACAAGCTCGTAGCTCCCGTCCCCCATTCCCATCTTCGCGGCATGCTCGAAATGATTCTGCCACCGGGTACCAGGCTGGTTGCATCCGAATACGTCGTCCGGCTTCATTCCGCCGCTGCTTATATACACTCTGCTTCCTGGAATTATAGGCTGCTTCTGTACAAGATCGATGCATGCCTTGTCGAGAGCGACTGGATCGAACGAAGCCAGCATCCCCACGTTGGGAACTATGGGGATGTCGTTCCACGCGGCGCAGTCGCAGAACGGAGAAACATCGCAGATGATGGAGACATGGAAACAGGGCCTGTCCCTGGTTATGGCCGCGGCGTACTCCACCATCTTGCCGTCGACCAGCCTTCCATCCCTGTCCTTGACCGAGCAAAGGGCCTTCTTCGGACACCCGCCGATGCATCTCCTGCATCCTACGCAGATCGTCGTGTCGATGACGGCTTTCCCGTCTATGACCGTGACGGCGTCCTCCCCGCATGCTCCGACGCACCTGCCGCATCCGATGCACTTCTCCGCATCCACCTCTGGGACGCCATCTATGTGCAGCTCCTTCTTCCCGCGGCGGGAGGCACATCCCATGGCCAGGTTCTTGATCGTGCCTCCGATGCTGGCGGTGGCGTGGCCTTTGAAGTGAGTTAGCGTTATCAGAACGTCGCAATCGGCTATCGCGCGACCTATCTTGGCCGTCTTCACGAGATCTCCGTCGATGGGGATCTCCACGTCGTCCATTCCCTTGAGGCCGTCCCCTATGATGATCTGGCATCCCGTGGTGGTGGGGTCGAATCCGTTCCTCGAGGCGCATTCCAGATGGTCCAGGGCGTTCCTCCTGCTTCCCACGTAAAGGGTGTTGCAGTCGGTCAGGTAGGGCATGCCCCCTTTCTCCTTCACGATGTCCGCCACCACTCTGGCATAGTTGGGTCTCAGAAACGCGAGATTCCCGTATTCTCCAAAGTGCATCTTGATCGCGACGAACTTCTTCTCCATGTCTATGGAGTCGATACCGGCGGCGCGGATCAGCCTGCCGAGCTTGGAGGGAGGGCTGTCCCCCGGCTCGCAGCGCATGTCGGTAAAGTAGACTCTAGGGGGCGACATGCCTGATGTTATGCTGGGGGATTATATCGTTTTTAAGATTAATTCACATTGATAAGCTCGTAGCTCCCGTCCCCGAACCCCATCTCTACGGTGTGCTCGAAGTGGGCCTGCCACCTCGTTCCGGGCTGGTTGCATCCGAACACGTCCCCGGGCTTCACGCCGTGGGAGTTCTCGAACAGCCTGCTTCCAGGAATCATAGGCTGCTTCTGGACCAGGTCTATGCAGGCCCTGTCAAGAGCGTAGGGGTCGAACGACGCCAGCATCCCCACGTTAGGAACGATCGGGAGGTCGTTTCCGCCATAGCAGTCGCAGTACGGCGAGACATCGCATATTATGGAGATGTGGAAGCAGGGCCTGTCCTTGACGACGGCTGCCGCATACTCGACCATCTTGCAATTGACAATGCTCCCGTCCTCGTCGTATGCGGCGAACAGGGCATCGCTGGTGCACATGCCTATGCATCTTCCGCATCCGACGCACTTGCTCTCGTCCACGGAGGCCTTCCTGTCTACAACGGAGATGGCTTCCTGTGCACATGCCTTCACGCACTTGCCGCATCCGATGCACTTATCGTCGTCCAGATGCACCTTCCCATTGCTGTGCATTTCCATCTTCCCGCGACGGGAGGCGCATCCCATGGCGAGATTCTTGATAGCCCCTCCTACCCCGGTGACCTCGTGGCCCTTGAAATGGCTGAGCGTGATCAGAACGTCGCAGTCAGCGATGGCGCGGCCGATCTTGGCGGTCTTGACATACTTGCCGTCGATGGGGATCTCCACGTCATCGGTTCCTCTGAGCCCGTCGCCTATGATGATCTGGCACCCGGTGGTAGTAGGATTGAAGCCGTTGAGGTTGGCGCAGTTCAGATGCTCCAAGGCGTTCTTCCTTGACCCGGGATACATGGTGTTGCAATCGGTCAGATATGGCATCCCGCCTTTCTCCTTCACGATATCTGCGATCACCTTCGCATAGTTGGGCCTGAGGAACGCGAGGTTGCCGAGCTCTCCGAAGTGCATCTTGATCGCGACGAACTTCTTCTCCATGTCGATGGAATCTATGCCTGCTGCGCGTACGAGGCGGTCGAGCTTAACAAGGAGGCTCTCCCCGAGCTTGCAGCGCATATCGGTGAAGTAAACCTTGGATTCGGACATGGGACAAAATGGGCCTGTGCGTATTTTGTTCTTTCCGGCTGTAAAAATCCTCGACAGGAAAAATGACCCGTGAGAGATAAACCGGGCCCCCTGTTGTCTCTACAGAGACAAACCTCCCTTTCACCGAGGCATCGTTTCAAATACAGAAAGCGAATAATCAATTTTGAGGCAACCATAGCCTCACGTGGTTACGATGTACAGCATGAGTCAATACGCAGGGAAACTCCTCTCCGACGAGGAGTCCATCTCAAAATACAACGACGAGAAGCAGTGGGGACTCCACATCGCAATCGATCTCGGAGAATGCGATCACCAGAAGATCTGCGACGGCGAGTACATCAAACAGTTCGCCATCGACCTCGCGGATCACATCAAAATGAAAAGGTACGGGGAGCCCATCGCGGTACGCTTCGGAGCGGAGCCCAAGGTCCAGGGATACTCCCTCATCCAGCTGATCGAGACGTCCTGCATTTCCGGCCACTTCGCCGAAGACACCGACAGGGCATTCGTGGACGTCTTCTCCTGCAAGGAATTCCCTCCCGAGGTGACCGCGCAGTACTGCAAGGAGTACTTCGGCGCCAAGAAGATGCAATACGCCACCCTGTTCAGAGACATCTGATTTTCAAACCCGGGGCGAAAGCCCCTCCTCTATCCCCGTGAGCTGTCTGGCTATACGTCTGGACTGTTGTGTTCTATTTAAAGTATGTTTGTACTCACGAGATTGGATATTATCCTATTTGTATAAAGATTAGACATCGATATAATATACCGCTGGAAAAATAGTCCTCTCAGGTGGACTCACCATGGACAAAAAAATCATCGCTGTCCTGTTGGTCGCCATCGTAGCCGTCGCAGCTGTAGCGGCATACGTGGTGCTCAACAACGACAACGGCAACAAGGATGACGGGAAGTCGGACTACATCAGCCTGGGTCTGACCAACAACTTCTTCCCCGATCATACATGCTGCGTAATCGCGGCCAACTACGGCTATCTCCAGAACAACACCGCCGATGCCGAGAAATTCCTCGCAGGCTACCACGACGCTGTGCAGTTCGTCCAGAGCGCGCTGAACGACACATCTTCAGAGGACTACAAATGGCTCGTCAATTTCAGCAAGACAAAGGTCCCCGGACTCACGGAGCAGGAAGTCAAGGATGCCCTTTCCAACATCGCATACCTCTACGCGGATGGAAACGATGGGAACCTGTCCGACCTTAACAAGGATATCCAGTCTCTTGTCGGCGGACTCTCCGATGTGAAAGCGCTCCAGAAGGAAGTGACCGATGCGGAGGCATTCGCCAACAACTTCGTCGATGCCACCTACATGAAAAACGCGATAACCAACAAGGACAGCCTCAAGGACGGAACAGCCACCGTGAAGGTCGCCGTGATCAGCGGTGACATCCACCAGATTGCCGTCCATGTCGGAATCGAGAAGGGAACCTTCAACGATTACGGAGTGACTGTTCAGATATCCAACGCCACCAACGGAGGCGGAATCGCGACCTCTCTAATCAACGGAGACGCTCAGCTCGGATTCCTTGGAGCCCCTCCAGCGACCATCAACATGATCAACTTCGGATACATAGACTCCGAGGCCATCCAAGACACTTCCAAGGCATTCCAGCTCGTCGCTCGCGTCAACAGCGAAGGATCCGGAATCTACATCAACAGCAACGTTCTAGACGACCCCAACGCGTCTGTCCTCAAGAGGAACGGAACCGCGTTCTTCAGCGTCGACGGAGACGAATACACCGTATCCTCGGCGAACGCGAAGGCTTGGGGAGGACTCGTCTACGGAACCCCCGGAACTACCTCCATCCAGCACATCCAGCTCCTGACCCTTGCAACTGAAATGGGACTGAAAATCAAGCAGTACATGGTCGGTACCAGCATCGAGTCCGACACCCTGTACTGGGTCACCAACCTGGCCAACTACCAGACCATCACCGGAGACCCCACCATCAACGCTGGAATCATCTGGGAGCCTCAGTTCCAGAGAGTTATTCAGGAATCCTGATAAAACTGCCCGGTCTCCCGGGCATTCCTTATAAAACCTTTTTATTATCGTATTATGTCGGTAGAGATGTGGGCCGAATGAGTTTTAAATTTGACGAGCACAACAAATACCATCGTTTAGCTAGAACAGTAGTGATAACGGTGGTCTCGCTCATCGTATTCGTATGCTTATGGTGGGCGGTTTCCAAATTAGCTAACAACGCGGCGATTCCAGAACCGATGGAAACGTTCGAAGCGCTATACGACCTAATAGTCAACGGCGACTCCGTCACAGGCCTGTCGCTCTATACGTACGTCTCATCCAGTTTGAGCAAATACATCAAAGGATTCCTGCTCGCCCTGGTGATCGCGCTGCCTCTCGGTCTCCTCCTGGGCAACTTCAAGTACCTGAGGGAGTTCGTCAGCCCTTGGATCGAAGTCCTCAGGCCTATCGCTCCTATCGCTTGGGCACCGATTTTCATCCTCTTGTTCGGCTATGTTCAGGGTGCGACCTTCGTGGTCTTCATAGGAATATTCTTCCCCCTGCTCACTAACATCATATTCGGTGTATCGAAAATCGACAGGGTCCTCATAGACGCCTCCAAGACCCTGGGGGCATCCAACCTGCAGATCTTCCTCAAGGTCCTGATACCTTCGACAATCCCCTACCTCATGAACGGAATAAAGGTCGGTCTCGGAATCGGATGGATGTGTATCGTCGCTGCGGAGTTGTACGCCACCCCTTTGGGAGGAATAGGTTTCTACGTCGCGAACATGATCACGTACGGAGCGTTCCCGCAGGCCTACGCCGGAATCATCATAATCGCTGTTCTTGGACTGCTGACCACAGGTCTGGCAGAATACATTTCCAAGAGAGTCTCTAAGAGAATGGGGATGGATGCCTGATGTCAAAGAGCAAGATCAAAGTCGAAGGCGAAAAGCAGACCGAAGAACGCATCCGTGCGGACCGTACGGACGAGCTCTATAAAGATATCAAGGAAGGCGAGACCCTGATGACCATCGACAAACTCCGCGTCGTCTATGTCACAGACGACAGCGAGACCGTCGCGGTCGACGATTTCACGCTCGACGTGAAAAAAGGGGAACTCGTCTCCATAGTCGGCCCATCGGGATGCGGAAAGACCACGGTCCTCCGCTGCATCGCAGGACTCCTGCAGCCCACCAGCGGAAAGGTCATGATCGGTGACAAGGAATGCAACGCACCCGGTTCGGACCGCGGAATGGTGTTCCAGGACTTCGCGCTGTTCCCTTGGAGGACCGTCAAGCAGAACGTCAAATTCGGGATGGAAATCGCCAAGGTTCCCAAAGAGGAGTGCGAGGAGAGGGCCATGAGATACATCAAGGCCGTCGGTCTCGAGAAGTTCGCGGACTCCCGCATACACGAGCTCTCCGGAGGGATGAAGCAGCGTGTAGGCATCGCCCGCGCCATGGTGATGCATCCTGCGGTCATCCTGATGGACGAACCGTTCGGAGCTCTGGATGCTCAGACCAGGAACATCATGCAGGAGCAGCTCAACAAGATCATCACCCATAGCGAGAGGACGATCATATTCGTCACCCACTCGGTGGACGAAGCCCTCTACCTCTCCGACAGGGTAGTGGTCCTCACCAAGAGACCTTCCACGATCTACAAAGTGATAGACGTCCCCTGGGAGAGGCCCAGGGACAGAGCCAGCCCTGAGTTCACCGCATTGAGGAAGAGGATACTGGAATACCTCGAGATGCAGAACGTGATGGAAGACTGATCTTCAAAGCCTGGGGAAACCCAGGCCCTTTTCTTTTTCTAAAAATTGATAATGCCGCCGGCCAAAGCCGACGGTTCATGGTTTCAGATAGTCAGCTTGAGGTTGTCGTACTTGTAGACCTTCTTGGGACAGACGAACTGGCACCTGTAACAGGCGGTTCCCAGGCAGTCCTTGGTCTTGACGACGATCTCGTTGTCGTCCATGAGGGTGAGAGCCTTCTCAGGACACTCTTTCTGGCACTTTCCGCATCCGATGCATCCGTTCATGTATCCGCGGAGCTCGGTTCCGATGTCATGAAGGATGGTGAGCCCTCTGTCTCCAAGGTCGGGGATGTCACGGGTGACGACACGGTTGACCTTGGGCACCCCTCTTGGCTTAGGAAGCTCCTGGATTCCCGCGGCTGCGTTGTTACTGTTGTACATCTCCATGCTCATCCCTTCGTCGCAGACGGCCAGCTCCTGCATGTAGATCTGCTCAAAGATCTTATCAGAAGCGAACATGACGTGGTTGGCCCTGATTCCGTTGGCGATCTCCTGGAGCTTGTCGAGGAGCTCGGGATCCTTCAGGATGTCGGTGGACATCGCGAGCGAGGTGTTACCGTACTGGTAGATCGTGTCGCATGAAGGCGGAACGAGTCCTACCTCCCTGGCCTTGATGGCGTCGACATAGGTTCCTGAGGCTCCTGCCATGTACATGATCCTCATATCCTCGAACTTCACGCCGGCGTGCTCCAGCAGGGTGAAATGACCGGCCCTGATGGCTCCGATGGCCTTCATAGCCTCGGAGATGTCATGGGAGTCGATGTAGATGCCATCCTGCATGTTCAGCCTGCCGTCGGAAGTCTTCAGCTTTCCCTTCCTGTAAAGATGGGAGTCCAGAGCCGCGGAGACTGCTGCGACGACACCGGTTCCGGTGATTCCTATGGCCTTTCCGCTCATGGGTCCGTTCTTCTCGATGGTCTCGAGGTTGAAATCGATCCTGTCTCCGTCCTGCGGGGTGATGGTGTCGTCCAGGACCTTGCAGATCCACTGGAAGTCGTATTCGAGATCGGAAATAGCACCAGGTCCGGCGAGCATTCCGCACTTGATGGACTGTCCTTCCATGGCAGGACCTGCCGCGGCGGATCCGGTGTAGATGTCGTCCCCTACCTTCAGAGCCATCTCGGCGTTGGTACCGTAATCGGTGACCATGCAGTTGTCCTTCTGCTCGAGGAAGCCGCTCTTGTACATCATGGCTAACGCGTCAGCACCGATCTCGTGCCTGATCGCAGGGGGCACCAACAGCTCGCATGAGTCCTTCACGTCGAGGCCCACGTCCACAGCCGAGAAGACTCCTGCGTCCCTCTTCTGCTCCTTGATGCCTCTGGCCTTGTGCGCGTTCTCTCCTGCGAAGGCGAGGTCGTCCACAGGTATGCCCTGGAAAAGCGAGAGCTGGATGGGGTTACCGCAGATGCTCACCCTCTCGATGCTGTTCTTCTCCACTCCAAGGGCTGTGATGACCTTGTTCACAGTGTCCATCAGAATCTTGTGCGCCACATCTGTTCCGACATTGATGCAGAACGTCAGATGGTCCATTATGTTCGCTCCGGGCAACGGATGGCATTCCGTCACCGCAGTGGACAGAATCTTGCCGGTGTCCAGATCGACAGCATGCCCTCTGGTACCGCTTGTCCCTATGTCTAGGGATATTCCGTATCTCATTTGTTTCCCTCCTAAAAAAGTTTGAAAAGGCGTTTGAAAAGAGTTTGAGCTGGTCCGAAGGCCTCGCTATCCTGTGTCTTAGGATCGTCAGTGATCGTGGCCGCAGCAGCACCCGTTGTGGTCATGGTGCTCGTGGTCGTGATCGTGGTGCTCGTGGTCGTGTCCGCATCCGCAGCCGCAATCGTCCTTCTCAGTCTCGCAGGAGTCCCCGTCCTCGCATCCGCAGGAGCATTTGGGGTTGTGGCAGTCGCAATGGGTCTCTCCGTTCACAGAGCAATCGATGTCGGTATCCTCGATGGCGTGGAAGGTCCTGTGGATGAGCTGCTCCTTCTTGACGTCCTGAGCGACGGCCTCGAGGCGGAAGAACGCCTTAGGACAGCCAGGGAGCTTGCCCTGGATGCAGGCGAAGTCCTTCTCGGGGACGCTGATGATGACCCAGTCGTGTCCTTCGGGAGCGACGGTCATCTCGATGTACTCGAGCATTCCATGAGTCTCGTGGACCCAGTCGAAGACCTCGTTCATGGAGTCGATGATGCTCAGGGCATCTGCGGCCTTCACGTCGGTGAAGGTTCCGGTCATAGAGATCTCGCACTCCTCGTCGTCGTGGTGATGGTGGTGCTCGTGTCCGTGATCGTGTCCGCAGCAGCACTCGTCCTCGTCGTGGTGGTGATGGTGGTGCTCGTGTCCGTGCTCATGTTCATGGTCGTGGCCGCAGCAACACTCCTCCTCGTCGTGGTGGTGATGATGGTCGTGGTCATGGCAGTGGCAGACAGGTTTGTCGAGGACATAGTCGAGTCCGGTATCCTCGATGGCGTGCCACATGGCGTGCTTGAGCTCGTGCTCGTCGACATCGACGACAGCGGTCATGAAGGAGAACTTGACCTTCTCCTGGGGTCCGAGGGTTCCGTGGTGCTCGACGCCGTTCTCGAGATCGGTGAGATTCAGGGTTATTCCAGAGCCGTCCTCCTTGACGATGGCGGCCTTGATGTGGCCCAGAAGGCATCCGCTCTCCGCAACGACCCACTTTCCCACAGAAAGAAGGGCGTTGGCGAACCTCGCCTCCGCGTCAGCATTGTATCCGTTGATGGTACCTGTGAATCCGACTGCACATCCGCCTGCCATCTCCAGGGAACTGTGCTCATGCTCGTGCTCATGCTCGCTCATTTCAACATCTCGTATACTTTGTCCATGTTCTTTCCGGTCATCGCAGAGATGGGCACGACGGGCTTGTCGGGATACTTGGCGTTGAGCCAGGCCGTGACTTCCTCCACCTGCCCTATCTTGGCGATATCGCACTTGTTAATCAGGATGAAGTCGGCGCTGTTCATCTGCATGGAGAAGAACTGCTCCTTCTTCTTGATGAGGTCCTCGAATCTCTGGACATCGGCGACTCCGACGATGTAGGTGGCCTCCTCGCCGATCATGGCGATGCGGACCAGATCCTTGACCTTGTGAGGGAGAGCCAATCCGGTAGGCTCGATGATGATGATGTCGGGGTCGATATCATTGACTATGTTCCTCAGAGCGGACTGAAGGGTTCCTGAAAGGGAGCAGCAGATGCATCCGTTGGGAAGCTCCACGGCGTCGTATCCTTCCGCTTTCAGAGTAGCTCCGTCGACACCGATCTCGCCGGACTCATTGACGAGAAGGGCTGTTTTGAGTCCACGTTTGGTATACATGGACGCGAACTTCATCAGGAGGGTGGTCTTCCCGCTTCCAAGGAATCCGCCCAATATGTAGACATACATGCGTTACCGAATGATTTACACCTATATACAACAAATGCCGCATGTGCAAAGCCATTGATAATACATCCAACCAGGGGATGTTTTACATAATAAAAATCTAAAAGGGATAGGTTTTCTTTTTGTTTATCGTATTAACGCTGATTTTATACAACAAAAGCATTAGAACGGCTTGTTCATGAAAACAATGGCAACAGTCCACCAAGTGTTGTGAAGACTGGTAGCCTCCCCCGATCGAAAACGAGAGCGATAGTGTTATAAGGACCTGTTAAGACGCTCTGATGTCGATGCCTCAGCATTCCGTCGATGACGATTATGCGAATTTCCTGCCGTCTCCTGCGTATCCCATGAACAGATATTTGTCGTCCTCACCGTCCAACAGGACGTACAGGAACGGTATGTCGCAACGGAAAACGACCTTCTCCGGCTCCTTCCTCGGCCCAGCGCAGCCCACCATCGCGACCTCGGTCACCGCGGCGGCTTCCGTGCCGTTCTCGTCGACCTTGATCTTCGCCTGATGCGTCCCGCTGCCGAAGAACAGGTTGGATCCGTCGATGACGCCGGTGAATCTGGAGTTCCCTCCGAGGGCGTTCTTCAGGCCCAGCGCGCGAAACACGTCATCCAAGCTGAACGCGGCGGACATCGTGAACTTGGGAAGCGACAGCTCCGCCCTGACGATCCTGGAGCTTCTGAGCCTGCCGATGAACTTCTCCCTGTATTCGAGGGTCTCCGACTTCCAGGACGACAGGACGTCCAGTGATTCGCCGTCGTCCGGCAGGATGAGGCACATCCTCTGGTCTGCGTCCCGGTAGGGCAGGCTGATCGCCTTGTACTTTCCGTCGGAATAGAAATGGATGTCTGGAACGGTCTTGTGCATCATCTTGACCTTGGAGACGCTCCCGTCCGCGTTCTTGAATTCCTCGTCTTCCGTGTAGCGCTTGGAGAACTTGGACTCCCAGGCTCCTTTGAAATAAACCACATTCAGAAGGTCGCAGAGCGTGTCCTTCCCTATCTGGGACTCGTACTCGGGTATCATCCCGAAGCTCTTCAGGTTCACCCAGTCCGTAATCTTCTTCCTGACGCCGGAAAGGTTCCCGGAGATGTCCTCCTCCACTACGGCTCCCCTGCAGTAACGGGCCACCCTTTTCCTGTAGTCCTCGTTGACATCGCCGCCGAAGACCATGGATGAGTTCACCAGAACGAGGCTGTCGGAACAGAACCTGGACCTCCAATGCTCCCCGACAGCTTTCAGAAGAACGGTCAGATAGGCGTTGAGGGAATCCCTGCTGCTGGATCCCATCGCATTCAGAAGCTCGGCCTCGGTATCCGAACCGGGCTCGGCACCGTTGGCCAGCATCCCTACGGCCATGTATATCCCGTAAGGGGAGAACACGACGTTTCCATCGCCTACGGTGTCGAAGATGGTCCATCCGAACGCCGACAGCGAACCGGAGGGCTTGATCCCCTCGGACAGGCTTGCTCCCGAGACGTCGGGCAGGACCGCTCCGAAGGGGTCTTCCGGAAGGTCGGGGGCCTTCTCCTCTTCCATATCCTCGATGAATCTGGGCGGAAGACGGTCGATGTCCTCGTCCACGGCTTTTTTCTTGAACCATCTCAGAGGCATCAGTATCACTCGGGCTTCTTGGAGAGCTCTTCGACCTTGGCGGTGAGCTCCCTCACCGTCTCCTCGAGCTTATGGATCCTGTCCTTCATCGGATCTGGCAGATGGTTGTGCATGTTGTCCTCGCACGCCTGATCGATACCCGCATGCCTGACGATCCTTCCAGGGACGCCGACCACGGTACAGTCGTCCGGGACGTCCTTGATGACGACGGCCCCGGCTCCTATCCTGACATTGTCGCCGATGGTGATGTCTCCCAAAACGGAGGCGTTGCACCCGACGACGATATGGTTCCCGAGGGTGGGATGCCTCTTGCCCTTGCTGGTGGAGACCCCTCCCAGAGTGACTCCCTGGTACAGGGACACGTTGTCGCCGATGATGGCGGTCTCCCCGATCACCACTCCGGTGGCATGGTCTATGAAGAACCTCTTGCCGATGGTGGCTCCGGGATGGATGTCGCAGCCGGTGAGGTGATGGGCGTAGTAGTTGATCTCGCGGGCCTCGTCCTTGCGGCCTTCCAGCCAGAGCTTATGGCTCATCCTGTAGTAGCAGACCGCATGGAACCCGGTATGGTACTTCCTGGCGTCCTCCTCGTCCACGACGGCTGGGTCCTTCTCTATGACCACGGCCAGGTCGTCGGGGTCGATCTCCATCTCCACGATGTGCATGCTGCTGATCATTGCTCGAACTCCTCCGATCCTTTTGCGAAGTTTACCGACGGGCAGGGTCCGAAGCAGTCCTTGCAGAATATGCATTCGTCCTCCTTGATGCGGACCTTTCCGTCTTCCATGTAAAGGGCGCCCTGCTCGCATCTGGCGGCGCACAGGCCGCATCCGACGCACTGCTCGGCGCGCATTATGACCTGGATGGTCTCGTTCATATGGGCGGACGCATCGTTCTTGATGTTGGCCTTGCATATGATCGAGCCTTCCCTGTAGATTGTTATGTAGTCGGCGGTGACGAACTCGCCTTCGGGGTCCATCTCCACCACCCATCCGAGAGCGTGGCAGAACGGCTTGATCTCCTCCAGGTTCAGAGGCCTGTTGACCGCCGCCTCGACGCTGTATCCGATGACGCACGGAGAATATCCTTCCTGGACCTTGACCACGAGAGGGCCGACTTCCGGGGCCTTGGTCTGCTTGGTGAGCTCGGAGACCTCCCTTCCGGAGATCCTGTGGACCTCCTCCCTGATGGACTTGGGGGCGTTCTTCCATCTCCAGAGGGCGTACTCCTTCCATTCCGGAGGCAGCCCGCGGTCCTTCATGTAGTTGTCGAGGTACTCATTCCACTGGCCCCATCTGGAGCTTCCCTCTGCCACAATGTCGAACTCCGAGAGGTCGGAAGCGGGGCACAGGAAGCACCCGATCCTGTCCAGACCGCGGGTGTACCACACGTTGAACGGCTCCTTCCTCAGGAATATGTACATCCACACGTGCATGGCGCACCAGTTCTGGATGGGCGAGGCACCGGTCTGTCCGGGGGTCCACGGGTTCTGCCATATGCGGGGCTTGGAGTTCCTGGCCTCGGACTCATACTTCCTCTGTCCGATGAACGACAGGACGCCTTTGGGATAGTTCTTGGTGATGGCTCCGACGGTGGGGCCGAGCTTGTTGGTCTTGCAGCACCACCTGTAGTCCTTCGCAGGGGGCCCGAAGTAGACCAGGTTCCCGAAGAACGCGTCCGTCGGGGCTTTCTCCTCTATTAGCTGGAGGCCATGCCTGGCGCAGGTGTCGCGTACGTGCTGGACGGTCTCGTCGAACTCCAACCCTGTGTCCACGAAGAGCACAGGGAGCTTGAATCCCGCATCGATGGTGAGCAGCAGGGTGGCCAGACTGTCCTTTCCGCCGGAGAACGACACTATCGCTGGCAAGTCATGCTTCTCGATGGTGTTCCTGATGAACCCTGTGGCTTCGATTATCCTCTTCTCCAGGACGGCCCTGTTGGCCTCCACTGCCTCGTCCCAGGTGCGGGCCTTTGCACCTACCGCCTCGCGCTCCTCCTGCTTGTACCATCTGGTCTTGACGGCCATCCCCTTATCTGCGGCGACCATCTCGGGACCGGTCATACGGGCCATTCCGGTGGCGATGACCTCCCTCTCGGCGGTGACGATGATGATCTCGTCCCCTGGCTTGATGTCCGGATCGGCGTCGACCACGCCGGGAGCCATCAGGTTCTTGCTCTCCCTGACGAACGGGACGGCGCTGGGGTCGCACACCACGTATCCTTTGGTGTACCCGTCGCCTATCCTGTACGCTCCCTGCATACGGGACACGAACTTCCATCCGGAGCCCATGTCGTACCTCATGGTGGCGATGACGCTTCCGTCGATTATCACCTCGTCCATGCGGTCCAGGCCGGGAGCCTTGCTGAGGATGACGATGTGGCCGTCCGGGAGGACCGACCTTCCGGTGCCCTTCCCGTAGTCCCTGTCCAAGACGTCGCGTATCAGACCGATGTCGTGCTCGAATGCCGGCCTGGCGTCGCCGGGAGGGGTCAGAGGAACCTCCAGCGTATTGCCTCCGCACACGGGGCATTCCTTAGACTCGAGGATAGGCAGGTTGCATTCGCGGCACCATCTGAGGTGGTTCTTTCCCAATCTGATCGCGGCCATCTTACTCACCCTCTACTGAAACCATCCTGTTAATTAATGTTGCTTCAAGAATAGCTGTCCTCGCTCCAAAGAGGCCTTCTTGTAAAGGGACAGGTCGGAGCCCAGCGGTATGGTGGCGTCATATCCGACCTTCCAGGTGGTCTTTCCATGGGAGCTGGGGTCCAGGGAGGAGCCTGCCGCTCCCGGGATCATCAGGATCCTGTCGGCCTGCATCCTCGTGGCGACCGCCCATTCGACCTGCCTGTCGTCGAATATGTCGATGTCGTCGTCGACGATGATGACTTGCTTCATGGAGGGATGCCCGGTGAAGGCGGCCATTATGGCGTTGACGCCGTCCCCTTCCTTGTTCTTGGAGATGGAGACGACCCCGTTGAGCCAGCAGCATCCTCCCTCGGTGAGGCGGACATTCTTCACCTTGGGAACGGCCTGCCTAACGGTCTTGAACATCATGGGCTCCCTGGGGAGTCCCATCAGCATGAAGTGCTCGTATCCTCCGGGAAGGACCAGGTGGAATATGGGGTCCTTGCGGGTCCAGACCTTGTCGACCTCGATTACAGGCTGCTGCCTCTCGAAGTCGTAGGTCCCGGTGATGTCCACGAAGGGCCCTTCCTTGGTCTCCGAGAGGGTTATGCGGGCCTCCATGACGTAGTCGCAGTCCGCGGGCACCAGGATGCCGTTGTCGCATCTTCCGACCTTCAGAGGCGATCCGTGGCCTTTCAAGCACATGGCGGACGCGACCTCGAGCTCGTCGGCTCCGAAGTCCATGGACGTCGCCGCGGCCAGCAGGACCTCCGCGGAGGCTCCGACGCATATGGACACGTTGAGCTCCTTCCCTGCGGCCTTGGCCTCCTTGTACAGGGTGAACAGGTGCCTAGGGACGAGCCTGACGGCGATCCTCCTGTCGTCCATGAGCATCATCCTGTGGAACGACACGTTCTTCCTGCCGTCCAGCTCCACGACGATGACTCCGGCGGTGATGTAGCGTCCTCCGTCCTCCGGGAAATACTTGGGAACGGGAAGGGACATCAGCTTGACCTCGCTGGCACAGGCGCGGAAATCCGGGTCCCCGACTATCTCGCAGGGCTTGGGGGAGGATATCGCGTCCATGAGGTGCCCGACGATGCCTTCCTTGGATACGCCCAGAGCGGAAGCGATCTTGTCCCTGGTGGAGAACACGTTCCCGGCGGCCTTCCCGCCGTTCAGGTTCTCGAAGAGGACCGTGGCTTCCTGGTCTTCCATCAAGGCTTTCGTAGCGTCCCTCGAATCGCTCTCTACGCGCTCGGAGATGCGGCGGACATCCGCACCGAGCGTTCTTTCGACTGCCATGCAGACCGCATCCCCTCATGCGTAATTATTGATTGCGAACGATTCGGAAGCCTGGAATACCGATATCGCCGGAATACGGCGTTGGTCGCGGATATGACAGACGAGGGCTGTCAGTCCAGCATCCAGGATATGCCTCTGGCCATCCTTTCCGCGGGATTCCTGAAATGGTTGCCGGGATTCATCTCGAACACGGCATCCGTTCCCTTCTCGATGAACGTCCCGAATACCGCCCTGGTCCCGACCTCCACTGTGGAAAGGATCTGGTTGCGCGTTCTGGCCTCCTTGTCGCCGAGAGAGAAGTAGATCCTGTCAGGCATGTGCGCCGGCTCGCGCTCCCTCACGAGATCGACGAAACCGGAGAACCAGAACGAGCCCGAGGCGCTGGCCACCCTGGAGAACATGTCGGTGCGATAGAGGGAATACACAGCGAACAGCCCTGCCAGGGAATATCCAGCCAGCGATATGTACGCAGGGTCGATCCCGGCTTTCTCGATGGCGTCCGGGATTATCCGTCCTATGAGGGAATCGAGGTACTCGTCGGCTCCTCCGGAGAAGGGGGGCTCGTCATCGGACACCGAAGGGGCCTGCCAAGGGGACAACTCGCGGTTCCAGTCCAGACCGCTGACGCACAGCAGGGAGAAGTCCTGATCGCAAGTGGCCTTGACAGCCTTGTAGACCTTATCCCCCTCTTCCTGAAAGGTGTTGAGCACCACAAGCGGCGCATCTTTGAGCTCTCCGCTGTGCATCGACAGGCTCTTCCCGGCAGATTCCATCCTCATGATTCCCTCATCCCTTCTTCAGCGGATGTCTGGATACATCCTTTTTTATCAACATGATGCGATTATAGGCCATGAAAGTACTGCTCGTCAACGGAAGCCCTCACCAGAACGGATGCACCTACACCGCTCTCTGCGAGGTCGCGAAAGGCTTGGAATCCGAAGGGATCGATTATGAGATCCTGCACATCGGGAAAGGGGACATACCCGGATGCAGAGGCTGCGGATACTGCAAGAAGAAGGGCGAATGCGTCATCAAGGACATCGTGAACCAGACCGTGGCCAGAGCCGACGAGTTCGACGGGTTCGTCTTCGGATCCCCCGTCTACTACGCCGGACCCGCCGGACAGCTGCTGTCGTTCATGGACAGGCTGTTCTACTCCAGCCGCGGAAGGCTGGCTTACAAGCCCGCTGCCGCCGTCGTATCCTGCCGCAGGGGAGGCTCCACCGCTTCCCTGGACCGCCTGAACAAATATTTCACCATCTCCAACATGCCCGTCGTCTCGTCCCAGTACTGGAACCAGGTCCACGGGAACACCCCCGAGGAGGTCGTCCAAGACCTGGAAGGGATGCAGATCATGCGCGCCCTCGGCAGGAACATAGGTTGGATGCTGAGATCCATCGATGCCGGGAAGAAGGCGGGCGTGAAGATCCCCGAGCCCGAGGAGCGTGCCTGGACCAACTTCATCCGCTGAAACACATTCCCCGCATGCGGGCCCGACAGGACCGTTCCAGGCCCGCAGATCCCCTCTTTCGGAATTTTACATAAATATGAGCAAGGGATTAGGACGGTCCATGACAGATCAGACAGAGGACACAATCAGGAAGTTCGCTCTGCAGAACGCCGTGTTCTTCAAAGGGAAGGCCAACCCCAAGGCCGTCGTAGGCAAAATCCTGGGAAGCTGCCCCGAGCTCAGGTCCAAGGCGGCCGAGATCACCCCTCTCATCAACCAGATAGTCGAAGAGGTCAACGGGATGGGCCTCGATGCTCAGACCAAGGCCCTCCAGGAGATGGACGCGTCCCTCCTCGTGAAGGAAAAGAAGGAGCGCAAGTACGAGCTGCCCGACCTCCAGAACGTTAACGGAAAGGTCGTCATGCGCATCGCTCCCGGACCCTCCGGACCTCTCCACATCGGACATACCCGCGTATCCATCCTGAACGACGAGTACGTCAAGAGGTACGGCGGAGACCTGATCCTGAGGTTCGAGGACACCAACCCAGAGAAGATCGACCCCGACGCGTACGATATGATTCCCGAGGACCTGGAGTGGCTCGGAGTCAGATGCACCAAGCAGTTCATCCAGTCCGAAAGGTTCGAGCTCTACTACGACTACACCAGGAAGCTCGTCCAGCAGGGCAACGCCTACGTCTGCACCTGCAACGGGGACCACTGGAGGGAGCTCAAGGAGAAGAAGACGGCCTGTCCCTGCCGCGACCTTCCCGTCGAGACGCAGATGGAGAGGCTGGACGGCTTCTTCGAGGGCAAATACGCGGACGGAGAAGCCGTTGTGGTCGTCAAGACCGACATCTGCCACCCCAACCCCGCCGTTAGGGATTTCGTCGCTCTGAGGCTGGTCTCGCACCCCCACCCGAGGACCGGGGACAAGTACATCGCCTATCCGATGATGAACCTCTCGGTGGCCATCGACGACCACGAGATGGGGATGACCCACGTCATCCGCGGAAAGGACCACCTGAACAACACCTTCAGGCAGGAGTATGTATTCGACTACTTCGGATGGAAGAAGCCAGAGTACTACCATTACGGCCTCGTCAACATCCCCGACACCGTCCTCAAGACCTCCATCATCAAGCAGAACATCGCGGACGGCCAGTACTCCGGATGGGACGACGTCAGGACCGGGACCGTCAGGGCAATGAAGCGCCGCGGGATCAAGCCCGAAGCCATCAGGAGGTACTGGGTCGAGTCCGGCATCAAGCCCGTGGACATCCAGTTCTCCTGGGACAACCTGTTCGGAATGAACCGCGACGTCATCGACGACATCTCCAACAGGTACTTCTTCGTCAAGGACCCCGTAAGGTACGACATCGACGGCGTCGACAGGATAGTCGGAAGCGCCCCGCTCCACCCCGACCACCCAGAGAGGGGCAGCAGGAAGTACGAGCTGGAGTTCCCCCGCACCATATACATCTCCGGAGAGGACTCCTCACTGTTCGCGGACGCCAAGAAGATCAGGCTCAAGGACCTCTGCAACATCGAGTACGCCCTTCCCGCCAAGTACCTCGGCGACGACGTCTCCATCCTGAAGACCGGGGTCCGCGCAGTCCAGTGGGTCGGAAAGGAATCGGTGGACGCGTGCATCCTGATGCCCGACGGGACCGTCTCCAAGGGACTGATCGAGAACGCCGTCCTCTCCGAGAAGAACGACATGGTACAGCTCGAGAGGATCGGATTCGCCAGGATCGAGAAGAAGAGCGACAAGGGCGTTTCCCTGGTGTTCGCTCACCGCTGATCAAACACGGATCGCCGAAAGACGGTCCTCTGTTAATATTTCAGAAGGGCGACCCCGTCGCGGGGCACCCTTCTTTTTAAAGGATTGTCATTCGTAGACGTCTACGAATATGCAGGACGAGAACCTGGTGTCAACTGCCAAGGAAGAATCGCCCATCTTGACGATGTGCGGCCCGTTGGTGACAGCGGTCTCCACCAGGATCTCCTTTCCGGGGACGAATCCCATCATGACCAGCTTCTTCACGACAGCGGAGTCGTTGGAAAGAACGTGGGAGATGCGTCCGCGGGCGCCGCTGGGCATGCTTTCAAGAGGCGTTATCTTCACGAGGCCCTCGGTGGCGGTCTTGCAGGGGTTGGAGCAGCCCTTGCAGTCGTCGTCTATGCGAGGCCCCATCATCTGGCACATCTTTACGGCGGATTCGTCCGAGATCGCATGCTCCATCTTGCACGCTTCCTCATGGGCGGTCTGATGGTCTACATCCAGATAGTCGGTCAGGAAACGCTCCAGCACATGATGCTTCTTGCGTATCTGGCGAGCGTAGTTCAGGCCCTCCTCTGTAAGAGCCATGCCCCTGTACTTCTCGTACTTGACGTAACCCTCCGCAGAGAGGACCTTGACCATCTCGCTCACGCTGGCTGGGGATACGTCCATGAACTCGGCAAGCTCGGTGGTCTTGGCGGTACCCTTGCCTTCAGTCAGCCTGAGGATGCTGATAAGGTAGTCTTCACGGTTAGCGGTTGCCATTGGACCTTAATCCGATTCAAGGTTTAAAAGATTTTAGTGATTCCTAATAAATTTCAACGAAGAATCCAAAACTCAGAATCTCTAAAAAAAGGGAGAAGAAGTTTGACGGAGAGGCCATAGCCCCTCCGCATTGACATCACTTCTTGATCTTCTCGATCTCTGCGTTGAGCTCTGCGATCTTGGACTTGATGTCCTTGGCCTTGTCGAGGAGACACTTGATGTTGGAGACGTCGAAGGATCCGTCCTTGTCCATGCTCTCGATGACCTTCTCTCCGATCTCGGACTTGAGGTTCTTGAGGTCCCTCTCCTGGTCCCTGATCTGAGACTCGAGCTTCGCGATGTCGACCTTGTCGCCGAGCTTGTCGTCGAGGTCGGAAACTCCTTCCTTGAACTTGTTCCCGGCCTCTTTCATTCCTTCTCCGACTTTGTCGAGAAATCCCATTTGAGTCACTCCTTTCATTCGACGAGCTTGTGGTATCCGTACGCGGGCTCGCCGGCGTTGAAGCAGTACTGGATCGTGGCGAACTGCTTCTTGAACTCTTTCACGTCCTCCTTCACCTTCTTCGGGTCCTCCTTCTTCTTGACGACCCTGGCGATGAACGAAGCGACCTCCTTCATGTCGGACTCCTTCATTCCGAGACGGGTCATCTCCTGGGACCCGAGCCTCAGACCGGAGGGCCTGACGGAGCTGGTGTCGGAGGGCAGCATGTTCTTGTTGCAGATGATGTTGGCGTCCTCGAGCAGCTGGGCGCAGTCCTTTCCGCCTCCGAACTGGGAGACGTCGACGGCGATGGCGTGGGACCTGGTGAAGCCGAGGTCGGGGCAGAGGACGGGGACTCCGAGCTCGTAGAGGGCCTCTCCGAGAGCGCGGGAATTCTTGCATGCCTGGGCGGCGTACTCCTTTCCGAAGACGTCCATCTCTGCGAGGGTGATTCCGAGAGCAGCCATCGCGTGGAGGTGGTGGCTGGAGGTGACTCCGGGGAAGACGGCCTTCTGGATCTTCTTCTCCTGCTCGTCGGTGAGGTTCTGTCCGAGGATCATACCGTGGTTGGGTCCGGGGAAGGTCTTGTGGGTGGAGGAGGAGACGATGTTTACTCCCTCCCTGAGGGGATCGTGGAACTGTCCTCCGGCGATGAGCCCGAGAACGTGGGCGCAGTCCTCCCAGACAAGGCATCCGACCTCGTTGAAGGTGTCCTGGAGCTCCTTGAGGGGCGGAGGGAACAGGAAGACCGAGAGGCCGAACTGGGCGATCTTGGGCTTCTCCTTCTTCAGCAGCTTGATGGTTCCGTCGACGTCCAGGTTCATGTCCTCGACGTTGAAGGGGTAGTTGACGGAATTGACCGCCCTCTGTCCGAAGGCGCCGAACTCGCAGGTGGAGATGTGTGCTCCCTGAGCCAGAGCGCAGGTGGTGATGGTGTCTCCAGGGTTGGCGAAAGCGAAAAGGACCGCCATGTTGGCGACAGTACCGGAGATGGGCCTGACATCGGCGAAGTCCGCTTTGAAGACCTTCTTCGCGAGCTCGATGGCTTTGAGCTCGACCTGGTCGACGTAGATGTTTCCCTGGTAGTAGCGCTTTCCGGGGAGACCCTCAGCGTACCTGTCGGCGAAATCCGAAATAAGCATCTCTTTAGCAAGGGGGCTCATGAGGTTCTCGGAGGCGATCATGGGGATGCATTCCTCGAACCACTTGTTGTGAGCCATGACCTTCTCTCTGATGAACTTAGCATCCTCTACAGCCATGTGAATCGCTACCGCATCGGACGATTGTCTTATAAGTTTGCGTACCGACGACCCGATAATGAAACGGAGTTATCGAAAGAACTACCGTTACAACGAGCCAGATTATCAACTAAAAAAATTGTAATTACAATCCGATTATTTCCATGAGCACTATTACCCTGCTGATAGTGATCCAAATGGACATAGAAAAGGCATTAGAGGACATCCGCAAGGGGAAGCCGATCCTCGTCTACGACTTCGACGACAGGGAGAGGGAATCCGATATGACCGTCGCATCCGAATTCGTCACCGGAGAGGTCATCAGGAAAATGAGGAAGGAGGCCGGAGGGCTCATCTGCACCACCACCCCTTACAAGACCGCGGAAGCCCTGGGACTGCCGTTCATGAGCGACGTTTTCTGGGACGACTGCAAGAAGTATCCGCTTCTCGCGATGATGGCCCCCACCGACATCCCCTACGACAGGACGAAATCCTCCTTCGGAATTACGATCAACCACAGGAAGACCTACACCGGGATCACCGACAACGACCGTGCCATGACCATCAAGGCCTACGCGGAGACGATATTCCAGGACAAGCCGGTCGAGGACATCAGGAAGGACCTCGCGTACAACTTCCGCGCTCCCGGGCACGTCCACCTTCTGAACACCTCCGAAAGGATCCTCGAGAACCGCCACGGACACACCGAGCTGTGCACCGCTCTCATGTACATGGCCGGCGTGAAGCCATCGGCGACCATCTGCGAGATGATGGGAGACGACGGCGGCTCCATGCACAAGGAGGACGTCAAGAAGTACGCTGACGCCCACGACATCACCATGATCACCGGAAACGATGTGCAGGAAGCCTGGGCCAAGTGGAAGGCGGCCCACGGCCCGGAACAGTGATCCGATGGTCCGCGTGATGGCTTCAGGGGTGTTCGACCTCATCCATACCGGCCACATATCCTATCTGGAGCAGGCGAAGTCCATGGGCGACGAGCTCGTGGTGGTGGTAGCGTGCGATTCCACCGTAAGGGCAAGGAAGCACGAGCCTGTGACTCCGGAGAACATGAGGGTCAGGATAGTCGGAGCGCTGAAGCCTGTGGACGAGGCCATCCTCGGTGGCTCCGGAGACATGTACGAGACCGTGAAGAAGATACGGCCGGACATAATCGTCCTCGGATTCGACCAGACCTTCGACCCCGCCGATCTCCAGAAGAGGCTGGAGGATCACGGGCTGGAAGGCATCAGGGTGGTACGCGCGCGGGAATGCGCCGACGACCTCAACGCCACGCGCAGGATCATACGGAAGATACGCAGCATGGAGCGATCGAGATGAAGATCATAGGCATAGCAGACACCACGTTCGCGAGATTCGACATGGGACGCTCGGCCATAGACGAGCTTCAGCACGCGGGAACCGGGTTCAGGATAGTCAGATACACTGTTCCCGGCGTGAAGGACCTCCCGGTCGCCAGCAAGAAGCTCATCGAAGAGCAAGGATGCGACATTGTCATGGCTCTCGGCATGCCGGGGCCTCAACAGAAAGACAAGATGTGCGCCCATGAAGCCTCCACAGGCCTCATCCGCGCGCAGCTGATGACGAACAAACATATTATCGAGGTCTTCGTCCACGAGGACGAGGCCAAAGACGATGCGGAGCTGGCATACCTCGCCGACAAGAGAGCCAGGGAGCACGCCCTCAACGTCTACGACCTGCTGTTCCGTCCGGACAGCCTTACGAAGAGGGCTGGAACGGGGCTCAGGCAAGGCTTCGCCGATGCGGGCCCGGTCAAATATAGATGACAGGTGAAAACTATGAAAGAGTACAGGATTGGAATGGCAGTCGCCGAATTCAACTACGAGGTCACCTCCCTCATGATGGAGAGGGCGAAAGCGGAAGCGGACTTCCTCGGCGTGAAGATAGTCAAGACCGTCAAGGTCCCCGGCGTGTTCGAGATCCCTATGGCGGTCAAGAAGCTCCTCGAGCAGGACGACATCGACGCAGTCATCACTCTCGGAGCGGTGATCACCGGAGAGACCAAGCACGACGAGGTCGTCGTCGCACAGGCCTCGAGGAAAATCATGGACCTCGGACTCGAGTACGACAAGCCGGTCGGATTCGGAATCAACGGACCGGGGATGACCGAGCTGCAGGCCATGGACCGCATCGAAAAGGGACGCGACGTCGTGGACACCGTCGTCAAGATGCTCCAGAGGCTGGAATTCTGAAAACAAGGCGGGCTCCAGCCCGTCCTTTTTACTTATGATCCGTCAGGAAGGCTCACATCCTGACCTGGGTCTTCCCCACGTTGGCCTTGACGATGTCAAACACCGTGGACAGGGGCATCCCGGTCTCCATGGAGATCTTAAGGCAGCCTTTCCCGGCGAGATACTTCTCCATGACGGCGCTGACGGCGACGGATTCCCTGGAGGTCCTGCCCACCTTGGAATAAACGCTCGCATCGTTGACGTTCCAGGAGCGGGTCTTGCACGAAGGACACCTGAGAGGCATGCCGTCCGTTCTGGGGAACCATTTGTGCCCGCAGATCTGGCACACGTTGGGCACCGACGGCTTGTCCCAGCAGTGGGAGCCGCAAGAAGGGCACCTGACAGGAGATTCCACGTTGCTGAACCATGCGTACTGACACCTGTTACAGACCTTGAGGTCCGACATGCGTTTCCCTCCGTCTGCGCTAGCGTTGCTGTCCGTGTTATAGGTGCTCATGGTATCACGTCAATTGGAAGTATCTTCCAATCATCATATTATTACACGTATATTTTAACCTTTAGGCTGTTGGACTATAGATAAAACATGAAAATATGTTGGAAATTATCCTTTCAAAATTAATCACCGGTGATGTTATATTTTTTAGTTGATATTTTGTCTATAAAGAAAAGACATGACCTCGCCGATACTCCAAACATGATCTGTCAGACCAATTTCCATGGCAGGAGTTACAGCCTTGCGCTTTCCGTTG
>SUSZ01000060.1:0-8780 GCA_015063165.1 Thermoplasmata archaeon
GGCAGGGTCCTCACCGTGACCGGCGACATGACCGTCTCCTACGAGATCGTCCAGGCCGTCAACGAGTACACCGTGACCGTCGTATCGTCCGACAAGAGCGCCGGAACAGTCACCCTCGGAAGCATCGTCGCCCCTTACGGGGCGGCCGTCGTCTTCGACGGCAACGTGCTGGACATCGGCGGCTCGAAGTCCGAGGCCCTTGTCGCGGACACGACCGAGGAGTACCTCTACGAGTTCGTCGGATGGGACGCGCCTTCCAGGACCGTCACCGGCGACATGGAGGTCGTCGCGGAGTTCTCGTCGACCCTGCTTTCCTTCGTATACAAGGACGTCAGGTACCTCGTGCTCGAGGACTCGACAGTGTCCGCCATAGGGGTCGAGGGAGAGCCCGTATCGCTCTCGGTGCCGGAGGTCGTCAGCCACGACGGCAGGGACTTCGTCCCCGTCTCCATCGAGGCCGGCGCCTTCGCGAACTGCACTACCGTGACCGAGGTCAGCGTCGGCGGCACCGTCGCCACCATAGGAGAGGGCGCCTTCGACAGCCCGTACCTCAGGTCCATCACCGTCTCCGACGAGAACGGGGTCTACTCGTCCGTCGCCGGAGTGCTCTACGACAAGGACGAATCCGTCCTGCTGAAGTTCCCCGCCTCCAAGCAGAGGCTGGTGATCCCCAGCACGGTCACCGAGATCGCGGCCGGAGCGTTCAAGGATGCCGGAGCAGCCCTCAAGGCCGACTACGAGGGAGGGGACATCACGTACCTCCGCTACGTGAGCATACCCGGCACCGTCACCAAGGTCGGGGACAGTGCCTTCAGCGGCAGCACCTTGGAGACCCTCAAGCTCGCCGACGGAACCGAGTCTATCGGAGCCGGCGCCTTCGCCGGCTGCGGCAGCCTGAGGTACGTCCTGTTCAACGAGACCCTCGAGGCCGTCGCGTCCGACGCCTTCGACGGGTGCGTCTTCCACGGCGAGGACGACGCGGAGATGAGCTTCGCCATCGACGCCATTTCTGGCCACAAGTTCACCGGAAGGGACAGCTCCCGCCTCAGCATGTACGTGCCCCCCGTCGCAGGGACCATCTCCTACGGCGGAGTCGACTACAGGATCGTCGACAACGGCGAGTCCAAGACCATAACCGCCGTCGGCCTCGCCGACGACACCCTCACCGAGTTGGACATACCCGCGTCCGTGAGGTACCTCGGGTTCGACTGGGACGTCGCAGGCATCGCCTCCAAGGCGTTCTACGGCAACTCGACCATAACCTCCGTGACCTCCGCCGTCGACGTGGGATTCAAGGCCTTCGCGAACTGCTCCGCCCTGGAGTCCGTCGCCCTCGACGGCGCGGCCTCCCTCGGCGCGTACGCCTTCGCCAGCTGCTCTGCTCTCGTGTCTGTCGACCTCGGCAGCGTGACTGCCATAGGCGAGAGCGCGTTCAGCGGATGCAAGTCCCTGGCGCAGATCGGTCTCGGCGGAGTCGTCTCCGTCGGGGAGCACGCCTTCTACGGGTGCAAGGCTCTGGCCGAGGCGGACCTCGGCAGCGCCGAGTCCATCGGCTACGGCGCGTTCACCGGCACCTCGCTCCGGAAGGTCACCTTCTCCGCCGGGCTCTCCGACGTCGACGCCAAGGCGTTCCACGGGTACGCCTTCATGGACGCGGACGGGAAGAGGCTGTCCGTCGGCGACCTCGCAGGAAAGGCCTTCGCTGGAGACGGAAAGGTCCTGACCCAGGTATCCTGAACCTAAAAGCCGGGCGACCCCCGGCACAAACCTCTTACCTCTTTTCCTGCCTTCGCAATCGTTGATGTCTTCGTTCTGGGTGCGTGATCCCTTAACATTTGTTCGGGTTTAGGCCTACTTCAGGATAGGAGTATTTATCCCGATTATGGATGAGTATTCGAGAATCTATGGTTACCAAGGCGGGCCGTCTGGAGTAACAGTTTGATTATCGTTGTAGGGCTTCTTTCTTGGTCATGTTAGTGTGGCCTGCCAAGAGTTTCATCTGGAAGGAATCCATGTGGATGACAATAGGCAAGGTCGAAATAGGTAATGGAGATTGCACCAGTCTGAGGAAGCTGCTGGATTCCTGGAACATTCAACCTTCGCTTATACTTAGATGTGCGACGATGAAATCGACATGTAGCCTGGACGATTTGAGGCACATCCGGTGAGCGCTTTCTTGCGGTGGCCCGTGCTACCATTATTGTCTTGGCAAATTCGCATAGAATGCTCGACGCGGTTTTACTGGGGCATGTGTACATCTAAAGGGACTATGATGGAGAGATAGGGGATCGTCTTGTCGGAGACCGGTCATGTTACCAGCATCCTCTTTGTAGGATTCTTTCCATGCACATCTAGGTCATCTGCTCGGAGACGAATCCAAGGAACGATGGATAGCTATGATGAAAGTGTCGGTTTTTCGGCATGTCTGTGTTCGCAGGCAGTTTTCTCGATATAGGTGCAGAGCCCTTAGGGGGCATTGATCCTGAATGGGGGGCAAGCGTTTCGAGCATCGCCAACAGAGTCTTCTAATTCATGCTTTGGCCAGGCTTTAGGAAGTGCATGTTTCTTTTGTCATTCGGCTATGCACAGTTCATGATACCTTGGAACAGGTAGTACGGACCCGGGGATGCTCGGTGCAAGAATGGGCCTATGTAGAGCCCGAATTGCTTAGATCGGGTCAGACGGGATTCCATCGGATGTTTCTTCGAGGTCAGCAACGGAGCAGGTTCCTCGTCTGTGCGATGCATCATGCTTCGAAAGATCATGGACGTCTGTGCTTGTTCTTGGGAGGAACAGGTGAGTTGTCTTTAGTAATGGTGCATCCCAGTCTTCCTCACTAGATCCTGGCTTGTGCACACATGTGGATGACCTTGTCATTCTGGAGTTGTGAGTTCTATTGCGGACGTGATATGGGCGCTTTAATCTCAATAGCTCTGGAACTGGGCCTCGCATTGGAGGTGGCAAGATACCTCCGAGTCCGTCTCTTGTTCTTGTAATGAACGATGTCTGTTCTCTGTCGCATCCTCCGACGGTTCGATGCTTTCGGGAGGCCCTTCTCGTGTCTTCGAGATGTTTGTTTAATGATTGTTCAATTCGATTGCATCATCGTTTTTACTATTGAATGAACCATATGCCAGGGTCTTCTATGCTGGTTGGATGTCTGTATCCGGGGCTCTTTGTATGTCTGACCTGTCCTGAGAATCTTCAAGGAGGTTGGTTCTTGGAAGATGGGACGAACAAAGCCTGATTTCTATATACGCCTGGGTCTTGAGGATCTACCTACTTTTAGTCGGAAGTCACTAGCTTTCTTTCAGGAAGAAATGCATTGCGGACGGGGATTGGTTAGGGCTCCGCTTCCTTTCAAGCAAACGTCGGATCACGATCTTCGATATAGTAGATCCAATCTGAACTGCAGTGTTCTGATATAGACTATAGTCATATATACAGCCACAGGCTTTTGTGCAGAATGTTGGGGCTCTTCCTGTCACTGGTTATTTCATGATTATTCATGCGACCCTCATCACTTTGAAGACTATAGTCTATATCACTATAGTCTTATCAAGATAATAGGAATATAAGATTTCATTTTATCTTGAAATCTTGTTTTCATGAAATGTCATTGATCACGCTTAGAATATAAGGTCAGCTAGTGGCAGGCGTTTCCAAGCGGCGCCGGCGGCTTCGATGCCTGTTCTGCGACCCAATGACCTATTATTTCTTGGCAGATCGAAAACGATGATGGTAGTATGATGCCATGCGGTCGAACGCAATACTGAGCAGTCGTCGCATCCAGGCCGCTGGCATCGTGTCATGCAATCCGTAAGATCGGGCGATGCTCGATTCGCGATCGTGAACAGGCTCCCGAACAGGTCCCCCGACTTCTTTCTTGGGTTCCGGTCTCACACAGTAGAAGCCTCTCCTCGCCTTGCTGTCGATTGCGAAGCATATCTGTTGATTTGGCCTCTCCCTCGAAGTTGAGCTCCGTGTCGGAGTGACAATAGACCTCGTCCATCTTGTACAGTGATGGCCGCAGGGGATGTTTGCCGGCGGGTGCGGAAGTCGTTTTCCCCGAGTGCAGCGTGGTACTTCTCCAAAACGGTCTTCGCCCCATCGGGCCGTTCTCGAATCAGGTCACGAAGAAGAAGCGTTTCTCCTTGAGCTTGGTGAGCTCCAGGTCCGTCCGCCGGAGTTCCATATGAGGAACTGCGGGATCATGTCCATCCGTCCGTCGAGGACCTTCTTGTTCTTCCTGCGTTGAATGTTCCTCTTAACCTCCCTGTAGGGAAGCTTAGCTCCGCATCCTCAGTAGAGGTAGGCTATGAGTCGTTCTGCTTCCCGCACTCCGGGTAGAATATCTGGTCCCCTTTCACAGGCTCTTCGAATTCGAGGTTGACCTGCATGTCGTTGCCCATCTTTTCAAGGTAGGAGGTGGCCTGCTCCAATTGCTCAGGGGTGACACCTATGGTGCCTTGTCACGGTCTCGGCGGTGACCTGCTGCCCTTCCGTCGTGTCCTTCAGGACCCTGTTGAGCAGCCTGTAATTGGCCCTATGTAAGCGCCGAGGTTTTGTTTTTGATATCACGGATCGCGGAGTGGTCATTTCGTTCATGGATGCATCCATCCAGCCCGCGTCCGCTTTTGTCGAGATTCTCAAGATGCATGTGCGGGGCGCTCGCATTATTATAAAAGTATAGCGGAAGGCTGGCCCCGCATCTGACGTCAGCTATGTTCAAGATACTGATTAATCATCATTAAATGATAAAACTAACAATTTTTGGGAATAGATATAAGTCTGTAGGTTGTTAAACTATCCGAGGTTAATTCTATGAACCTTCATGTAATAGAGAAAGGAGCGGTCAAACGGATTGCTTTAGTGGCAGTCCTTATGGCCGTTCTGGCAATCGCACTAGTGGCGGCACCGCCGGAAGCGGATGCCGATACCATCGTCACAGCCCCTGGCGAAGTGACATGGACGCTAGATGATACCGGGCTTCCGACGGTCGAAGAAGGAGCAGCTGGGCCGATGCCCGCCGCCTTCTTCACCGGCGAGGCCGCAGGTATCGCAGTGAACGTGATCGCCGAGGCCGGCGCCTTCGACCAGAAGGTCGAGATGGTGCTCGCCCCGGTCTACGATCCCGCCGTGCTGGAGCAGATCGCGGAGGGCGTCGGGGCAGCGGCCAGTAACGTGACCGCCATCGACATCGCCTTCGTCAACGCGGACGGCGAGGAGGTCGAGCCGCTGGCTCCGGTCAAGGTGACTATCATCTCCGACGCGATCGGCGAGTCCGCCAGGATCGCGCACATGTACGACGACGGCAGCATCGAGGAGATGGAGGCCGAGATCGTCGGCGGCACTGCCGCTTTCGAGTCCGGAGCCTTCTCGGTCTACGCCGTGGTCGACGCCCGCCTGCTGGTAAAATTCGTCGGCCTGGACGGCAGCGAGATCGCCTCAATGTACGTCAAGGCGGACGACAACCTGGAGCAGATCGTCTACGACCCATACGACGGCACCCTGGACGAGGGCGTGTTCTTCCGCGGCTGGACTACTGTTCAGGATTACGACTCCGAGACCCCCGCGAAGACCATCTCGGATGTCAGGACCGAGATACCGGACCTGATACCCACAAGCGGCGGCGTCGAGGACGACGTCACAGTCATCTACTACGCGATGCTGTTCAAGTCCTACAGGATCACCTACTACGATGAGGATGACGTCTCGCTGGGCCAGGAGGCCGTCGTCTTCCGCGCGGACGACACCGCCGACACCCACGAGTACAAGGTCAACATGGCCTACACTGTCCAGAGCACCGAGTTCAACTTCGAGGGCTGGCTGGTCAAGGAAGGCAGCAGCAACATCGTGGGTTACGATCCTGACGAGGGCACGGTCTACCAGAACAACGACGTGATCAGCATCAGCGGCGATGTCAAGTTCAGCGTCCTCGCTCCCGCCGGCCACTGGCTGGTCTTTAATGAAGTGCTCAAGGGTGCGACTTACAATGCGCCGCAATTCGTGAAGTCGGGCGAAGTCACTAAGCAGCCGGAACTTGCAAAGCCCGAAAATATGAAACGTCTCGGTTACACCTTCGGCGGCTGGTACACCGACGAAGCCTGCACTGATGGCAATGAATTCGAGTTCGGCGGCGAGCTGACCGACTTCACCAATATCTATGCCAAGTGGGTCGCCAACGAAACCGCCGACTATATAGTCCTGATATGGAAACAGAATCTGGACGGAGAAAGCTACGACTTCGAAGAGGCGATAACCCTCACCGGCACCGTCGGCCAGCTGGTTACCGGTAACGACGACCCGCAGAAAGATGCCGTGACCGCCACCGGCAGCGGCAACAACCGCTACGCAACCGTCGACGGCGAAGCCAAACAGTACACAGGCTTCCATCTGAAGGAATACGATCAGAATGTAGAAATCAAGACCGAGGGCAACTCCGTGGTCAACGTGTACTATGATCGCACTCAGTATACTCTGAACTTCCAGGCACGCAGCAGCGGCTCCTGGCAGACCATCAAGACCATTACCGCGCTGTATCAGCAGAATATTGCAAGTAATTTCCCGATTGTCGGCAGCAATGGCGTTACCTATGACAGCGGCCAGCGCTGGATGCCGCAGAACAGTTCGCTCTTCAATGATGTCATCGTCTTCCTGGAGATCATGCCGGCAGAAAGCGTGGATTTCCGCGTCGATACCAATTCGCAAACAACAAGGACGATGTGGTATTATGTCGAGGCGTTGCCGGGTGAGACACCCGACAGGACCTTTGACGGCAAGGGCTTTACATTATACAATACCGTATACGCGAATCTTGGATATATCGATCGCAATCTGGACTGGCTGGATCTGGTCGGATTTGACAAGTACGGTTCCGATCCGACATTCCCCAACAATGGGCAGTTAAGAACTAATGTCAGCTTCTTCTACACTCGCAGCCTGTACAACATCAACTTCATGGACGGCGCTTATCTGGACGGCAACGGCAACTTGATCGATGAGGCTGGCCAAGGCCAGATCGAGGTAGTTTCCGGCATCGCTTACGGTGCTGATGTTTCCAGCTACAACGATTACGAACCGACCGACGTTCCGGCTGGCTACGTCTTCGAGGGCTGGTATATCGACAGCGCCTGCACCCAGGAGTATAACTTCAGTACTATGCCGGAGGGCGGTCTGACCGTCTACGCCAAGTGGCGTCAGATCCAGTACCGCGTCTTCCTGCATCCGAACTATCCGGATGCTGCCTCAGGCGATATCGACTGGGGTAGAGACGATCAGGCAATGAACTTCCGTATCAGCTACGGCGCGAAGATCAGTGCCCCGACCGGTCTTTTGAGAGCCTATGAATTCGTCGGCTGGTTTACCGACGAAGCCTGCACCCAGGTCTTCAACGAAAACGCGATCGTGCTGAACGAGAGTACGGTCACAGAGGATTACAACAAGGAAACCGATTATACCGATCCATACGACAACAACGGCAACCTCGGTCCCAATCCTTACAATTCCGACTTGACCGGATTCGACGGAGAAGACCGTTTCTGGATCACCAAGAAATACGACATCTACGCCAAGTGGCGCGCCACTTTGGACGGTGCATCCGGCATCGGCGTCTACTACAATCTCAATGGCGGCACCGGCGCGGCTTCCGACACCAACACCTATGTCGACGGTGCCCTTGCTCCGGCTGCGGCGGGTGTCACGGCTCCGGAGGGCAAGCAGTTCGCCTATTGGATCGTGCAGAAGTGGGAAGACGGCGCCTATACCGACACCAACATCAAGGCCTTCTACGGCGAGACCTTCGAGATCAAGGCGGAACTCGCCAAGGTCGAAGAGATCGCCAATCCCGAGGCCGGCGGCGACACCATGAAGTATACCGTGCAGCTGAAGGCGGTCTACGTCGACACCGAAGCCCCCACTCCGACCCACATCTACTGGTTCAAGAACGACGGCACCGAGGCCTACATCAAGAATGAGGATCTGGGCATCAACGCAGGCGTGGACATCCCCACCCCGACTCGCGAAGGCTACACCTTCCTAGGCTGGGCCAGGATCGTCATCCATGTCGAGGGTACGGACGACAGCGCCGTGACCCTGGAGCAGGCCGAGGCCTGGGAGGCAGATTCCGCCAACTGGATCCAGGAGCTGGACCCCCTGTACCTCTATTATGATGAAGACGACGGCTACTACGTGAAAATCACCACCGAGGGAAGCACCACCGACAAGGGGGCCACCCAGGTTGCCGCCGACGAGGATCATCCCTACCACGCGATGTTCGCGGTCTGGGAGGTGAACGTCTACGAGGTCACCGTCGAAGCCGCCGAGGAGACCACCGTTTCGGTGGACATCCAGCCCGGCGAGGACGGCAGGATGCTCGCGGTCCACGGAACCACCGTCACCTTCGAGGTCGAGGCGGTCGGATACGAGCAGAGCCTCGTGGTCAAGGCCAACGACGCGGTCCTCACCCCCGGCGAGGACGGAAAGTACTCCTTCGAGATAACCGAGGACACCACGATCACCACCACCGTCGGCGACAAGAACGTCTACGAGGTCACCGTCGAAGCCGCCGAGGAGACCACCGTTTCGGTGGACATCCAGCCCGGCGAGGACGGCAGGATGCTCGCGGTCCACGGAACCACCGTCACCTTCGAGGTCGAGGCGGTCGGATACGAGCAGAGCCTCGTGGTCAAGGCCAACGACGCGGTCCTCACCCCCGGCGAGGACGGAAAGTACTCCTTCGAGATAACCGAGGACACCACGATCACCACCACCGTCGGCGA
>SUSZ01000060.1:8790-10591 GCA_015063165.1 Thermoplasmata archaeon
TCGAGGCGGTCGGATACGAGCAGAGCCTCGTGGTCAAGGCCAACGACGCGGTCCTCACCCCCGGCGAGGACGGAAAGTACTCCTTCGAGATAACCGAGGACACCACGATCACCACCACCGTCGGCGATCCGGATGTCCATAACATCACCTACAACAACATCCAGCAGGGGGACGTCAACGAGAACCCCGCGACCTACACCGTCGAGGACGACGACATCGTCCTGAAGGACGCCGCCAGGTTTGGTTATGACTTCCTCGGGTGGTACACCGACGAGGGCCTCACCAAGAAGGTCACTGAGATTGACACCTCCGCCGCCGAGGACGTGGTCCTCTACGCCAGCTGGGAGAATAGCTTTGTCAAGGTCACCGTGATATCTGTCACCGAGACTGGAGGCACCGTCACCACCGTCGTGAATGTCCCCTCCGGCACGCTCATAACCGTCGGCGAGGACGACACACTCTACATCGGCAAGGTCACTTCCTTCGCGGCCGTGAAGCCCGAGGACACCGTCGAGTACGAGTACGCATTCCTCTGGACGATCGAAGACACGGAGATACCCTCCGACGGATACATCGTCACTGATGAGACCACTGTGATCGGAACCTTCACCGAAACCAAGAAGTCCTACGACATCCGCCTCGTCGCCGACCCCTCCGATTACGGAGCTGTCTTCCTCGACGGAAAGGAGTCGAGAATCCTCGAGGCCGTGGAGTACGGAACCAGCATCGTGGTCTCCGGCGACAAGGTAACCGTCGGCAACCATGTGATCACCGCCGTCCCCGCAGAGGACGAGTCAGGCGAGTGGGAGTATTCATTCGTCGAGTGGACCGTCCCCGAGGCCGTCGGACCCGATGCCGAGATCGTCGCGCACTTCGAGAAGACCAAGGTCACCTTCGTCGTGACCGTGATCACCGAGAGCGTCTCGGGCCAGACCTCCGTAGACGTGACGGTTCCTGTGAACACCGTCATCTCAGTCGATGACAGCGGCGTCCTGCACATAGGCGACATCACTTCCTTCGTCCCGCAGGTCTATCCTCCGAGCGACGAGTACGAGCACGTGTTCTCCTGGGCCATCGATGGCAAGGAGATACCCGCCGACGGATACGCCGTCACCGGTGAGACCACTGTGATCGGGACCTTCACCGCCATCAAGAGGACCTACGCCGTGAGCATCGTTTCCGAGCCCGATGGGTTCGGATCCGTCACTCTCGACGGAGAGACCATCAGCGTCCTCGAGGCCGTCGAGTACGGCACCGTCATCGAGAAGGTCGGGGACAGGATCGTCCTCGGCGAGATCGAGATAGTGGCAGCGCCCGTCGTCGACAAGAGCGGCGAGTGGGAGTACTCCTTCGTCAAGTGGGAGGCCCCTGCGACCGTCGGCACCGAGACCACCATCATCGCTGTGTTCGCAAAGACCTCCTTGAGGTACGACGTGAGCATAGAGGTGAACGATGCCGAGTACGGGACCGTGTCCGCCGACGTCGTCGAGGGAGCCATCTTCGGGACCCCGATAGAGGTCCTCGAGGGCGGGTCCATCAAGATAGGCGACGCCGTGGTCACCGCGACCCCCGCCGTCGACGTTACCGGGCAGTACACCTACTCCTTCGTTGAGTGGGACGCCCCCGAGACCGTCGGCATCGACACGGTCGTCACCGCGGTGTTCGAGAGGTCCGTCAACGAGTACACCGTGACCGTCGAGTCCACCGAGAGCGGAAGGACCGACACCGTCGAGGTGACCGTGCCCTACGGAACGCCCATCAGCGTCTCCGACGACGGACTGACCCTGACGCTCGGAAAGGA
>SUSZ01000001.1 GCA_015063165.1 Thermoplasmata archaeon
TAGGGACGGATGCCCCTGCCCTGAATGTCGTTTGGTTCACAACTGCGCATTGAGGCGGGGCGCTTTTAACCTCGCTGCTAACAGAAGATCAGATACCCCTTCGGGCATCATGTGGCGAGGTCAGGATATTTAGTGAAACTGTTGAAATACCCCTGGCATCACCCTTTGCAATGGGCAACATCGCCAACTGTCGAACCGCAGCTGAACAAACAAAGACGGCCCTGAACGCTGGATGGTCCACAGACACATCCGAGTCCGAGGAATCCGATTCAGAGCATAGGGGTGGCGTTCTCGTCGAAGGAAAATCCGAAAAGAAGAGACGAAGGCCCCGATCCGGTCTCCCGGACCAGGGTGGAATTAAATGACTGAGCAAAGGGGTTTCCGTCCTCCCCCTTGCGAGAGGACGGTCCGGCCTCATCAGAGGTCGTAGTTCTTCATGTTGAAGTTGGGGACGATGTCCTTGAACTCCTTGACGGCGTAGTCGACGAACTTGTCGGTGTCGTCGGGGAGAGCGGACAGCTTCTTGTTGATGTCCTGGAGGGTCTCGAGCTGCTTGGCGGTGAGTCCGAGCTCCTTGGACTCGTATCCCTTGAGGAGGATCTCGGCGGCCTTCATTCCAGCGTTCTTGGCCCTGAGGTACAGGTCGTTTCCGTCCTGGGCGATGACCTTTCCGATCTCGTAGGCGTGGTCGTAGGCGAGGACGTACGCCTCGGGTCCCCTGGTCCTGTCGGTGTACATGTACAGGTCCCTGAGGGTCTTCTCCTGCTTGAGCTGGATGGCGGTGTTCATCAGAGCGGACTCGTATCCGATGGATCCGAACCAGCACTGGACGGAGGATCCTCCGAACTCGGGGTGGTACTCGACAGACTCGTTGGACCACAGGTCGCAGCACTGGGCGATGAGGTTACCCTGAAGGTCACAGTGCGCGCACTGGCAGTTCTTTCCCTCCTGGGCGCAGGGCTTTCCGGCGATGGCCTTGACGATGGGCCCCTCGTATCCGCAGTCCTTGTCGGGCCCCATTGCGCCGGACTCCCAAGCGGCGAGGGTCCTGGCGGCGGAGATGGCACGGGTGACGGCGGAGAAGGTCTTCTGGACATCCTGGTCCATCATTCCTCCAGCCATGAACATGGAGACGTTGGCTCCGGAGCAGTTGGTGTCTCCTCCGGCGACGCACCTGTTCCTCTTGGCGATCTCGGAGAACTCCTGCCAGACGTAGGTCATGTCGATGGATCCGAGGTATCCGACTCCGAAGAGGAATGCGACGATGTCTCCGTTGGTGACCGCGTAGTCAGCGAACTCTTTTCCGCCGACGGTCTCGCAGGAGAGGTTGTCGGCGCCGTTCTCGCAGGCGATCTCGGCGCACTCGAAGAGCTTCTCGGGGTACTGGTGGGACTCGTCCATTCCGGTGCGGAGTCCGTGATCGGCCTCGCGCTGGTCGGGGATGGTGTGCCTGGTTCCGCAGTTGACTCCGTACTCCTCGTGGTACTTCTCGCACATCTCTTTCTGTCCCTCGACGACGGGGACGGAGAGCCTTGCCTGGTTCATCTGGGAGACCCACTCGGTCTCGAGCTGGACGTTGGGGAATCCGACGGTGATGGCCCTGTCGAGGACGTCCTTGGTGATGTAGTCGACGTACTCCTTCCTGAGCCTGGCGGGGTCCTTCTCGGTTCCGGGCCTGGGAGCGTAGTTGATCTCGGGGATGACGTATCCGGCTCCGATCTTCAGACCGAATCCGTAGGACACGGGTTTCTTCGCGAATCCGAAGACCATGTCGTCCGCGCAATCGTAAGCCATACTGGTGTATCTGGTAACTGCCATTGTTTTCACTCTCCCTTGACGATCTCGTCCCACTCTTCTCTTATTCTCTTCCAGTCGTATCCCTGGCGGATCTTCTCTGCGATCAGGGGGGTCTGGGGCGCCTTCTCGGAGTAGATTCCGAGATCGTAGGAGTTCGCGAACTCCCTGTTGACCGCTCCTCCGCATCCCATCAGGGGGATCTCGATTCCCTTCTCCTTCAGGATCTTGGCTTCGGTGGGGAAGGCGGACATGGTGGTGGTCATGAGAGCGGTTCCGGAGGCGAAGATGGGCTTCTCCTCCTCGACTTTGGCGATGAAGTCGACGATAGGCACATCGCGGCCCATGTCGATGACGTTGTATCCGGAGGACCTGACCATCACAGCGGCGATGTTCTTTCCGATGTCGTGGGGGTCTCCCTCGGCTGCGTGCATGATGACGGTTCCCTTGGACTCTCTTCCTCCAGGGACCTGCTTCTCGGCGAGAGCGATTCCGATCTCCATGGTCTTTGCGGCCATCATGATCTCGGGAAGATAGTAGACGTGCTCGGCGTACAGCTTTGCGACGCATTCCATTCCGGCGACGAGTCCGTTGTTGATGATGTCGAGGGGGTTCCTCTGCTTGAGTGCCTCCATGACGACGGGTCCGACGGTCTTGAACCTCATGTAGAGGACTTCCTCGGCGACCTTTCTGAAGATCTCGTCGGTGGGCAGCATCTTCCTCGCCATCTCTTCGGGCGAAAGGACGACCTGCTGTTCGATATCGTAGCGCTTCAGGACTTTCGTGAAGTCCGCTCCTTCGCAGCTAAGCATTTTGTTTTCCTCCTTTGGTAAGAGCTTCTGAGAAGCTGTTGGATAGACAACACCGTAGTTGGTTATAACCAATCTCAAAATCCAATTTCAGGTTTTGAATTATAACACTTATAAAGATTTCTATGAAAAAAATTCAGACCAAAAAAATGCGTACTGTGGACGATCCGACTTTTTTTCAGAATGCTGGCTATTGGAAAAGACCGCTCGTTCACAGGAATTGATGACTCATCATACCTATGTATAACTGGATAAATATATGTATAAAAAATTCGTTATACAATTAGATGTCCTCCATCGTCTATCTTCGCAACGCGAAATCCAACACTATATATGCTTATTTGAACGAGTCCGTCTGGGACCCGGTCAAGAAGAAATGCGTGTGCAAGAGGAAGTGCATCGGACACGTCGACCCCATCACAGGGAACATAGTCCCGAACAAGGCTTCCAGGCCGAAGGAGAACCCCTCGGTCAAATCCAGGTACGTCTGCAAGCTGTTCGACAGGATCTCCGAGGACCTCGGGCTCGCGGAAGTCCTCTCCCTCTGCTTCCCCGACTACTGGAAGAAGATATCCACCATGGCCTACTACATCGCCGCCACCGGGGAGGAGATGTACTTCTGCAAGAACTGGAGCGAGACCCACAAGACGCCCAGCAACCAGACGATGACCCCGGACGTGATGAACGACATTCTCAAGAACATCAATTCCAACTCGATCTCCCTGTTCTTCACCCTGTGGAGGCTGCGCATACAGCCTTCCGACGTGTACGTGAACACGTTCCTGATCAAGGGATACTACATCGACCTCGAGGAGTACTCCAAGAACCTGGACATAGAGATAGACGAGAAGAGCCACAAGACGAAGCTGGAGCTGTACTTCGCATCGAAGAACGAGATTCCCCTGTGCTACAACATATCCAGCCCCACATCCAACCGCAGGGTGGGGGATTACGACGTCAACAGGAACAGCTTCAGCAAGCTCACCTCCTTCGTGGACGAGAACGAGGGAGACCCTGTGGACGCGTCCCTCATCGCGTACGCCAAGAGCAACATCATCGCCAGGATCCGTCCGGACAACGACTTCGTCAAGAACCTGACCGAGAAGGTCTCCAAGACCATAACCGACGAGGAGAACTACAGGATGATCCTGGGTACCCCGCTGTACATAGAGACGTTCATGAACCACTACAAGGGAAAGAGGTACTACGTCCACGTCTGCTACGACTCGAACCAGTCCGCCAGCGACCTGTCCACCTTCATCTCGATCATAAACACATGCAGGTACGAGATCGAGAGCGACAACCCCGTCCCGGAGCACCAGCACCTGTACGACAAGTATCTGCTGATAAGGGAAGAGGAGAGCTGCACCATAGCGGAGTACAACAGCCAGGCCATCCTGGAGCACAACAACAACGCCGGATATTCCGTCTATCTTTCCAACTACACCCGCAACCCCGCCTCGGCGATAGTCCCGTTCCTCCAGAAGAAGACGATAACCAAGACGTTCGACCGTATAATCAACGAGTACGACAACTACGCCCTGAACCTCTCGACCGAGACGTTTTACCTCAGCCGCGTCTTCATACAGTTCCTAGCGCTCATCCTGAAGAACGAGATAGAGCACAGGATGGACAACAGCAAGCTGAACAAGATCATGTCGTTCAAAGAGATGATCGAGATGGTGGACGACATAAAGACGATAAAGATACCGGGAAGCAAGAAGCCGCTGGAGACGGAGATAAACGACACTCGCAGGCGCATCCTGGACATCTTCGATGTGAAGACGGACACGGACTGAAGGCCTCCGGGACCGGAGGGCCCTCTCAGGCTCATTCCTATCTGTCCAGGGTTCCAGCCCTTTCTTGAACGTCGGATCCTTTGGGCGGCCCTGCTGATGAGCTCTTCGGCCTTTTCAGGGTTCTTCTTCACATCCCTTCCTTCGCGGACTTGGCTATCGCCTGATGATCTTCCTTCACCGACCCTTCTTGAGATACCTGGCGAGAGCGTCCACGTCAGAGGAGGTGTCATTGATGGGTCCGCAAGACAGGTATGCCGTGTCGACGAGAATCATTCGCCCTTGTCGGAAGAGGTAGCCTCCAAATCGCCCTGGACGATAGCGGAAGGGTCGATCCCGGTGGCACGGCCTTTGACATCGATCGATTCGAAAGACGATAAGGCATCCTTGGAGATGCTGCTGCCAAGAACATTGGATGCGTATTTCGACATCGCCTCGTCCCGACACTGAATGCGGTTCTGTATGATATAGAATTTTTAAAAAGACAGTGAAAAACATAGAAGAAGAAACATATGGGAGACGACGGGCGAACCCGCCGTCATTAAAGGGTTTGGCCCTTTCGGGCCTTTTGGTTTACATCATCAGACGAGCTGGTACCAGATCACGAGAGGATCGTTGATGTCGTCGTGGACGTTGAGTCCGCCGGCGATGACGATCTCGACCGCGTCGAAGGTCTTGCCGTCCTTGACGAGCTTGGGCAGCTGGTTCACAGAGTAGGTGTATCCGTTGTAGGTAGCGGACTGGCCGGCTCCGATGAACTTTCCTTCGACGGAAGTTCCGGTGGTGGGGTCGGTGATCAGGACCTGGATAACCTTTCCTGCGTCGGTATCCTGAGCTGCCTGGAGGGTAGCGTAGTGAGTGTCGCCGTAGGGTTCGGGGGTCTCGTAGACGGGGTTCGGAACAGGGTTGAGCTGCCTGTGGAACTGGACGTAAGCTCCCTTCTTGGAGAACTCGAACACGAAGACGGTCAGGTTGCTGTTGATGGTGGTGGTGATGGTCTCTCCCTGGTTCGTGGGGTTGCTGGGCTGCTCGATGTATCCCTTGAGGAGAGAGTACTTGGCGGCCATGGTCTCATCGAACTTGGGGTTGTCGAGGTAGTTGTAGGAGTAGGTCTCTCCCCACTCTCCCTGAGAGTTGACCCTGATGTCGGCTCCGTCCTTGAGGATGGGAGCTCCGTCGCACATGTACTTGATGACAACAGAGTAGGGGATAGCGGTCTTGGTGAAGTGAGCCCAGATGGTGGTAGGCTCGGTGATGGTGCTGGGGACGGCAGTGGTGTCGTCGTCAGCGCCGGTCCACTTCACGAAGGAGTAGACGTACTGAGCGGTCGCGGCTGCAGGGGTAGCGGTGTTGTCGCCGTAGCCGACGAGGGTCACGGTGTCTCCGCTAACGGTGACCTTGGTTCCAGCAGAGACTACGAACGAGTCAGGGATGGAAACAGATCCCATTCCGGTGCTGTCGGAAGCGACCTTGAAGTTGACGGTGAAGTCCCTGTCGAAGTATGCGGTGATGACGGTGTCCATGAGGACAGCGTTAGCGTCTCCGGTAGTGACCTTCATGTCGACGAAGTAGTAGGTGTATCCCTCGGAGGGAGCAGCAGGCTTCGCGTTGACAACTGCGTTGCCGACGGTGAGCTTGTCGCCGACGATGTCGATGGGAGTTCCGTAGTCGAACTCGCCGAGGTAGAGCTCAACAGGCTGGCTGTTGACAGTTCCCCAGTAGTCGGGCTCAACGAGGACGGTGACCTTGTACTTCTCGGGATCGTTGTCGAAGTGAGCGACGCAGGTCCAGGTGGTGTTGTCCATGTTCCACTCGCCCTGTCCGGCAGTAGCCTGGGAGTGGGTCCAGTTGACGAACTTGTAGACCTTCTCTCCATCAGGGTCAGCGGGGATGGCCTGGAAGGTGTTCACAGCTCCTTCGGGCTCGGTGATAGTGACGGTGTCACCGGAGTAGGTGACAACGGTTCCATAGGGCACGTAGTATCCGGGCTCGGTGATGACGGTTCCCTTCTCTCCCTCAATGACCCAGTCGACGTAGTACTCGCGGGGTTCAGGGACGAAGTGAGCGGTAACAACCCAGGTGTCAGTCCATGCTCCCTGTCCGGCGACCTCGTTGTCGGCCTCGGTCCAGCTCGCGAAGAAGTAGTCGTACTGGTTGTCGGGTGCTGCAGCGGTTGCAACGAAGGTGTACTGGGTTCCATCGGGGAGGTCGATGTAGACGATGTTATCCTTGTGGGTAACGACGGTCTTGTAGGGGACCTCGTAGGTGGTGGGGGAGGAGATGTCTCCCTTGAGGCCCTCCTTCTCGGCGACGATGGTGTACATGTCAGGCTTGTAGAGGAACTGAACGACAGGGCAGATGTCCGTCATAGCCTCGAGGTATTCTCTCGGGTCGACAGAGGGATAGCCCTTACCCTGCTAGATCTGGTCGCAGCTGAGTCCGCCGGCGCTCCTGACGAGCTCCTCGATAGTCATGTCGAGGGCCTCCATGGGGCTCTTGGTGGGCAGCTCGATGTTCACGGGCTGGTAGTACTTCTCGTCTCCGGGAGCGGCCTCTTCGTAGGCGTACTCCTCGGCGAAGGCGTATCCGGGGACAGGTGCAGCGTAAGCCCTGACTCCACCGGTGACTCCGTCCTCGGTGACCTTGTCGTTGACGGTGTTGCGGATGTAGATTCCATCGTCGTTCCTGTCGACAGCGTATGCTCCCCATCCGTACTTGGGCTCGTAAACGGCACCAGTGTCGGGGTTCACGACGTAGTCGCCAGTGGTGATATCAATGTACTCGACTTTGTACTCAAAGGAAGCGAAGTCGAACTCGGTTCCAATGATGTTCTAAACCTGGTTGTTGACACCAGTGTCGTTGTACAGGGGGCTGTAGATGATAGCCTCGACCTGGACGGGGTAGACGGAGGATCCGTCAGTGGGCCACAGGTCAGGGGTGCAGATAACGTCCTCAACGTAGGGGTATCCGTTAACCTCGAAAACGGGGTAGCAAATGGTCTTGGAAGTGGTGTAGCTTCCGAGACCGTCGGCGCCGCCCTCGAAGAAGAAGGTAACAGCGATCACAGCGTTGTTTCCGTAGGGCCAGTACTTTCCTTCAGGAATGCTGTTGCTGAAGTCGAAGCTAGCAGTCCAGAACTGAGAGTAGGGGGTGACGTTGTAGAAGAATGCATCGTCAGGGAACTCGTCAGCTACGTAGTTGAAGTAGTAAGCCGGGGCCCACTTGTAGGACTCATACCCCAGAGTAACATCGAAATCGATGGTCCTCACGGGGAGATCCGAGTTGCCATAGATGGAGGTGTCCGTCGGTTTCGCATCCGAGGTGTCAGCGATAGCGCCGACAACGACTACGGAAAGCGCAACAACGGCGAGAACCGCCAGAAGCATGGATCTCTCGCTTTTGTATGTTGTGTTCATATTCTCTCTCTCCAGAGATTGAGGCCATATAGGACTCATTAGGCTTTGTGGCACAGGGTCACACCATCCTTGGACCCGAAGGCTCTCGGATGCACGCATCTTGCCGCTTTTCAGCGACACGATTCGCGAGCCTACAATTTTGCTCTGATGCTTTGTCATTATTTAATTCTACCTGACAGCGGGTTTTGCAAAACGATTAACCGACAAAAAAACCCGTGAAAGCCATCTGCTGGCCACCCTTACAACATATTATCCAGCCTACACAGCAAGGGCTGCACCATTAGACAACATTTAAATCCATTACAGTATAGTGACCGCCATGAAGAATTGGATGATGGCGGCTCTGCTTGTCGCCGTGCTCTCCGTGTCCTCGCTCGCCCTTGTCTGTGGCGAGCCCGCGGACGGGGCCGGGTCCGACAGCCATCGCGAAGTCGTCTCTGTACAATACGACACGACCGTGAACAACTACGTCACGGTCACCTTCGACCGCGACCTCGGGACCATCCTGTGCAACTACTGGATCGCCGACTCCAGGAACGTCACGCAGCTCCACGGTCTTAACGGGTCGAGCACCAACGCGTTCAGGCTCGACGCCGCCAAGGCCACCGACGGGTACCTCGCCCAGGACTCCTACGAGATGACCCACACCCTGAGCACCGACGACTACAAGTTCGACGTGTACAAGATCACGTTCAACGGCAACGGCACCTCGCTCAGGTCGGAGACCGCGTACATCTCCACGGACAGCCTGCCCTCCCACTCCCTGCCCGACGGGTACATATGGAACACGAAGGCGGACAAGTCCGGAACCTGGGTCACCGACCTCTCGCAGCTGGACTTCGCCGACAACGCCGCGACGCTATACGCCTTCAAGGGCGGAAAGATCGGCGTCAACATCGAGTCCTACACCTCCACGGTCACCCCCGGATCCGATGCGAACGTGATCGTGAACCTCACCGGCAACTCCGGCGTCTCCTTCATCGAGCTCAACGTGGAATACGACAGGACCGTCCTGACCCTCGAGAGGGCTATCTCCGGGAACATCCTCACCATGGAGAAGCCTCAGGTGAAGAACTACCCGTTCAACATCTCCTTCGAATCGAACCAGGACGTCAGCACCGTCGGCAACCTCTTCTACATGAGGTTCGCAGTCCCGTCCGATGCGGCGCTGGGACAGTACCCCATCGTGATCACTGTCGTCTCCGCCGAGGACAGCAGCGGAAAGCTGGTACCCTACACCATTGCTGGATGCGCCGTCACCGTAGCCGAGAAGATGCGCGGAGACCTCAACGGCAACAAGATGGTCGATGACCCTGATGCCGTCGTGATGAAGAACGCTCTTGCTAACATCCCCACCGGCCTCAGCAACTCCGAGTTCGACCTGAACGGTGACGGAGAGGTCAACGCCCTCGACTCGCTCCTCCTGAAGAAGCAGCTGTTCGGATCCACCCCTGTCTACTTCTCCGACCCTGACGAGGACGAAGTCACCATGACCGTCTCCGACGGCGACGGGAACAGCACCGTCAGCGACATCTACGCAGGGAAGACCGTCTACATCTCCGCCGAGAGCTCCAGCGTCACCGCTACCACCTCTTCCGGCAGCAGCATCGCCGTGACCTCCGTGTCCGACGGTAGATACAGGCTGGTCGCCCCCTCCGAGAACTTCACAGTGAGAATCAGCTGAAACCACAATGCGGTCCTGACAGACCGCCAAACCTTTTCCTCTGTTTTTCCATGCCTGTGTCAAATTATTATTCTAAATATGACATATACCGGCCGAAGGGATCGGATGAACAACATGGACCAGGCCACAGACAGCTCCGCTTGGATGGACATCGCGCCGGAAGCTGTTCAGCTCGTATCATCGGAATTGAAGAAACGCGAGATCATCCCCGCGGACTCCGAACCAGACCCCGCCGATGTCGCGGATCGTCTCTGCCTCACGCATGAAGGATCTCTGACTCTGGCCGGAGCCCTGCTCCTCTGCAAAAGACCAGACCGCTTCCTGGAAGGGACCTACGTCAGGATAGGCCTCTTCGGCTCCGACAACGCCCTCCTAGACGAGGACGTGATTAGGGCGCCGCTCCTCCTTCAACCGAAGATCGCCGTACGCAGGCTCTTCAAGAAGTACATCGAGAGCAGGATCGTCTACGGAAACCTTTACCTGGACGCCGTCTACGACTATCCGATTAAGGCTGTGGAGGAGGCCGTCATCAACGCCTGCGTCCACAGGGACCTCTCGTCCGGATGCCCCGTGGAGATAAGGGTGCATCCCGACAGGATGACGATAACGAACGACGGTCCCCTCCCCGATGGATGGACGGTCGCCGACCTCCTCAGCGAGCACAGGTCAAGGCCTCGCAACACCCGCATCGCCGACGCTTTCCATGACGCCGGCCTCATGAGCTGCTGGGGAAAGGGGATAGAGAAGATGCTCTCCGAATGCTCCTCCGCAGGGATACCTTCACCCGATTTCATCGCAGACGACCACAGCGTCACTATAGTGTTCCGTCTGTCCAGAGACACTCCCGAACCCGTCATGGAACCTGAAGAAACAGAGGTTACTATAGTCCAGGATCACGACGACCTCGAAGCCCGCATAATAGGGCTGGTAGCCGAGGGAAGCCTAAGGACCGGCCCCGAATTCGCCGAAGCCCTGGGCATAAACAGGCGCCAGTTCACCAGGGTGATGTCAAAGCTAATGAACGAGGGAGTCATAATAAGAGAGGGGAACAAGCGCAAAGGTCGCTGGTCCATCTCGAAAGAATACAGCAGCACAGGTGAATAAGAATGGTAAGCGCATGCCCTTCCGAATCCGATCCGAGAGAGAATGTGGAGGAGTTCGTCAGGAACAGGAGCTCCAAATCCCTGGCCGGTCTCCGCGAGGAAGGCCTGGAGACCACCGTCCAGGTCCTCATCGACGAACTCAAGAGACAGAGGGGTGACGACAACATCCTGCTGATCGACAGGGATTTCCTTGCGGACAACGGGATTGACTTCGCCAGAGACCTCGCATCCTGCCTCGACAAGAAGGTTAACGGCGAGCACACCAGCGTGATCTTCACCTACATCCCAGTTCAGGGATGGGAAGGCGTCGCGACCCTCTGCCACGACAAAGGGGCGGACGTCTTCTACGGCGTCCTCGCCTGCAGACAGATCCCGCTCATCACGAGGATAGGTCTAGATTCTTGATCGCTTGCAGGAGGCCCTTGAACGTCGGCTCCTCGGAGACGAGGTCGGGCTTCCTTCCAAGCTCTTCCAAAACGTCCGCCGTGCTCTTGTCCATGGCGGCGATCTTCACATTATCGTCGAGATAGGAGCGCGAATCGACCTCGCCGTACTTCCTGTCCATGAACCCGAAGAAGAACCTCGCGGCGGACGGAGAGGTCATGGCGAGCCAGTCCAGCTCTCCGCGCTTGACGGCGATCATCATGTGGAGGAGGGGGCTTCCGATCCCTGCTTCCGAGGCCTTGTACACGGCGGCCCTAAGCTCTTCCGGGCCCTCGGGCATCTCCCCTGCGGCTCCGACCAGCAGACCGCTCCTGTCGGCCTCCGGAGAAGCCTTTATCCCCTGGCGGCGAAGGCACTCAACGGCAGAGCCGCAGGCGGATACAGGGCTTCCCGAAAGGGTCGACGCGAACTCCTTCTTGAAATGGTCCAGGCACATCTCCACAGCGGTAGAGGTCAGGAAGCAGACGGGCTTCCCGGCTGAGACGGCGGCGGCGATCTTGGCGTATTCCTTGTCGTCCCCCTTGACGATGGTCTCGGACGGGGCCGCCATGACCTCGAACCCCATGGACTCGGCCTCTTTCGCAGAATCCACGATCCTCCTCGTGGTACGCATGAAACCTACTCTGGTCATATTATCTCTCGCATGAATCCCTTCATCGTTTATTTCCATGCCGTCATCTCTTGCCGGCCAGATAGTCAGCGATGTCCAGCAGGTCGTCCATCACATAGTCGATCGCCACGTAGTCGTCCACCTTCCTCGGCCCGTTGGGGCAGGCGTACGAGGTGGCCTGCACATGCACGAACATGTCGTTCAAGGTCCCCTTGACGCCTACAGGGGTGAACGGTCCGGCGCCCATCAGCTTCATGATGCCTCTCTCGGTCCCGACCTCTATGCGGGTCACAGGGTGGTTCACGGACCTCGCCCATGCCAGGGTGTCGTCGTCGTCCGCGTTGCAGAACACCGCGACCACACCCTGAGAGGCGGCAGGGGTCAGCATCTCGTCGGGAACGCGATACGACATGCCTATCCCGGAGAGGAGGACCTCCATCTCGGGCAGGACCACGGCTTCGGCCTCCCCGTTCTCCAGGATCGAGAGGCATCTTTCGGCCGAGTCCACGGGATCCACCTCGAGCATAGGGAACCTCTCCCTGAGCTCCAGGACGGCTACAGGCACGCAGGACACGACGCGGGAGCCTTCGCCCAGGTCGTCCAAGGGACGCGGCAGGGAGACGTATCCGCGAGGGCCCCTCTTCATCATGGCCGCCATGACGGTGCCCTTCTCGATGGTCAGCGGGACTTCCCTGAGCATCGTGACCATCACGCTCCTGTCCTCTATGGAGCCGACGAGCGGCCCGGAGTACTGCGCGACGACGTCCGGACATGCCAGAGCGGCCGCTTTCATGAACATCCTCGCGGCCCCGTCGTCCGCGAATCCCCCGTTTGAATACACGAGCATGCATCTGCCATGTCGGTAGGAGTTATCATTATTTTGGTCAGAACGGAAGGAGGGGTCCGGGCCCTTTATCTCCGGACCCCGTTTGTTTCAGGTTGTGGGGTAGGAGGCCCCGAAGGGCCCCCAGAGCAGATGTTTAGGTATTCGATCCTGATCCGTTTCCGGGTTCGTTCTGTTTTATCGGCTTCATGAACGCCTAGCCCTCAGGATGAGCACGATAGCGACCACGATGATCAGGATCACTATGACTATCAGGAGGATGTCGGTGAGCGAGATCGACTTGACCTCTTCGACGACAGGGGGATCAGCCTCTTCGAAGCTGAACTGCAGGAGAGAGGTCACGAGCTCTTCGTTCTCAGCGTTTCCGCTGAAGGTGAAGTCGTAGGTGGACTGGGGGACTCCATTGACGACCAGAGGGTTGTCGATGAGTTCGTCCTCGTGTCCGAGGGCGTAGGTGAGCGCCACGCGGTAGGTACCGGCGGTAAGGTTGACAGGGGACTCGTAGCAGTTGAGACCGGTCTTGGCCAGGGTCAGAGGCACGACGTTTCCGTCGACGACCTTTCCGACCATGGGGGTCGCGGTCTCGTCAGCGACGTACAGCTTGAAGTTGTAGATGTTGTAGACAGCGTTGAGCCAGACGGCCTCGTAGGTTCCGTAGGGGTCGTAGACCCTAGCGTTGGCTGCCTCGGCGGAGCTCTTCACGGTCTTGGTGGCCCTCCATCCGTTGACGTAGGCATCGTCCGCGTGAGCGTAGATGCTGTCGATGGTGCGCCTGACGGACTCTCCCTTGTAGGTGTAGTTGTCGACGTAGTTGTCGGGGTCCGCGAAGACCATGAGGTAGAGGTCGTCGCCCTTGTAGAACCTGGTGGAATCGAATCCGCCGAAGGCTCCGTTGACGGAGACAGCGGGGGAGACGTAAGCCACTCCGGTGTCCAGGATGGTGACGTTGGATCCGATCACAGGAACGGTGGCGGGGGTGGTCGCGCCGCTGGTGAAGATGCTCTCATCGACTCCGACGAACATCCTGCTCGCTGCGAAGCTTCCAGCCTCGGTCAGGATCTTTCCGTAGACGTAGACGGTCTGGTACATGACGAAGCTTCCGTCCTTGGCGTCAATGGTTCCGGGAACGGTGGAGGTTCCTCCGACCTCGGGAGACCCGATGACGACGTCTCCAGAGTTAGTGAAGACTCCAGGGATGGACAGGGCACCGGCCTTGAACGAGCTGTTCGCGGCTGCGTCGATGCTTCCGATGACGTTGGCGGTTCCCTTGGCGTCGGTTCCGATGACGGCGCTGGCTCCCTCTCCGAGGTTGAAGATTCCGTTGACGTTGAGGTCGTTGGCGGTCGTGTAGGCGGCTCCGTCGACGATGTCGAGGATGGCGCCTGCGTTGACGTTGGTGGACTTTCCGACGGCGACGTTGGCATCGGAGCCTCCGAGAGCGGCGGTTCCGGCGACAGAGAGGTCTCCGTCGATCCTGACGGTCTTGATTCCGGTGAGGTCGAGGTTTCCAGGAACGTCGGCGTTGCCCTTCACGACGAAGCTTCCGACGGTCTCGCTGTCGGTCTCGAGGACCTTGATGGATCCGGGGACGGCGAGGTTGCCGTTGACGAGGACGGTCGCGCTGGGGGTGATGACGACATCTCCGTTGGCGGTGAGGTCTCCGTTGGCGGTGAGGTTGAACTCGTCATCTGCGGTGGTCTTTCCGAGGGCGATGTTCTTCGCGACGATGAAGGACTTGGGTCCGAAAGACGACTCTCCGGTCAGAGCGACGTCGTTGACAGCCTCTATGATAGCGCTGTTCCCGAGGACGAGGCCTTCCATGTTGACGGAGTCACCGGTGATGTGGGCGAATGCGGACGCGTACACGGTCTTTCCTTCGACGGCGTTGGTGGCTTGGATGATCAGGCTGTCCTTGAACTCTCCTGCGACGGAGACGTCCTTCGCTTCGATGACGACGCCTTCGCCAGCATCGGCATCGGCGATGGTGGCCTTCTCGGCGGCCTCGATCATGAGCCCGTCTCCGGCGACGAGGGAGCCGGTGGAGGTGAGCGACTTCTTGGCGGCGAGCTTCGCGTAGTCACCGAGGGTGGCGTTGGCGAAGGTGATGTTCTCGGCGGTGAGGTTGAATCCGTTTCCGGCGACGAAGTTGTCGAGCGAGCTGACGTCTCCTGCGACATTGACGTTACAGTTGTTGCCGAGGTTGATCGTTCCAGCACCGGAAAGGGTGTTGAGGGTCAGGGTGCTGTTGTCTCCAGCGTAGACGTTTCCGTCGACGACGAGGTCTCCGATGGTGTACGAGGCGGCGACGTTTCCGTCCGCGACGCTGCGTACGACACCGGTTCCGGCGACGGCGACCTTGTCCGCGTTGATGCCGTATCCGACGAGGGCTCCTGCGACATCGAAGACGGTTCCCCTGAGGGACCTCTCCGCGATGACGGCCGCTCCCTCGGGGATGGCGATGTCCTGGTAGAAGGTGTAGTCGTTGGTGAGGTAGACCTCTGCGTCCTGAGCGAACTTGGGGGCTACGCCCTCTCCGATGTTCTGGTTGACCCTTACGAGTCCGGAGAGAGTGGCGGAAGCGTCGGCCGCGGCGGGCTCGATGACGCTGTTGACGAGGACTCCGCCCTCGGGGCTCTTGTAGAGCACGGCGTTGGTGGCGTTGACGAAGGTGATCGCTCCGTCTCCGATGACGAACTTTCCGTTGACGGAGTCGGCAGCGGTGGAGTCGAACGCGAATCCGTCGAGGGACAGGGTTCCGGCCTCGAAAGCTCCGGACCTGACGAAGATGGTCTTTCCGGATCCGTTGAGGCTGACATCTCCGACGGAGTTGTCGCCGTACATCTCGATGATGCTTCCGATCTTGTCTTCCTTTCCAGCGATGAAGGACAGGGGAGCGATGGTGTTGACTCCCTCGTTGGTGAAGTAGGCTCCTGCGATCTGCGAGGAGTAGGTGCTGAAGGGCACGTTGAACACGAAGGACCCGTTGACGATGGTCTTTCCGTTGGTTATGACGAAGTTACCGGGGTTGGCATCGAGGATTCCGTTGACGGTGAGCTTGGCTCCGTTTATGACCTCGACGGTGTTGCCGCTTCCGATCTTGAGGGTGACTCCCGCGGGAATGACGGTGTCCTCGGAGATGTAGACGTGGTTCCTCTTGATGAAGATGACGTCGCCGGGCTGAGCCTCTTCGAGGGCCCTCTTGAGGTTGGTGAACTTGGTGGTGATTCCGGACTCGACGAGGACGTCGCTGTTGACGATGTCGATGTTGGTCTCGCTGGTCGGGGTGTTCTTGAGGATCAAGGTTCCCTGGACGTCTATCGGGATCATGCCGTTGCGGAAGATACCTCCGTCCTCGACCGTGACGGTCGCCCTGCTGGTGATGGTGATGGAGTTGGCCTCGGTCATGTCGATGGTCATTCCGCTGGGGATGACGGTATCGGAGTCGAAGACGATGTCTCCGTAGACCTTGATGTAGTCGGGGTTGGCTGCGAGAGCCTTGTCGAAGGTCGTGTAGTAGTGGTAGTTGTCCTTCATATAGTACACGGCGTTCAGGGTGATTCCCGGAGCGGACGCGGACTTGATGACGAGGGGAACGGCGGTCTTCACGGTTCCGGTGACGGTGAGGGTACCGGTTCCGGCGATGGGCGCGGACTCCCTGTTCTCGATCATGGTTATGTAGGAGGTGACGAGAAGAAGGGCTCCCTCGTTGAGGCCAATGTTGACGTCGGCGGGGAAGGTCATGTCCTCGTTGAAGAGGGCCTTGTCCCCTGCGATGATCACGTTGGAGTAGTCGCCGGTGCTGACAGGGGTCCCTGCGAGCATGACGTTGGTTCCGTTGCTGGAAGCGATGACTCCCTTGACGTTGTTGATGAAGATCTGCTCCTTCGCGTCGTCGTAGAACTCCGCGGATCCGTTGAGGTTGTTGGCCTCGAAGGTGGACCCGTTCTTCATGACGACAGCGTAGAGGGAGTTCTCGGAGCTGTTCGCAACGACGACCTTGTTGTTGACGATCCTTCCGCTGAACTTTCCGTTGTTGGTGAAGGTTCCGTAGTTGACGATCGAATCCGAGGTTCCGAAGACCTGCTCGAGGCTTCCGGTGCTGGAGACGACAAAGGTCGATCCGTCCTGGTTGGTCATCCCGCTGTACGTGGCCTTTCCGTTGATGGCGATGTTGGACCCGGACTCGGCGATGACGCCGCCGAGGAAAGTGGGCTCAGCGCTGTTGATGGTGAGGTCTCCGCCGTTCTTGACGGTGACTCCGTTCAGGGTCGCGTTTCCGGACTCGGCGATGGTGAGGTCGCCGAAGACGTTGGCGGATGCGCCGTCGAGGAGAACGAATCCGTTCTGCCCGTTGACGGTGACGATGCCGTTGATGTTGGCGGATGCCTGGCTGTCCACGACGAACGTGGGCTGGGCAGAGGTTCCCTCCTCGCAGACAACCTTTCCCTTGATGTCGGCGGAGCCGGACGCGATCTTGACGTAAGATCCGCTCTTGAGCGTAAGCGTCACGCCTTCGTTGACGATGAAGGTGTTGTTTGCCACGATGAACTGCGTGTTTTCGACGGCGAGATCTCCGTCTACGACGATAACCTGGAGCTTGCTCCCGATTATGCTCGCATCGAGGGTACCGTGGATGTACAGGGTCTTGTCGTCGTCCGCCGCGTCTGCGGGCATGGAGACGGCGAGACAGGACACCACGATAGCCAGCACTGCGGCTATGGCAAGGATGCTTCCCTTGCTCCTGAATGCATTTGCTATTTCGAATTCCATAGAACATCTGCTCCTATGAACCGGGACTCAGCGCCCGGAAGCTCCGACACGCATGATGCGCGTCGAACGGTCGGTCCAGGTCTAGCGCCCTGACTAGGGCATCCCAACCCAAACGAACAGAACTCTATGGCTCTCTTGATATTTATTTAGTTATAATATCAAAGGTCAGCGAGGCTGCTCTGGCTTCGGGTCCTTGGCGACATCCACCTTCTTCCTCTGGCGGCCGCCCGTCTTCTTCAGCTTCCCCTGTCCCAGCGCCCACTCGAAGCTCTTCTGCTCCGCAGGCGTTATTAACACGCGGTCCCCTTTGGCATACTTCTTCCCGCTGACCCAGTTCGTGAATGGGGATAGGACCTTGTACTCGTCGGCGTCCATGACGATCTCCTTGACGTTCGGCCTGCCCTTCATCTCGGAGTAGGTTCCGGCGAACGTCTTCACGTGGCCTCCGGCGACCTCGATCATGCTGGTGCAGACGGTGTCCAGGAAATACCTGTCGTGGGTGACGGCGATGATCGTCCCGTTGTACTCGTTGAGAGCCTCCTCGATCGCGTGCTTCGCAGGGATGTCCAGATAGTTCGTGGGCTCGTCCAGGACCAGGAGGTTGGTCTGGTCCAGGAGCAGGATGCACATCGCCACCCTGGCCCTCTGGCCTCCAGAGAGCGTGGATATCGGGCGCTCGACGTCCTCGCCTTCCAGCAGGAACCTGGAGAGCATGCTGCGCGCGTCCGCCCTCCTCTCCTTGCCGATGATCTGGAGCAGCTGCTCCTCGGCGGTGAGCTTCATGTCCAGGCGCTCGTGGTGCTGGGAGTAGTACCCTATCTTGGCGCCGGGGGCCATCCACAGCTCCCCCTTGGACGGGATCTTCCCCAGAAGTGCCCTCACCAGGGTGGTCTTGCCTTCCCCGTTGGATCCGAAGACTCCGATCTTGTCGCCCTTCTGGATGTCCAGGTCCACCCCTTCCAGGATGGTCCGCCCTCCGAGCTCCACCGACAGCCCCTTTGTGGTCAGGACGTTCTTGCCTGATTTGTGGGCGGCCTGGATCCTCACGGTTATCTCCCTGCTCTCCTCCGGCTTCTCCTTCTGCTCCATCTTGGAGATCATCTTCTCCCTGGTCTTGTGGGTGGTCATGTACCACTGGTCCTTGTGGAGCTCCTTCGCGATCTCCTCCTGCCTCTTCTTCTGAGTGGCGTACTTCCTGTACTCCTTCTCCATGCGGTCCAGGTCCAGCATCTTCTTCATGACGAAGTCGGAGTAGTTCCCCTTGTACTCCCTGGACTTCCCGTTGGCGATCTCCAGCATCCTGGTGGCTATCTTGTCGAGGAAATACCTGTCATGGCTTATCACGAGGACGGCGCAATGCGTCTTCAGGAGGTAGTCCTCCAGCCACTCGACGGTGTTGATGTCCAGGTGGGAGGTGGGCTCGTCCATGACGAGAAGGTCGCAGTCGTTCGCCTGCACCACGATGCGGGACAGCATGACCTTGGTCCTCTCCCCTCCGGACAGGGAATCCATCGTCCTGTCCATCATGTCCGGGTCCAGGCCGACCTTCTCCAGAGCCGCCCTCTTCCCGCCCTCGTCCTCTATGTCGGACTTGGCCAGCTGCGACTCCAGCTCCGCGCTCTCCTCGGCCAGGGCGTTCCAGTCGATGTCCCCGCCTTTGGCCATCTCCTCGTCGATCTCGGCCAGCCTGCGCCTGATCCTCTCGATGTGGCCGTAGGGCCTTCCCAGGACGTCCCTCACGGTGAACTCGGCCGAGGACTCGGCGAACTGCTCCAGATAGCCTATCCTCTCGGTGTTGCGGGTGAGCTCGCCCGTGTCCGGCTTCATCTCCCCCAGCAGGATCTTCAGAAAAGTGCTCTTCCCAGCGCCGTTGACGCCTATCAATCCTATGGCGTCGCCTTCGTTTATCTGGAGGCTGACGTCGGTCAGGACCTTCACGGGTCCGAATGCTTTAGCGATGGCCTGGGCTTTTAGGAGCATGACGGTAGGTTAGCACCATCAGATAGATGATTCTTCGGTCGGGACGTGCTCGTCGGGAAGCCTTGTCGGCACCGTCCTCCCGCCTGTGAGCTCGTCTAGCCTCCGGAGCAGCTCGTCCGCCCTGTCTACGAGCACCCATACCTTCAGGTCCACCCTCTCGGAGTAGCTGCACTCCGGACGCTTGGCCATCAGGTCCCTGAACCTGCTCTCGAACACGCTGTACCTGTCGTACGGCAGCGGGAACATGAACACGGCGCAGGCGCGCATCGTCGCCACCTTCGCTGCGGCCAGAGCCTCCGAGGCTGTCCCGGAGTAGGCATGCACCAGCCCTCCGGTCCCGAGAAGGGTCCCGCCGAAGTAGCGTATCACGACGACCATGGAATCGGACAGCCCGGTCCCCCTCAGCGAGACCATCATGGGCCTCCCCGCGGTCCCGGACGGCTCCCCGTCGTCGCTGAACCTCTCGTTCCCTCCGTACGTGGCGGCGTAGCACCTGTGGGTGGCCTCCGGATGCTCCCTCCGCATCCTGGCGAGGTTCTCGGCCAGCTCGGACTCGTCCCTGCATCCCATGGCTATCCCGATGAACCTGGAGCCTTTGATAGCGGTCTCGAAGACGCCCTCGCCGGCGATGGTCCGAAAGTCGCCGGAGCCCATGGGTCCACCTTAGTAAAGGAAAAATAAAGGGTTTGTGCGGCTGGAGCCGCTGCAGGATCAGGCCTGCTCCCTGTGGTTGTTCTCGGTATAGGTCTGAGCCTCGTCGAACTCCCTCTGGATCTCGGCGGAAGGCTCGGGGGTCGCCAGCGACACGACGACTCCGACGACCAGAGCGATGACGAATCCGGGCAGGAGCTCGTAGATCCCGGTGCTGGCGGTGAGGAAGGTGTTCCACAGGATGACCACCAGGAATCCGGTGATCACGGACGCCAGAGCGCCGTAGAGGTTCATCCTCTTCCAGTACAGGGACAGGATCATCAGAGGTCCGAAGGCGGCTCCGAATCCGGCCCAGGCGTACGACACCAGGCCCATGATGTTGCTGCCTCCGTAGAGAGCGAGCAGCAGAGCCAGGACGGCAACGATCACGACGACCAGCCTCGCGATCCACATGAGCTTCCTGGGCTGGGAGCTGTACTTCTCGTACTTTCCGAGGATGTCGTTGGTGATCGAGGAGGAAGCGACGAGCAGCTGGGAGTCCGCGGTGGACATGATGGCCGCCATCACAGCCGCGAACAGGAGCCCGGCGATGATCGGGGCGAACAGGTCGCCTGCCATCGTGATGAAGATGTGCTCGGCGTTGAAGCTCGGATCGAGCAGAGCTGCCTCTCCGACGTACACCCTTCCGACCATTCCGATGAGGATGGCCGCGGAAAGAGCGATGACGATCCAGATGACCGAGACCCTCCTGGAGATCTTGACCTCCTCGGGGTCCCTGATGGACATGTACCTGACGACGATGTGGGGCATGCCGAAGTATCCGAACGCCCACGCCAGCAGCGACAGGATCGCGATGAATCCCATCTGGACGCCTCCGTCCCAGAACAGGTTCGTGAACTGCTCCACGCCGACGGCTTCCCATCCGGCCTCGAGCTCGCTCCATCCTCCGAGATGCCCGATAGCGGCCATGGGGACGACGAGGACGGCGACCAGCATCAGGAGGCCCTGGAAGAAGTCGGTCCAGCAGACGGCCTTGTACCCTCCCATGAAGGTGTAGATGATGATGATCACACCGCCGATACCCATGGCGAGCTCGAAGGAGATCTCGGGGAAGATGGTCTGCAGGGTGACTCCGCATCCCTTGAACCCGGACGCGACGTAGATAACGAAGAAGAACAGGATGATGATCGCGCAGATGAACCTGAGGTACCCCTTCTCGTCCTTGTAGCGGTTGGAGAAGAACTCGGGCACGGTCAGGGAGTTCCCTGCAACCACGGAATGCTTTCTGAGCTTCTTGGCGACGAACAGCCAGGAAAGATACGAACCGGCGGCCAGCCCGATACCGATCCAGGCCTCCCCCAGTCCGAACAGGAGGACGGCTCCGGGAAGTCCCATGAGGAGCCAGCTGCTCATATCCGAAGCCTGCGCGGACAGGGCGGTGACATAAGGGTTCATCGAACGTCCGCCCAGGATGTAGTCCTCCATGTTGGAGGAGCGCTTGTAGAAGTAGAATCCCACTCCCAGCACCAAGGCGAAGTAGATGATGAACGCTATCAGCACTTCGACATTCATTAATGCACCGAGCCGTCAATTACATTTAATCACATAAAAACGCATTGTTTTCCCAAATATATACTGATACGATATTCGCAGGGAAATCTACGAAATCAATCAAAAATAAAGGGTTTTGAAAAGGTTTTACACCGTTCCGAACGGCAGTTTCTGACGTTCAGACGTTGTGCTTCTGCATGAACCTGGGTCCCTTCCAGTTGAGGTCCCCGAGCAGGTGCATGATGGCGGGCACGATGTAGGTGCGGACGATCAGTGCGTCGCACAGAATGGCGAAGCACAGGGCGAACCCGAACTGCTGGAGCATCACCATGGACGACAGCATGAGGGTTCCGAAGGCCCCTCCCATGATCAGGCCGCAGATGGTGATGACCGATCCGGTGTGGGTGACGGCGTGGTGGATGGCCTCGTCGTTGGACATCCCCTTGAGGACGTTCTCCCTGATGCGGGTGGTCAGCAGGATGTCGTAGTCCATACCCAGACCGAGGCATATGACCAGCAGGATGAGCGGGATCAGCCAAGTGACGTCCACTCCCAGGATATCCGTGAACAGGAGGTGGGTGACGGCCAGGGTCCAGCATATGCTCATCAGGATGGTGAGCACGGATCTGATGGGTATCAGGTAGGACCTCATCACTATGAACAGCAGCACGATGATCAGCACCACGACGAGTATCTCGATGGTGGTGAACTCGTTGCTCACATCCTTCGACACATCGTACATGACCGCGGCGGTTCCTGTGACCCAGCTCTCGACGAGCAGCTCGCTTCCATGCTCCTTGTTCACGTCGCCGATGAACGCGTCCACCTTCTCGGATGCTGAATCGATGCTCCTCATCGATATCGGAGCCATGGCGGCGTCCTGGGTGGAGAATGTGACGGTGAAGAAGCTGACGTCCCCGTTCCCCGCCTTGGCGAACTCCCCTCCGATGGACCTGCTGGAGCTGTTCACCACGTAATCGATGGAGGGCCCGCTCAGAAGGATGAGGGCCTCGTCGGACATTCCGGCGGAACGCATGGCGTTGACCGTCTCCATGACGTAGAGGGCCTGGGTCCTGGGGGTGGAGAACAATACCATGTTGACGATCTCATTCGCCGTCGGATCGGCTTTGCCTTGGGCGGCCAGGGCGGCTTCCGCCGCTTTGACGCTGGCGTCCCATACGAACGGACCGGAGGCGGCCGCCACGTTGGGATCTTCCCCTATCGAGGCGCATAGGCCGCTGATGTCCATCTTCTTGAAGCTGTCTGTCCATGTCAGCAGTTTCGATCCTGGGACCAACGGGTTGTCCATCACGGTGGCGATGGGCTCGCTGGACTCGATCAGGACGTAGTTGGGCATGAACATCCCGAGGTCGGCGTACTCTCCGATGAGGTCCATCCCATCTCCGGACTCGCCGGTCTGCATGGAGCTGATCATGTCGTAGGAGGTCTCCGCGTTAAGGGCGACGTAGGCCGCGGGAACGGAAACGAGTATGGTCGCGACGACGATTATCTTGGCGTGCTTCAGCGAGAACCTCGAGGACTTCTCGAAGTACCTCTCGCCGAGCCTTCCGCACCATCCGAACCATCCCTTGGTGGCCTTTCCGCCGGGCTCGAAGGCTTCCATGGTGGTGGGCCAGAAGATCTTGTCGCGGACGAGCTCGAGGATAGCGGGTATGAGCGTGAGGGCCGCCAGAAGGGCGATGAGGATTCCTAGCGCCAGGCAGATTCCCATGGTGGAGACCATGCTGATGGAGCAGATGGACATAACCCCGAATCCGATCATGACGGATGCTCCGGAGGTGGCGATCGACTCGCCGGCCCACTTGATGGCCTCGTGGAGGGCTCCGTCGTGGCCGAGGCCGGCGCGAAGCCCTTCCCTGTAGCGTGCGATGATGAAGATGCAGTAGTCGCACCCGGCACCCATCATCGCGACCAGGAGCATCATCTCCGTGATGAAGAAGATGTTCATGATCTGGCCTATTCCGAAGATGAGCGCCAGAACGACGACGAACGCCACTCCGATGGTCAGAGGGGGCGTTCCGGAGGAGACGAAGGACCTGAAGAACAGTCCGACGAGGATGAGGATCAGGAGAACGGTGAACGGATCGATCCTGGATATGTCCTCGAGCGCTCCGACCGAGAGGTCGTGGGTGATCGCGGTCGTTCCGGTCACGTAGACGCGGACGTCCTCGAAATCCGTTGCCGAGGTCTCCTGGATGTACTTAGTCTTCATCTCGCCGATGAAGGCCCTCAAATTGTCTGTATCGTCGATGATCGAGCCGCTGAAATCCCCATAGACCGCCGCGCCGAGGATGATCCCGCCTTCGTGACCCTCCTTGGTCTGCGGTCCCAGACTGACGAACGGCTTGTCGGTGGACAGCTTTGGATTGCCTTTCTCATCGACATAAGACGCACCGTTCTCGGCGAGATACGAGATGAAGCCCTGCGCGAGTAGCGCCTCCTCCGCATCAGAGTACTCCATCAGCACGATTGGAAGTGCCGAGGTGTCCACGCCGCTGCTGGGATAGTACTCGTTCAGTACAGCAAGGCCCATGACGGACTCGGAGTCCTCTGCTGCCATCTCGTTGACGTCATATTTCATGACCTCCCCGGATTTGAAGGCCATCGGGACAGCGCAGATCAGGATTACGACCCAAATAACGACGATAAGCTTGGCATGCCTAGTGATGCCATTTGCCAGCCTATCGAATATCATGTTGGGCCGTAATTTGGCCTAGTATATAACGAGTTCTTAGTTTTCTTCTTAATTATCCTTTATTTTTCTGCTTGTATCTGACCTTGGCAGGAGCGATGGATGCCCTCACTTTTCTGCCGCAGAAGGTTGTGCCGTTCAAGGCTTTCATGGTGACGGACGCGACAGATGCGTCCACTTCCACGAAAGTCGAGACGTTGCCGATTCCGATCCTTCCGATCTTGTCCTCGCCTATTCCCGAGGACCTCATCACGTAACCAACGATATCGGAACGGGAAGCGCCCAGCTCCTTGGGGATGTCGAGAGCGATTACGGTAAGATCGGCATCGCGAGGAGCCCTCTGGTTGCCTTTGGAGACGGCATGCTTGGCGACGACCTCGACACGCTTGGACTTGCGAGCGGAATCGTGCTTGGACTCTTCCTCGACATGCATAGCTTTCAGCTCGGGATTGGAGATCTGAATCTTCGGGATCTGCTTCCTGCTGACACGCTCGATCGTCCTGTCCATGTATTCCTCGTAGGAGGGGATCCTCCTGTCCTCGCGAGGCGTGACGAACGTAAAGGCGACACCGGTCCTTCCTGCCCTTCCGGTCCTTCCGATACGGTGGGTATAGGCTTCAGGATCGAGAGGAGCATCGTAGTTGACGACGCATTCGATATTGTCGATATCAAGGCCTCTGGCTGCGACGTCGGTAGCTACGAGGATGTTCATCCTGTTCGCTTTGAATCCGCGGATGGTCCTCTCCCTTCTGTTCTGGGGCATGTCTCCGTGGATAGCGCCTATGCTGATGCCCTCCTTGCTCATGCCCTCGTACAGGTCGTCGACCATCTTCTTTGTGGAGCAGAATATGACCATCTTGGGGTTCCCGTTGGCCATTATATCGCGAAGAACGTCCATCTTGCCGTTCCTCTTTACCTCGACATAATACTGCTTGACCAGCTCAGGAACGAGTGAATCGTGAGAGACGGAGACTTCGATAGGATCCTTCATGGAACGCTCTGCGACAGCGCGGATCTCGTCCGACATGGTAGCGGAGAACATCAGGGTCTGCCTGTGCTCTGGGACCATGGCGATAATCTTGTCCATGTCATCGATGAATCCCATATCCAGCATCCTATCGGCCTCGTCGAGGACAAGCTCTTTGACGGTATCGAAGTGAAGATATCCCTTTTCGCAAAGATCGATAATTCTCCCAGGGGTTCCTACAACCACATCGCAACCTGCCTTGAGGCCTTTCACCTGTTCCGAGTACGGGGCCCCACCATAGACCGAAACGACTGCATGATGGGTGTATTTAGTCAGATTGCGAATCTCATTGGATACCTGTTCTGCGAGCTCCCTCGTAGGGACCATAATCAAGGTGGTAGGGGTGGAAGAACCAGATTTGGTGCGTCCTACCGCCACTATAGAGTACGCCCCGGTCTTTCCCGTACCTGTCTGAGCCTGACCGAACATATCTTTTCCAGCCATTCCTTCAGGTATCGATTGAAGCTGGATCGGTGTAGGCTCTGTCCATCCCATTTCAGCGATGGCTTTGCATAACCTCTTGTTTATGCCTAATTCATTGAAAAGTGACATTTAAACCTCTGAAAAACAACACAATGATTGCAAATTCGGAAGTGGTGTATGTGTCCCCATATATAAGCATGTCTAAAAGCTAAAATGCTGGACTGAATGCTGGATAGTTACAAAAAGTTTATATCGAACAACTAGGATGGGGTGGCAACCGCACTGCGGCAGTGGTGTAGGGGTTAACACTTAACCTTGCCAAGGTTAGACCTCGGGTTCGATTCCCGGCTGCCGCACTCGTTTCTTAATTCATTCACTTCTTGGGGAATCCTATCGAAGAATGGTCTCCCGAGAACTTACGCCCTCGGGAGCAGTAGTGTAGGGTGTGCATGTGTCAGATCGAAATCCGACTATTCCTGTTCCCGGTTACAGAGGCCTGCATGCCCAGACCTATCCTAAGGATGTTTCTTGCCGCGTTCACATCACGATCGATAACCAGCCCGCATATGGGACATTCGTGTACACGTACCCCTAGGTCCTTATGAACAAATGACCTGCATGCGGAACATACCTGTGAAGTGTACATGGGATTGACGAACACGACTTGCACTCCTGCTTCGTCTGCTTTGTATTCGATCATCTCCACGAATGTTCTCCATGCCGCTGTGCTCTGACTTCTTCTTCCTGCACGTGTGTGATAATGCTCTATCATCTCCTTTACATCGATATCTTCCAGAGCTATCATCGAATAAGTCTCGACGACTTCTGTGGAACGCTTATGCATCTCGTCCTTCACCCGGTTGTTGTAATGCTCGAAAAGGTGAACAAGTCTCCTCTTGTACCTCTGATGCTCAGCGGTTCCTACTTCGTAGAGGCCCATCTTCCTCTGGATCTTCGCCATATCAGAAACCATCTTGTCGAACAGCTTCTTGTTGTCATAAACAGTCCCGTCGGAGAAGACAGCCAGATTGTACAGACCGAGATCTACTCCGACAGGATTGTCGCCTTTTGGACTTATTTTAGATTCCGATTCATTGTTCTGAATGAACGAGATGACGGCATACCACTTTCCCGTCGGTGATCTGGAAATCGTGCAAGAGAATGGGACTCCGTCTATGCGCCTGTGCACTACGCATTTCACCTCACCTATCCCATGAAGCCATATCTTACCATCAACCTCGAGTCTGACATTTCTCTTGAACTTCGGATAAGAGAACGAACCGTATCTTTCCGAACTTTTGGGAGACGGAGGAACGAGTTTCTCCTTGCTTGTACTCTGCAGCTGCCTGAACTTGTTGAAAGAATTGAAGACGCGACGAGATACGTCATTCAGACAGTCCGGAAAGACCTCTTCCAAACGAGGTTCCTCCAGTTTCAGCACATAATCGCAGTATTCCTGTATGGAATCCTGGCTCAGGAACGTTCCGTCAGCCTCGTACGCCTTCCTGCACATCTCTACCTCCCTATTGTAGGCGGATCTACAGAGCTCCAGAACATAATCCATCTGCCTCCTCTGAGCCTTGGATGGATACAGCCTGAACTTCGCGCTTCTGAACCTGGTCATCGAAGATCGATCGGTAATATGATTGATAACCCGGACAGTGGCGAGATAAGGTTGTTAAAAGTGGTCCGGGCCGGAGCCCGGTAATGAGTTGAAATCAGAGCTCAAGCGCTCTTGGCGGCGTTGACGTAGTTGTTCCACGCCTGCTCGAGGTCGGGCCTCTGGATGGTGTCCATCACGTACTGGGCGAACTCGTCTCCGGTAGCTCCGGTGTTCCTTCCAGTCATGACGAGCTTCTTCTCGAACTGGCAGCAGATGTCGAGCGCCATCTCGAGCTTCCTTCCCTTCTCGCCCTCTCCGATGTGGTTCATCATGAGGGCGACAGCCTTGATCATGCTGCAGGGATCGGCGTACTGGGCCCTTCCCTCGGTGACCATCCTGGGAGCGGATCCGTGGATGGCCTCGAACATGGCATACCTCTTTCCGAGATTGGCGGATCCTGCGGTTCCGACTCCTCCCTGGATCTGTGCGGCCTCGTCGGTGATGATGTCTCCATAGAGGTTGGGAAGGACGAACACGCGGAAGTCGCTCCTCCTTGCGGGGTCGATCAGCTTCGCGGTGGCGATGTCTATGAACCAGTCGTCCCACCTGACCTGGGGGTAGTCCTTGGCGACCTGCTCGGCGATGCTGAGGAACTTTCCATCGGTGGTCTTGATGATGTTCGCCTTGGTGACGAGGGAGACGTAGTTCAGGTTGTTCTTGGCCGCGTAGTCGAATCCGAGCCTGATGATCCTCTCGGTTCCCTGGGTGGTAGCGACGCAGAAGTCCATGGCCAGGTCGTCGGTGACGTTGAGGCCGTCGCTTCCCATGACATAGGAACCCTCGGTGTTCTCCCTGAAGAAGGTCCAGTTGATTCCCAGCTCGGGAACGGAGACGGGCCTAACGTTCGCGAACAGGTCGAGCTCCTTCCTCATGGCGACGTTGGCGCTCTCGATGTTGGGCCAGGGGTCTCCCTTCTTGGGGGTGGTGGTGGGCCCCTTGAGGATAACGTGGCATTTCTTCAGCTCTGCCAGGGTGTCGTCGGGGATGGCCTTCATGACCTCCACGCGCCTCTCAATGGTGAGGCCGTCGATCTGCCTTATCTCCACCTTTCCTGCCTTGATCTTGTCTGCCAGAAGGAACTCCATGACCTTCTGGGCGGATGCGCAGATGTACGGACCGATTCCGTCTCCGCCGCAGACTCCGATGATGAGCTTGTCGAGCTTGGAGTAGTCGGTCCAGTCACCCTCGCCCTTGAGGACCTCGACCCTCTCGAGCTGCTTTCTGAGAAGGGCGCCGAACTTCTCCTGCGCCGCTTTGATGGCCTGTTCATCAACCATTGGTATCGACCGCTCGAACGGAATTATCTTATTAAAACTATAACAGACGAGAGCGGATAAAAGCAGAAAGGAATGGTAAGGTGGCCGCCCGGAAGCGGACGGCCGGTTTTGATCAGAAGAGCTTGGGCTTCTTGCTGTTGTACACGGCGTAGATGGCCTTGTAGAGCATGTACTCGTCCGCTTTGGAGGTGACCTCCACGGGCGCGTGCATCGAGAGCACGGGGATGCCGATGTCGACGGTGTCGATGTTGTGAACGGAGATCTCGGATGCGATGGTTCCTCCGCCTCCGATGTCGATCTTTCCAAGCTCGCCCATCTGCCAGGTGACTCCCTCTTCCCTGAAGATGCTGAGGATGTAATCCATCATCTCGGCGGACGCGTCGTTGGTGCTGTACTTTCCTCTGGAGCCGTCGTACTTGGAGATTATGGGCCCGTAGTTGAGATAGGCGCAGTTGGTGGTCTCGTACACGTCTCCGAACGCGGGATCGAAAGCGGATCCGACGTCGGCGGAGAGGCAGATGGAGTTGCGGAGGACGTGCCTGACCTCGGCTCCCTCGGCCTGGGCGAGGTCCTCGACGAAGTCCCTGAACAGGAAGGACCTCATTCCGGTGACTCCGTCCGATCCGGTCTCCTCCTTGTCGGCGAAGATCGTGAGGGTGGTGTACTCGGGCTCCTTGGTGTCGATCTCGGCCATGAACTCGGCGTATGCGCAGGAGCTGTCGTCCTGTCCGTATCCGGCGATCATGGACCTGTCGAACCCCATGTCCCTCGCTTTGAAGGCGGGGACCGCGCAGAGCTCGGCGGACTCGAAGTCTGCCTCCTTGATTCCGTACTTCTCGTTGATGGCTGCCATCACTGCGAGCTTCACCTTGCTGGTGACCTTCTCGTCGTCGTAGGGCCAGGATCCGATGAGGAGGTTGAGCTGCTCCCCCTCGATGACCTTGGACGCGGTCTTGGACATCTGGTTCTGGGCGAGGTGCACGAGCAGGTCGGTGATGCAGAACGAGGGCTCGTCCTCCTCCTCGCCGATCCTCACCTTGACGCAGGTGCCGTCGGACTTCCTGACGACTCCGCGGATGGACAGAGGCACGGTGGTCCACTGGTACTTCTTGATGCCGCCGTAGTAGTGGGTCTTGAAGTAGGCCATCCCGGCGTCCTCGAACAGCGGATGGGGCTTGAAGTCGAGCCTGGGGCTGTCCACGTGGGCGACGGAGACGCGCATCCCCTCGACTATGGGCTTCTTTCCCTTGGTGCACATCAGGATGTTCTTCCCGCGGTTGACCATGTAGAACTTGTCTCCGGCCTTGTAGACCTTGCCGCGGACGTACTCGGTGTAGCCGCGCTCCTTGAGGATGGGGATGACGTACTCCACAGCCTCGCGCTCGGTCTTGTTGGAAAGGAACCTCTTGTAGCCTTCGCAGAACTCGGAGGCTTTCTCGAGCATGCCGGGATCGATCTCGGCGAGGCTCTTCGGTTTTCTGAGCAGATCCTCTGCCAGAAGCTGACCTTTGGTCTTCTCTTCTTCCATGCACCCGTCATCAGCTGGTTCGGTACTTAACCTTCCCCACGGGCGGACCGAAAATGAAGGAAGAATCGGAGAGGCTTGCGGACCATCGCCTCGACGGTGCGGATTATCTCTTTGAGGGGGATGGACGCGATCACGTCGTCGCCTACCGCCTCGTGGTATCTCGGAGGCTCCGGGGTGGCGTACGTGACGGCCTTCCTCGGGGTCCCTCCGACTTCCACTTCCAGCTCCATGCGCCGGTATTCGGGACAGCCCTCCCATTCGTCCATCTTCTCCATGTCCTCGGGGGAGGCGTCGAAGACTATGCCCTTGACGTCCCCGTCAGGATGGGAGACTATAGTCAGAATGTCCCCGCCGCACACCTCCTGGAATCCGTGGAGGACGGCTTCCTCCGTGTCTACGATGCGGCCGAGGACCTTGTTCCTGACTATCGGCTCGCGCATGGAGCCGTAGACGAACACGAGGGCCATTTCCCGGTTCAGAGCGCGCCTGCGCCCTTGGCGGCCTCGATGCAGGAGTCGCATCCGCAGGCCTTGATCTTGGGAAGTCCGAGCTCCAGGAGCCTGAGGACCTTGTCAAGGCACTCGGACATCGTCTTGACGACCATGTCGATGTCCACGGGCTCGTCCTTCCAGACGTCGTAGTCGGTGACGGTGGCGAGGCTGCAGTAGCACATCCCGAGCTCTCTGGCGAGCTGGCACTCGGGAACGACGGTCATCCCGATGATGTCCGCGAAGTTCCTGAACATCATGCTCTCGGCCCTGGTGGAGAACCTGGGGCCCTCGATGCACATGTACCTTCCGCCGAGGTGGTACCTTATGCCCATGTCCTTGGCGGTGTCCGCGAAGATCCCGTTCAGATAGGGGCAGAAGGGGTCCGCGATGGAGATGTGGACGATCTTGTCGTCGAAGTACGTGTACTCCCTCCTCTTGGTGAAGTCGATGAACTGGTCGGCGATGACGAGGTCTCCGGGCGCGAACTGCTCCTGGAGGGACCCGACCGCGCATGCGGAGATGACGTACTTGCATCCGAGCTCCTTGAGGGCCCACATGTTCGCCCTGTAGGGGACGGAGGAAGGGGGATACTTCTCGTCGCCGGTTCCGTGGCGGAACAGGAACGCGACCTCCACGCCTGCGATCTTTCCGATCATGATCTTGGACGAGGTCTTTCCGTACGGGGTGTCCGGGCGGACCTCCTTGATGAGCTCGAAGGTGTCGGGATTGTAGATTCCGGTGCCTCCTACTATCGCTATCTCTGGCATGCCCACGCTTATCTGTTATCCGTATATCTTTTTAACTGGAAGAGGCCTCCGAACCTTTTTCCTCGTTGAAGGACCACGCCAGGAACAGGGTCAGCACGGACAGCACGGTCCCGACGATCATGGTGAACGTGAACCCTGCCATGAAAGTATCCGGGGAGAGCTCATCTATGAGTGCCCCCTGGGTCCCGGAGCCGATGGAGAACAGGACGGAATAGATCGCCGACCCTATGGCGCACCCGAGGTAGATGACGAAGGAGACCATCGGGGAAGCCGCTCCCCTCTTGTCCGCGTCGACGCTGTCTATGATCCTGTTCCCGAGGGAGCCACCTCCGAATCCCCAGATCACGCCAAGGAACACCACCGATACCAGCATCGGGATTGGGGAGTCGTATCCGGCGAATATCAGGGCGACGGAGGTCGCGACCAGGCTCAGGGATGCCAGGATCACGTAGTGCCTGTTGCCCTTCAGCGGGACCCTCCTCCCTATGGGCACGCACATCACCAGGGTGACCACGGACTGGACGCACAAGATGATCCCGGTCAGGACCAGGTCGTATCCCAGCACGATCTGCATGTAGAACGGGAGCAGGTAGAACACCCCCATCCAGACGAGGTTTATCATCAGGAACACCACGATGGCCGCTATGGTGGCCGGCCTCCTGAACACGGAGAATTCCAGCACCGGCTCGCTCACCTTCCTCTCGCGCACCACGAACAGCAGCATCAGGACCGCGAACCCGGCCAGAAGGACGGCGGACATCGTCCCGAAACCATGCGAGGGGGTGGATTCCACCACATATAGACCCAGGACCATCGCCAGGAACAGGAACGCGGATCCGATGTAATCGAAATGCGACCTGTCGAATCCGACGTCCTTCGGGACGGACTTCGCGGCCAGAGCGGCTCCGACGACCCCGATGGGAACGTTGAACAGGAATATCCACCCCCAGTCTAGGTACTCCGTGAGGACTCCGCCCAGGATCGGCCCGCACGCCCCTCCGATGGAGTATCCTAGAACGGATATCGACAGCCCCAGAGGCGTCAGGCTCTTCGGGAGGTACTTCACGGCTATCATGATACCCGAAGCGGAGAGCATTCCCGCCCCTACGCCCTGGACGGCCCTGAACACTATCAGCATCCAGAACGTCTGCGAGAAGGCGCATAGAAGGGAGCCGAAAGCGAAGACCACGAAGCCCGCGACGATTATCCTCTTCAAGGCGCCTTTGTCGCACATCCTGCCGAAGATCAGGATCAGCCCGGCCATCACCAGGAAATAGATGGTTATGACCCATGATGAGTCGGTGGCGCCCACGGCGAAGAAGTCCGCTATGTCCGGGAGGGCGGTGGTGACTATGGTGCCGTCCAGACCGTCCACGAAGGCTGCCAGAGCTATGACGATGAACAGCATCGTCACCGAAGAATCGCCGCCCTCCTTGCGCATGGAGGGAGGCGACGTTCGGCTTTTATTTATAGGATGCGAATCTGTTTTCAACGGAGGCTCCTGATGGCCTCGAAAGGCGTCACGTTGATGGCCAGCTCGACCTCTTCGTCGGTCATGCCGGCTCCGCGCGCGACTGTCCTTGCCGCCGCCTCGTCCATGAGATTCTCGGGGGCGTGGGTGTCGGAGTCGATGATCATCTTGGCTCCGGCCTCCCTGGCGACCTTCACCACATGGCCGTTGGTTATGTTGTGGCCCATCCTGCCGGTGATCTCGATGAGGACGCCGTTGTCCCTCGCCAGCTCGGCCTCCTCCAGAGTGAGGAAGCCGGGGTGGGCCAGGACGTCGATGTCGGGGTTCTCAGCGGAGTAGCGGTTGGTGCCCGGCTAGACGGGCTCGACCACGGTCTCCCCATGGACGACGATCCATTCGGCCCCGAAGGACCTGGCCATGTCAGCGACCTTGGCTATCTTGCACGGGGGGACATGGGTTATCTCCACTCCCGGGATCACCTTGATGTAGTCCTCGCAGAGGTCGACGGCTTTGACCACGTTGGTCACCACCCATTCCACGTTGGTCATGTCCACGTGGTCGGTGATGGCTATCGCGTCGTGCTTGAGGACCATCGCCCTCCTGACTAGCTCCGCCGGGATCAGCTCTCCGTCGCTGTAGGTGGTGTGGGTGTGGAGATCGGCTCTCATCTCGCCCTCTCCGAGAGCTTGGCATATACCTTCTCCATGGGAAGGCCGGACTTCTCGATGGCGACCATGCTGTGGTAGATGAGGTCTGCCAGCTCCCAAGCCATCTCGCCTTCGTCCTTATCCTTGATGGCGAGGGCGAACTCTCCGGCCTCCTCGATGACCTTCTTGCACATACGGGTCTCGTCGGAGAACAGCTGGCAGGTGTAGCTTCCCTCGCGAGGGTTCCTGCGCCTGTCCTCGATGACGCGCTTGAGGTCGGGGATGATAGCCATGGTCTGCGACTTGTCGCCGTAGATGACCTCGTCGAAGCATGAGGGGTTCCCCGTGTGGCAGGCCACCCCTGTCTGCTCTACCCTCACCAGGAGGGTGTCCCCGTCGCAGTCGGTCTGTATGCATTTGATCTTCTGGACGTGTCCGGACTCCTCGCCCTTCTTCCAGAGCTTCTGCCTGCTTCTGGACCAGAAATGGGTGTATCCGGTGCTCTTCATGAGGCTGACAGCCTCCTCGTTGGCCCACGCGACCATGAGGACCTCGTTGGTGATCCAGTCCTGCACGACCACGGTGATAAGGCCTTTGTCGTCGTATTTGAGTTCAGTCATCTTACCACTATACCCCTGTCCTTGAGGAATTCCTTGACCTCCGAGACAGTGCATTCGTTGTAATGGAATATCGAAGCGGCCAGCGCGGCGGATGCGCGGGTCTGGAGGAACACGTCGGCGATGTGCTCCTTGCAGCCGCATCCTCCCGAAGCTATCACGGGGATGTCCACGGCGTCGGCGACGGCTGCGGTGAGGGGGATATCGTATCCCGTCTTCACTCCGTCCGCGTCCATGGACGTAAGGAGGATCTCTCCCGCTCCGAGGTCCTGCACCTTCTGCGCCCATTTAACGGCGTCTATGCCAGTGGGACGGGTCCCTCCGTGGGTGAAGACCTCCCAGTGGTCGTCCACCCTCTTCCCATCTATGGCCACGATGACGCACTGCTTGCCGAAGTCCTTGGCGCACTCGGTGATTATCTCCGGGCTCTTAACCGCCGCGGAGTTCACGGAGACCTTGTCGGCTCCGGAGTTGAGGGCGTCCCTCATGTCCTGGGCGTTCTTTATGCCGCCTCCGACCGCCAGAGGAATGGTGAGGTTCTTCGCGGTCTCGGAGACTATGTCGAGCATGGTCTGCCTGGCTTCCAGCGAGGCAGAGATGTCCAGGAAGGTTATCTCGTCAGCTCCCTGCCTCTCGTACTCCATCGCCAGCTGGGGCGGGTCTCCCACGTCCCTCAGGCCTTTGAAGTTGATTCCCTTGACGACCCTGCCGTTCTTCATGTCCAGGCAGGGGATTATCCTCTTCGCGAGCATCGGTCCGCTCCTCCTATCCTGACGGTGTCCTTTGTGCTCAGCTCCTCGATCCTGGGCTTGACCGCTTCCTTGAGGGCCTTTCCCATGGACTTGAAGCCGGCTTCGATGATATGGTGCTCGTCGAATCCGCGCATGACGACCACGTGGAGGGTCAGCCCTGCGGACATGGCGAAGCTCCTGAAGAAATGATGGAACTCGGGCGACGGACAGTCGACGTCCGCGTACGGGCGGTCCACCAGGTCCAGCGAGGTCATCACCAGGGCGTCGTCCATGGGGACTATAGCCGTGGCCATCCTCTCGATAGGCCTTCCGTCCAGCGCCTGCTGGAGAGCCTTCCCGAGCGTGATGGCGGTGTCCTCGATGATGTGGTGGTCGTTGTCGCCGTAGGCGCTGACCTTCAGGTCGAAGGAAGCGTATCTGGCGAGGGTCTCCACCATGTGCTTGAGGAACATGATGTTGCTCTCGACCTCGAACTTCCCGGTTCCGTCTATATCGAGCTCGACCGTGATCTGAGTCTCTCTGGTCCTGCGTTCGATCTTCGCCGTCCTTCCCGTCATTCTACCGACCCCGCGTAGGAGACGGACGTTAATAAGCATGACCGTCCGCCGTCGGTCCGTCTATTTTCAGAACAGCGGATCAGCAGTCGCGGGGATAGACTATGGCCAGATTGGGGCACTCCATGCATATCCCGAGCTCGCCGTTGTATCCCTCGAGGATGTACAGCGCCCTCAGGAGCCCGCAGTCCTTGACGAAGTGGCAGATCCCGCAGAGGGCCTCGGTGACGTCCTCCCCTGCTACGACCCTGTCGGCCGTCTTGGAGATCATCTTGTAGAAATCGTTGCGATACTCGCTCCTGTCGATGATCGCGTTGCCTCCGCGGAATCCTTTCAGATACTGGGAGACCGCCGCGCTGGTGACTCCGAACAGGCCGGCGACCTGGACCTGGGTCATGTTGTGCCTGTTGACGAGCTCCTTCGCCAAGGCTCCCCTCGCCGTCGGAAGGATGTGTGTCACTATGAGTTCACAAGGAAGTTTCATCGCTACCATGTGAGTAATCGGCGTTAACTTGATAAAAGTTAGCACTGAAACTTCAAGCTTCCCACGGGAGATCCCACTCCCAGGGGCGGATGACCTCGGTGTACATGGCCAGACCGACAACGGCTCCCTCCGCTCCGGCTTCGGACAGTATCCTGGCGTCCTCGAACGAGGTGACGCCTCCGGACGCGATGACCTTGCAGGGGCATCTGGAGATGAAGTCCCTGGCCTGGCATGCGTCTATGCCCTTCCTCTGGCCTTCCACATCCACGTTGGTGTTCAGGACGGCCGCGAGAGGGAGGCCCTCTATGCGCTCGAACATGTCCTGGACGGTGAGCTCGGCGGCCTCCTGCCATCCCTTGACGGCGATGCGGCCTCCCTTAGTGTCCATCGAGAGCACTATCTTATCGGGGAAATCGTCGGCCATCTCCGCGAGCCAGTCGGGATCCTTGACGGCCTTCGTGCCGACTATGACGCGGTCGATCCCGGCGCATACAAGGTCTTCGACTGTCTCCCTGGACCTGATCCCTCCGCCTATCTCCACGGGGACGCCGCACTCTTCGGCGATCCTCTTGAAGACCGGCAGGTTGCCCTCCTTTCCGAAGGCTCCGTCGAGGTCCACGAGGTGGAGGTACCTGGCTCCCTTCTCGATCCACATCTCCGCCACGGAGACGGGGTCGGGCATGACTATCTGCTGGCTTCCGGGGACTCCTCCCACGAGCTGGACGACCTGGTGGTCCATCACGTCGACTGCGGGTATGACCCTCATATCTGACCCTCTGCGAATGAGATGAAGTTCTGGAGGACCTTCTTTCCGGTGGCGCTGCTCTTCTCGGGGTGGAACTGGGTGCCGTAGACGTTGCCCTTCCTGAAGAAGGAGGCGAACTCCCTGCCGTCGTACTCGGTCTTCCCGATGCAGACGCCGGGATCGTCGGGGCATCCGCAGTAGCTGTGGACGAAGTAGAACATGCGGTCGTCCACGCCGTCGAACAGGGGGTCTTCGGTGACGACCTCGTTCCATCCCATGTGGGGGAGGACCTTGGCCTGCATCATCCTGACCCTGCCGGGATAGTACCCTATTCCCGGGTTGGAGCCTTCCTCGCTGCCCTCGAACAGTATCTGCATCCCTATGCATATGCCGAGAGCGGGGGTTCCGGACTCCAGCTTGGAGACGATCTCGTCCCTGTACGGGAGGAGCTTCCGCATGGTCCTGTCGAACGCTCCGACTCCGGGGAACACTATGCACTCGGCGTCCCTGAGCTTGGACATGTCGGAGATGACCTCGACCTCCGCTCCGCATCTCTCGAGGGACCTGCATATGGAGTAGAGGTTTCCGACGCCGTAGTCGGTGACCGTTATCTTCAGCGGCATGCCGCGATCACCTCCTCCATCCTGTCCAGAAGCAGCTTGTTCTGCTCCGCGGTGCCGACGGTAGTCCTGACGCAGTTCTCGGTCCTGCGCTTGGCTCCGAAATCGCGGATGAGTATGCCCCTCTCCTTGAGCCCGGAGACGAGCTCGGCGTGGTCTATGGGGGATCTGGCCATTATGAAGTTGGAATCCGAAGGGAAGGGCTCGAACCCGAGCTTCTTCAGCCCGGCGGAGAGCAGGGGCCTCTGCTCCCTGACCATCGCGACGCTCCTACTGATGAAGTCCTGGTCCTTGACGGCCGCTAGAGCCGCTCCCTCGCTTATCATGTTCAGCGAGTAGGGGATCTTGATGCACATCATCATCTCGGCCAGCTTGAGGTTGGTCGCCGCGTATCCCACGCGGAGGGCGGCCATGGCGTAGGCTTTGGAGAATGTCCTGAGGACGACGAGGTTGTCGAACTCGTTCACCCTGCGGATCATGGAGCCTTCCGCGTACTCGGCGTATGCCTCGTCGACGACGACGATCCCGTCGAAGCGGGAGAGGACCTCCTCGATGTCCTTCTGCCTGAAGCAGTTCCCTGTGGGGTTGTTCGGGGAGGGCATGATGGCGATCTTGGCGTCCTGCCTGGCGATCGCGTCGACGTCAAGTTGGAAGTCCTCGGTGAGGTCGACCTCGGCCACGCTTCCGCCGTTCAGCTTGACGAAGTAGTCGTACAGGGTGTACGAGGGGACCGGGACCACGCTGCGGTCTCCCCAGCCCATGAATGTCTTGAATGTTATGTCCAGAAGCTCGTCGGACCCGTTTCCGGCTATTATGTTGTCCGCCTGGAGGCCGTACAGCTCGCCCAGAGCCTCCCTCAGGCCGTCCGAGTAGGTGTTCGGGTACAGGTCTAGGCTCCACTTCCCCTCGGCCAGATACCTGGTGGCGGCGGGGTTGGAGCCGAGGACGTTGGTGTTGGTGTCCAGCCTGAGCTCTCCGTGGAGCTTCGGGTTGTAGTACTTCTGGAATCCCCTGGTGGTCTCTCTCATCAGATTGCGGTCGACCTGCATCTCAGTCCACCTGCCTCTCGATGGGCATCGTGAGTATTCCCTTGGCTCCGATCTTCTTGAGCTCGGAGATCACACGATACACCTCGGTGGCATCGATGACTGCGTGTACTGCTGCGAATCCGCTGTTCCCTGCGAGGGGGATCACTGTGGGGCCTTCCAGGCCGGGGATGATCTCCTCCACCTTGTCCAGAACCGACTTCGGGACGTTGGCCATGAGATACTTCTTGTTCTCGGCCCTGAGGACGCTGTAGATGGAGCTGGCGATCTCGTCGATCTCGGCCTTGTTGGTCTCGAGGGCGGCCTTGCTGGAGATGATGGCTGCCTGGGACTCGACGATAGTGCCGATCTCCACCAGCCTGTTCATCTTCAAGGTGGAACCGGTGGAAACGAGGTCGACGATGTAGTCGGAAACGCCCAGATAGGGCATGATCTCGGCCGCTCCGGATACGACGATGACGCTGACGTTCTTTCCGAGCGAGTCGAAGTACTTCTTGGTGATCTTCGGGAAGGATGTGGCTATCCTGCTCCCGTCCTTGATGTCCTTGACGTCCCTGATGGATGATCCCTCGGGAACGGCCACGGAGAGGCGGCAGAATCCGAACTGCAGGTCCAGGACGTCGACGAGGTCGTAGCCGGATTCGGCGACCTGGTCCAGGCCGGTGATCCCTACGTCGATGGCTCCCCTCTCTATGAACTCGGGGATGTCCTGCGCGCGCACGAACATGATCTCGACATCCTGGTTGCTGGCTTTGATGTACAGCTTCCTGCCGATGTCGTCTCCGAGCTCGATGCCTGCTTTCACCAGGAGCTCGATGGTCTTCTCGTTCAACCTTCCTTTGTTTGGGACTCCGAATCTAAGCGTCATAGGAATGCTCCGACAGTCGGTTCGTATAATAGGCACATAAATAAGTCTGTTGTCGACCTAGGACAGATATTTATAATTACAAGATGCGTAAATGGGGACGTAGATGCCAGAACAGTCCTTCGAGGTCCCTGAACTCACGATTTACGAGATTCTCAGGGAGGCAGCCACCGAGAAGCCAGAAAGCCCCGCGCTTTCCTACCTTGGGAAGAGGATGAGCTACGGAGAGCTTCTCGACATGGTGGACTCCGTCTCCGGGTTGCTTTCGGACAGCGGAGTCGAGAGCGGCGACGCGGTCGTCGTAGGCCTCCACAACTGCCCCGAAGCCGTCATAGCGCTGTATGCGGCGAACAGGATCGGAGCGGTCGCCGTGATGGTCCATCCGCTCTCATCCAAGGAGGACATATCCAAGTGCCTGAAGGACAACGGGTGCAAGGTCGCCTTCGTGAACGGCGTCTGCGCCCTCAGATTCCTCCAGTCGATCCCCCAGGGGATGCGCTGCAGCGTCGTGCTCGTTCCGGCCCCAGGAGAGAACGGCGACATACCCAAGACTGTAAACTGGAACGATTTCATTTCGAAGAGGCGCGAAGCGGCCCCTTACGAGCGCGTCTGCTCCCCGGAGGCTCCTGCCGCCATCCTCTACACCGGAGGCACCACCGGGACCAGCAAGGGGGCGGTCATCTCGAGCATCACGTTCAACGCGTCCGCGATCGGGATGAAGGTCGCGTCCGGCCTGGACGAGAACGGCCAGAAGATGCTTTCCGTCCTGCCGCTGTTCCACGGCTTCGGCCTGTGCACCGGAGTCCACCTGCCCGTTACCCAGAGGATCGAGGCCGTCCTGATACCGCGCTTCACCCCCGAGTCAGTGGCCAAGGTCCTTTTCATGGAGCACCCCAGCGTCATCTTCGGGGTGCCCACCATTTTCGAGAAGATGCTCGAGAGAGGGATCCCCGACGGGATGGACCTCTCCTTCCTCGCCGGCCTGTTCTGCGGCGGGGACGCCATGCCCCCCAGCATGAAGCGCAACGTCGACCGCATGCTGGCCGAGCATGGGTGCAAGACGAGGATCAGGATCGGATACGGATGCACCGAGTGCCTCTCCGCGGTCACCATCACCCCGGAGAACGAGGAGCGCGAGAACAGCGTCGGAACCCCTCTGCCCGGATGCGAGATCTGCATCATGCCAATCGAGGGGCAGCCCTCCGAGAACGGAGAGGGAGAGGTCTGCGTCAGGGGCCCTGTCGTCATGAACTGGTACCTGAACCAGCCCGAGGAGACCGCCAAGGTCCTTCGCAAGCACAGCGATGGAAAGGTCTGGCTCCACACCGGCGACGTAGGAAGGATCGACGAGGACGGCTCGCTCATCTTCGAGAGGAGGCTCAAGCGCATCATAATCACCTCGGGATACAACGTCTACCCCAGCGAGCTGGAGAGATGCCTTGATTCCGACCCCAGGGTCAAGGCGTCCTGCGTCGTAGGAATACCCGACGGTATCCGCGTGGCCAGCGTGAAGGCGTTCATCATCCTGAAGGACGGAGTGGAGAAGTCCGTGGACACCCTCGACCACATCAGGGCCCGCCTCACCGAGATGATCCCCACGTACGCCGTGCCTCGCGAGTTCGAGTTCCTGGACTCCTTCCCGCAGACCCTGTTCGGGAAGGTCTCGTACAGGTCCCTGGAGAACGGGGATTTCAACGGGTTCGCCCTGGACAAGATCGCCCTGTGACCGCGAGGAACCTCTCGTCGGGCTCCATCGGGACGTTCGTGAGTCATCAGAAAGATTGACAGCAGGTCGCGGCGGCATCATTGCGCGCTACATCGTTTCCAGGTCGAACATATGTGCCAGATTGCCTGACACGGTCCTGAGCGTCACGCAAGGAGCCGCACGTTCCTTCGAAATTTTTAACAGCAATGAGAGAAGACCGGGGCGAAGACCCCGGAAATGATTTCAGAGGATTCCCTTGGCCTTTGCGAGCTCCGCGTTGAGAACGGAGCCTCCCGCGCCGCCCCTGAGGGTGTTGTGGGACATGACGAAGGCCTTGTAGTATCCGTTGCTCTGCCTGAGCCTTCCGACGGTGGAGGCCATCCCTCTTGCGCGGGCGGGGGTCCCGGCCATGGCATCGAAGGCGGGCTGGGGCCTGTTCTCCTCGGACCTGACGATGACGGGCTGGTCGGGAGCGGACGGGAGTCCGAACTTTTGGGGCTCGCCGCGGAACTCGGAGAGGGCCTTGGACATCTCCTCGAGAGTGGGCTGGGCCTCCAGGTCCAGGACGAGGGACTCGAGGTGCCCGTCGACGACGGGGACCCTGGCGCAGTTGGCCATGACCTTGAATCCGGCGTAGTTGAAGCGCTTATCGGAGTAGGTTCCGAGCATCTTCGCGAGCTCGCTCTCCATCTTCTCCTCCTCGTGGCTGATGAAGGGGACGACGTTCCCGACCGCGTCCAGCGAGGGGACTCCGGGGTATCCTGCGCCGGAGAGGGCCTGATAGGTGGAGACGAACACCTGCTTGAGGCCGAAAGCCTTGTCGAGAGCGACGAGGGGCAGCGCGATGCCGGTGGAGGAGCAGTTCGCGTTGGTGACGATGTATCCTCCGTCCTTGTAGGTGGACTGGTCCTTGATGGACTCGAAGTGATCGGGGTTGACCTCAGGAATGAGGATGGGGACGTTAGGGTCCATCCTGTGGGAGCCTGCATTGGTGAAGACCGCGACACCGGCGCCAGCGAGATCGGTCTCGGTGGGGCCCGCGAGGTCGGAGGGGATTCCGCTGAACGCGATCCTGCAGTTCTTCGAGATCTTCTTGATGTCCATGACCTCGATCGTCCTGTCCATGGTGTCGTCGAGATAAACGTGGTCCCTTACCTTGAGGACATCGCGGAGCTTCTTGCCCTGAGACCTCTCCGATGCATAAAGGCCCTCTATCTCGAAATACGGATGGTCCTCCAGCATCTGGATGAATCTCTGACCGATCATCCCAGTGGCTCCGAGGACCGCAACGCTAATCTTGCTCATTTAATGGCACATCCTGTTGATGAGAGGCGTGAATCACGGACTTTAATAAATATATATTGAGCGAAATAGAGGATTATCTTCCATTCCGACGAAGGAAAACCGGCCGAGGACCACTTCGGAGAACGGACGAAAATCCTCGCCTTGTCCCTTCTGTGAGCGCATGGCATGCCGGCCTTTCGAAAAGCCATGCGCATATTTTTATATCGACCAATGGGTGATTTGAATACTTAAAAAACGATAGACACATTCCCTTCCCAGAAGCATGCCCTCCGCCTGTCACGCAGACGGTGGCATCGATGTGCTGGACCACGAGATTTCGGAGGAAGTTTCGAAACTAGTCATGTGAAACGGAGAGAACCAGATGGACGTAAGATTAGAACTCCCCCTGCTCAAGTGCACCGGCTGCGGCGCATGCGCCAACATATGCCCTTCCAACGCGATCACGATGGAGCTCAGGCAGTCCGGATTCGGAAGCGGATTCAGATACCCCGAGGTGGACAACGACAAGTGCGTCGAGTGCGGAAGGTGCGTCAGGACCTGTCCCGTCCTGCATCCGGACTATTCCGGAGCCAAGCCCCCCGAGGCGTATTCCGTCAAATGCCCGGAGTACCAGCGGGAATGCGCATCCGGAGGAGTCTTCGGCGCCCTCGCTTATCATTTCGTCAAGAACGGAGGAGGGGTCTGCGGAGCCGCCTTCGACGAGGAGTTCAACCTGAAGGAGAGGTACGTCGAAAACGCGGACGACGTGTTCCCGCTTCTGAAATCGAAGTACGTCCAGTCCGAGCCCGGAGACATCTACGTGCAGGTCGAGAAGGCCCTGGAGACCGGAAAGAAGGTCCTGTTCTGCTCCACCCCCTGCCAGGTGGCCGGTCTGAAGGCGTTCCTGAGGAACGTCCCCGACAACCTATACTGCGTCGACCTGCTCTGCCGCGGCGTGCCCTCGAACGAGATCTTCAAACGCTATCTGGACAAGGAGACTAGAGGCAAAGTGGTCTCCGCAGAGTTCCGCAGCAAGCAGATAGGATGGACCACCAGCATGACCCTGGTCTTCGAGGACGGGGTCGTCAAGCGCATGACCAGGAAGGAGGACCCCTTCATCCGCTACTTCGACAGCTGGGCGGCCCTTCGCGACTCCTGCTACCAGTGCCAGTTCAACCGCATACCCAGACAGGGGGACATTACAATCGGCGACCACTGGGGCATCGGACCCGAGAAGCGCGACAGGAACGGGGTCAGCATCGTCTACGTCAACACCGAGAAGGGGAAGGAGCTCCTGAAGATGCTCGAGGAGGACGGCAACTCCGTCGAGACGACCGATTTTAGAGCTTCCACCGTCAGGAACAGAGCCGTCACCAAGTCGACGGCGAAGCCTTCGCAGTATCCTATCCTCCACGAGACCATCGGACGCATGAGGGTCGTGGATTCGCTGTGGTACGCCGGACTCATCAAGAAGGACGTGTGCATCGTCGTCATGTCCAACCGCAACTACGGGAACAACCTCACCAACTGGTCCCTGTACCGCGCGGTCAAGAACTTGGGGTACAGCGTCGTTCTGGTCACCAGGAGAGGGACGCACAACATCTCCCCCATGTTCCGCGGGAGCCCCTATCTGCCGAACGAGACCTACGTCCATGAGGCGTACATGCTCAACAAGCACTGCAAGGTCTTCATGGTCGGCTGCGACCAGACGTTCGCGCCCATGGGGATCCTGAAGGACAGGTTCACGCTCCTGCCCTGGGTCCGCGGGGACAGGTACATGATGTCCTACAGCGCATCCATCGGAAAGACCAGCTACGAAGGAATCCCCGACGAGAGCCTGAGGGAGTACGGCTTCTACCTCAGACGCTTCGACGCCATATCTGTCAGGGAGACCAGCACCCCTCAGACGATGAAGGAGACCTTCGGCGTGGATGCCGAATGCGTGCTCGATCCCGTATTCCTGACCACCGCGGAGGAGTACCGCATCCTGTCCGAGAGGAGCAGACCCAAGGCGCCCGAGGGAAGGTACCTCCACTGCTATCTCCTTGACCCGACCCCCGAGAAGATCAGGGGCGTGAGGGAATACGCCAGGAAGATGGGAATAAGGAAGATCACCTGCGTGCTGAACCAGGGGGACAAGATGGCCATCGAAGGGTTCAGGGTGATCCCTGCCAAGGTCGAGTACTTCATCCGCCTCCTGGACAACTGCGCCCTGTTCGTCACCGACTCGTTCCACGGCATCTGCATGTCCATCATCCTCAACAAGAACTTCTACGCCCTGGGGATAAACGAATCCAGGGGAACCGAGCGCGTCAGGAGCATCCTGGACCACCTCGGCCTGATGGACAGATGGTCCTCGAAGGCCGAGCCGAAGTTCGACGACATCGATTTCGAGCCTGTCAACAAGATCCTGGAAAAGGACATCGCCAGGTCCAGGGAGTGGCTGAGGGCGCATCTCGAAGAAGGCATGAAGGCGGACAAGCAGCTGGACGCCTTCGACATGAGCGTCATGACCATGGACCGCGTCGCCAACGGGACGTCCCCCCTGTTCTACGGCCTCACCCTGAACTGCAACAGGGACTGCGAGCACTCCCCGGTCTACGACCCCGAGGTCTGCCTGTCGTTCGCGAGGTCGTTCCGCGACGGCGTCGACACCGCCAAGGACCCCGACGCGGCCATAGAATGGTTCAAGCGCGCCTGCTACTCCAACGACCAGAACGCGATGCTGGAGCTTCTCGACATGTACCTGGCGATGGACGACCCGAGCGTCCACAGGGACATAGTCGCCCTGTCCAGATAGCTCGTCGACCTGAGGGAGCCGAAGGTGTATCCGACCGTGCAGAAGCTGTACGAGAACGGAATCGGGGTGGCGGAAGACAAGGAATGCGCCGCGAAATGGACCAGATGAGCCCACGGGACAGCCCCGTCGAGCCTCGAGCAAGGCCTCGGAGCGCATCTCCTTTCCCGAAGAGGGGACGGGATAGCCCTGGTCGTCGCGACCTTCCAATCGTAGGTTAAAAGAACACGCTGATGCATGCGGGCATATGTTGTCCTGTTCCAACGCATGCATCATATGCGGAGAACGCGAGGGAACGATATCCACGATGGACGGCCCGGTATGCGCCGAATGCATACATCCGGACCAGATCCCGAAGGCGTCGACCCTCACCAAGAGCAGGATAATCGTGTACGCCAGGGCCCACCAGGACGGGATGAGACCGCGTCTGGCCAAAGCGCCCAAGCAGTACCTCGAAACGCCGGTGAGAAGCCGCAGCAGGGCGATAACGCAGGGCAGTGGGATAACCCTGGCCGAAGCCTTGAACGACATCATATCGACATCGGAGGGGATCGACATAGCAGTCTCCTTCATCAAGATGTCCGGGCTGAACCTCATCATCGACTGCCTCAGGGATGCGGCAGAGGAGGGAAAGGCCATCCGCGTGATGACCACGGCGTACATGGGAGCGACCGAATACGAAGCAGTCGCGGAGCTGGCGGACCTGCCGAACGCCGAGGTCAGGATGGAGCTGAACTCGGATATGAGCCGTTTCCATGCGAAATGCTTCCTTTTCACCTCGAAAGACGGAAAAGGAACCGCATTCATAGGTTCAGCGAATATATCCAAGAGCGCTCTGACCGAAGGCGAGGAATGGGTCGCCATGATCAGGGAGGAGGACCTTCCCGAGACCATGGAGGACCTCCGCTCCGCGTACGAGAGGCTTTGGTCGTCGCCGTATCTGGAAAAGGTCACGAAGAGCAATCGTGCCAGGATCGAGAGAGCAATCGAGCGCAGGGGAGTCTGAGAGATGAAGTTGAAATTGGAGCTAGAAGTGAGCAGGATAGGGTACGTCCTCTACAGGAACGGGATGAACCCTGTGCTGACGGCCACAGCGGAAGCCGAAGAGGATGTCAAGAACGTGGAGTTCACGCTTAAGTCGGAACCTCCGTTCGTGACAGCGCCGCCGTTCAAGGCTGACGGGATCGCAGCCGGAACCAAGATCGACCTCAGGGACCACCTGAAGGTGTCTCTAGACCCTTCGCTCCTCATCTCCGCCGCGGATACCACCCCCTGCCGCATCATGCTCGAGGCGTCCACGGAAGAGGAGACCCCCGTGTCCGAGTTCTGCGACACCGAGGTCCTCCCGTTCGAGTTCTGGCCCGGGTTCGAGTACCCCGACCTCGTGGCCTCCTTCGTCACCCCCAACGCCGAATGCCTCGCTGAGATCAGGTCCGAAGCCTCGGACATACTCAAGGAATGGAAGATGAGCCAGTCCCTGGAAGGATACCAGGGCGACAGGAACCGCGTCTCGGCCATGGCCGCAGCGGTGTACGTGGCCATACAGAAGCTCCAGATCAACTACGTGGTCCCGCCGGCGGGATTCGAGACCTCCGGACAGAGGATAAGGCTCTCCGACACAGTCACGTCATCCAAAGAGGGGACATGCATCGACATGTCCGTCCTGTTCTGCTCCGTTCTGGAGTCCATCGGCATCAACACGTTCATCTTCCTGGCAAAAGGCCATGCCTTCGCTGGATTCTGGTTAGTGGACGAGCACATGGCCGACACCGTCTCGGTGGACAGCTCCGCCATAACCCGTCTGATACGCAACAGGGACGCCTGCGCCGTCGAATGCACCCTCATGTGCACTCCCGGGAAGGAGTCCTTCGACGACGCCTGCAAGAAGGGCCTGGAGAGGCTGGAGGACACGGATTCGTTCATCTGCGCCGTCGACATCAGGAAGGCCCGCAACACAATCGCTCCCCTCCCCACCAGGCGCTTCGAGAACGGCGTGTGGGTCGCGGACAGGGACGAGGACGACCGCAGGGTCGCGGCCCCCAAGTCCATCGGAGAGGTATACGAGGAAGTCGAGGAGAGGCCCCTAACCCGCGTCGACATGTGGAAGCGCGACCTTCTGGACACCTCCACCAGGAATCCCCTGGTCAACATGAAGGTCGGAGCCAAGGCCGTGCCCCTGCTGGTATCCGACACCGCGCTTTTCGAGGACATCTTCTTCAACGGCAGCCAGTTCCTCATAATGTCCAAGCCGCAGGACTGGGACGGGGCCAAAATCTACGCCGAGAGGCCGTTCGAGACCGAGGCCTACGTCGGCAACTACGCCAAATCCTGCGTGGACGAGATCAACAGGGGATGGATCAGGACCCCTCTCACCGACGGGGAGACCCTTTCGTCCATAAAATCGATCTACCGCCTCTACAGGAAAGAGATGGAGGAGAGCGGATGCAACTCCCTCTTCGTTACCGTCGGAGTGCTGAGATGGTTCGAAAGCAAGGGAGATAAGATCCCCCGCTACTCGCCTCTCATACTGATCCCGGCGGAGCTGGTGAAGAAGCAGAAGGGATACGCCGTCGTCAAGTACGACGAGGAGGCGGTATTCAATGTCACCCTCGCGGAAAAGCTTCGCCAGGAATACGACATCATGATATCGGGCATAGACCCGCTCCCCCTGGACGACACCGGGGTCAACGTGGACCGCGTTTCTCAGAACGTCCGCAGATGCATCGAGGGGATGGAGGGCTGGGAAGTCCTGGACGGAGCCGCCCTCGGAGTGTTCTCGTTCAGCCAGTACGCGATGTGGAAGGACCTGGACAAGAACATCGAGAGGCTCAAGGAGAACGCCGTCGTGAACGCGCTGGTGACCGGAGGGATCTATCACGCCGACCCGGAGATCAGCGTCGACGCCGACCCGTACCAGCTCTGCCTCTGCGTGGCCGCCGACGGGTCCCAGATCAAAGCGGTGAGGGCGTCCGGAGAGGGGAAGACGTTCGTCATGCACGGACCTCCCGGAACCGGAAAGTCCCAGACCATCACCAACATCATATCCAACGCCATGTACCAGGGCAAGACCGTCCTGTTCGTGGCGGAGAAGAGGGCAGCCCTGGAGGTCGTCCAGAAAAGGATGGACAAGATAGGCGTGGGCAACCACTGCCTGGAGCTCCACTCGGACAAGACCGAGAAGACGAAGGTCCTGGAGCAGCTCAAGAAGGCGATGGACCCCGTCAAGGAGTGCGACACAACCAAACTGGACGAGACCCTGGCAAAGCTGGAAGGCATGAGGGCCAAGCTGGACTCGTACGTCTCCAGCCTCCACGAGAAGCGCGCCTGGGGATTCAGCGCCTACGACTGCATCTCGCGCTACGAAGCCTACGACGTGGAAGGGGCGAAGGACCTCAAGGTCTCCCCCGACACCGCCATGAGGATGCGCCCTGAGACCATAGGGAACCTCGAGGACGACATCCTGAAGGCGCACCAGGCCTACAGCATCGCCCGCAGCATGTGCGACACCGGAGCGCTGGAATCCATACACGTCGAGTTCCCGACGGCCTCCCTGCAGTACGACATCGAGGAGTCCATGGACGAGGCTCTCGCGGCTGCGGACGAGGTGGAAGCCCTGGGATCCAAGATGGAAGGGTTGGGCCTTCCCAAGGACACCGAGGCCACCGACAGGATCATCAACGCCGTCCTTTCCGCGGACCAAGAGATGGCCGCCGACCCCAGGCTCGACACCATCCCTAACGTCCTCCCCAGAGCGATAGAGCTCATGGACGAGGTGTTCCCCGTGGTCTCCGCCTGGGACGCCCGCGAGGTCCGTCTGGACCAGGCCACAAGGATGCTCAAGCAGTCAGAAGAGCTGGAGCAGATTCTAGGCACCGTCATGGACGCGGGATGGCTCCCTCGGTCCTGCGCGTCCCAGGCGGTCGCCCGCGAGGTCTCCGGCTTCTGCTCGAAGATCCTCTCCCTGCGTCCCGCGATGGACAAGATCGATGCCAAGTGGCTCCCCGGGGTCTACGATTTCAACAGCACCTACGACATCCGCAGGAACTGGCACGACTCCAACGGCAAGCTCCTGTTCAAGGGAGGAGCCAAGAAGAAGTTCATGACCGACGTGTCGGTGGTCCTCCGCAACTCCGGCGAGGACTTCGACAGCCTGGGCGGAACCGTGGACCTCATCTCCAAGGTGTCCGGCGAGTTCAAGACGCTGACATCCGTCCCAGGATCGATAGCCTCCAGGGCGAACGAGACCGGCTCAGAGAAGAGCAGGCTCGAAGACATCCTCCACCGCGCTTCAGCCACGATATCTTCAGCGGAGAGCGCGGGAATGACCCTGGAAGAGCTCGGGAAGCTCCGCGAGGCCATGGGCACCTCCATAGAGTCCGTCGAGCTCTACAGGGCGGCCTCAAGCAAATGGACGGCCGCCCGCGACAAGCTCATATCCGTCATGAGGACGGACGCGGACATCTCCTCCCCTGCCGAGTGCAGGGAATACTGCGAGTCGGTGCGTCCGTATCTGGGCGGAGTCTTCGATTGGGCCAACTGGAACTACTACGCCGCGAAGCTCACCGACGAGGGCCTCAGCTCCTCCTGCGACTCGATAAGAGCCGGAATGGAGGCGAAGGACGTCGTCAACTCCACCTACAGGTCCCTGTACAAGACCATGATCAACATATGCAGGCAGGAATCGGAAGCCCTGCGCATGTTCAACGCGACCACATTCGAGGGCCTCATCGAGAAGTTCAAGAGGCTGGACGCGACCTACACGGAGGTCAACAAGGGCATCCTGAAGTACAGGCTCTACAGGAACATCCCGCGCAACATGGACAGCTCCGTCCCCGATTCCGAGGCCGGAAAGCTCTACAAGGCCGTCAGCGGAACCCGCATGAAGAAGTCCATCAGGACGCTTCTGAGCGAGATCCCCCACATGCTCCCCAAGCTCTGCCCCTGCCTGCTGATGAGCCCCCAGTCCGTGGCCCAGTACATCACCATGGACTACCCCAAGTTCGACCTGGTCGTCTTCGACGAGTCGTCCCAGATCACCACCAGCAAGGCAATCGGATCGCTGGGAAGGGCAAAGGCGGCCATCGTCGCCGGAGACAGGGAGCAGCTTCCCCCGACCAGGTTCTTCCAGAAGACCATCGAGGCAGAGGAGGGAGAGGAGGAGATCGAGGACATGGAGAGCTTCCTCGAGGACTGCCTGGCGCTGAACATGCCCCAGACCTATCTGGAGTGGCACTACCGCAGCCAGCACGAGAGCCTCATAGCGTTCAGCAACAAGATGTTCTACGACGGAAAGATGCTCACCTTCCCGTCCCCCAACGACCAGGAGACCAGGGTCGGCATGCGCTTCGTCAAGGACGGAGTCTACGAGAAGGGGAAGCGCTACAACGCGATCGAGGCCCAGGCCGTGGTCGACGAAGTGTACAGACGCGTCATGAGCAGGAACTACAACGGCCAGAGCATCGGAATCATCGCGTTCAGCATCAGCCAGCAGAACTGCATCGAGGACGCCATGGACGAGATGGCCGCCAAGAACCCCAAGTTCTACCAGAGGCTCAACTCGATGTCCGAGGAGATGTTCATCAAGAACCTGGAGACCGTCCAAGGAGACGAGAGGGACATTATCCTGTTCTCGATCGGATACGGTCCCGGAAAGGACGGCACAGTCGCCCAGTCCTTCGGACCCATCAACCGTGCAGGAGGAGGGCGCAGGCTGAACGTAGCCGTGTCCCGTGCCAGATACGAGATGCTGGTGTTCTCTTCCATGAGATACTCCGACGTCAAGCTAACGCCCACATCCAGCAGCGGAGTCCGCAGCATGAAGGAGTTCCTCAGGTTCGCCGAGAACAACGGACGCTTCGGAGAGACCGACCGTAGCAGGCCTTCGGAGGGCATGTCCACCATCATCGAGGACATCGCCGCGTCCCTGAAGACCATAGGGTACACCTCCCACTTCGGGATCGGCAACTCCGGATTCAAGATCGATCTGGCTGTCGTGGACCCTGACGACCCCGAGCAGTACATACTCGGAATCCTGAACGACGGAGACTCGTATAGGAAGTCCGACAACACCAGGGACAGGGAGTTCGCGAGGGCGGACGTCCTCCTGAGGCTCGGGTGGAACATCATGCACGTATGGTCGGTCGACTGGTACTTCAGCAAGAAGCTCACGCTCAAGAAGATCGCCGACAGGATTGCCGACATCAGAGCGAAGCGCCAGGCGGAGAAGAAGGACGAGATCGTCGAGGAGAACACCGAAGAGGTCGTCGAAGAAACCCCGAAGGCGGAGCCCGTGGAGGTCCCGGAAGAGGCTCCCGCAACAATAGAATCGCCCGCTCCTGAAGCCCCTGAGGAAACAGAGACAATCCCGGAGGATGTCCCTGAACCTGTCCCCGAATGCGTCCCTGAACCTGTCCCTGAAAAGACGGTCGAGGTCGTCCCTGAAGAACCGGAGGATGTCCCTGAATCGGAAGTCCCAGAAACGGTCACAGAGGAGATACCCGAGGACGTTCCGGAGGAGGAAGAGGACCAGTTCTACGTCGAGCCCGTGGTGGAGCCTTCAAGACCGGATCGCGACGGAGACGTCATCACCAGGAAGGTCCCCTACAACCCGCCGGAGCTCCAGACGTTCGAGATACTCCCCGATACGGCCATATTCGACAAGGCCACGGTAGCCACCATAGCCGAGAGGATAATAAGAGCCGGATCCCCGATCAACGAGGAGCAGCTTCTCAGCCTGTACAGGAAGAGCGCCGGGATCAAGCGTCTGATGGAGCAGAAGAGGAACGTCCTGGTCGGAAACCTTCGCGAGACGTTCAAGCCCGAGATACGCGACGAGTTCGTCACATACTGGGCCGAGGGCGCAGACAGGAACGTCAGCACCTACCGCGTCTCAGAGACCGCCGGAGGCTCCAGGGACATCACCTGCGTGCCTCTAGTCGAGATCCTGAACGCCTGCATCGATGTAGCCGAGACCTCGGTGTCCATACCCAAGGAATCGTGCGTCATGGCCGTTGGAAAGGCTCTCGGATACAAGCGCGTCGGCAACAACGTCACCGCGATCGTGAGCAAGGCCCTGGAGATCGCGATCGCTGACGGCCTCATCAAGGAGCAGAACGGAAACATCGTTACAAAATAATGAAGGGGCCAACGCCCCTGATTCATCCTATATAGTATCACTATAGTGTGTTTATATCATCTGGCAGTTCATCACTCGATATTCGAAATGATCTCGTTGAACTCGTCGCTCCACTTGTCGGGATTGTCGATATAGGCCTTCTCCATCCACTCGGCCGCTTTGTTCAAATCCTTCTCCACGCCCTTGCCGTCGCGGTACATGCGAGCTATAAGTCCGCAGTAGATAGGCTCGTATGTATCACTATAGTACTCATTGCAGAGACGCCAGGCTTTCTGGTGAAGCTCCGGATCGTCGGAATCGATGATGAATTCACAGTACGCGGAATTGCTCATCCCTCCCGTAGCGGCCGAATAGCTGTCCAGGAAGTCCAATGCCTTGGAGACGTTCTTCTTGACGCCCTTGCCGTCACGGTACATGTTGGCCAACATCAGACAGCTGAATGGAGATCCGCTCTTGTGGTAGATTCCGGCACAGATCCTGTACGCTTCCTTGTTGTCCTCAGGACGGTCGGAACTTGCGAGGAGCTCGCAGTATTCCCTCAGATACTTGGATGGCGCGGAGTCAGCAGCCTTCTTCATGCATTCCACAGCCTTCGGAATGTTCTTCTCAACGCCCTTGCCGTCGCGGTATGCGCGGGCCATGATAGCCATATACATGTCTGAACCGGTCTTGGCATAACGGCTCTCAGCCCTCTCGAAAGCCTCCTTCTCCAGCTTGCTGTCTCCTGACGACTGCAGCAGCCTGCAGAATTCGTAAGATAGCTGGACAGGCCTCTCGCCTAGAGCTTTGCGCATCCACTTGACCGATTCGCCGATGTCCTGCGGGACACCGATGCCGTCGCGATACAGCTCGGACATCAGAATCCAGCTGTCGGCGCCGCCGTTGGTATTGCAGAGCTGGGAACAGGTCCTCGCGGCCTTCCTCCGGTCGGATTCATCATCGGACCTCATCAGAAGCTTGCAGTACTCCATCTCGTAGCCGGGATCCTTCGAGACCGCGATCTCCATGAGCCTGACGGCTTCAGGATAGTTCTGGTCCAGATCTTTTCCTGAGGAGTACATCCTGGACAGCATGGCGCACAGCTCGGGGCTGTCGTCCTTGGATAGCTGTCCCTTGCAGAACTCCACCGCTTCGGCGCGGAGCTCGGGATCCTTGGAATCCATCATCATCCTGCAGTAGTCGGATGCGTATTCGGCCGGATCGGATTCCGCCGCGTTCCTCATCCACATGCACGCCATCTCGTGGTCCTTCTCGGCGCCTCTCCCTTCGGAGAACATCTTGGACATGCGGGCCATTGCATGGGGGTTCTGTACATTGACCTCAGGAAGAATGGCGACCATGAGCTCGTCGTCGGAACCGCCCATCTCCCAAAGGGTGTCGAACAGCTTGACACCGGAATCGGCGAATCCGTCCTCGACCTCCTTCCTGTAGAAATCGGCGACGTAACGGTAGCAGGCCATCGCCTCCTCCTTGCTCTTCTTCACCCCTCTTCCCGACCTGTATGCGGATGCCAGACGGCTGGTGGCGCGGGCATCGGCGAGCTTGTACGGCATTACCAGGCCGACAGCCTTCTCGTCGGCGACCGAACTGTTCTTAGACCATAGCACATCGAAACGTTCTATGAGGGAGGCGACCTTCTCCACAGCCCTGAATTTGGGGCCGTTCTTGTGGCGGAGAGCCTCGTACATCGGAGCGTACTCCTCCTTGTCCTTGTTCTCCCTGAGAAGCCAGTAGTAGTGGCTCCTGTGCTTCTTGTAGAATCCGATGTCGTACGTCCCCGTGAAGGAGTCCAGCTTGCCCAGGCAGTCCAAAGCCAGCAGGCTCCTGGCACATCCATCGCAGCGGGAGCAGTTCTCCTTGGAATGCGTGCATGAATACAGATGCGCCTGGGCTACAGGGTCATATGCGATGCCGGAGACCTTGTCGATCATGGAGACGGTTCCGCTTTCGGGGATGAGCTCCAGGCTGGGGGTGCTCAAACATGACAATAAGAACGTCCCGTACTCGGAGGAGTCCTTGCCCAGGAACCTGTCCAAGGACCATCCCGAGAAGTTCCCGACCCGGAAGACATAGTGATAGCATCTCCAGAGCTTCTTCAAGCAAAGAACCGCGAAGACGGAGGTGAAATCGTGAGATTGAGAGTAGTTCTGGGGGAAGACGCTGCTGACGTTGGAATCCGTCTCTATGATCGGGATGCCGATCTGCTACGCAGCCTTCCTGGCACGGTCGTATGCGGCCGCTTTCACATCCTCGGATGGATCGACGCTATGCATCGCTTCGAAGGAGCCCAGATCGTTCACGCTTAGATGGGTGAGCCTGTACCTCTTGATCGGATAGCCTCTGTACTTGCCGACGATATGGAAGGAATCCACATCGCAGTTCATGTCCGCGCCCACGCCCATCCCCTTCGGGAGCGGCGGGAGCAGGTTCGCCTTGATCTTGACATCGTAACCGCCGTTCTTCACCATTGGCGGAAGCAGCCTCTCCGTGATGTTGAAGTACAGGTCCTCGGACATGGCCACATCGGAGACTATGTCGTATCCTCCGCTGAGAGCGTACCTCAGAAGTAAGACTACAAACGCGTCGGACCTCTCGGCGACCAGATACATCGAGTATTCAGCGGGGACCTCGAAAAAGACCTCCTTGTCCACTGTGGAAGGATTGTTTCTGACTATAGTGCTCTCTTCGATCCCGCAAGTTATCCTGGACTTGCCGTCCTTCCCGGTCTGGCGGATCCATCTGATGCGCAGGCTTTTTCCAGTCTTCTCCGTCATAAAATCACCGTCGTCAGTCTCAGGACTCCCTCTCGGCCCTGATGGCTTCCAGCCCCTTGCTCCATCTGGCAGGGTCCTTCTCGCTCGCCTTGGCGGTCCACTTCTCGGCCATGGCCAGATTCTTGGGCACGCCCCTTCCGTAGCGGTACGCCCTCCCCAGACGTCCCATCGCTCCGGGAACTCCCGCCTCTGCGAACGGCAGTATCATGCTGACCATCTCTTTGTCGGTGTCCTTGGACTTCCTTCCCCAGTAGATCTCGAACAGCTCTATCGCCGCGATGGCCATGTCGTTCTCTATCGCCTTCCGATACCACTGCTCAGCCTCCTTGAGGTCCTTGTCCACGCCCTTCCCGTCCCTGTACATGCGGGCGTTCTGAAGATACGCGAACTTGGAACCCTTCTGAGATTCGGTCTCGCGCAGCCTCGCAGCCTCGTCGAGGAACCGGGGGTCTCCTGATTCGATCAATGTCTGGTACAGCTCAGGGAACCATGCGGAATCCCTCTCCACGGCGCGTCTGAGCCACCTGCGGGCCAGGAGATAGTCCTTCGGGACTCCCCTTCCGCGGTGGTACATCCTGCCGAGACGTCCCATCGCGGAGACGTTGCCTGCCTCCGCCAGAGGACGGGCCAAGCCGAGAAGCTCGAGATCCTGCTTGCGGTCATCGAACGTCCAGATGACATCGAACAGCTCCAGAGGGGCCCATTCCACGCCGTATTCGACAGCCTTCCTGTACCACTCCGCAGCGGCATGGAGGTCCTTCTCGACACCTTTCCCATCGCGATATATGCGCCCTAGGAATCCGTACGCGTACCTGGCGCTCCTGTTGCAGCGTTCCAGGCAGATCTCCAGGCAGAGCTTGTAGTACTCCTCGTCCCCCGACTTCAACAGGAGCTCGCACAGCTCGGAGAGCCATATGGGATCTTTCTCGTACGCCCACATGAACCATCTGACGGCTTCGTCCAGGTCCTGGGGAACCCCTTTGCCGTCCCTGCAGGCCCGGCCCATACGAGCTATGGCGGACATGTCCTCGGCATCCAGCAGAGGCTTCAGGAGATCCATCATCTCGGGATAGTTCTCGGGATCGTCCAGCGCCCAGAGGGTGTCGAACAGCTTTATCCTGGACGTGCTGAACCCGTCCTTGACCTCCTGGCGGAGAGCATCGACCGTGATGCCCCAGTACCTCTTGGTCAACTCCGGGCTCTTCTCCACGTAGATTCCGTACTTGTATGCGCGTCCCACCCTGAACGCGGCGTGCATCTCGCCCGCGTCTGCTAACGACTTGAGCGTGTCGAATGCCTCCCCTATCCATTCCTTGTCGCCGCTCCTCCATGCATCGTCGAAGTCGTCGACGGCATCGAAGACCTTCCCGATCTCCTGGAAGTCGGGGTCGTCCTTCTCTTTGAAATTGGCGAATACCGGGGTGAAATAATCGTCGTCCTTCTTCGAGTAGAGGTACCACATGTACCTGTACCTGAAGTTCCTGTAGAGCTCAAGGTCGTATATCCCCGAGAAGTCCTGGAGCTTGTCTATGGAGTCCAGCGCCATCATGTTCCTGATGCACTTGTCGCACTTGGAGCAGTTCTTGTAGGACGAGGTGCAGGACACCAGATGCCTCTGCGCCACGGGATACTCGGAAATCGCCACAGTCTTCTCGTATCTGGACACGGTCGGCCCGTCGATGTATATCCTCATCGAGGGGGTGCTGAAGCAGTTCACCGTGAGGAGCTCGTACTTCGACGGAGGGAACATCAGATGCCCTTTAATGGAGAACTCGGTGATGCAGTCGACGCCGGATGACGCATAGAAGTAGTACTTCCAGAGCTTCTTCAAGCAGAAAATGGCAAAGGCGGACGTGAAGGTGTGGGTGAGATAGTGGTTCTGATGGAGGACGTCGTCCACGTTGGAATCCGTCTCGATGAGCGGGAGGCCGATCTCCTCGGCGGCTTTCCTGGCATTCTCGTACATCCCCTTGCGGACGTTGTCGATGCCTTCCATCCTGTAAATGCCGTTGAACGCTCCGACGTTGTTGATGCACAGGTGGGTGACCCTGAACTCCGGATCCTCGGACTTGGCCAGCCTCATGACGGTGTACATGGAGTCCACTCCGCACGACAGGCCTGTCCCGACAGCCTTTCCGTTCCCGACGCTGCTGCCCCTCTTCAGGAACAGGCTGATCGGATATCCGTCGTTCTTGACGACAGGCGGAAGGAACTGCTCGGTGAGGTTGTAGTACAGGTCGTTGGAGACTGGGATCTCGGAGCGGATGTTGTACCCTTTGGACACGGCCAGCCTTATCAGGAGGACCACGAAGGCGTCGCACCTCTCGGTGAGAAGATAATCCGAGTATTCCGAGGGCACCGAGAAGAAGACCTCCTTGGTCTCGGCGGTCTCGTTCCCTTCCTCGTCGCGGTCGACGACCTCCACAGTGCCTTTCAGGATGGCTGTGCCGTCGACATCCTCTTTCCAAATGTCTTTGATTATCAAATCCCCGAAAACCGTCTTCGTAAAGCATCACCCGTGTCCACGAACGTCGTTCGCAGGCATTATAAGGACTTGATACTTGCCATACTGACAGGTTTCTGGTCGAGCAGAATGCCATATCATCCGCAAAATGGGTCTTGTCAAGGATTTTCGACGGCCATTACCTTATAGCTAAATCGAGATTAGCCCCGCATGAAAGTTTCCCAGAGGATATCGTCCATACCGATGTCCGGAATCAGGAAGATGTTCGATCTCGCAGGTCCGAACTCCATTAACCTGGGCCTCGGAGAGCCCGACCTGGACCCTCCGAAGGAGGCCATAGAGGGAATGAACAGGGCGGCATCCGCCGGCCGCAACAAGTACGGTCCCACCGCCGGGATCATGGACCTCAGGAACGCGGTGGCCGACAGATACTCCAAGTACGGGAAGGTCACCGGCGAGAACGTCATGATCACCCCCAGCGGCTCCTCCGCGCTTCTGGAGATCGCCGAGACCATCGTTAATCCCGGCGACGAGGTGATGGTCCCTAGCCCCGGATTCGTCATCTACGGCCCCCATGCCCAGCTCTGCGGAGGAAAGAGCGTGGAATACAGGCTCACCGAAGGCGACTTCCAGCCCGACATCGACGACATCCAGTCCCAGATCACCCCGAAGACGAAGATGATCGTGGTCAACACGCCCTCCAACCCCACCGGAGGAGTCCTCACCGAGGCTTCCAAGAAGGCCCTCCTGGACATCGCCAGGGACAAGGACGTCGTCATACTCTCGGACGAGGTCTACGACTCATTCATCTACGAGGGGAAGCACGTCTCGTTCATCGACAGCCTCGACCACGCCATAGTCTCTGGAGGATTCTCCAAGATGATGGCCGTGACCGGATGGAGAATGGGATTCCTCTTCGCCGGCGAGGACGTCATGCCCGACCTCATCAAGATGCAGTACCACGTCTGCGCCAGCCCCAACATGCCCGCGCAGTACGGACTTCTGGACGCCCTCCCCGGCATCGACCCCTACCTGGAGTCCGCCAGGAAGACCTACAAGGCCAGGAGGGACCTCATCTCCAAGAGGATCAGCGAGATCCCCGGCATGGACATGATACCGCCCAAGGGAGCGTTCTACGCCTTCCCGTCCTTCGACCTCGAGATGTCCTCCGCGGAGCTGGCCAACGAGCTCGTGAAATCCGATCTCATCTGCACTCCCGGCTCCGCCTTCGGAAAATACGGAGAGGGGCACCTTAGGTTCTCCTACGCGGCATCCGAGGAGAAGATCTCCAAGGGAATGGATATATTGGCTAAAGTGATGGCCCGCCTCAGGTGAATGAAATGGCAGATGACAAAGACCCCAACGCAGGCCTCTTCGGAGACGACGAGCCCGAGCTCACGCCCGAGGAAGCCCACGAGATGATGACCTTCGGGAAGAACCCCGACAGGGTAAGGGCCATGTCTGACCTCTTCGGAGAGGACCTCATAAAGTCCGCTCTGGAAGACCCCGCCCTTCCCGAGGAGGCCAAGCGCCAGATGATCTTCAAGCTTACAGCCAACAGCGTCCTGGATATGATCATGGACAGCCTCTCCCCCGAGACCGCGGAGGAGGTCGCCCAGTGCCTGGACGGATACATAGGCGTAGGCATTGTGAACAAGAAGTTCGGACTCGACCTCTACAAGGAGCTCTACGAGGCCCTGAACAAGGTCGAGAAGAAAGAGGGGGAGAGCGAGGAGGATTACGACAAGAGGCTCGACGAGATGTCGGACCAGTGGTGGTACATCCCCCAGCCGCTCCTGAACCAGAGGAACCCCTCCGATGCCATACGCGAAGAGATGACGAAATACGGATTGGAAGACTGATGAGCAAGGAATGGCACACCGCATCCGCTCCCGGGAAGTTCGTCATCCTGGGAGAACACTCTGTCGTCTACGGGAAGCCGGCAGTCGTTCTGGCGACGGATCGCAGGATCACCTGCAGCGTCAGGCGTAGCAAACGCAACACGCTCAACGGCGAGCCCATCGAGTTCAGCAAGCAGCCTCATTTCCGCTATCTGACCCGCAACCTCCGCCATGCGGTGGACTTCGTGACCAGAAGCGACATCCCCGCAGGAGCCGGACTGGGCTCTTCCGCGGCCCTCTCCGCCGCCGTAGCGCTCGCATTGAGCACCATGGCAGGGAATGACCCGGCCGAAAGGGAACTGGTAGAAGAGGCCTACAACGCCGAGCTGGCTGCCCAGGGAAGCGGAAGCCCTATGGACGCCTCCGCGTGCGTGCACGGCAACGGGATAGGCGTCAACATCCCCGGCTGCGAAGACAGGAAGCTCTGGAAGTTCAGCCGCGGAGGACGCTCCTGGTGCGTCTCCGACATCGACGTCCCCGACATGACCTTCGTCATCGGGAACACCGGGATCAGAGCGCCGACAGGCCCCCAGGTCGACAAGGTCAGGCGCTTCGCCAAGAGGAGCAACTTCGCAACGGAGATGATCGAGGAGATCGGGAACATCACCCTGAGCGGATACGATGCCCTCAGGAAGAACGATGTCGAGACCCTCGGAAGGATGATGCTGATGGACCACAAGCTCCTGTCTATCCTCGGCGTCTCCTGCAAGGAGCTCAACAAGCTGGTCAACGCATCGATGCCTTACTCCTACGGAGCCAAGCTCACCGGATCCGGCGGAGGAGGGTGCATGGTCGCCCTCACCGACGAGCCGGAGAAGGTCGCATCGGTGATCGAAAACCGCGGAGGGACCGCGTACATCGTCAGCGCCGGTGCCCAAGGGGCCAGGGTGGAGGACGGCGAGTCGCAGAGCCCTCTGTTCGACGTCTCGTCCTACGAATGAAACGGGATGGCCCAGTGCCTCCCTTCCTTTCCATTTTTCATCAAAGCGTAAATATCGGCTATCTATGAACCCGAACGATGGATGCCTATGACGTCATCTCGGACCTGCGCGTCTGGATTGTATGCGCGCTGATCCTGAGCCTTGCGCTGGAGCCCGTGGACATCCCGTCCTCCGAGCTCATAGTCGTCGCTCTGATGATCCAGATGACCCTGTCCATGGACGGGCTCAGGCTCGCAAAGGAAGACGTTCTGGAGCACAGGAACGGCATGATCCTGTCGATGCTGCTGTGCTACGTGGTGAACGCGCTTGTGACCCTGGGGATAGGAGCACTGTTCATCCCCGAATTCGGCTCCATGTGGGGAGGCTGGGTTCTTCTGGCCTCGATGCCCTGCGCCATATCCGTCGTCACGGCTGCCGTGCTGATGAGGGGAAACCTGAACATCGCGGTGGTCGCGGTCGCATCCACCTACGTCGGTGGCATAGCCCTCGCCCCGCTGATATCCTACACCCTTCTCGGCGACGCCGTCAACCCGCTGGAGATCCTGAAGTACATCGTGCTCTTCATCGTGGTCCCGGTGATCCTCACCTTCCCTCTGAGGAGGCTCCACCTGTCCAGCAGGCTCAAGGTCCCTGTCATCGACTTCATGATGGGGATAATGCTGTTCCTCTCGGTGAACGCCAACCGCGGATACCTCTTCTCGTACCCGGACGTGGCCCTGATCGTCATAGGAGCGGTCATCCTAAGGCTCTTGCTGCTGATCCTGATCTCCAAGCTGCTGATGAGAAAGCTGAACGTGAAGAGGGATTCCGTGCCCGTCTATCACGTTCTGTGCGTGTGGAAGAACACCGGGCTGTCGGTGTCCATGTGCATGATCCTTCTGGCCGACACGCCCGAATCGGTGATACCCTGCTTCGTTTGCATGATAATCGAGTCCCTCTGGTTCTCGATATACACCAGAAAGCCGGCGGCCGCAACGGCCTGAATCACTCGAAGAAGTGCTTCTGCCTCTCCTTGGAGATGTGCAGGATGACCTCCGCGATCTGTCTGGCCTCGTCCTCGGAGAGGCTGACCTCCTCGCAGAGCTCGTGATACCTTTGTATGACCTCGCGCTCCTTGCCCTCGTCCCAGTATCCCTGGGAGGTTCTCCTCTTCGCTTTGGCAAGCTCGTCGGCGATCTCCATGCGGGTGGCGATGAGGTCGATGATCTCCTCATCGATGGCCTCTATCTGGGTCCTCAGCTCTTCGGTCTCGGGCGCTTCAGGCATAAAACTCAAGACAGCCCACTGCGATGGGATATATTAACAATTTCGTAGACCGGCAGATCCGAGGAACTGTATGGACGATAGAACGCCGCATAAGCATGAATGGCGAAAGGGCCGCTGGAATTGTCGCAGCATGAATATTAATGACTGCTCAATATTAATGCACATAAATGATAAATAAAGCATAAAATGATGCAACATCATGGATTTACTGGATACTCACTTCAGCAAATACCCCTCTCAGAAGAAGGTGGCGAGTCTGCTCTTCTCCCATGGCATCAGGGTATCCGGTGGAAAAGCCTACTGTGGCAACATTGAGCAGAGCGATTCCGCTATATGCCGCGCAGCCGAAGTGGATAGAAGGATTGTACGTACAACGCTCGAACGCATATCGGCCACCCCCGCGCTCGATGCCATATTCTCCAAGCTGGAATGCATGCTCTCCATGGAGAACCTGGCGCCGGAGATCGGGTGCTCGGCCATCAAAATAATACCGACTGACGCGAAGATGTCCGGGATAGTGTCGGACATCACAGGGGTCCTCTACAGGCATGGACTATCTATCAGGCAGGCCGCTGTCGACGACAGAGGGGACAGGGACAGCTCCGTCCTGACAGTGGTCATAGACGGCTCCGTTCCGCCGGAGCTCATACCGGAGCTCAGGTCCTGCCGTGGCGTCTCCAGCATCATTCTCAAGGTAAAGGACAAAGAGATATCCTGAACGAACCGAAGACCTTTTAATGGTCAGCGAAATAGGCGAGACCGTCAGGAGATGGAGGACGGCTGACGGTAGGCGCTTCGGCGCCAGCTGAGGAAGTTCCCTCCTCCCAGGGCAAGATGGACCGGGGCAATCCGGTACGGCGAGAGCCGTGGCAAGGGCTCAGAAACGACACAGTTCCGGTTAAGGATGATCCGCTCGGCGGTGACGTTCCCGGGAATATGGTGAAACGGCGACTCCCCATCGGAGCAAGTTCATACAGCCGGGGTGAGCGGCCCGCGACCGGCGGGTAGAACGCGTAGTTGAATGCCGTCTGAAACAGAAGGGGGGCTACTACCATCACCTGACGCTCTTTTCAATCATTCTAAGTACATAGAATCCCTAAACGGAACGAGCACACATGATCCTCAACCGCTGCCCTAAATACTCGCCAGACTCAGGAATCCGCATCAAACCGCCAGAGGAGACTCTGAAGCAGGTCATTCCGCTTCTAGAGAAAGCCGGATTGGACGCTCCTGAGGACATTACAGGCAAGGACAACGTGGGGATACCCGTATACTCCGTAAGGCGCGGCCAGACCGCCCTCGGAAAGCCCAAATTCTACAACGGGAAGGGAGCCACTCCCGACCAGGCCGAAGCCTCCGCGGTGATGGAATCCATCGAGAGATACAGCGCGGAGCAGCGCGACTCGGACGAGGTCGTCTACGGCACGTACGAGCAGGCCTGCGACGTCATGCTCACGATCGACCCCAAGGACCTCATCCTTCCTTTGAGGGTCCTGGACCACCTTGAGGGCCAACAGATAGCCTGGACCGAGGGGTTCGAGATGTTCAGAGGATGCCCCATATGGGTTCCGGCCTGCGCGGTATACTATCCGTACACTCCCGACGGGGACTACCAGCTCTTCAGATGGCACACCAACGGTATCGCTTCCGGGAACACCATGGAGGAGGCCATACTCCACGCCCTTTTCGAGGACATCGAGAGGGACGCCTGGTCCATCGCGGAATACAGGGAGACCTGCAACGCGGACGTGGTCGTCGAGAACGAGGAATCCGTTCCTGGACAGCTGCTGGCCAAGTTCGCCGACCAGGGAATAGAGATCCACCTCAAGGACCTCACAACCGACATCGGCATACCCACCATCGGAGCGGCGGCGGACGACGTTCGCACCAAGGACCCGGAGATGCTGACCATAGGCGTAGGAACCCATCTGAACCCCGAGATAGCCGCTGTCAGAGCCATCACCGAGGTCGCCCAGAGCAGAGCCACGCACAAGCACGGCTCCAAGATAAACGCCCAGCTCCAGAAGGTCACCCAGGAGATGGGATATGACAAGATCAAGCAGGTGAACCGCCTGTGGTATTCCGACGGGCCCAAGAAGATCGCCCTGGAAGAGATGGAGGACAAATCGACCCCATACGTCCTGGACGACATCGAAGTGGTCCTGGGAAGGCTCATGGATTGCGGATTCGACATGGTGGCGGCGGTGGACCTCACCCGTCCCGAGCTCGGAATCCCCACTGTCAGAATGGTCGTCCCCGGGCTGGAGGTCAGCACTATGGACCCTGAAAGGGAGGGAGGAAGGCTCAGGGGCATATGGCCCCCGATCCGCGAATGATACCATGATGGAAGGAGTCAAAGCGGTTGGATTCGACCTGGACGGGACCTTCCTCAAGACCCACGTCGACTATGTCAAGCTCGGAGAGGCCGACAAGAAGGTCCTGGAAGCCCACGGCGTGCCCTTCGACGATGTGTACAGAGAGACGTTCATCAAGAGGCCCCGCTGGCCCATCAAGGACTGGCTGGCTGCCCACGGACGCGAGGACGAGTTCCTTGCGATCAGCGAAGAGATAGACAGGGCGTTCACCGAGGTGGAGATCGAGTTCGTCGACGAGGCTGTGCCCTACCCAGGCTCCAAGGAATGCCTTGCCGAGCTCAGGTCCATGGGCCTCAAGACCGGCCTCCTGACCCGCGGAAGCCTCCGCTACGCGAGCCTCGCCCTCGGTCACACCGGCACAAGGGACGGGTTCGACGTCGTGATGGGAAGAGACCATTCGTTCTACGACAACGCCAAGCCCTCGCCGGTAGCCATGAAGGAGTTCGCAGAGCTGCTGGAGGTGGACCCGTCGGAGATCCTGTACATCGGCGACAACATCACCGACTACATGTCCGCGCATGGCGCCGGAGCCCGTTTCGCAGGCGTCCTGACAGGAAGCGGAAGCGAGAAGATGTGGAAGGATGCCGACCCCTCCATGATCGTCCTCGAGAAGGCAGGGGACTGCGTCGAGCTCTTCAGAAGCCGAGGCCGCAGTCCGACAGGGTGTCCAGGACTGTGTCATAAATGTTGAGGTACTCGTTGGACGGGGTGGACTCGTCGACGTTGTAGCATTCCCTGTAGGTCTTCCCCAGAGGAGCGTTGAAGAAGTTCATCTCGTACTTCGAGACGACCTTGTCCAGGATCTTGTTGACCTCGGAGATCTCCATTCCGCATGTGGCGGCAGAAGCCTCTCCCAGCATCCTCGCTTCAAGCCCTGTAGCCCTGTCGATCAAGACTCCCTTCGCGGAAGCCACGCCTGACAGGAGCTCCCTTCCGGACGCGGTGTCGGCTATGGCCTGGGCGGCGGTCTCCAGAAGGCACATCTCGGTGCAGGGACCGGCCATCGTGTAGTACTGGTTGGCCAGGAGCAGATCGGTGTTGTAATCCAGAGCGGCGGCCGCATGCGATGCCACCTGGAGCGTCTCCCTGGTCGTCGTGGTCCCCCATCTGATGTGGATTGGGCCGTCGAGGTGTATGTCTCCGTTGAACACCGCGAAAGACGCCAGAGTGGTCGCTACGTCGCATATCGCGGTCTCCTCGATGCCTCCGGCGTATCCTCCGAACATGGGCATCTGCTCCACTATGATCACGTCACCGGCGGAATGCCATCCGGAGATTATGTTCAGGACTCCCATGTCCACCTTGAGCTCGTTGAGCTGGGAGCACTCGTGGGGGTCGTAGTATCTCATCCCGTTCTGGCCCAGACCGGCCGCCAGACGTCCGTTGGGAGACAGCGGGGTCTGAGGCCCCTATATGCCCATCCCGGGCCTTCCTGCGTTGGCTACGGCCTCGCGTACGTACCTGACCTCGGCCATGGTGGCCTTGATCTCCCAAGGGGAGTTGGTAAGCACCTGATGGCCGTCCACGGTCTCCAGAACACCGCTGACGACGGCATCGACCATGGGCTCCTCGGCATAGGACTGGATCAGAGAGGTGAAGATGTCCTCAGACATGGGGGCTCCGGTGGGACCTCCCTGGATGATCGGCCGCTTCTTGGAGTTCCCGACGCGGGCCTTGCACTTGCACTTGTCCTTGCCATGGCCGAGGGTCAGCTTCCTTGGGGCCATCTTGATGCCTTCGTAGAGCTCGTCCTCGTCTATGTGCATCACACGTCCGAGATCGATGTTGTAAATGCCGGTCTCAAGGAGCATGTCGACGCCTGCCAGGAACAACCTGTCGGCGATGTCCGGGTCTTCCGGAACGATGTTATCGCCGAAATCGAGCTCGTAGCGGCTCTTCATGAGCGCGGCTGCATTAGGGATGATGTTGTAGTCCCAATCCTTCTCATCGACCTTGGAACCCTGGGTGAAACGGTCGTAGGCCTCAAAAACATCGACGTACCTGCGTGCAGCCATCTTAACGTTTCGAGTTATGTTCTACTCGTTTATAACTTTGCCCGAAAGATTTTATTTTTTTAAGCCTCCGAAAAAGATGGTATAAAAAATTTACTGTCAAAAATAATCGAATATTAAAAACAGTACGATAGGTTATCCGCCCAAAGGAGGAAAACAAATGCGAATTTGTAGCTTGGGCGGATCCTCCTGCGCCATTGACACAGGAGTACGTCGGACGGAACTGTGTCACGCTGCGTCCTTTTAGGTAGTTGTTCACGCCGGGACCGAGGCGCCTCGAGCTTATCTCGATTTTTTTCTATGTCACACATACGAGCGGATAAAACATCCGACTCGTAATCTTACATTACCAAGTACCCTCTTATATTTCTATCGAAAAAATAATGTCCACCGTTACATAAAAATGGTTAACTGGCACCTTTAACAGCTATCGATGCTCAGTTCGACTTCCGGCCCATAAGGCTGTTGACAAGAGTCACGATCTCGGTCCCGGATGCGGAATACCCGTCTCCTCCGATCTTCTCCACCCATTCCTTGCTGCATGGAGCCCCGCCGAATATCATCATCACCGTGGAGCCTTCCTCGTTCGCCGCCTTGACCATCCTCTGCTGCATCTTGAGCGTGGTGGTCATGAGAGCCGATCCGGCCACGATGTCCGCCGAGCTCTCCTCGGCAGCCTTCATAAAATCCTCGGGAGAGACGTCGGGTCCGAGGTCGATCACCTTGTACCCCGCTCCGCGGAGCATGGCGCAGCAGACGTTCTTCCCGATTTCGTGTATGTCGCCCTCAACAGAGCCCATCACGATGATCCCGCGGTACATGGTGGTATCGGAGTTCAAGATAGGCTCGAGCTTCTTCAGAGCGCCTTCTACGGTCCTTGAGGCGGCCATCACCTGAGGAAGATAGATCTTGGCGTTGTCGAAGAGCTTGCTGATGGACTCCATCCCTTTGCCGAGCCCTTCCTCCATTATCTCTTCCGCCGGTATCCCTGCCTTCATCGCCTGATCGACGCTCTTCTCCATCAGGGCGAAGTCCCATGTCTCCACGGATCTCTTGAGATTTCCGAGAATGCGAGCTCTGGGGTCTGCAGGAATCCGAACCACCCTGTCTTTTATGATTCTGGTTATATTTAAAGTAAAACACGAATTTACTACCCGAAAATCCGTATGTAATCATAAGATATGGGGATGATGAATCCAATTCCTACTCATGTCCATCCCGCACACGGAATACAGGATTAAAAAAGCGAACAATTAAAATATAAAAAAAAGGCCCGCCCTCCCGAAGGAGGACGGAAGTTTATGGTCACTGGGTTCCGTCGCCGAGGGTGTGGACCCTGTCGAGGGCCTTCATCTCCTCGAGATCGTTGTATCTGAACCTCTCCTTGTTGTACTTGAAAGCTCTGTCGTTGGGCATGATCTTCTTCATGACCTGCATGAGAGAGCTTCCGAGTCCCATCAGACCCTTGGTCAGGTTGATTCCGAACCTGGTGGATCCGCAGACCACGTGTCCGGGGTTGACGACGTCGTGAGGATCGAGGACGGTCTTGAGCTCCCTCATCTTTCCGACGGTGGCTGCGCTGTGGATGTTGTCGAGGTTCCAGGCGAAGAACACTCCGAGACCGGTGCTCCTTCCGCCGTACTTGGCGGCGATGTCTCCGAGGTAGAAGTTGAATCCGAAGGAGAGCATTCCGGTGAGCATCTCGTCGTCCTTGAAGTAATAGGGCATGAACAGGGTGGTGGACCTGTCGACCATGACTCCGATGATTCCTCCGGCCTCCATCTTCATCTCCTCGAATCCCTCGTAGCACCTGTCGGTGAACTCGCCCCAGTCGTGGGCGGGGACGATGACCTCGGCGGGGATCTCTCCGACTCCGATGTGCCTTGCCCTGAACTCGTAGCACCTCTCCTCCCACTCGTGCTCGGCGATCTCGTAAGCGACCTTCCTTCCGCCGTACTTGTCGGCGACAGCATCGAAGAAGGCCTCCTCGAGCTCGTTGTGCTTGTCGTCCCCCTGGAGGGTGACGAGCCAAAGGTTGGTCACGTCGGGAGCGTGCCATCCAGCCTTCCTCTGTCCCTCGAAGTGGAGATGGTCAGACCATGCGATGTGCAGAGGCTTGACGGACGGATCGGCGAGAGTGTCCTGGATGGGCTCGTTCATCGCCTTGAGGGTGTCGAACTCGTATGCCAGGGGCCTGATCTTGCCCATGGGGTAGATCCTGAATGTGACGGTGGCCATGACTCCCAGGGTTCCCTCCGCTCCGGAGAAGAACTGGTTGAGGTTGTAGGAGGCCCTGTAGGATCCCATGTTGTCGAATCCGGTGGTCACGATGGAACCGTCGTCGACGATGAACACGGAGTTGAGGACGTTGTCCTTGGCGGATCCGTATTTGATAGAACCGACTCCCATACCGTTGGTGGCGATCCAGGCTCCGACGGTTCCTGCGGGGAACGAGGAGGGATAGGATCCGATGATGTATCCCTTCTTCATGCAGGCCTCGAGCAGATTCTTCCAAGTGCATCCTCCCTGGACCTTGACGTAGAGCTCCTCGGTGTTGACTTCGAGGACCTTGTTCATCTTGGAAGGCATGTCGATAAGGATACCTCCCGCGGTAGGCATGCATCCTCCGAGTCCCCAAGAGGCGTTTCCTCTGGGAATCACAGGGATTCCGTGCTTATAAGCGAGCTTGACGACCTCGGAGATCTGCTCGGGGGTGACAGGCCTGACGATGACGTCGGGCATGTTGTTGAAAGCCATTCCGGCCTCTTTCGGGAGAGGAGCCATGTCATGTCCGTACAGGATCCTGTCCATGTCGGTGGTGGAGACGTTCTTCTCTCCGACGATGGCTTTGATCTTCTCGATGATGGCGTCGGTGATCTCGCGGTCCAGGTGGACGTCCTCGACGGATGCTCCCATGTATCCCTGCTCGATCCTCCTGGCGAAAGCGTTGGTGGACTCGTCGCGGTATTTGCTGAAGCACCTGGAGGACGACCTTCCTCCGAGCTCCTCGGCCTTGTCGGCGAGGGCGTCGATGGTCTCCTTGGCGGGCTCTCCAGCGATCTTGACGGCGGCGGTGCTGCGGTCAGGGATGCTTCCGGCGATATTTCCGGAGGCGACGGCGCAGTCGAGGAACGCTGCGAGGTTCTTGAGAGGCAGGTAGAATGTGGTGAGCTTGGGGTTGACGCAGTCGCAGGTCACGATGGTGGACCAGTCGAACTCTCCAGCCTTGGAAGCGCCGGCATCGGCCATGATGGCGTCGAGGATCTCGATATCAGCGTTGACGAACTCCTCCTTGCCCTGGAACGCGATCCTGGTGCATTTCTTGGTGGCGTTGAAGGAGATGTGCAGGGGCTTGACGGAAGGCTCCTGGACGAGCTTCATGTAAGCGGCCTGCATGGAAGCGAGGTCGGGGAATGTGTATGCGACGGCCTTGATGATTCCGAGGGGGGAGAGCCTGAGGGTGACGGCGTCGATGATTCCGAGCCTTCCATAGGAGGCGACCATCGTCTGGGTCAGGTTGTATCCGGACATGTAGTATCCGATGTTGTCGTACCCGGTCTCGAAAGCCTCGCCGTTGCAGTCGACGGCGTAGACGTTGTAGATGCAGTCCTTGATGGTTCCGTATTTGTAGGATCCGATGACGGCGTCCTCGACGTAGACGAAGTCCTCGACAGTTGCGTCGGCTCCTCCGGGGTACGCTCCGAGGGTGAGTCCTTTCTCGTTGACAGCGGCCTCGAGGTCTGCGATCTTGCATCCGACCTGGACCTTGACGGTCATGGCGACGGTGTCGATGTTGAGGATGGAGGTCATGTCGGACATGTCGACGAAGACGTCCCCTTTGTTGCAGTCCTTCTTCCTGGAGAGAGGAACTACTCCGGCTCCGGCTTCGAGGATCTTGGGGATCGCTTTGCAGATGTCGGTCTCTTCGGAGGGCTTGAAGACCGCGACGCCATCGGTTACAGTGGCTTTTCCGATGGCTGTGACGATCTGGTTGATGACGTCGGGCGTCACCTTAGAGTTGTCTGCTCCTATGCATTTCATTTGGTTCTCGACCTCCATTCAGTTGAATGGATAATAATGGGTTCGGGTAGAACATGGTTAATTAAAAAGTTTGGCTATGAGAGTTCGTCGGCGCCAACGGATTACTAATGATTTTTTCGAATAATATTTAAGTAAGAGATGTCTGTCCAGCACCTCGCGACCCGAGACGGCTTCCGAACGGGTTTCTTTTTTAATAAACTTGCACGGATCGTTTCTTGAAATCCGCCAGCTTCGCGGCTTCCTTGAACCTGCGGAAAGACGCCTCGTCCGTCCTGAAGAGATGGGTCCTGCAGCGGCAATCGGAGCATCCGAACCCTGGAGCGAAGGGCTCCATGCCGGCCTCCTCGGCCATCTTGGCGAGCTCGCACTCCGGGACATAGTCGGGATAGGACTCGTACGCCTCGACGCTGTCGGCGGCCATCGTGAGCCTGTCTATGTGCCATCTGATCTTCTTGTCCTTGGAGATGTGCCTCGACACCCTCTGGTCGAGCCCGCCCATGGCGCTGCCCACATAGCAGTAGCATCCAGAAAGGAAAGGGACCTCGCCCAGGGCCCCGACGTCCAGGACGGAGTCGGAGCCGAGGGCGATCAGGAGCGCGTATGTGCCCCTGCGTACGGTCATTTCTTCGCAGCATCCTCGTCCGCGACCTGCGAACGAGTCTTGATGCGGATGATGATGCTGCTGTCATCGATCTTCGAAGGGGCGATGTCCGCCACCTCTCCCAGCTTGCGGCCGAAGACCTCGACGTTCTCAAGGTACTCCTTGTGCTCGCTATATGGGATCTTGACCCTCAGCCCGTCCAGGTGGAGCACCATCGGAGCAGGCCTTAGGCACATGTCTATAGGCTCGTAGTTCTCGAGGACCTGCTTGACCTCTGCAGGATGGACGAACAGCGGGTCCTCCTCGAGGCTGCGCTTCTTGTCGCGGAGGACGGCCTCCATGGTGTCCGCGATCTCGTCGAGCTTCTTCCTCTCGGGGGGAGTCCTCATCCTCGACGCCTTGCGTCCCACTCCGGAGATGACCGCCTCGCACTTGTCCTCCACTCCGTCGGGGTGGGGGCCCGATACGAGGATGGTGGGAACGTGGATGCCCTCGACGAGCTCGGCCTTCTTCTCGACGCAGGCCTTGAAGTTGCCCATCATGAAGACCACTGCGTCGTACTCCTCGATGATGCCTCTCTCGACGGCGGAGATCTGGGCGGTGGCCTTTCCTCTTCCCCTCGCCATTCCCATGACGACGGTGACGGATCCGTACCTCCTGAACTCCTCGGCGATGTCGCAGATGGGGTGGGGCATGTGATGCCTTCCCAGGGTTGGCCCCACTACCGCGATCTCGGTTCCCGCCAGAGGGACGTCCTTGACGACCCCTCCGATCTCAGTGCACAGCTTGGTGATGGCCTCCCTGTCCTCTCCGGGGATGGACATGGTGACCATGAGCATCTGGGAGCTCCTGTTCTTCTGGAGGACCACCCCCCCGACGTCCTCGATCATCTCGAAGAGCTCCTCGGAACGGTAGACCCCTCCGTCGTACATCATGACCTCAAACAACCTCGGCACCTCCCATCCCCTCATGGACCGCCTGGCCTTCCTTGATCATCTCCGGGCGCATGATCTCCTCGGTGGCGACCACGGTGATCACGTTCCCGTCCATCAGGACCTTGCGGTTCTTTATGCCCTCAGGCATGGTCCTCCAGATGGCGCCCAGGATCTCGCGCTTGTCCTCCTCGCCGGAGGAGACGACGATCTGTGCGATCTCCTCCTCCTTGGCTCCGATGACGTCGAGGTCGAAACGGGTCTGCTGGACGACCGCCCTCCTGCCGTACTTCCCCCACAGGGAGGAGAGGATGGCGGGGGCGTAGCGCTCCTGCACTATGGTCAGGTGGATGTTGTTTGCCTCCACCCTCACGTTGGACACGTCAGGTATGGTCTTGACCGTAGGCTCCGCCTTCAGGACGATGGAGAACACGAACAGCGGGGTCTCGGGCCTGAGGACTAGCTTCGCCTTCTCTATGAGGACGGCCTTGTTCAGGTCGCTCATTATATCGTCGAACAGGTGGGAGTACGCGTCGTTCCCGAACCCGTCGTCGCCTATTACCTCTATTTCCATGGAAGACCCCTCACAGGAATCCGGAACTGAGCAGAGCCCCTCCGACCGCGCCGATGTACTGGGAGTCGGGAGGCACTATGGGCGCCTCTCCGAGTATCTCTCCGATGGCGGTGACCAGTCCGGAGATCAACGAGGTTCCTCCGACCTGGATGATCGGATGCCTGACGTCTATCTCCTGGAGTTGCTGCTCGTACACCTGCTCCGCGACGGAATGGCATGCGGCTGCCGCGACATCCTCGAACCTCTTTCCCTCTCCGAGGGTGGTGACCAGGTCTTGGATACCGAAGACCGAGCAGTAGGAGTTCATCTTGGCGTTCCTCCAGTCTCCCTTGTCGGCGAGAGCGCCGAGCTGGGTGACATCGATCTTGAGCCTCTTGGAGGTCATCTCGAGGAACCTTCCGGACGCTCCGGCGCAGATTCCGCCCATGGTGAAGTTGTCGGGGACCCCGTCCCTGACGGTGATGGCCTTGTTATCCATTCCTCCGATATCGATGATCGTGGCCTCACCCCTCTGCTTGTCGGCGAGCCATACGGCTCCTTTGGAGTTGACTGTTAGCTCCTCCTGGACAAGCTTGGCGCCGAAGTGATCTCCGAGAGTGAAACGTCCATATCCGGTCGTTCCGATGGCCTCCACCTGCTTCATCTCGATACCCGCCATCTTGAGGGCGTTCTCGAGGACGGTGGTAGCGGACGCCACGACGTCTCCGGACGGGGTCCAGTCCTTTCCTATAATCTTGTTGTTCTCCATGACCACCGCTTTGGTGGTGGAGGACCCGGAGTCCAGTCCGACGGTGATGCCGGTCTGCCTCTCCCTGGAGAGGAGCTCCTTCCTGGTGACGATGGTGACCAGGGCCTCCATCCTGGTGAGCAGCTGGGACGCCTTCAGCCTCTCGGTGAAGGAGTACGTGACGACAGGGAGCCTGGTGTTCTCCTGTATGAACCTCCTGAGCTCATTCCTGACCAGAGCGGCCTCCGCGCACCTGAAGCAGGTGGTGATGAACACCGCGTCGGCATCGTATTTGCCGTCGGCGAGCCTGACGGCCCTTGCGATCATGAGCTTGAGCTGGGGCGAGCGGGGGACGAATCCGAACCTCTTCACCGCCTCGTCGATCTCGGCGGAGGAGACGTCGGGGTACACGATCTTCGCGCCGACCGACCTGGCCGCCTTCTCGATCTCGTACTGGATGCTGCTGTATTCCGTTCCGCATGAGAGCTGTGCTATCTTTATGGTCACTGCAATCCCTCCAGGAACTCCTTGGTCTGGGCGACGAAGTTCACTGCCTGCTTGTCGTCCTCGGGGTAGCTCACGCGGAGCACCGGGATGCCGCGCCTCTTCAGCAGGTACTTCACCATGAGGTTGGACCTCTCGCATCCCACGCAGCCGAAGCTGTAGGGACAGTCGTCCATGACGATGGCCGCGTCGGCCTCCTCGATGAGCGGACCCCACATGGCCAGCCTTCCCCTCACTCCCGAGGGGACCTCCACTCCTGCGTATTTCAGTCCTTTGACGACATCGTCAAGGGTGACGTTCATGGGCGGCATATCGACCTCGATGTTGTCCACCCTCTCCTGAATGGCCGCCATAGTGCTGAGCGGCTCGTGTCCGAACCTCTCCACCAGGTCGAAAAGGACCAGGCTGTTTGGCGGATCTATGAAGACCTTCATCATTCTACCTCGCAAATCTTCTTGAAATCGTTTACCGAAATGCGTTTCTTCGCTTCCGGAGCGACGTACTTCGCTCCCTTGTCCACTTCGTTCAGGCCGTGCTGCACCCTTGCGAGCAGCGCCCACTCCTCTTCGAGCTGGGCAAACCCGGGCCTGGTACCGTGCTGTGCGCGGCACCTCCTGGGGTCGCTGCACGGGTATGCTCTGATCTTGGTGAAGACCTCGTTGCGGTACTCCTCCCTGACCTTGTCGCGTATCTTGAGGACGAGCTCCCTGGGGCCCTCGACAAGACATCCGTAGCAGGTCTCCTTGATCAGGGCCTCTTCGCCGAACGCGTGCACCATGCGCACGAGCTGGTCCGGCGTGAGCATCGACCTGGGGGAGATCATGAATAGCCTGGTCTCTCTGGATTCGCTCATAAGCTTTCCTCCGTGATGTAGACGATATCCTCCTCGCTCAGTCCGTCCATCAGCTTCTTCAGGTCGTCGACGAACTTTCCGATTATGTTTGTTCCGTAGGGCTCCTCTCCGGTGGGTCCGTACTCCTTGCTGTCCTGCAGCCTTATGCCGATCAGACCGTGATGAGGCCTAGCCTGGTTGGTGAGACCTATGTCTCCCTTCTTGACCTTCTTGAACGGATCCTGGGGGTAGAGGTTCTTCCCTTTCATCTCGTCCCCGTAGAAGGTGACCATCGGGAGGCCCTCGAAGGTGAACTGGACCTTCAGTATGCCCACAGGCTTGTGGTTGAGCCCGGTGATCTTCCTGAAGTACATGACGCTGACAGGGTCATCCTCGCTGAGCTTGATCTTGAAGACCCTGTCCCTGGGGACTCCGAAGGTCTCCACCTCTCCCGCCTTGAGGGCGGCCATGGTATGCTCGGGAGTCTGTTCCGCTATTATAGCGTCGTCCGAGACGTCCCCGGTCCTGACCTGCTTGATGCCGGCGGCCTTGAGGAACTCCGCGCCTGCGGCCTGGGTCAATCCGACGGAGAGCGCGCGGGGAGGGTTGGTCTGGACCGTGAACCTGTCTCCAGCCTTCACGTGGGACAGGATGGACATCCCCTGGGTCAGCTTCCCTGCGTTGGTATGCGACGGGGACAGCTGCCTCCTCTCCTTGTACAGGAAGAGACGGCCGGTTCCGACCCCGTTATTCCTGACGGCCACGGAACCCCTGTCCCTGATGTCGATGTGCTCGGAGGGGATGGTGACGTCCAGGTCGTCCGAGCAGGAGATGAAGCTCCCGGTGACCTCGGAGGCCTTGATGTATCCCTTGCTGGAAAGGACCAGAAGGTGCTCGGCGGTCTCGGGAGAGGCCTCGTCCAGGTCGATGTTGACCGCGGTCTCCACTCTGTAGCCTTCCTCCAGCTTGTAGGAGAGGTCGTCGGTGACGATGACGTTCTCGGTGCTGGTCTCGGACATCAGCGGACGGACTCCGGTGATCCTGTCGCCCTCGCGGATGCTGTCCAGGATGTGCCTTCCGACGGTTATCCTTCCGATTACGCCCTGTCCGGCCCCGTAGGAACCGTTGTGGCTGTCCCTGGCCACCATGATGTAGGTGGTATGGTTGTCGAAGCCTCCCAGGGCGAAGAAGCAGTCGTAGGTAGAATAGTGATAGGTGTTCCTGTCGACCTCGAGGTCCGTGGGGAACGAGCCGAAGGCGACGATGTCGTGGGTGACCCATCTGGTGTTCACCCCGTTCATGGACATGGCCACCTTGTCCCTCCACATCTTCGCGAGAGGGGAGTCGTTGAGGCGCATGACCATGGTCCCGGCCTCGGTGACTATCTCGAAGTCGCTGGTCTCCTTGACGACCTTCTCCTCCGAAAGGAAAACGGACACCAGGGCGCCCTTCTCGTAGGGCTCCCCGGCGATGGCCGTCTTGAGGGTCGCTCCAGCCTTGAGCTTCTTCTCTTTTCCATTGACTATGACCTGCATCAGAACTCACGCTCCGGAAGCATCGACTGCACCTTCGAGACTATCTCGTCCAGCTTGTCCTGCGTGCAGGTGACTCCCCTGACGACTCCGGTGACTATGTGGACAATCTCCCCCTTGGTCTGGATCTTGTCGTCCGGAGGCATGACCTGGGAGGTCTTGATCCCGACGGCGGCGAAATCCTCGAAGTCGATAGGGCACTGGGCCACGACTATGGCGGGGATGTTGACGTTCCTGAGGATCAGCCTGGCCTTGTAGATGATATGGGCCCTGACGTTTCCCAGATGGATCAGCGCCACCTTGTACTGCTGTAACCTCTCGACCTCTATGGGGTCGAGACCGAAGCAGGACCCGGTGGTCATGTCGGGAGCGTCCGCAGGGACTCCCGAGCCCGCGTTCACGACGAGGACGCTGGTATCGATGCCTTCCTCGCGAAGCGCGTACGTGATCTCGCACACCGGCTTGGTGATGTGCCTCCTACCGGGACCCATGGCTACCGCCACGACGTCTCTCCCGGACTCGGATATAGTGGCTCTCTGGGCGAGCCCTCCTCCGACACCCAGTCCCATCGATTCCCTGCACTCGACGAAGCTGAGGTGTCTTCCCATCTTCTGCTTCAAATCTCTTCACCTTCGGGTACTGGCTCCATGTTGAATTCCTCGAGGATGGCCTCGGGCTCGCCGATGGAGACTACGGTACCGTTCTTCATGAAGGCGGCGCGGTCGCAGCAGTTCATCACGAAGTCCATGTCGTGGCTGACGACGATGAACGTCTCTCCAAGGGTCTCCCTGGCTCTGATGACGGATTTGGCGACGATGGTCTTGGTGATCGGGTCCATGGTTCCGGTAGGCTCGTCGAGGATGATGATGCGGGGCTCCTTGATGAGCACCTGGGCGAACGCGATCCTCTGGCACTCTCCGACGGAGAGGGAGTCGGGATAGGCGTAGAGCGTGTTCTCGATGGTCTCCTTGGGGAATCCGACGCTCAGAAGGACCTGGATGGCCTTAACCTTGGCCAGCTCCGCGGGCATCTTCATGCCTATGCAGGTGGTGAGGTTCTGAAGGACGGTGTCAAACGGGTACAGGGTGTACTCCTGGTGGAGGACCCCGATGTAGGGGGTCGCCCTTCCCTTGCCCGCGAATCCGCTCTCGGACATATCGACCCAGTCGTCTCCGATCTTGATCGAGACCTTGCCGGAGGTTGCGGGGGTCATTCCGGCGATCATACGGGAGGTGGTGGTCTTTCCTGCTCCGGAGTATCCGATCAGGGCGAAGACCTCCCTCTCCTTGATGTCGAAGGTGACGCCGTCGACGGCTTTGACGACTCCCCTGACGACGGAGAAGTAGTGCTTCTTGGCGTCCTCGAGCTTGATGATGGGCTCTCCGAGCTTCCCTGCAGCCTGCTTCTCGAAGTGGTAGTCCTTCATGAACAGCTCGGTGACCTTAGCCGGGTCGCCCTGCATCTTGACATCTCCGGCGTCCAGGAAGATGGCCTCGTCGGCCATCCTGGTGATGGCCTCGGGCCAGTGGGACGCGAAGACCATGCAGATGTTCATCCTGCGGACGTAGTCGATCAGGGACTGGTGCACGATCTCGGCGGTGGTGGGGTCGAGGGTTCCGGTAGGCTCGTCGGCGAGGAAGAACAGAGGCTCCTTGGCGAGCTGCCTGGCCATGACCACGCGCTGCTTCTCTCCTCCGGACAGGTCCCTCGCGATGTGGGTCGTCCTGTGGGTCATGTTGACGGCCTCGATCATCTCGATGGCGCGGCTGACCCTTTTCTCTCCCTGATAGTCGGGGGTGACGGCTTCCATGACGTTCTCTATCACGGTCTTGTCACCGAAGAGGGCGAACGTCCTCTGGAGCATGATGGCGACATGCGCCTTGACGGCGGACCTTATGGGGTCGTCTTCCTTGAGCTTCCAGAAGTCGACTGTGATGGTCTCGGTCTCTCCCCCGCACTTGACGCAAGGGACGCCGGGGAACGGCAGGTCCAGATCGCCGCATTTCTTACAGTGGTTGACGTGATACAGAACGCGTCCTTTGTCAGGCGCATACTCCTCGCTGCCTCTCAGCATGTGGATCAGAACGCTCTTTCCTGCGGCGCTCTTTCCTACGAGCCCTAGTATCTTCCCAGTGGTAAGCTTGGCGCTGATGTTCTTCAGAACGCACCGTCCGTTGAAGGACTTGGAGACGTTCTCGATAGTAAGAAGGTCAACAGAGTCTTTAGCCATGTTTCTTGAACAGTCTTTCCCAATAAATAGTATGTGAGTGAGGACGGATTTGTTAGTATCGTTAAATCCAGCATTACGCATAATCGAGGACAACGTCGCTCCGAATCGCCACCACGATTAATTTATAAGTTGGATACACCATGTATCCATATGATGTCCGGTTCAACCAAAATGGGCGGGCCGCTCCCGAAATTCAACGATTATCACCTCTGGAAGGCGCTAGACAGCCTCGACAACAAGAGCCCCATCGGCAGGAAGAAGCTGGCGGAGGTTCTGGGGATAGGCGAAGGCAGCACCAGAACCGTGATATCGATCCTGCAGGAACAGGGGCTGATAACCATCGGGAAGAGCGGGATCCTTCTGACCAACAAAGGAATGGAGTTCAAGAAGAAGACCCATATGGACATCGTCCGCGACATCGGAGCCAGCGACCTCACCATAGGCGAGAAGGACGTGGCCGTCCGCGTGCCGAAGATGGCCAACACGGTCAAGTTCGGCTGCGAGGAGCGCGACACCGCGATAAAGTCAGGGGCGACCGGAGCAACCACGCTGATATATTCCGGCGGGAAGCTCATGTTCCCGGGATCCGACTATCCCGTGGACAAGGTCCTGCAGGACAGGATCAAAGCGAAGCTCCCGCTGAAGAACGACGACGTCATCATCATAGGGACCGGACCCACGGACAAAGCCGCGGAGATGGGAGCCGTCAAGGCAGGGCTGGAGCTCATGGGAGGGCTCAGGTTCAACCGCGAGCTCGAGGACATCCTCTCCTCGCGCAGCACCGGCAACGAGCTGATCTCCCTGGCGTTCGCCATCCACGACCTCGTGGGAGGGCTTCCCGTCTGCGCCAAGAGCAGGGACAACCTCGGAATAAGGATCGAGAACGGAAAGGTCATCGACAACGCGTACACCGGACAGGTGCTCGAAGAGGTTATAAACGCTGGAACCACGATACGCAAGGTAGCGGTTTCCGGACCGTACAAGGGCATAAGGGTGATCGTTACGCCCATCGAGCTGGACAGCCGCATCATCGCAGCGATAGGGGTGGTCGACATCAGGTCGATGGCCGGGATCGACAACCTCATCAGGCTAAGGAGCGACGACAATGACTGACGATAACGCGGAGTGCAAAGTCGTGGTGGACGCGGGCGTCTGCAAAATGCGCACCCTCATCACCGCGAAAGAGGAGATGGGAATGATCCACATCGACATCAAGAGCGACTGCCCCAACGTGCTGAAGATGTCCTGGAGCCTCGAGCCCATCAGCGCCTACTCCGAGGTGGAGGCCAACATCCACGCTTCGGAGATCTACAAGCTGGCAGACGAGAACATCCCTCATGCGGCATGCCCCGTGATGGCCGGGATCATCAAAGCCATAGAGGTCGCCGGCGGCCTCGGACTCAAACGCGACTGCTCCATCCATTTCGTCGAACCCGGCGAAGTGATCGAGATCAAATGAGATCCCGACACCAGCCAGCACCTGAAAAACCACTGTCAAACAAGGGTATGACGGCAAAATAATGCGATTGCATACCTATTTTTATACCGACTCCCATCCAGCCATTATGACAGCAGATCCGGACGCGCCCGGAGACAAGCAGCTGGAGATAATCCGCGGGCTCAGGGGCGTCATTCACGCATTCTATCTCGATAAAGAGATACTGGCAGAGCTCGAGAAAGAGGAGGCCAAAGTCCGTGCGATGGGTAACATAGAGGTGGATAACCAGGGATTCAAGCAGGCCTTGGAGCGCGACGCCGTCATATGTATCGTCAAGGACCCCAGATTCAGACCCCCGCCGGAACCCACGGTCATCCTGGTATCCGGAGAGGGCAACGTCATCGGGGAAGAGGTCTTCCCGTTCACCGCCCACAAGTACACTTCCAGAGAGGATGTCGTCTGGCTGTCGGACGGGTTCGTCCTGTTCCCGACGGTCGCGGCCAGCGGAGGGGAGCAGTTCGTCATGCCTCCCGTTTCTTTCCCGGAGCTCAACGAGAGCAACGGATGCAAGGACGTCATATCCTGCAGCCCCGCGCCTACCAGCGACCTCATGATCAAGACCCACTACGGACTGGTCGACAACCCCAAGCTGGCCTCGGTCCTGGTAGCTTTCAACAGAATGTGAGAGCCCTTAATATCCCATGGTTAGGGATTAATATGGCCATTGGATACCGTGGGCATGGTCTCCAACGTCGTCGAGGGGCTCAGAGGAGCACGTCTGCTTTGCATCGGCTGCCGCGCGTGCGCCAACGCCTGCGAGCAGAATGCGATCACTCTTCACCCCGACGAGGAGGGCTTCTTCAGATCCAGAGTCTTCTCCCACCTTTGCGTGGAATGCGGCAGATGTTCCGCCGTCTGTCCGCAGCTCAGACGCTCGTACGGCCACAAGACCGCGGTGTACGCCATGAGGGCAGACTCCGAATCCGTCAAGGCCAGCTCCTCCGGCGCAGTCTTCACCCTTCTGGCCAGATGGGCATTCGAACGCGGAGGCTGCATCTGCGGAGCCATCATGGGTCCCGACATGAAGACCAAATATGCAATCGCCGAGAGCCTGGACGAGATCCAGCCTATGCGCGGGATCAAGAACACCTACAGCGACATGGGATTCATCTACAAGAGCGTCAGGGCGAGGCTCAACCAGGGGAAGGACGTCGTGTTCGTCGGACTCCCCTGCCATGTCCAGGCCGTCAAGAACTACATCGGCGACAACAGCCGCCTTTGGACCGTCGACATCGCCTGCAACGGACAGCCCTCGCCTCTCATCTTCGAGAAATACCTGGCGGAGCTTTCCAACGGAAAGACGATATCCAGCATCGTGTTCAGGCCCAAGGGGGAGACCCCGGACACCCTGTCGGTCACCTACGACGACGGCAGCACCAAGGTTTCCAACAAGGACCCATACCTCAGAGCGCTGGATTCCAGGCTTCTGATCAACCAGGCATGCTCCAGATGCCAGTTCGTGAAGCTTCCCCGCACCGGGAACATCACCATCGGAGACTACGCCAAGGGGAACCCGAAGGAAGGACAGAACACGAACGTGGTCATCGTAAACGACGACAGGGGAGCGTCCCTTCTGAGCGACATCATGGACATCTCCGAATATATGAGCCCGGTCCAGATCTCCGCCCTGGACAAGAACAGCGGATTCCAGGAGAGCCGCGACCTGAACCTGGGATGGATAAGGCTGTTCCATATGGTCGCCCGCGGACATTCCGTCTCCAAATCAGTCCGCTACTGCCTCGGATGGAAGTTCGACGTCGGGATCACAGGATTCTGGCGCGTCATGAACTACGGCGGAGAGCTCACCTACTACGCCCTCTACCACATCTTCCAGGATATGGGGCTGGAATCTATACTGATAGACTACCGGAGCAACACGGAAGGGGCCCCGCAGAGCCCTCCCCTCCTCAAGACCCAGTACCCGTTCTACAGCATAGCCCGCTGGTACAAGACGAAGAAGGAGCAGGAGGAGCTCAACTCCAGGGTCACCACGTTCGTCGTCGGCTCGGACCAGGTCTGGAACAGGCGTTTCGTGGACCAGGACACCCTGGAATGCTACGCCCTCGACTTCGTCCACGACGACAGGAACAAGGTCTCGGTCGCGGCCTCCTTCGGAACCGACCGGTTCGAGGGCAGCGAAGCTGAGCGCGAGTCCTTCGCCAGGCTCGTCAGAAGGTTCAACCACCTTTCCGTCCGCGAGAAGTCTGCCGTAGATATCTGCAGGGACATGGGGGCCGAAGCCACCATTCTCATGGACCCCGTGATGCTGTGCGACATCCGCCACTTCGAGGCCCTCGCAGAGGCTTCCACGGCCAGGTATCCCGAGCGCTACGTGTTCAACTACATGATGTTCGCAGTGAACTTCATCGGGATGGAAGCCATCTACAAGAAGCTGGGCTACGGCCCGATCACCGTGGGGAACGCCAACGCTAACCTCGAGGACAAGATCGAGTACCCCAGAACGAACGCCGGATCCCTCGAGAACTGGATGAAGTGCATCAAAGGGTCCTCCTTCGTCGTCACAGACTCCTTCCACGGAACCGTCTTCTCCATACTTTTCAAGAAGCAGTTCATCACACTGATAGGGAACTGGGGAGAGAACTCCGGAGTCGGAAGGATAACCACCCTTCTGGGCATGCTGGGGCTGGAGAGCCGCATCTTCAAGACCCCGAAGGAAGCGGTGGAGTCCGGCGTGATGGACGACATCATCGATTACGACGAGGTCTACGAGAAGCTCGACGCCAACCGCGAAGAATCGATGAAGTGGCTCAGGAACGCCATCCTCGGCGGATCCGACTGATATCGGACCAGCGAGTCCAGGATCCAGGAAGAGGTGTCCTTGCGAAGCTCGTCCAGCTTCCTGTGCACCTCGTCGTAGTCGATATCATCGTGAAGGACGCTTGAATCCGCGACCGAGCCGTAGTCGTAGAACATCCTGTCCTCGAGCCCCAGCATGGTCAGCAAGGTCTTCACCCTTCCGTTGCTCGCGGAATCCGCCGACACGGCGATGAAAGGCCTCCTGAACATTATCGCAAAGGCGACAGCGTAGTAGGAATCGGTCAGGACGAGGGAAGCGCTCTTGATGCACTTGAGCCAGTTCTCGACGTAGCACACGTTGGTGTTCGGCAGGCCGCCCTTGACGTTGTAGTCGCTCATGGAGCTGCCGATGTTCAGAGAGCCGATCCCGAACTCGTCGAGCACGGCTTCGTAGCCCTCGAGGCCGCGATGCATCATATAGGCCATCACGAACCCGCTGGGGAACTCCGCCCTGGACCTCTCGATGAGATCGTCGTAATGGGACGGGTCGCAGATGAACACCGGGTCCAGGACGAGCTTGGCGTCCACGCCGAACCTCTCGCATGCCAGCCTGGTGGACTCGTCGTTGACGGACACCCTGCTCAAGTCTCTGACGAGCTCCTCGAACCTCAGGCGCTCGTCATCGGACGCACCGTACGTGTCCGTTCCCATTACGGACGCGACGGATATCTTGTTCCTCCAGGAAGACACGAAATCCAGGGTGTAGCAGCCTACGACGTCCTGCCCGATGATCCTCCTGTCCCAGATGGGCCCAGGCCCTGCGACGAAGTTGTAGACCCTGGCTCCCAGCTCTCCCTGGTCGATGGGGTTCTTGTACCATCTCGCGCGGCTCAGAGCGGCGTAGCGGGTCCTGAAGAGGCTGGGCTCCTCAGGAATGCCCTGGATGTCGCTCCTGGCCTCGATGAGCAGCGGCTCCAAGCCGTTGTCCCTCAAGAACATGTAGAGGGCGTAGTAGGATGCCTCTCCGCCGTAGTCGTTGACGCGCCACAGCCCGGCGATCCCGACGTCGAACTTTCCGACGAGGCTATAGTCAACCGCCTTCTTCACGGTGAACCCGCGATCCAGCATGCTGAAGAACCTTCTCCTGGCGTTGTGGACGGGAAGGTCCGGCGCGAACCTGTTGAAGCGCTTGACGAATCCCAGCGGCACCTCGCGGATGTACGAAGCCTTTCTCTTGATGTCGCTGAACATCTCCTCTCCCTTCCTGGAGTTCACCAGGACGACGCTCACGCCTTCCTCGGCATCGATGTCGCGGATGTACCTCTCGGCTCCCCAGAGATCGCCTATGGTGACGTCGCCGGGCTTGGGGGTGTCGGAGAAGAGGCAGCCGTTGCAGGCGTTGCTCTTGATCAGATGCCTGTTGAAAGCCGCATAATATTTGTCGCCGAGGGACACCTTCCTGGTTCCGTCGGCGTACTCTATCACGAGAGTCCCATAGGACTGCTCCTTCGATCTGAATATAAGGTTGGAAACGGGTTTTTCGGCAGAGATTTCCTCGAGATACCTGCGGTAGACTCCCTTGGACGGCTGTCCTCCGCATAGGATATCCGCAGTGTACAGACGCTCGTCGTCCCCGATGTAGTTCTTCAGAGCCTGCACCTGGCAGGGGAGGCCGACGAAGAGGACGTACGACTCGCTGAGGGCCTTCTTGACCTCGTCATAGATGCCGCGCATCTCGCTGTAGACGTACTTGGACCCGCGCATCCTGGCGATGACGTTCCTGTCCTTAGTGATCGCGTAGACGACGTTCAGCTCGTCGTCGAAGACCGCTCCGCAAACGTAACCGCCCTTGGACAGGATCCACTCGGCCAGAAGGGTGAACGCGCCTCCGGATGAGCTCTTGGCCAGAGTCTCGGGATCCGCCTTGAAGGCGTAGCTCGGAGGAGAGGCATTCCCTTCGGACGGACCCGTCAGCTGCGGGCAGACCTTAAGGCAGGCCCCGCAGTCCTTGCAGGCCGTTCCGATGACGGAAGCCTTGTTGAATCCGTCGGGATCCATCTCCATGCGTATCGCATCGAACTTGCAGACGCTGTTACAGGCAAAACAACCGATACAGGTCCTTTTAGACTCGGCAAGCTGGATCTCGACGTTCGCGGCCATGTTCAGGAGTAAAGATTCAAGGTATAAATATTGAGCAAAAAACAGCACGACCAAAGAACATTTTTATCTTGCAGTAGATGGAGAGCTATGGCCAATATCGTCGATGCGCTCACGGACTCCGAGAAGAAATGCGTAGGGTGTTCCTCATGCATGAACACGTGTCCGAAGAATGCGATCAGCATCGTCACGAACGAAAGAGGATTCCTCAGACCGTCCGTGGATCCAACCCTGTGCATCGACTGCGGCAAATGCGTGAAGGGATGCCCTGCTCTGAACTCCGAATCTCCTAAAGGCAACATGAAACAGCCCAGAAGCTACGCCTTCGTCGCCGAGGACCGCATCCTGTCCAGGAGCTCCTCGGGAGGAGTGTTCTACGTGCTGGCCGACTGGGCTCTCCGCAACAACGGATGCGTGTGCGGAACGGTCTACGACGACGATTTCAACGTGGTCTACAAGCTGACCGACGACAGGAAGGTCATCTCCAGGATGCACGGATCGAAATATGTCGTCAGCGACATGGGAACCGTGTACAAGGACATCAAAGAATGTCTCGACAGCGGCAGGATGGTCCTCTTCTTCGGACTCCCCTGCCATGTCAGCGCCCTCAAGATGTTCATCGGAGAGAACGAGAACCTGTACACCATCGACCTCATCTGCTCCGGGCTCCCGTCCAAGACGGTGTTCCAGCAGTACCTCCGGGAGCAGTCCGAAGGCAAGAAGATCAAGGACGTCCTGTTCCGCAGGAAAGGCCTTCCATACGGGACCATGGTCATCAGGTTCGACGACGGCACGAGCAAGGTGAACTACAACGACGCATTCATCGCGGGATTCAACAGAAGCCTTTACAAGAACGAATGCTGCACCAAATGCGACTTCGCCGCCCCTCCCCGCCAGGCCGACCTCACGATAGGAGACCTCTGGGAATCCGAGAAGATGTTCCACGATTTCGACAGCAGTAAGGGGGTGAGCTGCGCCCTGGTGAACAACGCCAGCGGAAGGAAGCTCCTGAGCGTGCTGTCCAAGCATGCGGCTTTCCTCAAGGAGGTGCCGTACGACTTCGTCAAACGCTTCAACAGGCTGAATCCCACCCGCGAGGCGCATCTTGCCCAGCCGAGATTATACCACATGCTCGAGAACGGGCACAGCGTGGAGAAGTCGGTCAAATACTGTCTGAAATGGAAGTTCGATGTGGGGATAACCGGCCTATGGAGAGCCCCTAACTACGGCGGGAACCTGACGTACTACGCCCTGTTCCACATCATCGAGGACCTCGGGCTGGAGCCTGCCATGATCGAGGCCCGCAGCAAGGACGGTGGAAGAGTTCCGATGAGCCCCAAGCGCCTGATGAACAGGTATCCGATGTACTGCATCGTGCCTTGGGCCCACGACAAGGACCACCAGATGGAGATCAACCACCGCGTCTATACCCTGCTCGTGGGCTCTGACCAGGTATGGAATGCGGACCTGTTCCCCAACAACCCCGAGATCCTCCTCTCCTACGCCCTTGACTTCGCGGCCAGCTGGCGCAACACCGTCGCGTACGCTTCATCCTTCGGAAAATCCGTCCTCATCCCCGGCACCGATGTAGAGAAAGCAGAGGTTGAGGCCATTCGCAACATAAAGCACGTGTCCGTTCGCGAGAAGTCGGGAGTGGGCATATGCAGCAGCTTCGGAGTCGAAGCCACTCACGTCCTGGACCCGATGATGCTCTGCGACATGAAGCATTACATGAGGCTTCTCGACACCGCCACGATAACGGTTCCCGAGCGCTACGGGCTGTGCTTCGTGAGGCACACCGGCGATCATATGGACCCCAACAGGCTGAGCAACTACCTCGACCTCCCGTTCCTCAACGTCGCAGGGCCCGGGATAGACCTCAACACGGCGGTGACAGACTATCCCCTGATAAACGTGGAGACGGTCGAGAACTGGGTCAAGACGATATATCGCTCGGACTACGTCCTCACAGACTCCTTCCACGGTGCCGCGCTGTCCATAGTCTTCGGAAAGCAGTTCATAGCCGTGTACGGGGCTATGAGCGAGGAGTCCGGGCTGGACCGCTTCAAGTCCCTGCTGGGAATGTTCGGGCTGGAGGACCGCCTGTATCCGACCACTATGGACGCCTTGACGGACCATGCGTATTCGAGAACCATCGACTACGAAAAGGTCCACCGGAGGCTGGACGAGCTGCGCGCGAGCTCTCTGTCATGGCTCAAGGATGCCTTGGAGATCGACCTCGACGGTCAATCGAGCTCTCAAGCCACTGAAGGGAATCCTTCCTGAGGGCTTCCAGCTTCTCGAACACGGCATCGTAATCGATAGAGCGATTCGGAGCATCCGCAGCTATAGCGTCGGCGGTCGTCTTGAACAGACGGTCGTCCAAGCCCAGCAGGCCGAGCATGGAGGACATCCTTCCTGTTCCGGAGGCCTCGTCCATGCGGCCGTAGACCGTGATGAACGGCTTCCTGAACAGGATGGCCAGAAGGGTCGCATGGAACGAGTCCGTCAGCACGAAGCTGGCCTGGCTTATGGCCTTCATCCAGTTCTCCACGTCGCGGACGTTGGTGAGCGGATACGGAGCTGGCTCGTTGTAGTCGTAATCGGGACCTCCGACGTTGACCGCCATCAGTCCGAGATAGGACGACATGGCCACAGGATCCATGTGGACGTTTATGTGGCGTATGAACGCGAGCATGTACTCGGGAGGGAACGACATGTCGGCCCTGTCCATGAGTTCTTCGTAATGCCCCATATCGCACAGCATGACTGGGTCGAGTACATGCTTGGCCTCCATGCCGTACTGCTTGCATATGTCCACACCGGAGATCTCCCTCACGGAGATGTGCTTGATACGCTTCAGGATACGGATGTGCTCCTCCTTCTCCGGGGTGTCCGCCTTGTAATCGGTGGTCCCGAACGAGGACGCGTAGGCGATGGAGTTGCGCCAGGAAGAGACGAAATCCAGGGAGTAGGTCTTCAGTCCGTTGGGAGAGAGCAGCTTAGGATTCCATACCTGGTCCGATCCCACCATGACGTTCTTCACGCGAAGGTTGATCTCGGCCTGCCTCTCCTTGCTGGCGTACCACGGTGCGATGCTGTAATCCGGGTACTTGAACTTCATGTGCTCGGGGCTGGGAGGATGTCCCACCGGCCTGGGGATGCACGCTTCCACGAATATCGGCTCCAGACCCATGTCCAGGATGACGTTGTACAAGGCGTAATAGGTGAGGTCCCCGCCGTAGTTGGGCGCCCTCCAGAAGCCTGTGATGGCCACGTCGTACTTCGAATTGATGGAGTAGTCCAAGGCCTTGGTGACGCTGCAGCCGCGGTCCAGAAGGTACTGGAACCTCTCTGTCGCCTGACCCGCAGGACGGACTGCGTTGAACCTGTTGAAACGGATCAGGAACGAAGGAGGGATCTTCCGGAGATACGAAGCCTTCTTCGATATCTCGCTGAACAGCGTCTTTCCCTTCTCGCTGTTGACAAGCACGCAGCTTATGCCTTTGGATCCGTCCACGTCGTAGAGGATCTTATCGTAGTTCCAGAGGTCTCCGATGGTAACGTCCCCTTGTCTGGGAATGGTCGCGTACTCGCAGTCGGCGCAGGCGTCGCTCTTGAACATATGCCTCAGGAATCCCGTGAAGTACGGGTCCCTGAACCTCATGTCCTGGCTGCCGTCCTCGCGGTCGACGACCAGCGTCCCGTAAGGAAGCCTGCTGTCGCGGAACACCAGATTTGTGACCTTCCCGTCCTCCGAAAGCTCCTCGAGATATCTTCTGTAGATCCCCTTCGAAGGAAGGCCGGCGCACAGGAGGTCTGCGGTGTAGAGGCCGGGAGCGCCTTTCATGAATCCCTTCACTGCCGCTACCTGACAGGGACAGCCGACGAACAGGACCTCCTTACCGTCGCCCAGAGCCTTCTCGATATCCTTGTATATCGTCCCCATCTCGCTGAACACGTACTTCGACTTCTGCATCCTGCGCACAGTGTCCAAGTCCTGGGTCATGGTGTAGACGGCGTTCAGATCGTCGTCGAACACCACCCCGCACACGTATCCTCCGCGGGAGAGCATCCATTCCGCCATAGGCATGAAGGCTCCTCCGGAAGAGCTTCTCATGACCTCCTCGTCCGACGCCTTGAACGCGTAGCACTGGGGCTTGGGGCTGTTCTCGTGCTTTATGTTCAGCTGGGGGCAGGCGCCTACGCACAATCCGCAGTCGACGCATGAGAGCATGTCCACCACCGCCATGCAGTTGCCGTCGTAATCCGTTGCCATGGTTATGGCATCGCGAGGGCAGACGTTCAGGCAGGCATAGCATCCGCAGCAGGCCTTCCCCCTGCCGCGCAATTCCATAGACATGTCGGTCATATCGACTGACTATCGGATACGCGATTAATAACTGTAACCAAGAAGCTCTGAAGAAAAAACGTAAAGGGTTTGGGTAAGGGGTTTTGGAGGAGGCTTATCCTCCTCCGGAAGGCATGAACTCGGTGATGTCGACCTCTTCGGTCTCCCTCGCGATGTCCTCCACGGACTTCATGCCTCCCTCATACGAAGAACGCTCCTTAAAGGAGACCTCGATGTACTCGGACGGGTCCGCGGGAACGAGGTTGGACGACTCGTAATACAGATCGGTAAAGTCCAGCCTGACCCAGACCTTGCCATCCTTCTCACGGATGTCCGTGACCTTCCCGACTGTCGCCGTCGGAACATACTTCTGAAAGTCTCCGATCTTCAAGGCAATCATCCTTTGATGACAGCGCTTCTCTCACCGGCGGGCTGGAACTCCCTGAGGGCTCCGCGTCCGATCTCCTTGGTGATGTTGGCGAAGTCGAAGACCAGCGAGGGGTCAGCGAACGCAACTCTCACGAAGGGGTTGGCGGTGAAAGCGTCTCCGCGTGCGACGTGGGCGGCCTTGGGGATACCGGTGTATCCGGAGAGGTGTCCGACGTTCATTGCGTAGTTGGGGTAGTTAGGTCCACGGACCTCCATGGGGAGACCCTCGTCAGACCTGTAGGCGAAGGAGTTGGCGGAACCGCACTGGTCCTGGAGGTCGAATCCGTAGAATCCGAGCCTTCCGGTCCTCTCTTTGTGCTGGAGCATGGAGAGGTACCAGCAGTTCAGTCCGACATCGGCGACTCCGGTAGCCATCGCACCGGCGATTCCAGTGGAAGCCGCAGCGACGGTAGCCCTCTGGGATCCTCCGAAGTGGGTCTCCATGACGGCGGGGTACCTCTCGTACATCTCGAGAGCGTAGGAGTTGATGTCGTCTCCGAGTTTCATGACCTCGTCCATGTTGGCGGGGTCGAGTTTGCAGAATCCTCCGTACCTGTCTTTGATCTGGTCGATGGCGTAGTAGACGTAGTCCTCGAGGATGTTGTCGGTGTACGCAGCGGTGGCGTACTGGGTGAATCCGACTCCTCCGGACATGTATCCGCCGAGGTAGATCTGGTCGAAGACGGCGGCTCCGAGGGCGACTGCCTCGAGGGCTGCGCGTCCAGGGTCGTCAGCGTAGACACGGTCGGACTGAGCGATATCGGCCATGTATCCGAAGGGGATTCCTCCGGGCTCGTTGGGTCCCCTGGCACGCCTTGCGGGCATCATGGTTCCCATAGCGAGGGACTGGTGCTTCGCGGAGTATGCGAAGTCAGCGATTGCGGCTTCTCCTGCTGCGAGTTTGTACGCGGAGATGAAAGCCATGGAGATCTGCATGGCTGCGTGCCTGGAAACGGTGGCACCATCCATGAGCCTTCCGACGATGGTAGGAACACGGACAGCCTGCATGAGGGTCTTTCCGATAGCTTTCTTCAGCTGTTTGGCCTGGGCCTTGGGGAACAGCTTGTTGATGTCGATGACGAACCTGGAGTCGATCTCGTCGATGAGCTCGTCGTCTCCGGAGAAGACTTTGACGTAGGAGTCGTAGACGAGGGCGGGGTTGACCTCGGCCATGTGCTCCTGAACGACTGCTCCACCGGGCATGGTGTGGTTGACGGTCTCGAGGTACTGGTTGATGGTCTCGGGGGTAACCTCTTTTCCGAGCCTTCTCTCGATGGTCTGGTGAGGGGAGTCGAGACCGACGAGGATGGTCCTCCTGATATCGTCCCAAGCCTGCTGGATAGCGCAGTTGTTGACGCAGTGCAGGTCGTCCGCCTCAGCGTAGATGTCGGTGTGGGACAGCTGGTAGGGCATCCAGCTCCTCTGTCCGAGAGGAACTCCGATGTCCTCGTTCATCATGGGGATTCCACGCTTCTTCGCGATCTTCATCGCGGCTTCCTGGAACTCGACTTTCGACTTGGACTGTTTCCATCCACCATAGCAGTAGTACTTGGTGGACATGTCAGTGGGCTCTTCTTTGAACTTCTTCTTGCATGCTTCCATGAACAGCTTCTCTTTTCCTGCCATGGTAATCACTCTCCCTTAACCTTCCAGGGCTGGTATCCGCCGAGGGTCCTCAGCTTGTGGATCCTGAGTCCGTATTCGGTGACCTCTTTGTCATCTCTCATGTCGACGCCGTCGGCTCTGAAGATGGTGGTCCTCTTCTTCAGGTCAGCCATTGCTGCGGGCTTTCCGACAGAGATTCTCCTGTCGAGAGGAATGGCGACCTGGTCTTTGACGTAGACGACCTCTTTCTTCTGAGCGTCCCAGACGTACCTCTGCCATCCGTCGAACATAAGTCCGTTCTCGTCGAGACGGCATGCGTGTCCGTGGACGGTCGCTCCCCTGATTCCGGTGAGGGCGGGGTCGAAGGTCTCGTTGTCGATCATCTCTTTGGCCATGCGCTCGAGGTCTCTCTCACGGACCTCGATGATCTGCCTTCCGGAAAGGGTTCCGGTGTCGATTCCCCTGTACCTGGAGAGGTACATCCAAGCCCTCTGGTAGGGCGAGATGGGAGCGAAGTAGACGGAGTCGGTGAACTGGATGTACCTGACACGGTCTCCGTGTTTTGCTCCCTCGATGGGGGTGACGAGTTTCCTGATAGGACAGTCGGGCTCTTTTCCCTCCTCTATTGGGGGGTGGATGGACTTGTAGTCCTCTCCGGGGTTCCTGTGTCCCATGATCCTTACGACGTCGTCGAGAGGAACGTCGCGAAGCTTCTTGAGCTTGACCTTGGGATCCATGTATCTCCTCCTGTTTTTAGCAGGGGTGGTCTCTCCAGGGTAAAACTGTCTCTTGTATGCCATATTTATGCACTCCTATAATCATGAAGCGTGGGCCTGTATTTCGAGTACCTACCTACCTGAAGGCTGTATCCATGCTCGATATGCTCGTTGCATGCAGCCTTTATTTGATCCAACCTGGCCTCGAGGATCTCTTCGTCCTCGACATCGAGCTCGATGTAGAAGCCTCCGACAAGATAGCGGAGTTCGACTTCCTGACCGCCGACGTGGATGATCCTCCTCTCGGAGTGATTGTTGTCGAGCCCCTTTCCAGGACCGTTGTTGATAGTCTTGGGGAGGCTCTCTCCAGTCATGTTGATCTGCCTGATGTCAGGAATGACGTCGAGGGCGTTCAACAGCTTCTCGGTGGTCTCTGCGCTCAGAAGGCGGTTGGTGATAATCTGGACTTCGGGAAGAGGCTTCCCAGCGTAGTCCACGGTTGGCTTAGCAGGTGCTGACATTCACAGGGCCTCACAGTTTCTTTTTCACCTTCTTAGCCTCAGCGGCGACGAACTGCATGGGCTTGCTGAATGCCTCCATGTCTCCGAAGACCTCTTTGAAGAGTCCGGAAGTGGCCTCGGCAGAGAAGGTCTGGGTTCCACCATCCAGACAGTTTCCTGCGGTGACGGCGGGGATCAGAACTCCCTTGGCGTGCCTGGTAACGACGTGGTTTCCGTGGAACAGACCGGGTCCTCCTCCTCCATAGATGGAGTGAGAGAAGAACGACATTCCGACTCCAACTCCCTCGGACCTTCCGTAGTCGGCTCCGGGGAGACCGGACTCGTGCTCGAGCAGGTCGTTGTAGTACAGGATGGTTCCAGGAACTCCCTGTGCGGCCCTGGCGGCTCCGACGTTGACCATGACGGCGGCGACCATTCCAGCGGATGCGTAGGCGTTCCACTTGGGGAGGTCGTCGGTGGTGTAGACCTTGTATCCGGAGGGGAGGGTCTTCTTCACATGGATGACTCCGTCGGCGATGGCTCTATCCATCAGGGACTCGACGACAGTACCGACAGTTCCGGTCTTTCCGTTCTTTTTGACGAGCGAGTAGACGAGGTTGTTCGCGTTGAGTCCCTCGTAAGCGAGAGCAAGGAGTGCACCCCTCTCGAAGTTTCCTACTGCGTCTCCCATCTCGAAGGATCCGCACTGCTCGTAGATGGCGGAAAGGGCGACACCCTGCATCGCGTTCCTGTTGACCAGGGCGACGACGTGGTTGGCCATGATGTTCCTGAGAGCGAATCCAGCTCCCTCGTTGTTCTGAGGAACCTCGAGGATGGATTTGACGTTGGCGCCCTGGAACGTGATGGTCTGGGGGTATCTTCCCCAAACCGCGGCTTTGACCATGTTGGCTTTGTACATGGGGACATCGAAGAGGTCGATGATTGCCTCGGTGGTGGCTGCAGCGGTAACGGTGAATCCGGTGGTGTACTCGACACCAGCGTTCATTCTCTCCTCAGGCACAACGACGATGATGTTGGATCCCTTGACTTTGACAATGGTTCCGTCTCCGTCGTATACCTGGACTTTCTCTTTGATGGCTGCTGCGATCTTGTCGGCAGATTTGACGATGGGCAGGTCGAGTTCCTTTCCCTGGATGATGACTCCACCGCCGGTCATAGAACCGGTTTTGAGAGCCTTCTCGATTCCGCCCAAGCTGACCGCGACGGTCCTCTTGGTGAGGGACACGATCTCTTTGATCGCATTGTTGCGCAACGGACTGATGGCTTCCAGCGGAACGTCTTTAGCAATGCGCTTTCCGTAGTCGTCATACAAGTCGATTACGTCCTCGTATTTTGGCATTTCATACCTCCTTTTTCAATAAATTTCTGCGGAATTTCTCTCGAAACCCCACATACCCCTTGCAAGCGGGATAAACGCGTCACTACATATAAAACCATACCAAAAACCCCCATTCAAACGATTTTTCTCGATTTGGTGGCGGTTTGGCGAGGAAAGAAAATACCACTTTCCATGTTTAAGTGAACATAATTAATATTTAATGATTTGCTTGGATGAATACGCCTACACAAAGAAGGCCTTGTGCAGGCATAAATGGTAATAATAAGAGGTTTGTGAGTAGCAAAGCTCAGTCGCGCTTCGCTTTGGTCATCACGCCAGACGAGTACTTCTTGAGATGCTCGATATAGCCGGGGATCAGATCGTACGGGATTCCGCAGGCGAGCTCGTCGGCGGCCATATCGGTCTTCTTCCTGCACCCGAAGCATCCGAGGGACACGTTGGGGGCTCCGGTGACCATCGGCACGGAGGTGACGTCCTCGCAGGCGCACTGGAACGGAGAGGTGCTGAAAGCCATGCGGCCTCCGCCGTTGGACGTGGAGAGCGGGACGATCCAATAGACCCTCTCGGGTATATCGACGATTGCGACGACATCAGGAACGAAATCGGCGTCCTTCAGAGGGCAGACGACCTCTCCCTTGGTCTTGGGCATCGAGACGCGCTTGGCGATCATCTCGGCGGTGGCGTCCTGGGTGTCGTGGATGCCGATTCCGAAGTGGAACTCCCCGGATGCGACCTTCTCGGGGGTCTCGTTCATTCCGAGAGCGGACGAACCGACCTTGCATCCCTGCATCTCGAGAGGCATCAGGAGGCACTCCCCGCGCTTGGCGGCGAAGATGGCCTGGCAGTGGCTCAGCTGCTTGTCGGGGGCGGAATATCCTGCAGGGAACTCCTCGTTCTCCCTGATCAGCCTGATGGCGACCGGCTCTCCCCTCAGTTTGAGAGAATCCTTCATCACAGACGCGTATTCTTTGTTGCGTTCAAGAATCTCGGACATGAGAGGGGTATCCACGAATCGTATGATTAAATAGTGACTCCCGAAGAAGCATGTTTCATACGTGTTAACAGACACGTGGCGGCTGGCAAAAATCAAAGAAAAAAGAATGGAAGGGTGTTCCCCCGAAGGGGAACTTGAAAGGAATCACTCGCCCTTGACGGTCTTGGAGAAAATCTTCATGTTCTCGTCGGGGGTAGCGACTGCGATACCGCATCCGGAGGACAGAACATCGAATCCAGCGTCCATGGACTTCTTGACTCCCTCGACGACGTCAGCGGGGGTTCCCTGGAAGAGGGGCCTGACAGATCCGACGTTTCCGACGAGGACGGTCTTGGAGCCGACCATCTCGACTGCCTTGTAGGAGTCGACTTTCTCCTCGATGGAGATTCCGGTGGTCTTGGTGTTGACCATGTGGTCGAGGATCTGGGTGGTGTCTCCGCAGATGTGGAGAACGGTGTATCCATCCTGCCTGGGGGCAAGGGAGTCGCGGACGTACTGTCCAGAGGCCTGGTCGAACATGTCGGGTGCGAGCATATCGACAGACGCGGAAGGCTCCGAGCACTGAACGACATCTGCTCCAGCATCGAGGAGAGCATTGGTGTACGCTTTGACGATGGGGTTGACGGCTGCGACCCACTTTGCGACCTGGTCGGGGTCCATCATCATTCCGAAGACAATGCTCTCAGCGGAGACGAGGTTTCCGGTAAGGGTGAAAGGTCCGGTGTTTCCGGCAACGATGGCGTAGTTCTCGCCGTGGGACTTCTTGAGGAGGCCCATTGCTTTGATTGCCTCTGCAGGCCTTCCGCCCTGGAGGAACTCCTCGGGGGACATGAGGACAGCTGCGGGGTCGTCGTACTCGCCAGTCATGGGGTCGAATTTGAAGGGGTGCTTCTTGACCATGGGGTTGGCGTCTCTCTTGTCGACAGCGACAGTGGCTCCGAGCCTCTCGGTCTCTGCGGTAAGGCAGAAAGGTGCCCTAACGCACTCGAATCCGTCGTAGTCAGCCTGAGCTGCACCGAGCTTAGCCATGAGCTCAGCGTTCTTGTGGGCCTCAGGCCAAGCGGCGCCGCAGGCATCCATCTGAGCGAGGGTCGCGGACTGGGTGAAGATCGCCGCGGGGGGCCTGTCCAGAGATTCCTTTTTCATTGCTGCAAGTACTCTTTCTCTAGGAGTCATCGACATGTAACTTTCTCCTAATTCTTGGAATGGCTTACTGTTATTTAAGAGATAGACCCTCTGTATGACATGAAAATGCACAATCTTCAACAAAGTTACCGATGTGCAGACTTATGTGGCCAATAACGTTCCACCGTGGGTAGATAGCGAACACGCCATTGGATAATGCATCCTATTCACATGCTGATGTCCGAGAGGGTGCTGAGGGTCCCGAGCCTGATCACGCCCATGTCCGTCACGCCGTAGATATCGGCGTTGGCGAAATCGGAGCTCTTGAGGGCGGGCGCCATGACGCATTTCTCGTCGAGGACCAGATCGTTCCCCGAAGCGAACGGGCTGAACGGGGGAAGGACGATCACCCCCTCCGCCTTGGCATGGACGAAGCATTGGATCTTCAGGCTTCCGCCGACCGCGCCGGGTATCCTCACCGACGGGTGCTCGTGCCCTATGATGACCGGCCTCACGCCGGAATCCACATGGCCGTGCTCCAGCCTGAAGCCCATTATATCGATGCAGTCCACCGCCATTATCCCCATGTCTGCGATGATGTTCTGGAGATAGTTGTCATGGTTCCCCTTGATCGGAACGACCTCGGCCGCCTCGCTCAGGAGATTGAAGATCTTCTTCACCTCGTTCTTCTCCTCCCAGCCGGAACGCTTGAAGTCATGCTTTATGTCGCCGAGAAGAACGACGCGCTGGGGCTCGTACCTGCAGAGGATGTCGTTCAATGATTCGCGTATGGAATCGGTGTTGATCCTCGGGAGGTAGACGCCCTCGTTCTCCAGGGCGCGCTCGTATCCCAGATGGAGGTCTCCCATGACCACCGTCGGACCTTCGTCCATCACCAGACATCTGTCCGATGTGACGCGAACACCTGGCAGGATCTCGATGGACCTCATGAATCTGGCAACGCGAATCACGTTAAATTTGTTTATGATGTAACGATTCAAGTCGCCCTCCGCATCGGAAAGGACTCACCAGCCATCTGGTACCTTACTGTCTATTATACTCAAATATAGGGGAATCTCGGAGATCGGCTCGGAATAGTCTACCTCTGCCGGAACCGACGACAGCGTCTCTCTGGCCCTGTCTGCGGACTTCCCGTCGAACGCTACGAAGAGAGGCACCACGCGGATATGAGAGAACCCCGCGTCCAATATCGCTCTGGCCGCATCCTCTACGGAACGCCCATGGTGACAGTAGCCGCATTCCACGGTCCAGCCCTTTTCCCTCAGAGCATCCGCGTAATACTCGGAGGTCTTGGCGCAGGTGGAATGGGTGGAGCCGCGGGCCAGAAGGAGGATCGCGGTGCCTTCCTCGGGGCGCCCCTCCCTCTCTGCCAGCGCGGAAGCCATGCCGGGATCCTGTCCCAGAGCCGTCGCGAAACGGGTGGCGACGTCCTTCCCGTCTATCATCGTCCAGGAGCCGCAATTATCTGGAAGATGCAGGGCCTTGGGCATGAGCCAGACCGTCTTCTTCCCTTCAGATATGGCCAACGGGACGATGGCATAGGTGTCGACTCCGGCCGCGTTCATCTGCAGCATGACTTCTTCGGACCCGGGCGTTCCTGAATGGAAGGCGATGCATACCCTCTTCCTGCCCTTGGATTCCAGATAGCTCGCACACTTCATCAAAAGCTTGTTCTCACCGGGAGAATCGGAGTGCTGGCCGAGAATCATGATCCCTGTCTTCATGCATGCCCTTATGCATTAAATTGTTAAAATTATATCATTAGTATTATTTATATTAAAATCGTAATACACATGCATGCCATCCGACAGCGATTACATGGACCCTGAGACCCTCAGGAGCCTCAGCAGACAGATTTATGGACACGAGATGTGGATCGACGGCGTCGGCCGCGACGGAGACGAGATCTTCGCGTACGGGCTGTACGGCCACAAGATGGTCCCCGACAAGCCCATGCCGACCGACTATGCCAACGTTCTGCTGTACGACGACAACGGACGCGTCGAGAATCCCGACAGGGAGATCGTCAAGCACCCCCACGGATGGAGATTCTCGTTCAAGGACAAGGGTGCCTCCGTCTACACGCTCTACATCGACTCGAACTCCACCTGGGTGACCGACGAGGAGGGTTGGCACAGAGGCGTTAAGCGCAACTTCTCCGATGTGAAGTACTCCGGTGCGTTCAACATGGTCGCCAAGAAGATCATCTCCCGCGACGGGAAGAACCCCGGATCCGTCGTCCACTGCCCTCTCGAGGTCATGCCGGAAGAGGCTACGCTCGAGGTCGGAAAAACAGCCAAGATCAAGGTCCTTTACGACGGAGCGCCCCTGCCCAACGCCAAGGTCATCTGCTTCTGCAAGGCCGCCGAGGAGATCGAACCAATGAAGACCGATGCGAGCGGCATCTTGGAGTACCCTGTGAAAGAGAAAGGGGAGTACATGTTCATCGCGAAGCACATCGACGACAGCAAGAAGGTTGACGACGAGTTCGACGAGACCTCTTTCACCACCACCCTGACCATGGAGACCCGCTGAATGCTGAAGATCATCTCCACGGGGAAAGGAGGCGTCGGGAAGACCACCACGATCTCCACCCTGGCCACCATGATGTCCAGGGAAGGTAAGAAGGTCCTGGTCTTCGACACCGACCCAAGCATGAACCTCGCCATGACCCTAGGACTCCCTTACCTGGAGGTCCCGACGATCACCGAGAACAAGAGCGTCATAAACGAGGAGCTGGACGAGAACGAGGACACCACCCAGGTCTGCCGCGAGATACTGGAGAAGTATTCCAGGCTGAACCGCGACGGCATCCGCGTCATAGTCATGGGAGCCATCCCGGACGAGGGGAACGGATGCCTCTGCTCCGCCATCTCCATCGTGAAGATAGTGCTGAACTACGTGAGCTCCGACGCGTGCCCCGAAAGGTACGACGTGGCTTTCGTGGATTCCCAGGCAGGGCCCGAGATCCTCGGAAGAGGCCTGGCCAAGGACTTCGACTGCAACCTCGTCCTGACCGAGCCCACCCCGAAGTCCGCGGAGGTGTCCAGACAGGTGGCCACCCTGGCGAAGAGCCTCGGCATTGCCAAGAGCCTGCTGATCATAAACAAATCAGACGAAGAGGACGACATAGCCCGGGTTTCCGAGATGGTCGGGATACCCGAGGAATACGCCCTCCGCGTCAGGTACGACCGCAGCGTCATAGAGGCGGACCGGAAAGACATCTGCCTTCTGGACGGCTTCCCTACCTGCGACGCGATAAACGACATACGTTCGATCAAGAGAATGATAGAGGGATGAAGAATGTGCGAATTCACAGTGTATCTGAACGGACGCGAGGACTCCGACGTCGTCGCCACCAACGTGATAAAATCGAAGATCAGGGAGGGCGGCGTCTCCCTCATGGACAGCTCCGGAAAGACCTACAGGATAGAGGACGCCGACATCATGACGGTCGATTCTATAATGGCGGAGATGCATCTCAGAAGCAGAGCGTGATACCGTGTCAGCTGAGGATTTCATCGATTCCATACCGGGGCTCACCCCCGAAGATAAGACCTACCGCGACTTCTCCAGGCTTCTCAGCGACCCGAAAGGGTTCGACGCCGCCATGGAGGAGCTCATAGGGATGTTCGACAGGGAGATCTTCGACGCCTTCGTCTGCAGCGAATCCTACGGCGGGATGTTCGCCACCGCGCTCGCGAGGAAGCTCGGCAAGACCGTGGTCCCCGTGAGGTACGAGGGGGGATTCCCTGGAACATCGGTTTCCGAGCCCTGCGTCAACTCCAAAGGCTCCACGAAGCTGGAGATGCGTCCCAGATGCATCCTCCCCGGAACGAAGGTCGTCATCCTGGCCGATGTCCTCGCGACCGGCAGGACTACCGCGGCGATGATCCGTCTGGTCGAGAGCCAGGGCGGAGAGGTCGTCCGCATCGGATACATCGCCGAGCTCACCGAGCACGGGGCCAGGAAGAACAAGGTCCTCAAAGGCTACCCGTTCGAGTGCCTCGCGACCTTCTGAAAAACATTCCGGGCCGTCTTCAGCGGGCGGCCCGCTTTCATTCATGCATCTTTGAGATTGGCGGTGAACGACCAGGTGCCATCCGATGCGGTCATGACATACTGATGGACGACCATATTCTCGTCTATCGCGAACTCGCAATGCCCGTCCCTCGGATCGAAGGACCACCAGGTGCACTGGGTGTCGTCCAGCGTCGCCGATTCCCCTTTCGTGTAGATCTGGGCGATAGGGATCTTGTCGCTGTCGCATATGACATCGAAGGTCACGGTGCCGTTGCTCAGGGTCGTGGTGAACCTGTACAGGTAATCCCTGCTGGACTCGTTGAAATACTTGGAATTCCCGGTTCCGCTGGCCGCGACGCCGAGATACGTCCCGGAATCCACCTCGTAGTCGTGAGGCTGCGCGTACTCCTTGTCCCCGGTGTCGATAATGACGCTCATTATCCCCAGACCGGCGGCGCCTATCATCAGGAACAGAACGAGTATGACGTAGAGAATCGTGTTCTGAGTGCTCTCGGCGGACAAAGTATCACCGAAACCAGATAGAACCTGGACATATAAACCATTTGAAAAGATGTTTCCCGGGGGAGGGTCTGCCCCTCCGCCCGGTATCGCTCATTCCTTGGGCTCAGAGTCCTCAGGATCCGAGCCCCTGGACTTCTTAAGGTAGTAGCGCACAAGATAGCCCAGCATCACGGCGGCGGCCGCGAAGAACAATATTGCCAGCAGCAAGGAGTTCTTCTCCACCCATCCCTCTTCCGGCTCCACGCCGCTCACGTCCTTGGTGACGTCCAGCCTGTCGAGGCTCTTCTCGGTCACCTTTCCGTCCTGATCGGTGATGGACAGGTCGACCTTCTCGAGCGTAACGTTCAGGACATCTCCCCTCTTCAGGTCCACCAGCAGCTTCTTGATGCCGATCTCGGTGTTTCCGTAGGAGCTGAGCACTGTTGTTCCGTCGTTTCCGTACACGCTCATGTCTCCGGAGGACAGCAGGACCCTGGTCTCGTACGTGAAGTCGCTGTCCAAAATCGCAGGGAGGATGGCCAGGAGGCCTTCCTTCTCATGGTCGTATCCGTCGACGTTCAGCTTTCCATGGGTCAGAGAGGTGACGGAGTCGCTGCTCTCTATCCTGAACTCGACATCGTAGTAACTGAAGTCCAGATTCCAGGGCAGGTACAGGTTGGCGGAGAGCGCGACGTCCTCGCCGAAGTCCGCCTCGAATCCTCCAGATGCCTCGTCGGTCTTGAGGGTGAGATAGATGATTCCTCCATCGTCGTTGACCACGGACTTGTCGTATAGGACGATGGAATGGCCGATGGCGGAGAGCTTCCCATCGAGATACGTCATGTTCTTGTAGTCAGAATGCTCCATAGACAGGACAACCGTCACGTACTTCGGAGAGGTATCGGACATCTTCTCGTTGGAGATGGACAGATAGTCCTCCCCGTTCTTGTACTCGACCAGCAGGCTCTCGTTGGACAGATGGATCTCCGCGCGGGTCTCCTCGGAGAAATCCTCTCCGTAGAAGAATGCGTCGATGCATTCGGTTATGGAGCCTTCGGTGATTACCACTACTTCGGAAGCGTCAGAATGGACGTCGACGGTTCCCTTCTCCAGCTCGATCGTGGTGGTGAGCTCTTCGAATCCGAAGGACATGGTGTTCAGCCCGAGGATGCTCTTGCTCAGAGAGGCCTTCACATTGGATAGTGTGGCGTCGTACGCATCGTCGGAATCGATGTCAGCAGAGATGCTGGCTACGCTCATTCCGAGGCTGTTGCTGCTGTCTATCAGCTGCTGGATGGTGATCGTCTCGGTCTCGGCGATGATATCGTAGACGGTCTTGATGTCGAATCCACTCATATCAAAGACGAGATCTTCCAGCACGAACTTCAGAGAAGTGCCGACATCGGACGAGAAGGGCAGGCTCAAGACCTTCCTGGAAGTCTCCTCGTCCATGTCCACCTCGATGGTGGCGGTGTATCCCGAAGTGTCGAGCTTCCCGCTGAGAGTGCTCCTATCGTTGTATAGGATATAGCTCAGGTCCAGATCGAGCGTGAACGGGTTGCTCAAAGTCTCCTCTCTGGGGACCAGGGACAGACGGTAGGAGGCACCGTCCTTATCCAGGCAGAGTCCCAGCCCCTTGCTGCTAAGCGATATGTCCATGTTGGTGTCTTCTGTGAACTCCATTCCTCCGAGTATCAGCTCGGTCAGATCCGAGAACGGAATATCGGATGAAATCGTTGTCTTGGTCTCGTTGGCATGAAGGTCGACGATCATCCCGTAGATGGGGACGGCGACCTTGGCCTCCTCCATCTCGAAGGCGACAGCGGCATGGCCGCTGGAATTCCTGGAGAGCCCGGCGCTTGAGTTGACCACGAATGCGTCTATCTCTCCGTCTCCGTCCCATTCGACCTCTGCGTAATCGGTCGAGAGGAGGAGCGAGCCGCAATTATCGAGGAGCTGCTGAAGTTCCAGGCTCTTGTTCTTCTCGTAGAGATCCAAGAGCTCAGCGATGTTGAGATCACCGATGCTGAGGCCTGGATCTACGGACATGGCATGGAGGTCGTCTCCCTTGACAGGGACCTTTCCGTAGTGCAGGCCATGGCTGTCGAACACAAGGGTGTACCCTACAGTGCTGGCATCAAAGCTTAGCAGAGTCCCCGAGGTATCCTCGGTATGGACGAGGTTCGCATACAGAGAAATCTCAGGAGAACCGGTATCGTCCGTCTCCGTGAGCGAGAACGAGATGGCCTCGCCGGAATAGGTCATCGATGCATCGCACATGGACGCATCCAGGCCTATCTCGGCATCGGAGTCGAACTTCAGATTGCTGATGATGTCGATCAGCTCCGAGAAGGTCGTGGTGGAAGAGAGGTCCGCGGACAGTCCGACGGCTTCGAGCTCGATCTCGCCGTCCTGCACAGGAGCGGAGACGCTGATGGACTGGGACTCCACATGGACGGTGCTCTTCTTGTCTGCGCCTGCTTCGAGTGCAGGGCTTGTCATGTGCATCGCGAGCTTCTCGCCTTCGTCCATCTTCACTGACATATGCGATGCGGAAACGCCGATGGACTCGCAGCGGTCCAGCAAGCCCGCGGAAACGGTTCCGTCCTCTTCATAGGCTGAAAGGATCGCGGCTATATCCGCTGCGACGACCGACAGATGCGGATCCTCGACCACCAGATCCAAGCCGGTTCCGTTGCCGATATCGTCGACTTTCACGGTCATACCGTATCCGACCACATCGAGAGTCAGGTCTACCAGGGTCTCGGCCTCTCCCTCGGAATGGATTAGGGAAGCGGTGACGACGACTGTCGGTGCGACGGGACCGGAGTCGGAATAAGTAACGACTATATCGGAAGGGCCTCCGGAATAAGTGACCTTGAGGCCGGTGAACTTCGCTCCCAGGATCATATCGACATCCGATTCGAACTCGAGATTGTTATCGATGGCGTCCATGATCTCGTTGAAAGATGTGTCGGACACCAGATTGATGGATGATGTTCCCGACCTGGCATCCAAGGTGCCGTTGTCGGAAGGCACATGGACCGACATGACATCGTAGTCGACGGCGAGGACATACCTACTGAACGAGCTGGTCCTGACATTGAGAGCCTCGAACGAGAGCTCGGAATCGGCATAATCGGCGTCTATGTAGGCTGCCATGAGGATTATCGTCTCGATATTGTCCAAAGCGTCCGCAATGCCTATCGTTCCGATCTCGTCGCGTATGGACATGAGCTTCTCGAGGTCTACATTCTCCAGAGTGGCCTCGGGCTCGCCGATCTTCGCGAAGATTGCCTTTCCGTCCTTGTCCGCACCTTTATACGTCACTTCGTAGCCAGGAGCGGATACGCTGGCGTTCAGGAAGGTGTCGGACCACCTCTCGAGATGATCGAGAGAGAGATCCGCGACGATCACAGACCTCTTGCTCGAATGTGGATTGATCTCCACGACGGTGACCGATGTCGAATCATCGGAATAGACGATGTTCGCTCCTGTGAGTATGGCCTCGAAGCCCATCTCCATATCGGAATCGAATTCGAAATCGTTGTTGACCAGCTGCTGAAGCTCGATGAACGATGTATTCGACACGAAAGAGAGCGACACGTCTGCCGATTTCACATCGACGGTCCCGTTGTCGGATGTGATGTACACGCTCAGGTCACCGGTCTCCACGGATACAGAGTATCTTCCGGAAGATGTCGTCCTGGCATCCAGGGACTCGACGTCGAAGACGTAGTCGGCGTATCTCGCATGCACGGACGCGGCTTTGATGGCTGTCCCGTCCGTGTTGTCCAGTACGTCGATGACGCCTATCTCGCCCTTCGAGTCCGTTATGGAGGAGAGTGCGGCGAAATCGGCATTGTCAATGATGACCTCGGGATCGGCGACGACAGCGTCTATGGCCTTCCCGTCCTTGTCGATGCCGTTGATGGTTATGGTATATCCAGGTGCGTACAGCGATGCACTAAGGGAGGTCTCGCCCCATCTCTCTGAATGCTCCAGGGACGCTCCCAGGATCAACAGGGGCATCTTGTATCCAGAATCCGCTGGGACTACATCCAGAGATATCGAATCGTTCTCGAACTGCAGGTCCAGTCCCTTGAAGCCAGCATCCAGGTCGAGATCCGTGTCCGATTGGAATTCGAATCCGTTGTTCACCAAATTCATAAGCCCGCTGAACGGGATATCGGAAATCAGATTGGCCTCAGTTCCGTCGGCTTTCGAAATGACCGTACCATTGTCGATGGGAATGTAAGCGCTCAGGAAATCCGTGCCGACCGAGGCATAGTACCTGTTGGCGGAGGAGAGCTCGACCTTCAGGCTGTCGGCTTCGAACCTGTATTCCCCATATTCGACCTCGATGGAATACGTCCCGACCTCGATCCTCTTGACGTTGTCCAGCAGGTCTGCGGCTTCGATCTTGTCGTTATCTTCGTATATCGAGAGGATCTTGTCGAGATCAAGGTCGTTCATGGTCAACTCGGGATCGAAGATCGCTGCGTGGATGTCCTTTCCGCCCTTATCAGTGCCGTCGACAGAAATCTTGTAGCCGACTCCGGAGACGCTGGCATCCAAGGTCGTCCTCATCAGCCTCTCGGAATGGTCGATGGTCGCCTCTAAGAATAGGACGGAGGATTCGCTTCCCGAAATCGCGATTCCGGATATCGGGGAATCCGACGAACCGCCGTCCATGCCGACGTCCAGCCCGTTCAACATGGCGTCGATGGTGACTTTGACGTCGGATTCGAACTCCAGACCGCTGTCGACGAGAGCCATCAGCTCGGTGAAAGGTGCGCTGGAATCGATCGAAGCGTAAAGGGCACCCGACCTGATGTCCAGGTTCCCGATATCGGAGGGCGCCTGAGCGATCAGGGAGCTTGCGGATACTGTTGCGGTGAATCTGTTCGCAGACCCTATGCCGAGGCCCAGGTTGTTGACGATGAAATGGTATGCATCGTACTCCGCATCCACGGAAGCTGCGGACAGGGCTATGGCGGCAACGTTATCCAGGATGTTTGCCGCCTCCAGCTTGCCCTTCTCGTTGTAGGCGGACATCATCTTGTCCACATCGGCCTTCTCGACGCTGGCCCCGGGATCGACGGCCACAGCATGGACATGTTTCGCAGGATAACCCATATCGCCGTCGATGGTGACAGTGTATCCGGTGGCGGAGATGTCCGCATCCAGAAAGGTCTTGGATGTCCTCATCGAATGGACGAGGGACGCTTCCATAGAGATCACAGACGAATCTTCGCTAGCTATGTCTATCTGCATAGACGAAGAGGCGCCTGTGCCGTCCTCGTAGGTCAAGGAAAGGCCGGCGATGTCGGCGTCCAAAGATATGATAGCGTCCGACTGGAAGTCCAGACCGTTGGCGAACACGCTCTGGAGCTCCGTGAACGATGTGTCAGAGATGGCATGGACGTACAGGAGGCCGGACTTCAAGCCTATCGATTTTCCATCGTAGGGCAAGGACACGTCCACGTAATCCGCTTTCGCAGTGACGGTATATCTGCTGGACGCCTCTGTCCTCAGGTCCAGAGACTCCAGCTTCACGAGATGCTCGCCGAACTCGGCATCGACGCTGGATATGGTGACCGCGGCCCTCTTCGCGCTGTCGAGGAGGTCGACGGGTCCGATGTCGCCTGAATCGTATTTGGCCAGTATGTTAGAGACGTTGACATCCTCGAGCGCGATCACGGGGTCCACAGCAGTGGCTTCGAGCATATCGCCCGATTCGGGGACATTCATGACCAAGGTTATCGTGTATCCTGGAGCGGAGATGCTGGCGTCCATCAATGTCTCGTCCTTCTTCTCGGAATGTGAGACGGAGGCGCTTAGCGTTATATAGGCTCCGCTGGAGGATGAGACGATCGCGGTGCCATCCCCATAGGTTCCGGAGAGACCTTCGACGCTCGCTTCGAGGGATATTTCCGCATCGGATTCGAATTCCAGACTGTTCTGAGCGAGCTTCTGAAGATCCGAGAAGGAGATGTCTGACTCTACGGAGACGCTGATGGCTCCCGATTCCATATCGACAGACCCTAAGTCGGTCGGGACATGAGCTTCCATGGAGGAGATGCCGACATCCACGGCGTATCTATAGGATGCTGCGGCCCTGAGGTCGACGGTTCCGAGGACTAAGGCGTACTTATCGTACTTCACATCGGCCAAGGCCGCCTTGACTGCTATCTCCTTGGTGTTGTCCAGGATATCGGTGGGTTCCAGGGTTCCCGCATCATACAAGGACAGGAGCGCAGCGATATCGACGTCGTCAAGATCCACCTCGGGATTTGTGACAGCAACGTCGAAAGCCTTCCCGTCCTTGTCGTTTCCTGCGGCGGTTATCTTGTAGCCGATGGCGGATAGCCTTGCAGAGAGGACGGACTTGTCCCATCTGACGGAGTTGTCGAAGGAAAGCTCCGCCTCCACAGTGCCGCTTCCGGACACGTCCACGCTGAGATTTTCGCTGGCGTAATTGACGTTCAGACCGGTCAGATCTGCTGTGAAATCGATGCTGACATCCGATTCAAACTCGAATCCGTTGACGGAGGCCTTCTGAAGATCGGTGAACGACGCGTCGGATGAAAGGAAGATGTCTGCTGAATCCGCTTCCAGCTCGATGGATTTCCCGTCTACAGGGATGTCGGCGACGAACGAACCGGACTCTATCATCGCCACGTGCCTGCCGGAAGACTCCACCCTGAGGTCCATAGACTCGAACTCGACATGGGTCTCGCCGTAGTCAACGACAGCGGAGCCGACCTGAACGACCATCCTGTCGGTGTTGTCCAATATCTCGGTGGCCCCGATCTTGCCGCCATCGTAGCGGAGCACGGCCAGCTCGCCGATGTTCATGTCGTCAATAGAGGCCACAGCATCGGTCAGGACCGCGTCGAGGTACATCTTCTTCTCGTAGTCGTACTCCTTGAGAGTCAGCTCGTATCCGGATGCGGAGACGCTGCCGTTCAGGAGAGTGGAATCCTTGTAGAGGGTGTGCCTGATGAAAAGGTCCAGCTCCATGCCGGACGCTCCGGGGGAGATCTGCTCGCTTGAAACTGTAAGCGACCTGTCGGAGCCCGCATAGTCGATGTCCACGCCGTAGGTCTTCACCTGAAGGACCATCTCCGAGTTGGTCGTGATCCCAGGGACGGAGTTCATGATCTCGAAGTACTCCGCGAGCGAGCCGTTGGTGGAGAAATAGACGGTGGTGCCCTCGACATCCGCTACGAGGATGCCTCCATTATTCAGCTCCATGGAACCCTCCACGCTATCGACGCTAACGGAGAGCGTGTTCTGCCTTCTGGCATCCTCTTCCAGAACCGCATCCAAACCGCTGACGACCATGTCGTGGCCGTTCTTGGCATAGGCGATGCCAGATGCGGAAAGATGGAAGCACTCGCAGTTGTCGAGAAGCTGCTGGACGTCCATGGTCCCCAGCCTCGAGTGGATGCCATACAGGCCGGCCAGATCCATGTTGCTTATCACGAGCTCCAGGTCGGTGACCGCTATCTCGGAGGCGGGACCGCTGAAAGGCATGATCTCCGCCGTGATAGAGGGGATCGACACGTCCAGGTCCATCAGGAACGTGCTGCTGAGGCCGAACGAGTTGAGGACCATGTTGGATGAGGTGATCTCGTACGAAGCCTCGTCGTCCTTCCACTGGATGTCCAGGCGGTACTGGGAGGATGAAGCCCTGTTCAGGACGATGGAGATGTCCGAGATGTTCTTCACGGTGCCCTTGACGCAGTTCTCGAGGGTTCCTGTCTCAGCGGTTATGTCGATGGCTCCGATGAGCTCGGACGCGTCCGGCTTGGTGCCGTCGGATATCTCGGCGTAGAGGATCTGGAACAGCACAGGGAGGTCGACTGCGATGCTCCAGTCGATGTCCTCGATGGCATCCTTGCTCTGCAGGACATCCAGAAGGTATCTCTCGGTCACCATCTTGTCGATGTGGGATGAGATGGCCAGGATCCCCTCGCTGCTGAGGGAGGTTTCGAGCCTATCAAATCCTGACAACCCGGTGTAGTTGGTGATGCCGCTCTCCTCATAGCAGGTGGAAGTCTCCACGCTGGCGATGTTGATGTCCTTGAGATAGAGGTGACCATGTTTCCCGATCTTCAAATACAGCGCCAGGTCCAATGAATCGGTCTTGTCGTTGGAAGTGATGGTGGTTGTGCTTGTGCTGAGGAGGGTGTTGCCGTCGTACTTCTCCTTGACGAGGATCATCTCGGAGAAGCCGACGACCACGTCTACGGTCCCGAGACCCAGCTTGACGACGATGCTTGGCTCCACCAAAGTGAGATAGGTATCGCCACGATTCACATAGACCCCCTTGTCCGATCCGGAAGGCTGGAACGTGGTCGACAGGGTCCCGCTCAGGATCTTGAGCTCCAGCGAAACGGTGCCGTCGAACGTTATCGTGACGTCATCCCCTAGCAAGGGGAGAAAGACCGTTCCGAACTCGATCGGCTCACCGCCCTCGAGTATTATGCTTCCTCCGGAGCTCGTGATGGATGCCGAGCCCACGATGACTATCTTCGAGCCTTGGCCGATTACCAGGTTGTAATTCGAGATATCTATGCTGGCACCGTCGTTGACGAGAATGTCGGAACCGCTTTCGATGCGGGTGTCCTCCTCGAGAACGCAGTCGCCGGTGATGACCACGTTCCCTGCTCTGGTGACCGTGATGTCCGCATCGCTCTGTTCAGAAGCGAACGGAACCGCGACAAGCAATACGATGGCCAGCATCGCGAAAATGATGGCGTTGGTGAATCTCATAGCGTCTTCCTCCTGCCTACTAGCAAAACGATCGTAGGAATCGCGACCACGACGAATATGATGGCCCCGTACACCAGCGCCTCGCCCATCCCTTGGGCGTAAACCGTGGCTATCTGGTCCGTCAGACCTGGAAGCAGTTTCAACAGCTCCTCCATCGGAGTGATCAACAGATTGGCGAGCGTGCTGTTCGCCGGAATCTCGAACGGAAGTATCTCGTTCCAGTGCTCTAGATATGCGCCCAGCTCCCTCAGCATGTACTGGTCCGTGACGAACTGGTAGAAGTTGTATCCCAGCCAGAGAGCGGCGGTGCGTATCATGATGGCGAATCCCATCAGGGCACTGTTGTTGTCCTCGTTGGTCCTGTTCTGGAGAGTGGCGTTGATCATGGACACGAGGCACCCGATTGCCAGACCTAGGACGTAGAGATGGATGGCAAATATGAACGAAGGATCGTCCTCTTTGACCAGCAGCATAGATACCAGAGCTATCGACGACAGGATGACGCTCAGGATGAACCAGATGAGATGCCCCGTCTTGTCGATCTTCTTGGAGATCGTGATCGCGGTCGTGGCCGCTCCCAGAACGACGATGATGAAGAACGGAGCCGCCTCAAGGATGGACATCTGGTAGGTGAAGAACGAGATCTTGATCATCGATCCCACCGCGGCCATGTCTATGGCTCCCAGCAGAACTATGAAGATTAGCGATGCAATCGTGAGCTTCCTGTTGTCCAGCTTGCGATAGGCGACAGAGTTGGGATTGATTGCTTCCACCAATGCCAACGCCACGATCAGCATGATCAGAATCGCCACCCCCATAAGAGCCTCGGTGCTGAGGACGTCCCAGTCCAGGTACAGCTTCTGAAGGAAGAACACGAAGAACCCGACGAACAGCATCAGTATGATGGACCCCGGATAGTCAGGTTTCATCTTGCTGGGCTCCCCCTTCGACAAGAACTGCAGACACGGATAGAACACGATAGCCTGGAGAGCCGCCATGGTCCAGAAGGTGAGCTGCCAGCCCATCCCATCGATGATGGCCTTTCCTAGGAAGACTCCGACCAGCATCCCCAGGCCGAATCCCAGGGACATTATCCCGTTCGCGATGTAACGGAACTTGTGGTTAGGAACGTCAAAGTAGATCTGGGCGATGCACACTATGATGACGATACCGGCTCCGAATCCCTCGATTATACGGAACAGGATAAACCAGCTCATCTCCGTGCTCATCGCGCATGCTATCGAGCCTAGTATGAACAAAACCGTACCGATAATGTAAGGCTTCCTGCGCCCCATGCTGTCGATGATGCTTGCAAACAGACCCATCGAAGCGCATTCTCCGCCTACGAACGCAGGGAACGTCCATGCGTACCCTTTGGTGGGGAACGAGTTCAGATCGATCATCAGGTCCAATGACAGGATCTGGGTGAACGCCGCTGGAACGCACACTATGAAAGTGGTGAACGACATCATCCAGAGCCCTGGCATCGCTTTCTTGATTTCCGCATCCATTCGAAGATTACCAGCGAGTGATTCCTATGTTGCTTATTAAGATTGGTCAACTAGTTAAAATTACATTAGAATATTCTGGACTCATTCGTACATAACCAGAAGACAGTCTTCCAAAAATCAACCCGGTATTGGCTCATACATCCGGTATTAATACGCTGTCATCGTTACCTCGAACAGGACAACAAGGCGATACCATGGCCACAAGAGCAGCGTACCCGTTTTCAGCCATCGTCGGCCAAGATCAGATGAAGCTGGCCCTCATCCTCAACACGATTAGCCCCGGTATCGGAGGGGTCCTGATACGCGGAGAGAAAGGGACCGCCAAGTCCACCGCTGTCAGGGCCCTGGCCCGCCTTCTGCCGGACCGCGTCGTCGTCAGAGGATGCCGCTGCGGATGCCTTCTTTCGAACAGAAGGGAATACTGCACCGAATGCGCCGAGAGATACGCGAGCTCCGAGCCCGAAGGCGTCACCATGCCGATGGAGGTGGTGGAGCTTCCGCTGAACTCAACCGAGGACCGCGTATCCGGGACACTGGACCTGGAGATGGCCATATCCGAAGGAAGGAAGAGCTTCGAGCCCGGAATCCTGGCCAGAGCCAACGGGAACATTCTCTACGTGGACGAGGTGAACCTTCTCGACGACCACATCGTGGACCTTCTTCTCGATTCAGCCGCTATGGGCGTCAACTACGTCGAGAGGGAAGGGGTCTCATTCCAGCACCCTTCGAGCTTCATCCTCGTCGGAACCATGAATCCGGAGGAGGGCGACCTGCGTCCCCAGCTTCTGGACCGTTTCGGCCTCATGGTCGACGTCGTTGGAGAGACGGACGAGGCCAAAAGGAAGGAGATCATCCGCAGGAGGCTCGCTTTCGAGAGGGATCGCGACGGATTCATCGAATCCTATCGCGAAAGCGACGACGAGCTCCGCAGACGCATATCCGAGGCCAAGGCCAACGTGGACTCCGTCAGCATAGGCGAGGACGCCCTGGACCTGTCCGTGAGGATCTCGATCAGGCTGGGCATCGACGGGCACCGCGCCGACCTAACGATGATCCGCTCCGCATGCGCGCTGGCGGCCTGGGAGGGTCGCGGAGAGGCTTCCGCCGACGACGTGGCCAAGGTCGCCCCGATGGTGCTGGCCCACCGCATGAGGAAGAACCCGTTCGACGAGGCCTCCATAGACGCGAAAGGCCTTTCCGAATGCCTGTCGGAGCTGGTGTCCTCGAGATGACGGACTTCCCGATCACGGCGATGGTCGGCTACGAGGACGCGACGGTCGCATTGTCTGCGATGCTGTGCTCTCCCGACCTCCATAGCGTGCTGATAGCCGGCGGCTCGGGCACTGGCAAGAGCGTAGCCGCCCGCGCATCGCATCAGCTTTCCGGATCGAGAAGGATAGTGAACCTTCCCGCGACCTCCGATCAAGGCCAGGTCTTCGGAACCCTGGACCTGGAGGAGGCGATCCGCTCCGGAAAGGAGGAGCGCACGGATTCGGTCCTCTCCCGCGCCGACGGGAACATACTCGTGATAGACGATGCCAACCTGATGCGCCAGTCTCTCCTGCTGAGCATCCTCGAAGCCGCCGAGGAGGGGATGGCCGTTCCGGAGACCTCCTCCCCGTACAGCGTCGACCTGAAGGTCGTGTGCACCATGAACCCGGAGGAGGGCGACATCGACCCTCATGTCCTGGACAGGTTCGACATGTGCGTTTTCATCGAGCCTATCATGGACGAGGGGATGAGGAAGGAGGTCGCGAGGAGACGTCTCGCGTTCGACAAGGCGCCGGATTCCTTGGACGAGAGCTTTCTGACCGAGCTCAAGAGCATCCGCGACAAGGTCTCCAGAGCGGATGTGTCGAAGGTGACGGTGGCATCCGATTATCCGGGGTTCATATCCGAGATCTGCGGCGAGATGCATGTGGAAGGCCACCGCGGAGACATAGCGGTGCTCAACACCGCCTGCGCCCTAGCCGCTCTGGACAGCAGGAGCTCCGCAGGCATGAGGGACCTTTCGAAAGCGGTGAAGCTCTGCCTGCAGCATCGCAGGAGGGACCCTCCCGAGAATCAGCCTGAACCTCCGCAGCCTCAGGAAAGCGAGGAGGACCAGAATGACGATCCCCCTCAGAACGAGGAGGACCGCCAGGACGGCGAGAACGAGAGCAACAGCAGCGAGCCGCGTTCCGCCGAGGAGAACTCCGATGCCGACGAAAATGAGAAGCCAGAGAGCCAGGAGGACAAGGTGTTCGACATCGGGGAGCAGTTCGAAGTTCGGGACTACATTCCTGAGCCGGTCTCGAAGAAGGTCAAGAGCAGAACCGGCCGCAGGAACGAGTCGATCTCCAACGACGGGACCGGACACACGGTCGGCTACATGATACCCCGCGAGAGGATCAAGAGTCTGGCCCTATCCGCTTCCATAATAGCCGCCGCACCGAAACAGCCGTTCAGAAAGCATGAGGACCTGGCAGTGGTCCTCAAAGTCGACGATCTCCGCGAGAACGTCCGCATGAGAAGGAGGTCCACCGACATCGTGTTCGTCGTGGACGGCTCAGGATCGATGGGGGCCCATCAGCGCATGATAGCGGTGAAGGGAGCCGTCCTCTCGCTGCTGAACGACGCCTACCGTCGCAGGGACCGCGTAGGCATGGCCGTTTTCAGGGGACAGAGCGCCGAGGAGTACCTCCCGATGACGAGGAGCGTCCTCACCGCATACCGCAGGCTGAAGGAGATGCCTACCGGCGGGAAGACTCCGCTCACCAAGGGATTGACGAAAGGCATCGAGATGCTGAGGCGGTCGCGCGACCAGTCCACGGAACCGGTCATGGTGGTCCTCACTGACGGACGCGGGAACTCCAAGGAGGACAGCGAGGATAACATCAGGAAGATCGCCGGGGTCCTGAGCTCGGAAGGTATTCGCACTATAGTGATAGATACCGAAACCGGACTCCTCCGCTTCGGTAGAACTATAGTGCTAGCATCAATACTGGATGCGGATTATATCAAATTGGAAGAGCTCAGCGGGAGAAACCTGCGCAGCTCCTTGGATTCGATGTTATGAGGTGGTAAAATGTCCAAGATAAGAATCTTCACCGTTCTATGGGAAACGCATATGCCTATGCTCGATCGCATAAAGGGCTCTCTGGAAGAGGAGATCCTCATCAACACCCCGCGCACCATAGAACAGTCCGGAATCTCCGACGAAGACCTTCTTAAGACCATAGAGTCCTGTGATGCGACGATCATCTACAGGCAGAACAGCGATTTCTCCGAGAGGATCCGCGCTCTGCTCTATCCCGTCAAGGAGAAGCTGCGCATCATAAACTTCGCAAACGACCCCTCCCTATGGGACCTCACATCCGTCGGCCACGATGTCGCTGTGAGGGCTTACGAATACATGCTCACAGGAGGCGACGAGAACCTCGGACGCATGATAGATTACGTCGCCAAGACCCTCTGCGGAAAGGCAGGGGAGCCTCTTCCACCTATAGAGTTCCCCTGGCAGGCGGTGGTGTCCCCGGAAGACGGGGAGATGTACGAGAGCGTCGACGGATACGTCAAGGAACGCGTAAAGGACCCGGACCTCCCGTTCGTCGGAGTCATGGCGTCCCGTCCTGCCCTCCTGATGGACGGATTGATCATCGAGAAGGAGATGTGCAGGCATCTCTCCGAGAACGGCCTGAACCCGCTTCTCGTGTTCTGCGACTGGTCCGCCAAACCCGATTTCGGAGCACTGTCGCCCAGCGGAGTGGTCAAAAAGTTCTTCACGCGCGACGGCAAGCCTCTGGCGGACGCCATCGTCAAGATGACCACCACGTTCATAGGAGAGGACCGCGACCCCGGCTGCAAAGAGGCGATACCGGAGACCGCGGGATACCTCTGCCGCATGAACGTGCCGGTATACCAGCCTGTGATGATGTCCGAGATGACCGTACCTCAGTGGGAGGAGTCGATAGGTCTCGCGGGCGACATAGCCTGGCACATATCGTTCCCGGAATTCGAGGGGATAATCGATCCGTATGTGGTGTCCTCGAACATAGAGGAGAATGGGAACCGCAGACGCGTCTCCGTTCCGGAAAGGATGAACAGGCTGGCCGAACGCATCGCCAACCATGTCGCGCTGAGAAGGAAGCCCAACTCGGAGAAGAGGGTGGCGATCTTCCTCAACAACTACCCTTGCAACGGAGTGGAAGCCAATGTTGGGAACGCGGCCGGATTGGACAGCCTCGAGAGCATCGCCGACCTGATGAAGCGCCTGAAGGAACAGGGCTACAATGTCGATCCCCCGAAGGACGGAAAGGAGCTCATCGACACGATACTCGGCAGGAAGGCCCTGTCGGAATTCCGTTGGACCACTGTCCAGTCGATAGCGGCCAACGGAGGCGTCCTCCATGCCATGGACGTGGACGAGTACCTCCGCTACTTCAGCACGCTGACGGAGAAGGCTCAGGAGGATGTGAAGTCCACATGGGGAGAGCCTCCCGGAAAAGCAATGGTCCTGAACGACCGCATACTGATAACCGGAGTGGAGTTCGGGAACGTGGCCGTGATCGTCCAGCCCAAGCGCGGATGCTACGGCGCACGTTGCGACGGACAGGTGTGCAAGATACTCCACGACCCGGCCTGCCCTCCCACACATCAGTTCCTGGCCTGCTACCACTACTTCGAGGACATCTGGGGAGCCGATGCGATCGTCCACACCGGCACGCACGGATGCATGGAATGGACGCCAGGAAAAGGCGTCGGGATGACGGAGAGCTGCTACCCGGACATCGCCATGCGGAGCACCCCGCATTTCTACATCTACAACTCGGACAATCCTTCGGAGGGTCTGGTGGCCAAGCGCAGGTCGTACGCCACCCTGATTGACCATATGCAGCACCTGATGACAGAGGTGAACCTGTACGGAGGCTACTCCGAGCTGGACGGCCTCCTGAAGGAGTACGGCGTCGCCCATACGGACCCGGTCAGGTCGGATGAGCTGAAATCCAAGATTATAGCCAAGGCGGAGGAGCTCAAGTTCGGACGTCTGGGACTGTCCCCGGAGATGAGCCTCTACGAAATCACGAAGATCTGCCACGAGGAGCTGTCGCGGATGAGGAACTCCCTCATGAACAAGGGCCTGCACGTCCTGGGGAAGATGCCTCAGGGCGACGACCTCACATCCGCGGTGACCTCCATAATCCGCTACGGGGAAGAGCACGATTCCCTCCGCGATTGCATCTGCAACCTCGTCGGGCGCGATCTTTCCGCTCTCTACAAGGACAAGGGAGCGTACGACGAGGAGTTCGACTGCTCCAACGAGGAGATCATCCGCAGAGTCGAGGACCTGACCAAATCCTTCGTGGGATGCATCCTGAACGGAAGAACCGTCGAAGAATCCCTGAAGGAGATCGGACTCGAACCCGATGGAGACGTCAGCGGCTTCGCTCCGTTCGTGGAGACCATCCATGACGTTTCCGACCGCATCAGCTCCTCAGACGAGATAGGGGCGATGGTCAACGCGCTGAACGGCGGATTCGTTCCGCCTGGACCGTCGGGATACATAACCCGCGGAGAGTACCGGATAGTTCCGACCGGCAGGAACTTCTACTCCATGGATCCGCATGCCGTCCCGTCCAAATCCGCTTATTCCTCCGGATGCAAGATCGCCAAGGTCGAGATAGAGCGCTATCTCGAAGACACAGGGGAGATTCCGGAGAGCCTAGGATTCTTCTGGACGATGGGCGAGCTCATATCCACCGGCGGGGAGCAGATGTCCCAGATGATGTACCTCCTGGGGGCCGAGCCCGTATGGAACGGAGAAGGACGCGTGAAGGACTTCCGCATCCTGTCGCTGGAAGAGCTCGGACGCCCTAGGATCGACGTCTCGGTCAACGTGTCCTGCATCCTCAGAGACAACATGATGAACGCCATCGACTTCATGGACTCGGTCGTATCCGCAGTAGCCGATCTGGACGAGCCTCTTGAGATGAACTTCGTGAGGATGCATTCCCTCCAGTCGATCAAAGACGGCATGGACGAGAGCGACGCCAATGCCAGATTCTTCGGAGCTCCTCCGGGAACTTACACCTCCGGGGTCAATCTGGCCGTCTTCGCGAGCGCATGGAAGGAGGACTCCGACCTGGCGAACGTGTTCGTCCGCACCAAAGGGCACGGATACGGAGGAGGAAGGAACGGCAAGCCGATGTACGAGCAGTTCGCCACCGTGCTGTCCAGGACCAACGCCGTTATGGAAGGGTCCGCATCCGACGAGAACGACCTCCTCTCGTGCAGCTGCCATTTCAGCAACATCGGGGGGATGGTGTCGGCCTGCCGCTACCTGTCGGACTCCGAAGTGAAAGCGTACTGCATAGACACTCGCGACCCCAGGGACATCTCGGTGGGAACCCTCAAAGAGGAGATAGAGAGGGCCATGCGCAACCGCACCCTGAATCCCGAATGGCTGGAAGGAATGAAAGCCCACGGATACAAAGGGGCCAACGACATCGCGAAGAGGGTCGTCCGCATGTTCGGATGGCAGGCGACCACGCACGAGGTGGACGACTGGCTGTTCGACGCTTCCGTTGAAGCGTTCGTTGACGACGACGAGATGCGCGAATTCTTCGAAAAAAACAACATCTACGCCCTGGAGGAGCTGGAACGCAGGCTTCTCGAAGCCCAGGCCAGAGGGCTCTGGAATCCGGATCCGGACACGCTGGAGCGTCTGAAGGAAGCCTACCTCAGGATAGAATCGGAACTGGAGGAGATGGCTGGCGATGGAGAATTCCAGGGCGGCAGCATAGACATGTTCACCCAGAAGGATGTCCTAGAATGGGACCAGCGCGGAGTCTCCGACATCACGTCGAGGATACACTCCAAGAAACCGTGACAGTCTGAACGGCCAGTTCCGCCATTTGTATTGGCACATATTCCCACCAGTGACTGGAGTTACAAAATAGCATATGCTAAAGTATTAACTGGACAGTTGGCTATACAGTCCATAGACCCGGATAAGACAATAAGGTCTTAAAAGGCGAAGTCCGCTGTATAGCAGAACGGATGTCGCGCCTTGACCGACATGCCTTCGACACTGGATTCGTCCGTGAAACGGGATGAAAACGCAGAGAGATGCTTCTCTCCCCTTTCATTATGAGTGATGCTCATGGGAAAGCTATCCGAACTGAAATCTGTGATAAAAGGGGAAATGGTAGACGATACCACCCGTGGGCAATACGAAAAGTCCCGCAGACGCAAGATCCTCTTCATGCTGATATCCGGTCTGGCCCTCATCGTGATATCCATGGCCGTCCTAGGGATAGGGGGGATAATGATCTCTCCCCTGCAGGTGCTCGAGACGTTCCTGTACAAGTACTTCCCGGGATCGTTCCCGCCGCCGGAACAGGCGTATTACGAGGTCGTGATCTACGGATACAGGATACCGCGTATCTTGCTCGGGATCATGACAGGAGCATGTCTGGCCGTCGCCGGGGCTTCGATGCAAGGGATCCTCAAGAATCCCTTGGCCGACCCGTTCACGCTAGGGCTTTCCTCCGCCGCATCCTGCGGAGCCGGGATAGGAATAGTGCTGGGGCCGATGCTGTTCGGATCCTTCTACACCACCACATACGAATTCCTTGGCCACTATGTCTCGTTCCAGTGGATATTCATGGTCCTCGTGGCGTTCATGTTCGGACTCGCCAGCGCCATGATCATAATAATGCTCACAGGAAAACGTGCTGTCAGCCATTCCACCCTCATCCTGACGGGTGTCGTGGTAGGATACATCTTCTCCGCCATCCTGTCCTATCTGAAATACATCTCCGACGAGGCCGCGCTGAAGGACCTCACGCTATGGCTCCTGGGCGGAATGTGGGGAGCCAGCTGGGATGCCGTGGTCATAGTGGTCCCGATCGGCCTGATAGGCATAATCCTCATGTGGCGGACCGCCGTGGACCTCAACGCCCTGTCCAGCGGCGACGACGTAGCCAAGAACCTGGGCGTCAAGGTGTCTGCCGTCCGCAAGAGGATCATGATCCTTTCCGCCCTGGTCACTTCGGCCTGCATGGCGTTCACCGGGATCATAGGATTCGTCGGGCTGATGGCGCCCCATATGGTCAGGATGCTGATCGGGAACGACAACCGTTATCTGATACCCGCATCGGCTATATTCGGCGCCCTGATACTGGTGTCTTGCGACGCCATCGCCAGATACGTGATACGTCCGTCCGAGCTGCCTGTCGGGATAATAATGTACCTTGTGGGAGGAGTGTTCTTCATGTTCCTCATCCGCAAGATGAGAGGCGGGTACGACATATGATGCTGAAAGTAGAGAACCTGGTCCAGGGATACGGCGGAAACATCGTGCTCGACGGGATATCGTTCGAAGTCAGCACTGGCGAGATAGTGGCGCTTCTGGGTCCCAACGGCTCCGGGAAGTCCACCATCATAAAGACCGTCTGCGACATAATGGCTCCGAAGTCAGGATCGATCACGATAGACGGCCGCGAAGTGCATGATTTCGACAGCTCCGAGCTGGCCAAGGTCGTATCCTACGTTCCCCAGTCTTCCGCCGCCGCTGTCTATACCACCGTCATGGACACCGTGCTGGTAGGAAGGCGCCCTTACATAGGATGGTCGTACAAGAACGAGGACATAGAGATCGCCATAGACTCGATGAGGAAGATGAACGTCGAATCGCTTTCGGACAAGAACGTGTCCGAGCTCTCCGGAGGCCAGAAGCAGAGGGTGTTCCTGGCCCGCTCCCTGGCACAGGACCCCGATTTCTTCATCTTCGACGAGCCAACCAGCGCCCTGGACCTCAAGTTCCAGATGAAGACCATGATCTCGATGAGACGGATAATCAAGGAGAACGGAGCAGGTATGCTCATCGCCCTCCACGACATCAACCTGGCCCTTAACTACACCGACAAGGTGATAATGATCAAAGACGGGAAGGTGCTGGCGTTCGGAGACCCGAAGACCACCGTCACAGAGGACACGATACGCGAAGTGTATGGGGTGGACACGGAGATAATCGAGACGAAGAACGGCCGCTACATACTTCCGATATCGCCGTGTGATGGAGAAGGCGGAGGATTCTAACGATTTAGTCATCCCAGCCTTTTCTTGATTACCTCCCTTGTGTCCTTCAACGACATGCTTTCCATGAGCGTTATCGACACCATGGAAGATTCAACCACTCTGCTTTCTGGAGAACAGCGAACGTCCCGGATACTTAATCCTCATGGCGTATATCACGCAGACTGCCATCATTATCAGTCCAAGATACTCCGCCGCATCCAAAGACCAATATATGGCCGTCATGTCGAAGAAGGTGGAGACGTAGTAGAACAGGATGAAGAAGATCTCGCGGATGAACATCGTGACCGTGGCCAGCTGGGAGAAGCACAGCGTCTGGAGCACTGACGAGCACACATGGGTCAGACAGATCGAGGCCAGCGCGAGGGCGTAGATCCTGATGACCATAGCGATCTCCGACCTGAACTGGACCATGTCGTCCGAATACGTGAAAGCGTAAGAGAACGGCTCCGCGAAGACAATCAGGACAGCCGTCAGGACCAGGGAGAGGATGATGGCCATCTTGAACGCGTACCTCATCCCAATCATCACGTTCTCGTCGTTCTTCATGCCGATGGAATAAGACACCACCGGAATCATCGATGCGGCTATCGCCTGGACAGGCACCATCGCCAGCGTTATGTAGCGGAACGGCAGGCTGTATGTTATCATTCCATCCGTTCCTCCGACGATGACGACCAGAGCGTTCTCGGGTATCATCATTATGGGTATTAGGGCTAGCTCCAGAGAGTGGGGGATACCGACCTTGCAGATGTCCCAGATCTGCTCCTTGATGAATCTGAATCCCTTGAAAACAGGCTTTATGAACATGCGTCCTGAAGCGTACCAGTATAGTCCCACCAGGGTGGTAATAACGAACGAGATAGCCGTCGCCAGGGCCGCTCCGAAGACCCCGAGATCGAGAACGTAGATGAGGACGGGGTCGAGGACTATGTTGATGAGGGAGGCCGCTATCGAAAGACCGGAGGATTTCTTCGCCTCCCCTTCCGACCTGAGCATTCCCAGTATGACCCCATTCAGCATCAGGAACGGACTGAAAACCAGACTTGGAATCAGATAATCCATGCTTAGATCGACGTTCTCGCCGCCGCTCATGAACGAGATCATCGTGCGCGATATAAGGAGGATGAACAGCGACAGGCATACCGACACCAGCGCGATGAGCACAATGGACTGCGATGCCAGACTGTTTGCACGTTCGTGCTGCTTCGCCCCCAAGGCCCTGGAGATGGCCGTGGAGGCTCCCACGCCAAGGCCGGTGCCGACGTCTATCATAATGAAGTACAGCGGTCCTGCGAGGGTTATGGCCGAGTTTGCATCAGGTCCCAGACCAGCGCACCAGAACGAATCTATGTACACCTGGATGCTGGACAGCAGGAAGGCGAATATCAGCGGAACTGACATAACACTGATGGCCTTCGCCGGGTCCTTCCCCATCAACGCGATGCGCTCGGTCTCTTCCAGATTAAGAACTCCTTGAGATTGGAAATGGCGGGAGCCGAAGCCCCCGTATAGGTTTACTTCTTGAAGACCAATATGAACCCTTTCCCAAGGACAGGGTCGAGGTCTTCGGTTATCATCGGGTCGTCAAACGCGGAGCACTCCTCGAGGGTCATGCAACGTCCGAGGACCTCCTTGTCCCATGCCGGCCTGCTGACGGAGTTCAGTGGCAGATTGGCGTAGTACTTCTCGATCACGTCGTAGGCGCCGAGTCCGAGATCGCGGCTCTTGTAGTTGGGGAAGATCCCTGGATCCGCCCCTGAAGCCTTCCATTTCGCTATGTGGGCCTGCCAGTTTCCGTCGAGGATGACAAGCTTCCCGCCGGCCTTCAGGACGCGTACAGCCTCCTTCAGGGCTATTCCGGGGTGATAGAGGTTCCAGACCAAGTTGCGCATGACGACGGCGTCGTAGGACCCGTCCTCAAAGGGCAGGTCGTATGCATCGGCGTTGACAAACTCCACGGAAGCGTCGCACTCCTTCGCGGTGACCTCGGCCATCTCGATCATAGCGAACGCCCTGTCGACTCCGGTGACGTCGTACCCCATCTTGGACAGAGGTATGGCGACGTTTCCGGAACCGGTTCCGATGTCCAGGACCTTAGCTCCGGCAGGGATGCGTTTGGAGATCTCCTCCGCGCACGCCTTGGCCCTGCCGTTCTCCATCATGATGGCCGCACGACCGCTGACGGTCCCGGCGATGGCGTTCCAGTACTCGTTGACGATGTACTCGTTCTCCTGCTCCTGGCCGGGCTTTTCTGCCCTGACCATGAACATGGGCCCGGACGTTCCCCTGCCGTCATGCTTCTCCTCGGGGAAGAGGTTGTCGTCCACCACTATATCCACGAACCTAAGCTTGAACAGCATATTCCTGTCCCACTCGGGCCTGGGAGTTCCTATCATGGGGCACTCTTCCCAGTACGTCCAGCGCACGTGGAAGTCGTAGTGGTCCGTATAGGGCTCCAGACCAGCCTTCACGTGCTCGCGCATGGCGGAACGCATGGTTCTGGCCATCCCTTCGTCGAAGAGATTGGCGTAGTGATTCGCATCGAACACGAGAATCCTTCCGTTGGGGGCGAGGACCCTTCTCCATTCCCTGTAGCACTCGAATGTATCGGGAAGCGTCCAGGTGACCACCCTGTTGATGATCAGGTCGAACGTGTTGTCTGGGAAGTCCAGCTTGTTCGCGTTCATCACGTGGAACTCGCATTTCACTCCCTGGTCCTCGGCGTTCTCGGTGGCAACCTCGATCATCTCTTTAGTCACATCTATTCCGACTACCTCGTGGCCCATCTTGGTGAGGTTGATGGTGAAGAATCCAGGTCCGGTACCGATGTCGAGGATCTTCAGCACGTCCTTCTCGGGAGCGTTATCGAGAATCAGTTTAATCCAGCGATCGCTGGTCTCCCTGTTCTTGAGCTCCTTCTTGACGCCTTCCTTGTACCCTCTGGCGGACTCTCCCCAGAACTTCAAAGTCTCTTTTCCTGCTTCTTTCGCTATAAGCACCACCATCCTTATCTTAATCTATGTTTCCAAATTCGTCCATCATCGACTGTCCCAGTATGACCACCGGAACGCCTTCGTCGTCTATCACCTTGCAGTGGACGCAGTAGACCTTCTCGATGTTCTCCTTGGTAATCACCTCTTCCGGCGGACCTACCTTGTAGATGACGCCGGGCGTGGACATCATGATCACCTCGTGGGCGTATTTTGCTGAAATGTTCAGGTCGTGGCTGATCATTATCACGATCATGCCCTCGCTCTCGGCCAGAGCCCTCAGAAGCTCCACCACGTAGACCTGGTACTTCACGTCCAGGTTGGCGGTGGGCTCATCAAGGATGAGGACCTTCGGCTTCTGCACCAGACCTCTGGCGATAGCTACCTTCTGATGCTGACCGGCTGATAGCTCGCTGAACAGCTTCTCACTCAGGTCCTGTATGTTCAGCAGAACCATCACCTTGTAGACTGCCTTCATCTTAGATTCGTCCGAATCCCCTGACCTGCGGTTCTGACATCCGATGAGGATGGTCTCCAGAACGGACATCGAAAAGACGTCCTTGGATACCACAGGGACATAGCCTATGAACTTGGCCACGTCCTTGTGCCTCATCGTCCTGATGCTACGTCCGTTGATCAGTATGTCTCCGGAAGTAGGTTCCTCGATTTTACTCATGCATTTAATGAGCGTAGACTTTCCCACTCCGTTTGGTCCGACGACACAGTAGAGTCCGGGACGATCGATCCTCAGGTCAATGTTCCTGATGACCGTGCCTCCCGAACTATACCCGAACGTCACGTCGTTCATCTCTATGACCACATCGCCGATGTCATCAAACTCCGACACTTCTTCACCGGTCAGCGTCTCTTTCATATCCTTTTTGAAATCCGAAAGGCTTCCCATAACATCACCACGCGCTGTTACCCTTCCTTACGAGCAGCCAGATGAAGGTAGGCCCTCCGATGAACGCCATGACGACTCCGACTGGGAGCACGGCGGGGTCAAGGACCGCTCTTCCGAGAAGATCGCATACGACCATCAGCATAGCTCCGAACAGAGCCGATGCAGGTATCAGGTATCTGTTGTCCGCTCCAATGAATATCCTCACGATGTGGGGAGTCACGAGTCCCACAAATCCGATGACTCCGGTAAAGCTCACGATTCCAGCGCAAACGAGTCCGGTAACAGCAAGAAGGAACACCCTGAGCCTATGGGGATTTATTCCCAGAGCCTTAGCGTTCTCGTCGCCGGTAGCTAGGACATTCAGCTTTCCGGAGAGCAACTGTATCACTATAGTGCCGATTATCACTATAGCGGCCATATAGGGTATGTTGTCCCAGGTGACCTTGGCCAGGCTTCCGACCTGCCACTGATATATGGCAGCCAAATCCTCCGGAGAAGACCATAGCATGAAGACAGTGGTCAAGGCGTTGAAGATGTACATCAGGCCTATCCCGAACATAATCATCACGGTAGGTGAAGAGGCCGACCTGTGCTTGGAAAGCAAAATGATGGCAAGTATGGGCAGCATGGAGAATACGAACGCCAGGATTACTGTGGGAGTGCTGTTAACCACAGACAGACCCATAGTTACCGCCAGGGTCGCACCGAACGATGCTCCGGACGACACACCGGTGGTGTAGGAATCCGCAAGAGGATTGCGAAGTACGGACTGAAGAACGGCACCGCACACGGCCAGACCCACTCCGCCGAAGATGCCTGCGACGATTCTGGGCGCCCTGACGTTTACGATAATGAAATCCATTCCGGTATTCTGAATGTTGCCGGTAATGTGATTCCAGATAGTGATGTACGTGTCAGCGAAACTGATGTCAAGAGGCCCATAGGCGATGGCATAGCCTGCTGCCACTATAGTGATAACCACACAGAGCACTATGAAGAACAGACGCCTGCGGATAGTGCGGTGGTAATCCGCCATATGCTTGCGATATCCCTCCGAGTCCCCCTCGTCTGTCTTGGACCATTCATGGACCATTCTGGACATAGGTTTAGCTATCAAAGGGTCTTCTTCTACATTATCAATGAATTTCATGTTATTCCTTGAACGATTGCGCCCCTCCGAAGAGGGGCAGGGTTTGTTCATGCGACAATGAACGGGGCGTTAATTGTCTTCTTAATGCTGTCCACGGTATAGTTGCCGCCAAGGAAGTTGTTGTAGTAGTACACAAGATCCTCCCAGGCGCTCTCCTCGCTATAGCTGTCGGTTCCGTACACATAGGTAGACAGGATCGGAAGCAGCGATATGCTCGAAGCTCCGCCGATGACGCTGAACGACACACCGATAATCTGGCCATCGTATCCGGCGCTTCTGAACCATCCAGCAATCTTATTCACGGTAGCGATGTAGTCTTCGTAGGTGTTGACCGAAACGGCCTCGACAAATATGACATCGGGATCGTACCTCAGGATATTCTCGACGGACAGTCCGGTGATGTATCCCTCGGATCCGAGAGGATAGGCGTTGGTCATCTTGAGGTTGACAACGGTAGCCACGTCAGCGTAGTTCTCGAGTCCGGTGGACATGGTGTCCATTCCGAGGTCGGAAGGCGAGTTGCAGGAGTGAGAGGTGAGCAGAATGTAGCTCTTCTCCTCTCCGGCGGAGATTCCAGCAGTAGCCTTGTTGAGAATCTCGTTGATGTTGTCCATGTAATCGAGATACTGCTGGTACTTCTCGTTGTCGAAGCAGTTCATGAGCGCACCGATTGTGATAGTAGCGGCGATTCCCTCGATTCCGTTGATCCATCTGGCCTCATGGAGCTTGATCTGGTCGATCGGGAACGAGGAATAACCGGACTTCACCTTCTGGTCGAAGGTGGCATCGTACACATATCCTCCCTGTCCCATCACGACGGTGGCTCCGGAAGCCACTACCTTCTCGTAGTCGAAGGGATAGCTCCCGAGCCTGGTCCACTTGGACGCGCCGGGATATACGGACTCGTCGTAGTCCCCGTCGAGGGTGGCTGCGATCAGGTCGTACTTTCCAAGGATCTTCAGAAGGTCGGCGTCCATCGCACCTCCGATGGCGATCTTTCCTGTGAGCGGGAAGGTGATCTTCACGGTCTCGAGCAGATCGTTGACATAGAACATGGGGGCGGTGTCCCTGTTGAGGAAGCACCTGAGCAGATCCACGTCCTCCGGGGTGATCTTGCCGTCGGCGTTGGTGTCGGCCAGAGGGTTCTTCGTCTTGTCCCAGGTGGCCTTTCCGTCGACATAGCTCTGGACGAGCCTGATGTCGCTCTCGTCGAGGAACACGTCGTTGTTGGCGTTTCCGAACACGAGAAGCTTGGTGTTGACCGAGCTGACGGTGGCCTTTCCGGAGTTGGCGGTGAGACAGGAGAACGGATCGTCGACCGACTGAGTCGAAGTCGTGACTATAAAAGGAGCTATGATCGTCTTCTTGATGGATTCAACGGTGTAGTCCTCTCCCAGGAAGGTGTTATAGTAATAGACTAGGTCTCTCCAAGCGCTGCTCTCGCTATAGTCTGCAGTTCCGTAGACATATGTGGAGAGGATGGGAAGCAGAGCGATACTGGATGCTCCTCCCATGACGTTGAAGGAGGTTCCGATGATCTTTCCGTCATAGCCGGCGCTTGTGAACCATGCGGCGATCTTGTTGACGGTAGCCACATAGTCGTCGTAATTGTTGACCGAGACGGCCTCGACGAAGAGAACATCTGGGTCGTACTTCAGGATGTTCTCGACGGACAATCCGGTGATATATCCCTCGGGTCCGATGGGGTAGGCGTTGGTCATCTTGAGGTTGACGACCGTCGCGACATCCGCGTAGTTTTCGAGTCCGGTGGACATCGTGTCGATTCCGAGGTCGGAAGGCGAGTTGCAGGAGTGGGAGGTGAGCAATATGTAGCTCATCTCGTTGCCCGATGAGATGCTGGAGGTGGCCTTGTCGAGGATGTTGTTGATGTTGTCCATGTAGTCGAGGTACTTCTGGTACTGCTCGTTGTCGAAGCTTCCGAAAAGGGCCCCGATGGTGATGGTGGAGGCTATTCCCTCGATTCCGTTGATCCATCTGGCCTCGTGGAGCTTGATCTGGTCGATCGGGAACGAGGAATAACCGGACTTCACCTTCTGGTCGAAGGTGGCATCGTAGACATATCCTCCCTGTCCCATCACGACGGTGGCTCCGGAAGCCACTACCTTCTCGTAGTCGAAGGGATAGCTCCCGAGCCTGGTCCACTTGGACGCGCCGGGATATACGGACTCGTCGTAGTCCCCGTCGAGGGTGGCTGCGATCAGGTCGTACTTTCCGATGATCTTTCCGTCATAGCCGGCGCTTGTGAACCACCCAGCGATCTTGCTGACAGTGGCGACGTAATCCTCGTAGGTGTTGACTGAGACGGCCTCGACGAAGAGGACATCTGGGTCGTACTTCAGGATGTTCTCGACGGACAATCCGGTGATATATCCCTCGGGTCCGATGGGGTAGGCGTTGGTCATCTTGAGGTTGACGACCGTCGCGACATCCGCGTAGTTTTCGAGTCCGGTGGACATCGTGTCGATTCCGAGGTCGGAAGGCGAGTTGCAGGAGTGGGAGGTGAGCAGGATGTAGCTCTTCTCGTCACCGGCAGAGATTCCAGAAGTCGCTTTATCAAGGATGGTGTTGATGTTGTTCATGTAGTCCAGATACGCTTTGTACTGGGAGTTGTCGAAGCTTCCGAAGAGCGCTCCGAGGGTAATCGTGGAGGCGATTCCTTCGATTCCGTTGATCCACCTAGCCTCGTGGAGCTTGATCTGGTCGATCGGGAACGAGGGGTACCCTGCCTTGACCTTGTCGTCGAAGGTGGCGTCGTAGACGTATCCGCCCTGTCCCATGACGACGGTAGCTCCGGAAGCCACTACCTTCTCGTAGTCGAAGGGATAGCTCCCGAGCCTGGTCCACTTGGACGCTCCGGAGTAAACGGACTCGTCGTAGTCCCCGTCGAGGGTGGCGGTGATGAGGTCGTACTTTCCGATGATCTTCAGAAGGTCGGCGTCCATAGCACCTCCGATAGCGATCTTTCCAGTGAGCGGGAAGGTGATCTTGACGGTCTCGAGGAGATCATTGACGTAAAACATAGGGGCAGACTTGCCTGCTATGAAGCACTTTAGGAGGCTTACATCCTCCTTGGTTATCTTTCCGTCCGCATTGGTGTCAGCCAGAGGGTTCTTGGTCTTGTTCCAGGTCGATTTTCCATCGACAATGTTCTGAATGAACGTGACGTCGTCGTTGTTGAGATAGACGTCGTTGTTCGCGTTACCGAACACGAGGAGCTTTGTGTTGACCGAACTGATGGTGGCTTTGCCCGAGTCGTCAGTCAGGTATTCCGACGTGTCGGTGTTATCTTCTTTATTGCCTCCATTGTTGTTCAACAGCATGAAGGCGGCAACGGCAGCGATCGCGACAACGGCGATCACAGCGATTGCAATCAGCATTTTGTTGTTTCCCAAAATAACACCTTGGACCAATAATCCAAATTGTGTTTGGATTATCGAATATTTATTTCTTAGCAGTAATGATCAGACCGCTCAGTTGAGAAAATAATTATTTTTTACACACTAATTGAATTTAAATATATTAATTATATATTTATTTAAATGTATTAATTATATATTATTAAACAAGTAGCATATTTCCTTTATTAAGCATAAGAAAATATGCTGTGTTTGATTAACTGCGTTTAGCTACTACTATGAACGAATCGCCGACGATTCCGCGGATTCCCGCTTCGACCATAGAATCAGATAATTGGTCATTATCCAATATTTTCATACCAAACTTCTCAAGCTGATGGATGTCCCACGAAGGACGCGAGACGCCCGTTAGAGGAAGCCTGCGGAATATGGGGTCTATCACCTCTGTCCCTCCGAAACCGCTCTCTCCGCCCCTGATCCTGACTCCATCGTCGTTCTTCCTGGGACGACGGGGATCCAACGAATTTATCCAATCGGCATCTATTATCATGAGAATCCCGTCTTTAGCGAGAACGCGGCATGCCTCTTCCAGAGCTTTTTCAGGTTCGAAGAACGACCACAGGCTGTTGCGGATTATCACAGCGCCGAAAGTCCCGTCATCGAAAGGAAGATCGCATGCATCCGCCATCACGAATCTTGCAGATGAAGAAAACTCGGACGAGCATCTCTCCGCCTCCTCGATCATGTACTTGGATGAATCCACTTCTACGACCTCGTGGCCGGAGAAGGATGCGGCTATCGAAAGGAAGCCCGAACCGCAAGCGAGATCCAATATCCTGGCTTTCGGAGGAACCCTTCCTTTCAAACTGTCGAAGTATTCCTTTCCCCTGCCGTCGGCGCAGACCCTGTGGCAGGTGCCGCTATCAAACGGAGCGACCCCGTCCCAGTACTCGTCGACCAGGAACCTCTTCTCCTCCTCCGGAGAAGGCTTCCTCGCGCTTATCAGAAAAAGGGGTGCCGGCGCCTCCGGATCGGGCATCCTGTCCAGAGGCCCTCCGACAAGAACGTCCTCTTCTGCTACGATGTCCATGAAACGAAGCTTGATCAGCATGTTGCGATCCCACTGGGGACGCTTCAGGCCTATCATCGGACGCGTCTCCATGTACGAGCCACGGAACATGAAGCCGGAGTTCACCGTACCGGAGTCCTGTCCGAGTATCCTCATGTCCCTTATGAGCTTCCTGAACAGCTTGTCATGCTCGGGATCGAAGAAGTTCCAGTTGAAGTTCGAATCGAACACCAACAGCTTCCCGTCCGGAGCCAAGACCCTCCTCCACTCCCTGTAGCACTCCTCCATGTCTGGAATGGTCCAGGTCACGTTACGGTTGATGATGAGGTCGAACGTGTCCGATTCGAAGTACAGCCTATCGGCGTTCATCTGACGGAAGTCGCATTTCGCCCCGAACTCCTCTGCGTTCTTCCTAGCGACCTCCAGCATCCCTTCACTGAGATCGACCCCGGTGACATCGTGCCCGTCCAGAGACAAGGCTATGGTGAAGAATCCAGGACCAGTCCCGATATCGAGGACCCTGAGCTTCTCTTTCTTCGGAGCATGCTCGTAGACCATCCTCATCCATACATCCTTGTCGGAAGACGACAGCTGCCTCTCCACGATCGCCTTGTACTCTTTGGCTGCCGCATCCCAAGCTTTCTTCGTTGTTGATATCTCGTCCATTATACCACGTAGGACGATACTTCCCTTTCGGGTTTTATAACCCGCTGCTAATGGAAAAACGAAACGGGACGGACATGTTTTTCATCCCCTGCTGTATAGCCCTAGACATGATCGAGCATACCTTCCAGATGCTGCCGTCCGTCGGCAAGAAGAAGGAGACGGCCCTCTGGGAGTCCGGAGTCCGCGACTGGGACGAGTTCCTGTCAAGCGAATCCGTCGCAGGGATCAAATCCAAGGACAGATGCGACGCCATTGTGATGCAGGCCGCCGAGCTCCTGGACGACGAGGAGACTTCGCTTCTGGGGGACATCATCCCGAGAGGGGAGCATTGGAGGATGTTCGACCGCTTCAAGAACGACGCCGCCTACCTGGACATAGAGACGGACGGCCTTAGCAGAGACTCCCTGGTGACCGTCGTGACCGTCCACAGGAAGAAGGGGACCACCACCCTCACCGAGGGCATCGATCTGGACGCAGGAACGCTGGCCGAGGCGCTGGAAGGAGCCAAAATCCTGGTGACGTTCAACGGCAGCTGCTTCGACGTCCCGGTCCTGAGGAACAGCTTCCCCGAGGTGGACTTCGACCTGCCCCATTACGACCTCCGCTTCGCTTCCAGGAAAGTGGGCTACAGAGGGGGCCTGAAGCCTCTGGAGATAGAGATGGGGATAACCAGGGAGGACGAGATCGAGGGCGTGGACGGGGCCATGGCGGTCCGCCTGTGGCACCAGTGGGAGAGGCACCAGGACAAGGACGCCCTGGACATCCTGACCGAGTACAACCGCGCCGATACCGTGAACCTGGAGACAATCGCCGAACGCATCTACAAGCGTCTGGTGACAGATTACGCCGGCTACAGATGGTGAAAAGGGGGACTTGCCCCCTGTTTTTGAAGCTCAGTCCTTCAGAAGGGTGTACAGAACCGCCTTCTGGGCGTGAAGCCTGTTCTCCGCCTGGTCGAAGACGACGCTGTGCGGGCCTTCCATGACCTCGGCGGTGACCTCCTGTCCCCTGTGGGCGGGCAGGCAGTGCATGACGATGCAGTCGGGCTTCGCGATGGAGAGGAGCTTGTCGTTGATCTGGTAAGCCTGGAACAGCTTGATGGCCTCGGCTTCGGGAGTGGTGTCTCCCATGGAGATCCAGGTGTCGGTGTACAGGACGTCGGCATCGATGCAGGCCTTCTCGGGCTCGTGGGATGCGATGATCTTGGAACCGTTCTCCTCTGCGATCTTGGTGGCGTTCCACATGATCTCGGCGTTGGGCATCCTGACGGCGGGGCAGCAGGCGACCATGTCGATTCCCATGATGGCCGCCGCATAGAGCAGGGAGTTGCAGACGTTGTTCCCGTCTCCGAGGTACACGAGCTTCTTTCCGCGGAATCCTCCGAGCTTCTCCTTGATGGTGACCATATCGGCGAGAGCCTGGCAGGGGTGCTCGAGGTTGTCCAGTCCGCTGATCACGGGGCAGGTCGCGTACTCTCCGAACTTGTCCATCATCTTGTAGTCGTAAGCCCTGTACATGATCCCGTGCACGAAGCGGCTCATGACGCGGGCGGTGTCCTCGACGGTCTCGCTGTGGACTCCCATCTGCATCTTGGACTCGTCGATGTAGAGGGCGTGTCCTCCGAGCTCGGTGATGGCCACGTCGAACGAGATCCTGGTCCTGGTGCTGGGCTTCTCGAAGATCATAGCCAGAGTCTTTCCTTTGAGGGGATCGCCATGGTGTCCGCGCTCGGCCTTGAGCTTGATGGCGAGCTCGACCATGTCGGCCCACTTGTCCTTCATGTCAACTACGGAAATGAGGTCCCTTTTTGCCATGAGACTTGATGATTGGAATCAGATATAACCGTAATGTCAAGGAATGGACAGAAAAAATAGGGTTTGTCCGTATGCGAACCACTGGATTATATGCGCACACGGACAGTTGGATTGTGATAGCCCCGGTCACTCCTCCAGACGGGAGTTCAGATCCTTCACGTGTTCGAAGGAAAGACCCGTCTTTATGACCACTTCCATGATGGTCATGCCGCTGCTGAGCATCTCTATGGCTTCAGCGTCTCCTTCCCTCTCGTCGGGTTTCTTCCTGGAGACGTTCCTGCGCATCTCGCTGCGCTTGGGGTCCTTGAAAGCCGCTCCGCATTCGGGACAGGTCTTGGGATGCTTTCCTGAATTGTCCTCCCATTTGTGCCCGCAGGACCTGCATTCGCAGTGGTAGCTGACTGTTCCGCAAGTAGGGCATCTTCCGAGGACGTTCACGCGCACCGCGAACTCCGTGCCGCATTTGGTGCACACATGCTGTTCGGTGGGCTCGTTCCAGACGAACCTCTTGCAGTTGGGACAAGTCTTCGGCATCTTGTCCACCTTCCTTTCCCAGGTATATCCGCAGAAGTTGCATTTGCAGGGGTTCCTGTCCTCGTTCCACCTGTGCGTCCTGCACTGGGGACATCTGTTGGGGTTCATGGACGAGAACCATGTGTAGCCGCATCTCTTGCACGTCCTCTTGACCACGTCCTCGCGGTCCCAGAGGATCGAATGGCAGCCCGGACATATGCGGGGCTTGGCATATACCTCTGAATCTCCAGAAGCCTTTCTGCACCGCCTCGCCATCCAGGTGTAGGAACACACCTTGCACCTGTACTGGGGACGCTGAGTCTGCTGTCTTCTGGAAGAGTTCTGTTTAGCGTCCTCATCTCCTGAATCGCGTACTTCTGCCTGTTCAGCGTCGAAGGTCATTATAAGGTAAATGGCAAATTACAGTATTATAGGTAATGGTACGATAACGAAAATACTGGAGATATAGTCGATGCCTCCAACACCAAAATATGTTGTTTAGACACGGTTTGTAGCCTCCCGTACAACATTTTCCTGCGATTACCCGAATCAAAATATGAGGGACTTCTTGACCCAATCCAAGGATTCCTCGCGCTTTTCGGCAAGAAGCTTGTGCGCGGCGTCGAAATCGATCGGCTTCTCGAATATGTCCGAGGTCAGAGCCTCCTCCACGCTGGGAAGCATGCGGTCGAAGAGACCGACGGACTTCAGAAGCGTGGAGACCCTTCCCTTTCCGTCCTTCTCGCTCTTGATTATGGTCACGAAGGGCTTCCTGAACAGGATGGAGAAGACCGTGCCGTGGAAGGAGTCGGTGAACACGAAGGACGAGTTGGAGATGTATCTGATCCAGTTCTCCACGCACTCGCCGTCGATCACCTCGTATCCGAGGTCGGGAATCTCCTCCGCGGTCGCTCCCTTGACGGCCAGAGGCTTCATCCCGAGACGGTCGAAGACCCCCTTGGCGTTCACGAAGGTGGACGGGTGGATCATGTAATTGAAGACGTACTTCCCGTCGGGCAGTGGAGCGTCGCTCTTCGCCGCCAGGTCGAGATAATGCGAGATGTCGCAGAGCATGACCGGGTCGAGGATGACTGTCGCTCTGAGCTTCATGCGCCTGCAGATGTCCAGACCGGACAGCTCGCGGACCGAGATGGCGTTGAACTTCTTCATGCACTTCGCGAAGCTCTCGTACTCCTCGGGGGTTCCCTCGAACCTCGGTGTTCCGAACGAGGACGCGATGGAGACCCTGTTCCTGTACGGGGAGACGAAGTCCAGCGCATAGCATTCCAGCGCGGTCTGGCTGATGAACTTCCTGTTCCAGACCTGGTCCGATCCGACCACGAAGTTGCGTATCCTCGGGTTGAGGTCCTTCTCCTCCTCCATGCGGTCCTTGGCCCACATCTCCCTGCTGTAGGCTGGGTATCCGGACTTCAGAAGGGCGGGGTTCGGCGTTCTTCCGTCGATCTTGTTCCTGGCCTCGATGAACACGGGCTCCAATCCGAGGTCCTGCATCAGACTGTAAAGGGCATAATAGGTGAGCACTCCGCCGTAGTTCTTGACCCTCCAGAACCCTGTGATGCCGACGTCGTACCTGCGCTCGATGGCGTACAAGGATGCCTTCGAGACGGGCCTTCCCCTTTCGATCATGTCGTAGAACCTCTGCTTTCCAGGATCCTCCGGGCGGATGGGCGCGTATCTGTTGAAGCGCTTCGAGAAGGACAGCGGGATGCGTCTGAAGTAGGATGCCCCCTCCATGGCTTCGGCGACCACGGCGGCTCCGCGGTCGTTGTTAGCCAAGACGACGCTCATTCCGTCGTCGAGGTCGGTGTCGGTGATGATCCTGTCCGCTCCCCACAGGTCCCCGATGGTGACGTCCCCAGGCTTGGGGGTGTTGGCGAACTGGCAGTTGGAGCATGCCTCGTTGTTGATCAGGCTCCTGCTGAACGCCCTGAGGTAGGGATCGCGGAGGTTGACCTTCCTGGATCCATCCTCGTACTCCACCACGAGAGTGCCGTAGGGGAGGTCGGGGGCTCTGAACCTTAGGTTCGTGACCTTCTTGTCCTTGGAAAGCTCGTCGAGATACGTGCGGAACACGCCTTTGGAGGGCTGTCCTCCGCAGAGGAGGTCGACGGTGAACAGATGGTCGTTGGAGCCCACGCTGTTCTTCATGGCCTTCACCTGGCAGGGGAGCCCTACGAACAGGACGTCCGTACCCTCGGCCACGGCCTTCTTGACCTCTCCGTAGATTCCGCGCATCTCGCTGTACATGTACTTGGATCCGCGCATCCTGTCGATGACCGAACGGTCCTTGGTCATGACGTAGACGGCATCCAGCGATTCGTCCAGGACTACTCCGCAGACGTATCCTCCGCGTTTGAGCATCCACTCGGCGAGAAGGATGAACGCGCCTCCGGACGCGCTCCCCCTGACCGTCTCCGGATCGGCCTTAACGGCGTAGCATGCCGCCATCTGGACGTTGTCGGTGAACGGGCTGAACTGAGGGCATACGCCCACACAGCGCCCGCATCCCTTGCACTTGCTCTCGTCCACCACAGCCCTGCAGACTCCCCACTTGTCCAGCTGCATCGTGATGGCGCCGAACCGGGATTCGTTGGTGCAGACGTATTCGCAGGCGCCGCACCCTAAGCAGCTCTTACTCATCTTGGAAAGCTTGGCTACGATGTCGGAGGTCATTGGACACCGAAGAGAATGTCACCTATTAACACTACTCCGTCCGATGTTCGGAACCTTCGCCGAATGTCCGATGCTGTCGCCTCGTCCTGCACACGGTTCCCTGGAAGGGCGTGGCTCCAGGATTCGTGGCAAAATGTTTATGTAAGGGGAGCCGATAGCCTCATTGCAGCATGGCCGGGATAGGCTAGCTTGGTTAGACTAGGGGACTGTGGATCCCCTGACTCGGGTTCAAATCTCGGTCCCGGCCCTTCTGAGTACCCGAAAATTACAACTGTATTCCTTTTGGAGGAATCTCCATGGCATGGGAAGGCAAGCTTAACAGAATCGACGCTAACAGATGGGAGATACCCATGGACGAATCCGCTGGAATGAGGACCAACGCGGTCATCTACGCCAGCGAAGAGATGATCGGCCAGGTCTGTTCCGACAACGCCCCCCAGCAGGCGGCCAACGTAGCCTGCATCCCCGGGATCGTAGGGAGCAGCATGGCCATGCCCGATATCCACTGGGGATACGGATTCCCGATAGGCGGGGTGGCTGCTGTCGACAGCAACAGCGGCTCGATCTCGCCCGGAGGAATCGGATTCGATATCAACTGCGGAGTCCGCCTCATCAAGACGGACCTCACCATGGACGACATAGGCGACAAGAAGGACGCCCTGATCGACGAGCTGTTCAAGAACGTCCCCTCGGGGCTCGGCTCCAAAGGGCTCACCCACGTCGGGATGAAGGACCTGGAGCAGATCCTCCTGAACGGCTCCACCTGGGCCGTGGAGAACGGCTACGGATGGGAGAGGGACCTCGAGGTCACCGAGGAAGGCGGCCACATGCTCGAGGCGGACCCTTCGCTCGTCAGCGAGAAGGCCTACAAGAGGGGCCTCCCCCAGCTCGGCTCCATAGGATCGGGCAACCACTTCCTGGAGCTGGACGTCGTCGAGAACGTGTTCGACGAAGCCACCGCGAAAGCATACGGCCTCAAGCAGGGGACCGTGGCCATCACCGTCCACTGCGGATCCAGAGGATGCGGCCACCAGATCGCCACAGACTATCTCCAGGAGATGGAGCGCTACATCAAGAAGAACTCCGTCAAACTCCCGGACAGGCAGCTGGCATGCGCCCCGATGGACTCCAGGCTGGGGGAGGACTACTACAAAGCCATGTGCTGCGGAGCCAACTACGCCTGGGCGAACAGGCAGATGATCACACACTGGACCAGGGAGTCCTTCGAGAAGGTCCTCGGGGACTCCGCCGAGTCCATGGGGATGGATGTCGTCTACGACGTGGCACACAACATCGCCAAGAAGGAGAGGCACGACATCGACCGCCACCACGAGGACGTCCTGGTGCACAGGAAGGGAGCCACCCGCTCCTTCGCACCCGGCAGGAGCGAGATCACCATGCGCTACAGGGACGTGGGACAGCCCGTCATCATCCCCGGCAACATGAGCGTGGGAACCTACGTCCTGGCCGGGAGGAAGGGCTCCATGGAGCAGACCTTCGGATCCACCTGCCACGGCGCGGGAAGGAAGTTGTCCAGGAAGGCGGCCGTCAACAGCCTCACCATCGACGGCGTCAGGAAGGAGATGTCCGACAGGGGCATCTACATGAGGAACGGCTCCGACGAGGGAATCCTCGAAGAGGCTCCAGAAGCCTACAAGGACGTGGACGAGGTCATCAGGGTGGTCTGCGACGCAGGCCTCACCCAGAAGGTGGCTAAGCTCGTTCCTGTAGGAGTGATAAAAGGGTGATTGGCGGAGGGATCGACCCCTCCGTCTTCACTCGCCGACTTTCCAAAGCTTGTCGCCGACGAAATGGATGGTCTTTATCGCCTTTCCGGGAGCCTTGGACTCCAGGTCGGCGGCCGAGCGCATCGAGACCCCAATCGCCAGAGGGGCCTTGTTTCTCACGTCCCTTATCCACACGAGGTCCCCCTCGGCTATGTCGGGGTCGACCTCCAGTATCCCGGGGCCCATCACGTCCGCCCCGTTGGCCACGAACGGCACTGCGCCCATGTCCACGGTGACGTATCTGCGGGTAGGCTTGTACTTCATCACCCCCCTGATGGTCAGGAAGGGCTTCTCGTCCTTCACCAGTGCGAGGATGTCTCCTCCTACGAACACAAGGCTGTAGTCCGAGCTCTCGGCCATGTCGACCGGGTCGTCCTCGGAGAAGACGGGGGCGCCTACGACCTCCTCGAGATCCTTGGAAAGCGCCTTGACCTCCTTGGATCTCATCCTCTTCCGCTTGCGAATCATTATGTCTGCCATTTCGAGCTGCTATGTGTGCTCGTGGCTAATATCGTTTTCTGATGATAGCTGGCTAAACGACAGGAATCCCGCGCCGGTCCAGGACAGGATTATTAAACATGCGAGGATACGGAGCGGCATGAAAGACGACCATGTTTCCGCCACGGTAGCAGGGGCATTGGTCGGGGCCGTATCAGCCCTACCCGGTGCCAGCGGAGCCACGATGCTGGTCGTCTTCGGTTTGTACGAGAGGCTCATAGCGGCCCTGTCCGGACTGAAGAGGCTCGTCGCCGACATCCGCTTCATCGTCGTCCTCGGGATCTCCGTCGCCATAGGGATGCTGGCATGCTCCCTCTGCCTCGACTACGTGATAGACAACTGGAGGATGCCCGCGATGTTCTTCTTCTCCATGCTCATCCTCTGCCAGATCCCCGACCTGAAGTCCATCGAAGGCCGCACGGAGCCCGCCGGGAAAACATGGTGGACGACTTTCGCCATAGGGCTCGTCGTCATGGTCGCGCTCTTCTTATTCAAGGGAGAGGGCAGCGTGGACCCGTCCATCCCGGCGATGGTCCTCGTTGGAGCCGTTTTCGCCCTCGCTAAGATGCTCCCCGGGGTCAGCGGCTCCACCATACTGGTCGCCATCGGGCTCTACGACGCGTTCCTCGATGCCATAGCCGACCTAGACTTCGGCTACCTCGTCCCCATGCTCGTCGGAGCCGTGGTCGCGGTCCTCCTGTTCGCGAAAGCCATGAAGTCCTGCCTGGAGAATCACAGGACCGGGACCTTCGGGCTCATCATGGGAATGACGGTCGGCTCCATGGTCACCGTCTTCGCCGATGCCTGCCTCTCCATGAGCGGCGATTCGGACATCCTCCCCGCGATCGCCGGGATCGCATTCGGACTCGTCGCGGGATACGCTTTGAGGCACCTCGCCAAAGCTGTCAGAGAGAAGAATGAAAACTGACGGCAGCGGGGGAAAGGGGTTGAAGGGAATTCGCCACCGTCGAGGACAGTAGTTTGGGATGCACTCGCTTGTCCTCAGAGATAACATTCACGGTACCGTACTTAAAGGAAATCAGGGGAGGGGTGGCCGAAAGTGGCCACGGCCTTCCGAATGTCTGGCCTAAGATTTTTAGAGTTAATTCTGCCCGAATACCTTATTTGAGCTTATGGCGTATCTTGACGGCCACTCCTCTCTTGAGATCGGCCATCTCCCTGCCGCACATCATCGCGACGCCTACCCCGCGGACCTCCCCGTTGCAGACGGCGATGGCCTCGTCCCCTATGCGGATGCGGGGATCGGCGGAGACGACTCCGACGGCGAACAGGCTTCCCTTCATCTCGAAGTCCATGACCTCGACCGTATTCTGGCCGAGGGCGGCCACGATCCTGGCTCCCTCCAAGGTGAGGGACATCATGCCCCTCTCAGGGGTCATCATGCCGAGCTGGGTCTTCTTGCTACGGTCGTCGTGGTCTTCGCGGATCAGCTTCCAGTAGGGGAACTTGCCTATGGCGTAGGTGTCCTCGTCCATGAGGGCGTCGGCGGCTTCCTTCCCGAACTGGAACTCCAGGACGGACCTGAACTGGTTGTTGCGGTCTATCATGTAGTCTACGGGCTCCATATCCGCGGTGGCCTCCCTCAGGGCCTTGTCCAGGTTGGCGAGGGATGCAGGAGAAGTAGGGTCTCCGACGACGGTGCATTCCATCTCCGCGAGGCCTTCCACGAGCTCGTAGTCCTCCCCGAGGTGGCAGACGACCTTGTCGTATCCCTGAGCCAGAATGTCTCCGACCATCTCCCTGATCATAGACTTCTCCTCGGGCTTCCACTCGCCGGTGACAGGTATATCATAGGCGTTGGCGGGATACATGAAGTCCAGCTCCCTGGGAACGACTCCGAGAGGAGAGGTGACTATGACCTCGTGCACGAGGGTGTCGTGGGTGGAAGTGTGGATGGCGGAAGAGAACGCCTTATGCGATTTGGAGATGTGGTACGGCTTCTTCGCCGAGCAGGGGAGCAGCAGGAGGACCCTCTTGTTGGCGGGCTTCCTGTAGCTCTTCATCTTCTCCCTGTACTTCTTGATGTCGGGCCTTCTGAGAGCCTGGGTGGAGTTGCAGCAGAACCTGCATCCCACGGTGGAGCACGTCTCCTCGGCGAATTCGTAGCCGACGTCGTCGAATATCCTGAGCGTGGCGACGGACGAGGACGATGCGAAGGACCTCTGGTCCACGAGCTCCCTCAGACGGTCGCAGGCGATGAACGTCTTGACCTTCTCGATCTCCCTGGCCATCTCCCCGGAGTTCTCGACGGAGACGTCCCGTCCGACGGCCAGGTCGGTCTCCGGAAGGAGCCTCACCCCGCTGATCCCGGCGGACCTGGGGAGAGAATCGTCCAGGACATCGACGCCCATATAGGCCAGCAGAGCCGCTGTGGAGGGCTCCCCGATGCCTAGCATGCAAAGGAGCTTCCCGAACCCGCAGGCCTCCCTGAGGCTCATCACGGCGTCCACGAGACGACGAGGGTCCCTCCTGAGCTCGTACGCGTTGGGGACCACGACGACCTCCGCATCCTCGTCTGCGACGAATCCTTCCGCCAGCGGAAGCCTGACGACCTGGATCCCGTCGACGACGTAAGGCTCGGAGCCCATGCCGGATGAGGCTGTGGTCAGGAGACCCTTCTCCAGAGGGACCTCCGCTCCCAGAAGATGGAGCGTCCTTCCTTTCTCTCCCAGGCTCACCCACGCAGGAGAGCCGGGATCAGTCCCGATGACGCAGGGGGTGGCGATCTTGCCCTCCCCTCTGGAATATTCACATTCCCTGCCCCTCTGGGACCGGGAGACGATGTCCAACATGCCACGGACGACGATGGAAGCAGTAATAAGGATTGCGACAGAACGGCTATATCACAAACACTATTAGGATTCGGATGCGCTCGTAGGGGCTGAACCCATAGCCAACCGTTAATAACGTCAAATTCAATCACGTAGCATGGACCTCTACGACAAAGACGTTGTGTCAATCAAAGACTTTAGCAAGGACCAGATCGAAGGGATACTGGACCTATCGGAGAGGATGGTCCCCTACGCTTTGGGGGACAAGACAGAGCGCATTCTCGACGGGAAGATACTCGGAAACCTGTTCTTCGAGCCTTCCACCCGCACCAAGCTGTCGTTCGAGAGCGCCGCGTACAGGCTCGGATGCGATGTGATCGACGTATCCGAGATGTCCATGACGTCCATTTCCAAGGGAGAGACCCTTGCGGACACCATCAAGATGGTCGATGCCTACTGCGACCTGATCGTGCTGAGGCACCCATACGAGGGAGCTGCCAGGCTGGCGGCCAAATTCTCCATAAATCCTGTCATAAACGCCGGCGACGGAGCCGGATCGCACCCCACCCAGACCCTTCTCGACCTGTTCACCATGAGAGAGGCCAAAGGCACCCTCGACGGACTCAACATCGTCCTCGTGGGAGACCTGAAGTACGGCAGAACGGTCCATTCCCTCGCCGATGCCCTGACCATGTTCGGAGCAAAGATCTCGCTCGTCGCTCCCGAGACCCTGCAGATGCCCGACGACATCGTCTCCCACCTTGAGGAGAAGGGATGCAGGCCCTACAAGACCGCCGTCCTGGAGGACGTCATCGACCAGGCCGACGTCCTTTACGTCACCAGAATCCAGAAGGAGAGGTTCCCCGACCCCGCGGAGTACAACAAGGTCGCAGGGACCTACAGGATAGACAACGCCATCCTCAGGGAGGCCAAGAACGACATGATCGTCATGCACCCGCTGCCCAGGGTCGGAGAGATCGCGCCCGAGGTGGACGGTACCCAGCATGCCAGATACTTCAAACAAGCCTTCAACGGAGTCCCCGTCAGGATGGCTCTTCTCAGCGCTATACTCGGAGGTGAGCTCTGATGGCGGAGAACCATGTTATCAAAGAGGTCAAGCTGGCTCCTATCAGGAACGGGACTGTCATCGACCATATCGCCTGCGGACAGGCCCTGAACGTCATGAAGATCCTCGGAGTCAACGAGAACAACATCGACTCGTGCATAAGCATCGGGATACACGTCTCGTCCGGGAAGACCGCCGGATGGAAGGACATCATAAAGATCGAGGACAGGGAGCTCGACAGCAACACGGTCGACAAGATCGCCCTGATCGCTCCGGATGCCACCATATCCATCATCAGGGACTTCTACGTGGCGGAGAAGTTCACCGTGAAGCTTGACGACCACGTCATCGGCCTCGCCAGGTGCAGCAACCCCAACTGCATCACCAACAAAGGCGAGCCTGTGGACCCTGAGTTCAAGGTCATCAACAGGCATCCTATCCAGCTCAGATGCTGCTACTGCGACAGGATACTGATGAACATCTCCGACAACCTGCTGTGATAGGATGAAGATCCTGGTCGTCGCAGGGATGCCGGGTGCCGGCAAGGAGGAGCTGCTCAAGGTCGCCCAGTCCATGGGCTACAGCTTCCTCAGGATGGGCGACATCGTCAGGGAGACCTACGCGTCGTCCGGAGCCGAGGCCGAAGGGCTGTCGGTGGGGGAATTCGCCAACAGGGAGAGGGAGCTCCACGGAGCCGACATCTGGGCCAAGAGGTCGATAGAACGCATGTCCGGAGACCTCTTCCTCGTGGACGGCTGCAGGAGCATGAACGAGGTCCGCTCCTTCCGCGGCCTCTCCAAGGACGTGTACATAATCGCGATCCACACCGCCCGCAGCGAGCGCTTCAGAAGGCTCGTCTCCAGGGACCGCGAGGACGCTCCGCACAACGAGGAGGAGTTCGACGCCCGCGACAACAGGGAGATCGGATGGGGGATTGCGGAGGTCATAGCCCTGTCCGAGTACCTCATCGTGAACAACGCCGACCTGGAGACGTTCAGAGGATAGGCCAAAAAGCTTCTGGAGAGCCTGAGATGAGGTTCACCACCGCGCGTCTCTGCGGAGGCAGATCCCTCATGGCCATCTCCGCCGACCCCATGGACATAGACCTGTCCAAGGCGGCGGAGGCCATCTCCTCCAGAGGGCTGGACATAACCCAGCAGGACGAGATGATGGTCGTCTTCCAGTGGAACGGGATGGAGGTCACCCTGTACCGCCAGGGGAAGGTGATGTACTTCCCGTTGGAGGACAAGGCCCTCTGCATAAAATATGCGACGGAACTGCTCGAATCGCTCTGATTTTCAGCATCATTTTATCTATATGGTAGCGAATGGACGAACATGGATGCCTTATGCCTGGCTGCCATCGCCGTTGCGCTGTCGGCTCTCCTGTCCTTGGTCGCTTACAAGACGGGATGCCTGACTAAGGACGGCGCGGTCGCTTCCTTCCTCACAGGTTCCTTCACGGGAGCGTTCAGCTCTTTGAACGCTTTCGTCCTGCTCACCATATTCACAGTGGTGGGATTCGCCGCTACCAAGAGCGGGCTGAGCAAGAAGAGGAAGGCCGGGCTGCAGGAAGGCACCAAGGGCGAGCGCACATGGAAGAACGTGGCCGGAGTGGGGCTGCCGCCGTGCCTGATGGTGGCGCTGAACCTGGTCTTCCCCATGGACCCGCTGCTGTTCAACGTGGCCTTCATATCGACCCTGGCAGTGGCTGGAGCCGACACCATCGCATCCGAGATAGGAGTGCGCGATGCCAAAGCGTATCTCATCACCACCTTCAAGAGGGTCCCTCCGGGAACCAACGGAGGCGTATCGGTGCTGGGAACCGCCATATCCACCGTCGCCTCGCTGGTGATCGCCGTCCTGGGATGGTCGACAATGGAGCACAGCATAGACTGGCTCCTGCTGATCCCGTTCGCGGCTGGAGTCGTGGGGAACATCCTGGACAGCATGTTCGGAACGCTCCTCGAGGACCGCGGGTACATCTCGAAGTACACCAACAACGCTTCCACCGCCCTGTTGGGAGCGGCGTTCGGAGCAGGGGTCTGCCTAGCGACCGGATACGCCTGAACATAGAACACCCTGTCTGATGAGCCTGGAACTCGGGCATTCCTATATTAACAATCATACTAATCACGATTCATACGTGGTTGAACATGAAACCGGAGAATGATCCCTCGGATTCCTCCAAAAATGCCAGGATTCTTGTTTCTGATTCGAACGAGACCGTCGGAAGGGATGGTCCTCTCTCCAAACATCCCCGCCCTGTGGTCGCCTTGGACTCCCCCTATCTCGGAATCGAGCTTGTCGGAGGGAAAGGAGTCAACATCGCCAAGATGATCTCCAACGGATTCAGCGTGCCCCCCGCAATAGCGCTGACCGTCGATGCGTACGAGATGTTCCTCGACCGCAACGGCCTGAGGGAGACGATCTCCGGGATCCTGGACGAGACCGACTTCGACGACGACGCCTCATTGAACGGATCCTCCGACAAGATACGCGAGCTCATCCTGAACGCCGACATCACCGACGAGGAGCTGACCAACTTCAAGCCCCAGTTCAAGAAGCTCGGAGGGGAATACTTCGCCGTCCGCTCGTCCGCTGTGGCGGAGGATCTCGCCGATGCGAGCTTCGCAGGGCAGCAGGACACCTATCTCAACATCACCGTCAGAGGCATCATAGGGATGGTCCTCAAGTGCTGGGCATCCTACTGGAACGCCCGCGCGATGAAATACAGGCACGACTCCAACAAGGACCACCTGTCCCAAGGGATGGCCGTGGTGATCCAGAAGATGGTCAAATCGGACATCAGCGGAGTCATGTTCACCGCAGATCCCGTCACCGGAGACGACAGGATCGTCATAGAGGCCTCTTGGGGGCTGGGAGAGTCCATCGTATCCGGGCTGGTCAACCCGGACAGCTACATCCTGTCCAAGGACAGCCTAGGGGTCCAGGAATTCACGATCAACAGCAAGGACCAGGGATACTACCTGGTCGACGGCAAGGACGAGCTCGTCACCCTTCCCAAGGAGAAGGCGGAAGCCCGCTGCGCCGACGACGGCGTCCTGAAGCTCATAGCGAAGCAGGGTCTGGCCCTGGAGAAGCACTTCGGGTGTCCCCAGGACATCGAATGGGCCGTAGAGGACGGGAATGTGTACATCCTCCAGTCCAGGAACATAACCACGCTTCCCGAAGTCGCCGAGAAGGACGACATCCTCTGGTCCAGGGGATACGGGGACGAATACTGGGCGGACGCCACGACGCCCATGTTCTACACCGTCATGGGAAAGATGCTCACGGACTACGTCAACCACGAAGGAGCCCATATGATGGGATACAAGGACCTGGAGTCCGGCCCGCTGACGAAGCTCCACAAGTCCAGGGTGTACTTCTCCGCCACCGTTCTGGAGAGGATATTCGCGCATTACCCCAAGCTCATCCGTTCGAGGGAGCTGCTGGAGTACTTCCCTGCGAAGGAGCAGGCCAGGATCTCCGCCTACCCGAACGACTACTTCGGGATGATAAAGTCCCAGATCTGCCTCTTCTTCCGCGACAGGGACGGGATGATGTGGAAGACCGACAAGGTCTACAGGAAATGGGCCGAGGGTTTCCTGGAACTGTGCAAGGAGTTCGATTCCAAGGACATCCAATCCCTCAGCAACCAGGAGTTGGCCGACTGGTACGAGCGCATAAGGGTTGGCTCCACGAAGCACTACCAGCTCATCCGCTACGGGATGGTGTCTCATTCCATCATGACCAACCTCCTGGTCAAGAACTGGACCGCGAAGTGGCTGCATGACGACGGGACCATCTACGCAGGCCTCATGTGCGCCCCCGAGGACAACAAGACCGTGGAGACCAACAAAGGGTTCTCCGACATGGGAAAGGCCCTCAGAACCGATAGAGCGGCCAAGGAGAAGGCCGAGAGCATGTCCGCGGACGAGTTCGTGGACTGGCTCCAGAAGTCCGACTCGCCTTTCAAGAAATCGTACAACGACTTCATCGCCGAATTTGGCCACCGGTCCGGAACCAGGGAGCTGAACGCCCCCAGATGGGCCGAGGACCACGAGTACGTCATCGGGACAGCCCTGCAGATGTGCAACGGGGACGTCGACCTCAGGGAGGAGTTCGAGCGCAGCAAGGAGCGCAGAAAGGCCACCGAGGAGGAGGTCCGCTCCAAGCTCGGATTCTTCAAGAGAGGGGTGCTGTTCAAGGTGTTGAAGCTGGCCCGCACGTACCTCACGTTCAGGGAGAACCAGAGGTTCTATCTCGACCACATCATGTACAGGAACAGGCTGATATTCCTAGAGGAAGGAAGAAGGCTGAAGGAGAAAGGCCTCATCGATGACAGCGAGGACATATTCTTCCTCGAGGACACCGAGGCCATATCCATCCTGGAAGGTAACAAGATCCCGAACCTGAGGGAACTCATATCCCCTCGCAAAACCATTTTCATGAAGTACCGCGACAGGCTCCCGCCGAAGTTCCTGCTCAACGGGGTGGACTTCGACGACGAACCGATATCCCACAGCGCCACCCTCGCAGGGGCCGCATCCAGCCCTGGAAGGTGCGAGGCCCGCATCAGGGTCATCATGGACGTCAGGGACATCGGACAGGTGGAGAAGGGGGAGATCCTGGTCACCAGCAACACCGATCCCGGATGGACCATAGTGTTCTCCAAGCTCGGAGGACTGATCACCGAGACCGGAGGGATCCTCTGCCACGGAGCTGTAATCTCACGCGAATACCAGATACCCGCGGTGACAGCGGTCAAATCGGCCACCACCATCCTCCACACCGGCGACCTCGTATCGCTAGACGGGAGCAAGGGGGAGATAACAATCCTGGAGGCGAAAGAATGAGCACAGAACTCGAATGGAACGAAAGCTACTACTTCAACCTGCACGACCCCTCAGCTGGCGTCACAGCCTTCATGAGAATCGGAAACAAGCCCAACAAGAACGAGAAATCGGTATTCCTGTTCGTCATCGAGAAAGACAGGATCTGCGGGATAAGGAACGCCACCGCCTGCGACGAGGACCGCATGTCTTGCTCCGGACTCACCTTCAAGGAGAAGGACGGGGCCTGGAACATCGGCTACAAAGGGCCGCTGTTCGATGTGAAGTCCAAGGAGCCTGTCCCGATCATGTCCTCGCTGGACCTGAAGTGGAAGCCGGTGAACCCCATAATGGACTATCACGACTGCGTGGACGCCGAAGGCGCTGCGCTGTCCGCCAAGACCGCATCCGAGCACTTCGAGCAGTTCGGGGTCGTCTGCGGCAAGCTCTGCGTCGGCAATAAAGAATATGACGTCGACGCGACCGGAGAGAGGGACAAGAGCGAAGGGGTCCGCGACTGGGGAGCGCCCAAGATGTGGATGTGGCTCAACTCCGTCTACGGGAAAGACACTGGATTCAACGCCACCAAGCTCTGCACAGAGGCCGGAGACGTCGATGCGGGATATGTTGGGACCGCGAAGTCCAACGACCCCGTGATGAAGATAGACGTCGACGTGTCCTATGACAAAGGCATCCCGGCAGGCTACGACATGACCATGCACGGCAGGAGCGGCAGGGAGTACGCCGTCAAGGCCAAGATCATCGGATACGCGACCCTGCCCATGCAGGGAAGCAACGAGATGCTCCTGGTCGAGACGATCTCCGAAACTGTCATGGACGGACGCACGGGATACGGAATAGCCGAATTCCTGGTGCGCATGCCCGAGCAGTGAAACCATTCACGTCCGTCCGAACGACGGACGATTCTTCTCAACTCCTGGAGATGACTTCGGCGGCGTGATCGTGGATGATCCTCTTGACCTCTTCCAGAGGCAGAGTGTTGTCCACCACTAACCATCCCTCGGACAGCGAGAGCATCTTCTCCCTGGTGCGGATGAGGTCCTCCATGTTCTCGAACGTCTCGAGCTCCTCTCCGCGTGACTCTATGCGCTTCATGGAGGTCTCCGCATCGACGTCGATGAGTATGAAGTCGTCCGGCATGGGGAACAGCTTCTTAATGACCTTGTAAGCCTTCTTGTAGCTCCCGTCGGGGAGATATGCGACGGACATCAGATATCTGACGAAGATGAAATCGTCGTACTTCCTGGACGAGAGCCTCATCTTGAAAAGGGAATCCACCGCGTCCAAGATGAAGAATATCGTAGCGAGGATCTTGCAGAGCTTTCCGTCCTTGAGGAGATAGCCGTACTCCAGCTTCCCGAACAGGCAGCTGGTGTCAGGGTGGGAGAAGATGCGGACCTTGTGCCCTTCAGACTCGAGCTTCTCCTTCAGCATTTCGGCGCAGGTGGATTTTCCGCACCCGTCCATCCCATCCACGACGTACCAGGTCATCTCAGAGCCCCAGGAGAACCATCACTATCGCGGTCGAAATCGGCACAGCCAGGTTGTCGTAGGAACCGGAGCAGACGGCTTCCACCAGAGCTGCGACTCCGCCTGCAACCATGCAGGCGACAGGAGCGGGAACGATTCCCGAATATACTCCGGCAGGATAGTACCCAGCGGACGCCAGGAAACCGTAGAACAGCACGATGACCATGCTGATGATGGCGGTCATCGCGAAGACTCCGAAGGACCCTTCGAACGATTTGCCCTTCCTGAGCTTGTGCTTCCCGAACCTCCTTCCGAAGACGCTTCCGAACCCGTCGCCATACGTCATCGCGACAATGCCTATGGTGGCCGCTGTCCAGTGGTCATGGAAGAATATCACCATGACCGAGACGGTGATGGCGTAGAACAGCAGGCCCGTGGTATGCCCTTTCCTGGACATCTCCCCGAGCTTGGAATCGTAGAGGGGAGTCCCCTTGATCATCGCCAGGAGCAGGATTATGGCGAAGGGTATGGTGAAGAATACGAGCATCACCCAGCTTTCGATGAACATCCACCAGACGAAGACGAAGTTCCCGACACCGATGTGCACCACCTTGCGAGTGTCTATCTTCGAGCCTTTCTTCTCGAGATACATCGAGGCCCCTAGCGACGCGATGATTATCACGTACACGAGGACCAATGCGATAATATCCTGTGTCTGCATCCGAACCCTGCCTGAACCTTTATTACAAAACACTATGTAAATATCTCGTATAGGGTGATTGCATCAGGACTATTTATTGGACCGCTAGGTCTGGCATATTATTTGTTGGTCATTAGCAAGTTTACTAAACAATGTAAACTTACAAAAAGTAAAACTCAGAAAACCGCTTTTAGCCATAGTAGATTTGAAAACCTGCCCATCGGACCTGTTTCAATCGTAAAGAACAATCGCTGGCCCATAGGATTTTAAATAAAACTACACAATCGCACCAGCCGTGAACAAGTATCTGCAGCTGTTCAGGATCGGGAACGTGGTCATGGGGATCATCGGCGTCGCCGTAGCATCGTTCATGGCATCCGGTACGGAGATAGTCGACCACTGGGTCGGGCTTCTGATCTCCGTTCTCGTGGTATTCATGTTCATATCCGGAGGCAACGCCCTCAACGACAGCATCGATGCCGAGATAGACAAGACCGCGCACCCCGAGCGTCCTGTCCCTTCCGGCCGCATGACAGCTGCAGAGGCCAAGAGGATCGGAGTGATGATGCTCGTCGGGTCCGTTCTGGCGTCGTTCCTTACACTTGATCCGGTCTGCATCTCAATAGTCGTAATCGCATGCGTCCTGATGTTCTCGTATGAGCTTTTCCTGAAGCAAAGGGGATTCGTAGGAAACCTGACCATCGCAGCCCTCACCGGGATGACGTTCCTCATGGGTGGAGCCGTCGTATCCAACGCCGAGGGCAACGCCATAGTCGCCCTGATGGCCATGCTGGTGTCAGTCGGCAGGGAGATATCCAAGGACATCGAGGACATGGAAAGCGACGAAGGTAGGGTCACCCTGCCCATGAGGATCGGCGTCAGGAACGCTTCCATCGTCGCCAGCATGTTCTTCATCGCCGGCCCCGTCCTGAGCGTGGTCCCGATGATACTGGACACCTACGGATGGCCTTACTACCTCGTGATCATCGCCGATGCGATGTTCGTCTACTGCGCGTACATCGTGTTCTCCAGCCCCCACAAGGCCCAGAGCACCGCGAAGAAGGCGATGTTCGTGGCGCTCATAGCCTTCATACTCGGCGTGATATTCTGAAAAAGCTCTCCCGGAGGAGTCCTCCGGGAGGGAAAACGTTTGCTTGAGGTCAATAGGCCCAGATCATGTCGTTCGGCGTGGCCTCGGGATACGGTGCGCCCGTGGCACCCATGTCTCCTTCCCATCCGCCGTGGACTATGCACATGATCAAACCCTCGGAGACCAAGGTCTTCGCGAGCCAATCATCATTGCTGCCCTGTTTCCAGCTTTCCGTATCAGGATACCAAACGGCTTGAAGCCAGGCACTGTCTGAAGCATCTCCGATTGCGTATATCCAACCGAAATCACCCGCTGAAGAATTATCGATTATATTAGGATAATCGAGCGCTTCGAGAGCATCTACGAAAGCATAGGCCGATAGAGCGCCTTCCTCTGCGTATCCTCTGATCCATATTCCGTCGACCAGAAGCGTGCAGGGATCGACGTTGCTGTCGCTGCCTGCGGTGATTCCAGAGTAGATGAAATTATCCCCAAGATAGAACAGCACCTCCACGCCATCCGTGTAATGCTCGATATCGTCTCCGAAATACCACATTCTGTCATCAGGGGTCATGCGAGGAGCGGGCGCCACGCCGAGTTCGGAGGCTCCCCCATGCACGATTGCGATATCCGTATCGGATTCGCAGAGGTCCAGCAACGTGAGGAACTCCCCATTCTCGGAATAGATCCATTCGTAAGAATCGGAGTCCCACTTCTGTATGTAGATGTTACCGTCGACGACATCGTCGATGCTCGCTATTCCACCGTTGTTGTCGAAAATCACCTGGATTCCAAAGGTGGAACACGCATCTGCAAGAGCTGACTGGAACGAGATACCTGTTCCGTGAACCCATATGCCCGGATGGACGGTGATCTCTTCCATATCATAGCTTAGGCCATCGGTCAGTCCGTCGTTCTCGAAGTTGTCGCAGAACAGGAAAGAAACGGTGATCACAAGGCTGAGAGACGAAGAGCCGGAGCCTTCGAAGGTCCTGCCCTGAAGATTGCTAGCAGAAGCCGATATCGAGCTCCCGTCGGGGCCGTAGAAGGATAGGGACCCCATTGCGCGGGCTCCCAGGCTCAGCTTCGAAGGGAACGATATGCTCTTCACGTTCTTGCTGGCGGTGAAAGCGTCGAGCCCGATGTGCAGCTCCCCGTCGCCGAGGTCTACGGTCTCGAGTCTGGAGCAGGACACGAAGGCCTTGGAGCCGATGGCGACCACGCTGTCAGGTAACATGAGGGACTCGATCTGAGCGCTCCTGTAGAACGCCTTGTTCCCTATCGTGGTGACGCTGAAGGTGCAGCCGTCATAGGTCACGCTGGAAGGGATCTGGACCTGCGTCAAGGAGGATCCGTGGGAGAATCCTGCCACTTCCACGGCATAGGCGCCCTGTTCAACAGACGTCACAGAGTAGTCCAGGCCGGAAACGCTGAAAACGTCGCCCATATGGACGTTGGGCTCCATGACCAGGACGGCATCGCTTCCTGCATAGCTGTGGCCCTGGAAATCCGCATCGTCGATCGTGATCTCGGTTAAACCGTCCATCTCGTAGAAGGTCAATCCGTCGAACACGCTCTTGCCGAAACCGTATCCTGTCCCGGGAAGTGAGAGGCTTGTCACGGATGTGCACCCGTAGAACGCGTAGCTTCCGATGACGGATACGCCCTCCGGGATCTCGACCCCTGTCAGAGGACATTTGTAGAACGCATATGCGCTAATCGTCCTAAGCCCGTCCCCTAGGACCACTCTGGTCAAAGAAGAGCTGGCGAACGCCTTGGAACCTATGGATTCGACATCGCCGACGTCAATGCTGAACAGGGTCCTGCAGCGGTAGAACGCCTTCGAGTCGATCGCGGTCACGTCCAAGGTCAGACCCAGATAGGCGACACTGGACGGAATGGTGACGGAAGAATCGGACGAGCCGTCGGCCATGCCGATGACGGCGACGGAGGGCGATTCGATATCGGTGACGCGGTACTTCAGGGAGCCCATGTCGAACTCCGTTCCGACGTCCACAGGAGACTTCTTGACCATCTTGGCGGCGGTTCCGCAGTATTCGCTTCCCTGGAATCCGGAGCTGCTGATGCTCATCCTGGTGGTTCCGTCGACATCGTAGAAGGTGATGCCGTAAAAGGCCTTGGATCCGAAGGTGCTCCCGGTCCCGAGAATGGAGATCGACGTGAGAGATTTGCAGCCGCTGAAAGCGCTGGCTCCGACATCCACGCCGTCCCCTGGGATCTCCAGGCTGACGAGAGGGCATCCGAAGAACGCATAGGAGCCTATGGAGCTCAGCGAGCTGCCGAGGACGACCTCGGATACGTCCGAGCTCGCGAAGGCCTTGTAGCCTATGCTTTCGACATAAGGCATGGAGATTCTGGAGATGGCGTCGTCGTTGTAGAACGCCTTGGAGGCCACTCCGACGATCTTCACCGGGACCCCGCCGCAGGAGATAGATTCGGGGACGCTGATGCTGGTCGAGCTTCCGCTGTATCCGATCAGATCGGCATATACGCCGTCGATGCTGGAGTCTGTGACCTTGAACGTCATCCCATCGGACGAGATCGTATCCCCTTCGCTCATCAGGCGGACCAGGCTGCCTCCTACCAGGACGAAATCGTATCCGGACATGTTGGCCGCGGTCGCGGACAAGGCGGTGATCCCGTCGGAATCCACCAGGTCCATCCCGTAGAACGCCTTGGATCCGACGGTCTTCACGCTGGACGGGATGGAGATGCTCGAAGGCGACGTATAGATGAAAGCATAGGACGAGATGGTCTTGGTTCCAGAAGGCAGCAGGATGCTGTCCACGGACGTCTTGTAGAACGCGTAGCTGCCTATGGACAGGGGCCTTGCTGAATCGCCAAAGTCCAGGCTGGTCAAAGAGGAGCAGCTGGCGAAAGCCTTCATGCCTATCGACTCGACATCCGGAAGATAGGCGCTGGTCACGGATTTGTTGGAGTAGAGGGCCTTGGAGCCCACGGACGTCACGGCGAAGGTCGTCCCGTCATAGATGAAAGGGCTCGTGTCCACTGCGGTCAATCCCGAGGAGACGCCTGTGAGGGTCGCCTCGCCGGTGGAAGCATCGAGATCGAAGGTCAGACCGTCGACGGTCACCGCGGGATCCGCATCGACAGGTTCCGTCGCTGCGACCAGAACCGCCATGGCAGCCAGGACCAACGATACGAGAGCTATCGCTTTCGTGTAATTCATGTTCTAACCTCTTGTTAGACGATATATCCATGATATCGCTTTATAGATAGGGTTCGCGCTGGTACACGATAAAGACAGGGGATCCCGTTCAGACATGGATTTTAAAAAAACATTTTTATATGACTAATATATGGCTCGTTTCGGCAAGACGGCCATAGCGGCGGGGTAACACCCGGTCCCATCCCGAACCCGGCAGTAAAGTCCGCCCGCGTACCTGTCTGTACTGTACTGCGCAAGCGTACGGGAACTCAGGCACGCTGTCTGCCACTTTTCCATTCCTATCTGGTGGCCGAGAGGCCGTTCTTGTTTCTGATTCCAGGATCGTTCCTTGCCCAAGGATTCGAAACCTACAGAAGATTTTTATATCACCGACATATGCCAGTGTTCGGTAAGACGGCCATAGCGGCGGGGTAACACCCGGTCCCATCCCGAACCCGGCAGTAAAGTCCGCCCGCGTACCTGTCTGTACTGTACTGCGCAAGCGTACGGGAACTCAGGCACGCTGTCTACCGCTTCTTCATCCATCTTCTCGATGACGCTTGCGTATCGATCCCTCATAGAAGCATGAGCATCGTCCCGAACACGATCCCGGCCAGTCCCAGAGCCGCCTTTTTGCTCAACCTCTCGTTTAGGACGACGAAAGAGAACAGCACGGCCGCTAGTATGCTGAGCTTGTCGATAGGCACCACGATGCTCGCAGGACCCTCCTGGAGAGCCTTGAAGAAGCACAGCCACGACGCTCCCGTGGCGAGACCGGACAAGACTATGAAGATCGCATCGTTGCGACGGATGCCGCGGATCTCGGAGCGCTTGCTGGACACCATGACCATGGCCCAGGACATGGCCAGCACCACGACGGTGCGTATCGCGGTCCCGAGGTTGGAGTCCACTCCTTCCATCCCCACCTTTCCCAGGATGGACGTCAGAGCCGCGAACACGGCGGATCCGATAGCAAACAGCAGCCATCCGGAGCGGGTGACCTTGACCTCGTCCACGTCCTTGCGCTCGATCATCGCCAGGGTCCCTACGGCTATCAGGACGACCCCTATCGCGCCTGCGACCGAGATCCCCTCTCCCAGCAGGACTATGGCCAGAAGTATCGCCATGACCGTGCTGGACTTGTCTATGGGCACCACGCGGTTCACGTCGCCCAGCTGGAGGGCCTTGAAGTAGCACAGCCATGATGCACCGGTTGCCAAACCGGAGAGGATCAGGAACACCCAGGTCTCCACGGATATGGTCCCGAGCTCGGATTGGGTCCCGGTTATGAGGACGAGCGCCCAAGCGAACACCAGCACGACCGTGGTGCGGAGAGCGGTGGCGACCGTGGAATCCACGTTCTTGAGACCTAGCTTGGCGAGGATGGAGGTTATGCCTGCGAAGAATGCGGAAGCGACCGCGAGGATAAGCCACATAAGGGAAGACCAGGGGAATCACCCCCTGGGTTTCATAGATAGTTTTCGCTTCTGGATCAGAAGTCGGAGAGCTTTATGAGCTTCTCCCAGCGCCTGTCGACCTCGCCCTGGATGGACTCGATGACGGGCTCCCATCTGTCCTGCAGAAGGTGCTTGAACCTTCCCTGGGCCTTGATCCAGTCCAGGACAGGCTTCTTCTCCGCCTTTCCGTCGGCGATCCTGGCGCTCTCGGCGGTCAGGGCGTACTCGCCGTTGACGACCTCGTACAGAGGCCAGACGCAGGTCTCGACGGCCAGCTTGGCCATGGCGATGGTGTCCTCGGATGCGAACCTCCAGCCCCTGGGGCAGGGAGAGACGGCGTTGATGAAGCTGGGCCCGTCGGCGTTGAATCCCTTGGAGGCCTTGGTCACGGTGTCCCTCCAGTTATGGGGGGAGACCTGGGCGACGTAGGGGATGTTATGGGCGACGAGGATGGCGGTGAGGTCCTTGGGGAACTCCTTCTTTCCGGAGGCCATGGAACCTGCCCAGGAGGTCGTGGTGGACGCACCCATTCCGGTCGCGGAGGACCTCTGGATACCGGTGTTCATGTACGCCTCGTTGTTGAGACAGACGTACATCATCTTGTGCCCCCTCTCCATCGCTCCGGACAGGGCCTGGAGACCGATATCGTAGGTGGCACCGTCTCCGGCGAAGTTCACGAACTTGATGTCCTCGGAGATCTTTCCCTTCTTCCTGAGCGCGACGTAGGCGGTCTCGACACCAGCGCAGGTAGCGGCTCCGTTCCCGAACGCGGTGTGGATGTACGGGGTGTTCCAGGAGGTGTACGGGAAGATGGTCGTGGATACCTCGAAGCAACCGGTGGATCCGGACACGATTACGGGGCTCTCGGTTCCCATGAGTATCTGCTTCGCGATGATGGACTCTCCGCATCCGGCGCAGAGCCTGTGCCCGCTCGCGAGCCTTACGGGCATCTTAGTGAGATCCTTCAGAGACAGAGAGGTCATATCTTCACCCCCAGGTAGGTGATCTTGGGAGCATCGCCGTTGACGACGTCGGTCATCACCTTCTTGAATCCGGCGACGGTGGCGTCTGCGCCTCCGAGACCGTAAATCACATTGAACATCTTGGGCAGCTTGTCGAGCTCGGTGCACGCAGCGGCGACTTCGGGGAACATGGGTCCGTAGGCTCCGATGCTGAGGTGCTTGTCGAACACGACGACTCCCTTCTTTCCGGCGAGAGCCTTGGCGAGAGCGTCTGCGGGCCAGGGCCTGAACACGCGAGGCATGAGGCATCCTGCCTTGATTCCGGCTTCGCGGAGCTCGTCGACGGTGGCCTTCATGGTCCCGAAAGAGGAACCGAGGACGACGGCGACGTACTCCGCGTCGTCGCAGCGGTACTCGTCGATGAGGTGGTACTCCCTCCCGGTGAGCTCCTTGAACTCCGCGAACACCTGCTCGCAGACCTCGACCGCCTTCTCCATGGCCATGGCGGACTGCACCTTGTGAGGGTAGTAGAAGTCTGGTCCGTCCATGTTTCCATGGGAGACGGGATGCTTGATGTCGAGCAGGGGGTACAGGGGCTTGAACTCGCCGACGAACTTCCTGACGTCGGCGGTGTCGACCATGGTCATCCTCTCGATGGCGTGGGTGAGGATGAATCCGTCCAGATTGACCATGCAGGGCAGCTGGATGTCAGGGTGCTCCGCGATCCTGGGAGCGATGATGGACATGTCGTAAGCCTGCTGGACGTTCTCGGAGAAGAGCATGATCCAGCCGCAGTCGCGGGCGGACATGGCGTCTCCGTGGTCGTTGTTGATGTTGATGGGTCCGCTGACGGCCCTGTTGGCGACCGCCATGATCAGAGGGGTTCTCATGGCCGCGGTGATGGGGAGCATCTCCCACATGTACGCGAGTCCCTGGGAGGCGGTGGCGGTGAACGTCCTGGCTCCGGCGGACTCGGATGCGGTACAGAGGGTGAGCGCGGAGTGCTCGGACTCCACGCAGACGAACTCGGTGGTGACCTCTCCGTTCGCGACGTACTCGGCGAACTTCTCGACGATGATGGTCTGAGGGGTGATGGGGTAGGCGGCGCACACATCGGGGTCGATCTGCTTCCATGCAAGTGCGACCGCGTTGTCTCCGTTGATTGCGATATCCATTTCCATCTTCACTCCTCCTTCATCGTGATTGCCTTCTTGGGGCAGACCTTGGAGCAGATTCCGCAACCCTTGCAGTGCGTGAGCTTGATTCCGGACATCTTGTTGTCCCTGAACACGATGCTGTTGTCGGGGCAGTAGATCCAGCAGGTCATGCAGTCGATGCACTTGTCCTGGTCGACGACCGGGACGAAACTTCTCCAGTCTCCGGTGTAGAACTGCTCCGAAGAACCGGGCTTCAAAATGCGTCCTCCGACCACGAGGTCGTTGGGATTAGCCATAACCATTCACTGCACCTCCGCATATCCTCTCTTAAGAGCAGAGAGATTCTTCACGATCACCTTTTCCGAGAGCTTTCCGGTGAATTTGCTGGTGATCTGGTCCTCGAGCATGTCGTAGGGGACGATGGGGCATACCTTGACGAGGGCCCCGAGCATGATCGTGTTGACCATGGGCTTTCCGATCTCCTCGATGGAGATCTTGATGGCGTCGAGAGTGTGGCACTCCACATCGACTCCGAGGGCTTCCTTGAGCTCACTGGCCGAGCCTGCGTAGTTGGCCAGGATGATGGAATCCTTCTTGATCCCCTTGGCCACGTCGACCTTTCCTACGAGAGTCCCATCCATGATGATCACGATGTCAGGCTCGTAGACCTGGCTGTGAATCCTGATGGGCTTCTCGGAGATCCTGGTGAATCCCCTGATGGGGGCCCCCATCCTCTCCGGGCCGAACTCTGGGAACGCCTTGACGTACTTTCCGGCGGCGATGGCGGTCTCGGCGAGGATCTCGTTCGCTGTGACGAGTCCCTGGCCTCCCCTTCCATGCCAACATATCTCCATGTCCATGAGTACCACTCTTGTTGACAGGATATAGGGGCATTGTTTTAAACCCTTTGCGTAGATTTTCGACTTTGCCATTTAATACGTACCGTCATCAACGAAAAAAGTTTGAAAATCGTTGTATTATTACGAATTTCGTATCCGTGAACGGAGATATCGTAACACCGTGAAACATCCTTTGACACAGACCCTTGAAACCGTCAGAAAACACCGTCTTTCTGGGCCTCCTACAACTGCGTAAAAAAATAAACCATATAAACAGTGAGCCGATTAGCGTTGATGTAAACCGACAGGGCGTGCCGAAAACCGCGCTCATGCACCCAAATCTCTTCCATAACGCGGGGTCATCCCAATGCAAAAGAAAATTGTCGATGTTAACGAGTTACACGTTGAAGATGTGCCCTTCGTGGGAGGCAAAGGAGCCAACCTCGGAGAGCTGACAAACGCCGGATTCCCCGTTCCGGAGGCATTCGTCCTCACTACGGTCGCTTATGACTATTTTATCGATTCCAGCAAGATTTTCGATGCGATCAACAAGGAGATCGCCAAAATAGACAGAAACTCCGACGACAGCCTCGCCGCAGCTTCCGACAAGATCAGGAGCCTTTTCGAGGAGTACGAGATCCCCGTCGACCTGAGGGACGAGATCGTCGCCAAATACAAGGCGCTGTTCCCCAAGGGAAAGACCGGATTCGTCGCAGTGAGGTCCAGCGCCACCGCCGAGGACCTTCCCGACGCCAGCTTTGCCGGACAGCAGGAGACCTACCTCAACGTGAAGGACGAGGCGGACCTCTTCGACAAGATCAGGAAATGCTGGTCCTCCCTGTTCACCGCGAGGGCCATCGCATACCGCGAGAAGCAGGGGTACTCCCACAGCGAGGTCAAGCTCGCCGTCGTCGTCCAGAGGATGGTCAACTCCGAGTTCTCCGGAATCATGTTCACGAAGAACCCCAACAACGGAGCCGACGAGATCATCATCGAGGCCGGATACGGGCTCGGAGAGGCGATCGTCGGAGGAGAGGTCACCCCCGACACCTACGTCGTCGACAAGGCCAAGAGGGACATCAAGAAGAAGATCGTCTCGACCCAGACCTGGAAGTACATCCGCGGCCCCAAGGGAGGAGTCGTCAAGGAGAACATGCCCGGGGACATGGTCAAGGCACAGAAGATCCCCGACAAGCGCGTCAGCGAGATCGCAGAGGTCGGACGCCAGATCGAGATCCACTACGACAAGCCCATGGACATGGAGTGGTGCGTCGAGAACGACAAGGTATACATCGTACAGGCGAGGCCCATCACCGTCACCGGGGACTCCGCCACCAACGAGTCCGTCGAATCCGCCACCTCCAGCGCGGACATCATAACCTCCGGACTGGGAGCCAGCCCCGGACTCGCCATGGGAAAGGTCGTCATCTACAAGGTAGGGATGAGCCTCGACGTCGTCAAGGACGGGGACATCCTCGTCACCGAGATGACCATGCCCGACATGGTCCCCGCCATGAGCAGGGCCGCCGGAATCGTCACCGACGAGGGAGGGATGACCTGCCACGCCGCGATCATCTCCAGGGAGCTCGGAACCCCCTGCGTCGTCGGAACCAGCAACGCCACCCAGCTCCTGACCGACGGAATGGAGATCACCGTGGACGGAACCACCGGAACCGTCTACAAGGGAATCATCAAGAAGAAGGAGGAGGCCAAAACCGTCGCTCCCGCAGCCGTAGGAGAGTACGTCCCCATCACCGGGACCAAGGTCATGGTCAACATGTCCATGCCCTCGAAGGCCGAGGAGATCGCCCAGCTCCCCTGCGACGGAGTCGGACTGATGAGGATCGAGTTCCTCTTCACCAACTACATCGGAGAGCACCCCTGCGCGGTCATCGAGGAGGGAAGGACCCAGGAGCTCATCGACAAGCTCGTCGATGGAATCTCCACCGTCGCCAAGGCGTTCTACCCCAGGCCCATCACCCTCAGGACCTCCGACTTCAAGACCAACGAGTACCACGACATGAAGGGCGGAGCGGACTACGAGCCCGACGAGGACAACCCCATGATCGGATGGAGAGGATGCTCCAGGTACGTCTCCGAGAGCTACCGCGAGGCGTTCATGTGCGAGCTCAAGGCCATCAAGAAGGTCAGGGACGAGCTCGGATTCAGGAACCTCAACATGATGCTGCCCTTCGTCAGGACCGTCGAGGAGGTCCAGGAGATCACCGAGATGATGAAGTGCGCCGGGCTGAAGAGGAGCAAGGACTTCAAGCTCTACTTCATGGCGGAGGTCCCCGTGAACATCTTCATGGCCGACGAGTTCTGCAAGTACTGCGACGCGTTCTCCATCGGTTCCAACGACCTCACCCAGCTCACCATGGGCTGCGACAGGGACTCGGACATCCTCGGACGCATGGGATACTTCGACGAGAGGAACGAGGGAGTCAAGAGGGCCATCGCCCACCTGATCAAGGTCGCCCACGAGAACGGAAAGTTCGTGAGCATCTGCGGACAGGGACCTTCCGTCTACCCCGAGTTCACCGAGTTCCTCGTGGAGCAGGGGATCGACTGCATCTCCCTGAATCCCGACACGTTCGTCAAGACCAAGAGGATCATCGCTTCCGCCGAGCAGAAGATCATCCTCAGGGACCTTAGGAACCTCAGGAACAAGCTCTGAAAACAATAACGGGGGAGAAATCCCCCTTTTCAATTTAAAGTCGGAATGGCCAGGAGGGGGCTCATTCCTTTGTGATCGGATTTTCAGGAAGTCGCTGGTTCTCGCTCTCCATGAGCCTCTGGTTTATGCCGTCGGCCTGCTCGCTCGCCAGGAGCATGGTGGCCGCTTCCATGAAGGGGTGCTTCCCGTCGTTCTTGATCATGACGTCCTCCAAGGACTTCAGCCCCCAGCGCTCTGCGGTCTTCTCCAGGCCCAGCTTCACGTCCAGGTCGTTGGGTACCAGCACGGTGGCCTTGAGCGTCTTGTAGCCCAGCTCCTTGGCCGCCATGACCCTGTGGTGCCCGTCGACCAGCAGATATCCGTTGCGCCTCTTGATCATGATGAGAGGCTCGTTGAGGCCCCTCTTGAGCTCGTACTGCCTTCCGGCCAGCTCGTCCAGGTAGACCTCCTTCTGGGTGGGTATGATCTTCTCCACGGGGACGTCGACTATTCCAGGGGTCACCCTGATCTTGACGTCGTTGTACTTCTCCAGGAAGGCCTTGACGGAATCCACCTTGCTCTGGCGGGTCTTCTCTATATGGGATCTCACGACGTCGATATTGGAGATGATCCCCACGACCTTCTTCGTGTTCTCGTCGACGACTGGCAGATTCCTGATGCCGTAGCGGAACAGGATGCGGGTCGCATCGCTGATGGACATGGAGGGCGTGGCACAGAAGGAGCCGCTCCTGATGACGTTCCTGATCTTCTCGTTGGGCCTGTCCATGTATCCGAGGAGATCCTTAGCCGTTACGAACCCGAGGAGGTAATCGTTCTCCACTATGGGGAATCCGTGGAAGCTGGAGTTGATGAGTGCCTGCCTCACTTCCTCCACGGTCATGTCCGGCGTAACGAAACGGACCTTCTCTCTCGGAACCATGTAGTCCTTTACAGTGTCTGCCATCAGCCCCCTGGATGGAATCCTGTTGAGTTAAACGTTATGACCTTCCGCCTGGCTCCGGAACATGATGCGTCATGTCTGGAGGCGACTTAACGCAGTTATTAATACAAAACTCCCGATAGAGGGAACCACAACGAAGTCCCGGGACAAGCTGGAACCGCCTGCCTTGGGAACATGAGGTTCTAAAATGGCCGCACCTTTGCTAACAGAAGAGAGCATCCGGGAAGAGACCGCTATCCAGGATACCCTCAAGAACATCAAGCACGTCATCATCGTAATGAGCGGAAAGGGCGGAGTCGGTAAGAGCACCGTTTCGTCCAATCTCGCCATGTCCCTCTCAATGAAGGGTTTCAAGACCGGAGTCATGGACATCGACATCACCGGGCCCAACATCCCCAAGATGTTCGCCGTCGAGGACAGGCAGCTCATGGTGGAGAACGAGAAGCTCATCCCCGTAGCCATCCCTCCCTCCCTGAAGCTCATGTCCATGGCGTTCCTCCTGCAGTCCAAGGACACCCCTGTCCTCTGGCGCGGACCTGTCAAGATGGGAGCCATCAAGCAGTTCATCGAGGACGTCAACTGGGGGGACCTCGACTATCTGGTCATCGACATGCCTCCCGGAACCGGAGACGAGGCCCTGTCCATCGTCCAGCTGATCCCCAAGGCGGACGGGATGGTCATCGTCACCACGCCTCAGGACGTCGCTCTGCTCGACAGCAGGAAGTCCCTGGTGTTCGGAGCCGAGACCAACATCCCCATCATCGGGATCATCGAGAACATGAGCGGATTCGTCTGCCCCCACTGCGGAGAGGTCACCAACATCTTCAAGACCGGAGGAGGAGAGGCCACCGCCAAAGAGATGAACGTCCAGTTCCTCGGACGCATCCCCATCGAGCCCGGAATAGTCGATGCCGGAGACTCCGGTATCCCAATAGTCCTGGGACACCCCGATTCCGCATCCGCCAAGGCTTTCGGCACCATCGTCGACAAGATAGTCAAGACGGTCGATAACTGATGAAGATCCTGGCGGTCTCGGAAGGGGAGTCGCTGGACTCCTACATAGCAGACGACTTCGGCCATGCGCCGTTCTTCCTGTTGGTGGACTCGGACACGCTGGACTACCACGTGATCGAGAACGAGTACATGGACTCGCCTTCGGGAGCAGGCGTCGCCGTAGCGGAGGCCATCGTATCTCTGGAAGCCGTCGACGTCGTCCTCACCGGAGGGATAGGCATGCATGGCATCGACATACTGTCCAAGGCCGGGATCGAAATATCCTCGGACGAGGACGGGACGATCGAAGACTGCATCAAGGACTTCATGAGAAGATACGAGCGCAGAAAGCACTTCGAATCGCAGAACGATTGAAACAAACAGGGTCGTCCGTCGGGCGGCCCTTTTCTATTCAGACTGCCCTGCGGTCGCCCCAAATTATCTTGTGGAGCTGAGGGAGCACCCTGGCATCCAGACCAGAGTCGAGGACGCGCGAGACCAGCCATTCGAGCTTCCCGGTTCCGCCTACAGGACCGAAGATGAGGTTCGTGTCCACGGAGTTCTCCTTGAGGAACTCCACGGCGAAATCGAAGTCGACGTCGTCGGCCACGATGAACTTCAGCTGGTCCTTGCGGGACAGGTAGCCGAGGTTGCTCTTGAGCATCCTGGACGTCATCCCGGACGAGGGGCACTTTATGTCCATGCTGATCATGATGAGGGGGTCGTCAGGCACCTGGGAGAGGTCTGTCGCCCCGTTAGTCTCCAGGACGACCTGCTTGCCGGCAGCGACCATCATGCGGAGGAGCTCGGGCATGTCGGGCTGGAGCATGGGCTCGCCGCCTGTGACGCACACGTGAGGGCTGTCGCCGACCGCGTCCATGATCTCCTGAAGGGACATCTCCTTCCCTCCGTCCATGGAGTACTGGGTGTCGCACCATGCGCAGGAGAGGTTGCACCCGACCGTCCTCACGAAGAACGTCGGCATCCCCATCATCAGGCCTTCGCCCTGGATGGACTTGAAGCACTCGCAGATCCTCATCTCACTCGTACTCGATCTCGTCCTTGTATCCGGCTTCCTCGAATCCCTTCAGCCTGAGCCTGCACGAATCGCAGTGGCCGCAGGCCTTCTCCCCGCCGTTGTAGCAGGACCAGGTCAGGTGCAGAGGGGCGTTGAGGGCCTTGCCGCGCCTGACTATGTCGGCTTTGGAGTCGTGAAGTATGGGAGTCATTATCTTGATCGGACGGCCCTCGACACCGGCCTTGGTGCCGACCCTGAGCATCTGCTCGTAGGCCTCGAAGAACTCGGGACGGCAGTCGGGGTAGCCGGAGTAGTCGACCACGTTGGCTCCGATGTATATCCTGTCCGCGTCGATGGATTCGCAGAGCCCCGCAGCGATGCTCAGGAAGATGATGTTCCTGGCAGGGACGTACGTGATAGGTATGTCGGCGTCGAGCTCCCCCTCGCGGTCCATAGGGACGTCTATCTCCTCGCGGGTGAGCGCGGAGCGGAAGGAGCTCAGGTTGATGTCGTAGACTATGTGGGTCACGCCGTAATGCTTGCAGACGTTCTCTGCGGACCGGAGCTCCTTGGTGTGCCTCTGGCCGTACCTGAAGCTGATGGCGGTGACCTCGCATCCGTCGGCGATAGCCTGTGCGAGAGTGGTGGTGGAATCGAGCCCTCCGGAAAGAAGGGCGACAGCCTTCATCAGAGGGCCTCCGTGTACCACGCCGTCTGTCCGCGCTCCTCGTCCAGACCGATGGAGATCGACCTGACGTTGGGAGGGAAGTCTATCTCGGACTTCATGCGGAGGGTCATCATCTTGCACATCTCCTCCGCAGTGGTGGTGGGGACGTCGAGGAGGGCCACGTCCTCCTTGGGGAAGACGTACCTCTTGCAGCCGGAGACGACCTCCACGGAGTCGCCTTCGACGTCAATCTTGACCTCTTTGGATCTGGCGGGGAGGAGGGTCCTGTGGTCGACCTCATCGATGATCTTCTTGAGGGTCCTCTTGAGGATGACGAAATCCATTATCATGCCCTCCTCGCCTATGTCGCCCTCCATCCGAAGGCGGACTATGTACGAATGGCCGTGAAGCCTCGAGCACTTCTCGTGCCTGGGAATGAAATGGCAGGCCGAGAATCTTAATCCAGAGTATCCTCCGTCTATTTCCAAAAGCATGTTTATTCCTCCGTTAGCATCATCGCGAGGGCTAGGGAGTCCCGGTAGTCGGTCTTGGCGCGAGATGTGTCTATGAACACCTTGTCGGTATTGATGACGGGGGCGCCTAAAGCCTTGACTCCTCCGATGAAATGAAGCGATCTGAAGATTATGTTCCCGGTTATCCCCTCGGGAGCTATGATTATGTCCGCCTCTTTGACGGCGTTCTCGATGAGGATCTGGGAGTGGTACGCGTCATACCCTTCGTCGCAGAGCTTCTTCGCCAGGTTGCGGGCGCTTTCGATGGACTTGTCGACGACCTTGCATCTGCCTACGTCCTCACACCTTCCGCCCGACATGATGGCGATCTTGCTGCCCATGCCGACCCTCTTGGCCAGAGCCACAGAACGGACCGCGAGGTCGTGCTTCTGGCGTTCCGTCCAGCCTTCGTCTATCCCTACAGGGGCGAGGATGAACATCTTCTCTCCCAGAGGCTCCATGAACACCGCCCTCTCCAAGGATTTGAGACCGATCTTGGATTTGAGAATGGGCAGGAGCACCGAAGACGATATGTCTCCGCGGACTGCTGCGTCGATCTTCCCCGAGGCGAGGTCGCCTGCAAGCTCGTATGGGTCGTCGTAGATAACGATGTCATGGCTTTCCATGGCGAGAACGCTTCTCTCGACGTTGCCGTTCGTCGTTCCACGGCCTATGCCGACGCGGACATCCGGGAGGTCCGAGCATAGGAGCGTCTTCGAAGTGAACATGGGTAGTGCCCATGCATTATCAAATATAAAAACAAGTCAACGAAGCGACCTGGCTGTACGAAAACCTGGAAATCGGTCATCGATCGGAGCGTATCTGGTCGAATACGTATCCGTCCCAGGTCCTCTCGCCAAGAACTATCTCCGCTTCGGGTATCGTGAGCATCGGACGGTCGTATCTTGCGGAATCGTCCATCGCTATGCGGGGGCAGGCGGTGTTGACGAAGGCGTCCACCCTGTACGCCATGAGAGACATGGGGGTGACCTCTTCGAGGATGACCTTGTATGCGGTCTTTCCATGCTCGCGGAGCTTCCTGACCATCAGATCAGCCTCTGCGGACCTGTTCTGTCCGGCCTTGGAGCACTGAATCACCAAGAACGAGTTCGCTGCGGAAGCCCTCTGGATGGCGGCGAACCTCCTCCTGAGTATCCTGTCCCTGGTCTCGACCATGCTGCGGACCTCTCCCGTCACAGGGTTCAGGACCAGGACCGGCTTCTGCATGCCGAAAGCGACCGCCAGAGGGTGGAAATCGCCCTCCCCTATGAACAGGAACGCGTCGACTTCGTCCGATATGGACTCAGCCGCGGTGCAGTTGCATCCAAGGACCTGCCCAGGATGGCAGATGCGCCTGTCCCCCTTGCCTACGAGCGCAGTCCTTCCGGACTTCTCGAGCATCCCCTTGACCGAGGGTATCAGCCCGAGGTACTGGACGGTGGCCAGAAGCCCGACGCGCTGCGGAAGCGAAGCCAGCGAATCCATGACGGACGGGTCCACGGTCGCATCGGAGCGGGACTCGACATACATGACGTTCGGATCGTCGCCCATAGACGGGATTGGAGAATGGCCGTAATGGATCAGAGCATCCGCGACACCTTTGTAATCGAAAAGGTCGCAGGCGCCGTAGCACGGGTATCCGACGACGATTATCTCGGCACCGGTAGAAGAATGAAGAAAATCAGAAACCTCAGCCGCCCTGACCTTCAGGCCCTCGGGCAGCTGGAGGGCGACGGAGGAGAACCCTCCGTCGTTTATCCACGCGACTGCGCGGTCCAGCTCGAAATCGAACATTTACCTGATGAGCTCGGCTCCCTGCTCTACGTCGATGTAGCAGGGGGAGGGGAACTTCATGGAGGCTCTCCAGAGAGCGTCCTTGGCGATGCTGGCCTTGTCAGCGGGAACGCGGACGGTCAGAATGGCCTGGTTGCGCTCCAGCCTTGCAGCGGTTCCCACAGTCTTGCCGAATCCCTGACGCATTCCACTGGACACACGGTCCGCTCCTGCGCCGGTAGCGAGCTTGTTCTCCCTGAGGACGACGTGGGGATACGCCCTAACGGTCATGTGATAGTTAGCGACCCCCGCCTGTCCGTTGAGGACCTTGTTCGCTGCGATACGGCCGGCCTCTATAGAGATGTGCCTGACCTGGACGCGGTTCTTGACCCTGAGGGTGAGAACGACGGGGAAATCCTGCTTGAGGTTGCCCATCTCGTACTGGCTAACCCTGCTTGCGGGAACTCCACCCATGTACTCACGGCGGGTGTAGGCCTGTCCTTTGATCTGTCTGTACATTGATGCGGGCTTTCTTACCATTTAAACCACCTTGATCGGAATGCGATGAGGGCAGGCGGTCCAAAGATATAGAACTGCTACCCTGTCTAACAGAACTGCTCATTATCAGCCCCCATATAAGAGTTTCGTTAATTTGGTGGACCGTCTCCTATGTCATTAGAAGAAAGAGACTCCAAATAGCGGCACCAGACGACTGTGTGTAACAACCTCCATTGAAGTATCGACCCGGAAACAACCGCTAGACAAATGTCCATCAGATCCCCGAGGTCATGTGCTTCAGAATCAGTCCCCTGTGAATAGCATAAAGAGCGTACCTCA
>SUSZ01000059.1 GCA_015063165.1 Thermoplasmata archaeon
AGGTACGCTCTTTATGCTATTCACAGGGGACTGATTCTGAAGCACATGACCTCGGGGATCTGATGGACATTTGTCTAGCGGTTGTTTCCGGGTCGATACTTCAATGGAGGTTGTTACACACAGTCTTAATGATTAGCCAACATGAAATATTCGTTACTTGATACTACTTAAGCATGATCATCTATAACGAGACCAAGGATGTATTCCTAGAGAACCTTGATAGCGGTATTTTAGATGAAAAATTATACAATCTGGTTAAAGATAGATTCGGTAGAGAAACTCCGATATCTGAAGTGAGAGCTTGGAATAATTCATTGGTCCAAATCGGAATGCGTATACTGAGATCGGGTATTCCAGATGATTGTGGTATTGCGATAGAGTACAATATTCCTTACACTTCTAAACGTGTTGACCTCATTGTTTCAGGTTATGATGATAAAGGAAGAAATAATGCAGTTATCGTCGAACTAAAACAATGGGAATCGGCTGAGCGCGTATCTGGAAAGGACGGTATCGTGCGCACTTTTCTAGGCGGAACAGAACGCGAGGTCGCCCATCCTTCTTACCAAGCCTGGTCATACGCCATGGCGATAAATGATTTCAATGCGGATGTTCAGGATATCGGCATATCATTACACCCTTGTGCCTATCTTCATAACTACGCTCTGGTGGAGAATGACCCTATTATCGACATCATCTATGAAAAATACCTCAAGGCAGCTCCTGTCTTCACGAAGCGCGATGGTAAGAACATAGAGGATTTCTTGAAGAAATTCATAAAGAAGGGCGATGACAAGAGGACGATATTCTATCTTGACTCCGGCAGGCTCCGTCCTTCAAAGTCATTGCAGGACGTATTGGCTTCTATGATGCGCGGCAATTCAGAATTCACTCTTCTGGACACTCAGAAAGTCATCTACGAGGAGATTCTTGCAGCGGCAAGACAGGTCGTTAAGTCTGGAAAGAAGCATACAATAATCGTCAAAGGCGGCCCAGGAACAGGAAAATCTGTGCTTGCAATCAATCTTCTGACCGAGCTCATCAACAGGGGGATGTCGGCGTCGTATGTTTCGAAGAATGCAGCTCCCCGTAATGTCTACAACCAGAAGCTCAAAGGCGATATGAAGAAGAGTCGTATCGACATACTTTTCAGCGGATCCGGAGCCTTCACAGACCTTTCTAGCAGAAACAGATTCGATGTTCTTCTGGCCGACGAGGCCCATCGTCTTAATGAGAAGAGCGGTCTGTTCGGAAATCTGGGTGAGAACCAGATCATGGAGATAATCCGCGCTTCGAAGCTGTCAGTGTTCTTCATAGACGAGGACCAGATTGTTACCATGAAGGATATCGGCAGCATTTCTGAGATTAGGAAACATGCCGAAGCCCTAGGGTCGACGGTGTATGAGACAGAACTCGATTCGCAGTTCCGTTGCTCCGGTTCGGACGGTTACATATCCTGGCTGGACAATATGCTGGACATCCGCGAGACCGCCAATCCTTTGTGGGATGATTCTTATGAGTACGATTTCAGGTTATTCGACAACCCCAATGAGTTAAGAGATGCCATATTCGAGAAGAATCGTCCCGATAACAAATCGAGACTGGTCGCGGGATACTGCTGGAACTGGATCAAAGAAGGAAAGAACGATTCCTCGATACATGACATTGTGCTGGGCGATTATAATTTCGAGATGAGCTGGAATCTCGGTTCGAGCCAGACGTGGGCCATCGATCCCGATTCAGTCAGAGAGATAGGTTGTATACACACCTGTCAGGGTCTAGAGTTCGATTATGTAGGCGTGATCATCGGCCCTGATCTGAGATATGAGAATGGGCACATTGTGACAGACGTTTCCAAAAGAGCGAAGACAGACCAGTCTGTGAAGGGAATTAAGAGTCTGCCCCTTATGGAAAGAGAGAGAAAAGCGGCTACGATCATCAAGAACACATACAAGGTTCTGATGTCCAGAGGAATGAAAGGATGTTATGTGTATTGCTGCGATAAAGGGCTTCAGGGGCACATAGGGTCTTTATTAAAAAATAGTTCAAGAAGTTGAACTAAGATGCTGGTAAATTGAAATCGAAGCTAGACACTTGTGGCTCAAAGGCTTCGGTCCGTCCAAATCGCCGAACAGCTGACGGTATACGCCGCTCACGGCCTCGGCGTACAGGAGGTACGAGCTCCTGCCCTTGCGGTCGCTGTTCTTCAACCGGAGATACCTCTTGCGGACCTTGGACCAGTTTCCCAGGTTGTCCTCTATGATGCGGTCCGCAGTGGCGTCCACGTTACGGTCCAGCCTGTGCCTCATGAAGCCGTACCCTCCGTTCTCGCGGGAGCGGAGATAACAGACCCAAATTCTGCGCATGCTAAGTAATCGCGATCCTGTTTTCTGACTTATTTTCAATATGCTGGCCAAGAATGGAGCGAGGTGTTTTATACTATTACTTACATATAGTTTATGTTAGGTAATAATATGGTCAGGCCGAGGGAAGGAGACGGCATTAAGCGCACGATCGTGAGAAGAGGCGACAAATTCTACGCTTACGAGGTCACTTCGGTTATGGAGAACGGCAAGAAGAAGACCGTATCAACTTACCTGGGCAGGGTAGATCCAGTCACCGGGGATCTTCTTCCGAAGATTCCAGAAAAATCAGCGGAGAACCGCAGAAAAATCGCGAAGGAGAAGGAGATCGCGATACTGGATGGAGTGTCCTCGAAGGAGTATGGGGCGGCATACCTGCTGCACGAGGTGCAGCTGAGGATGTCGCTCGGCGAGGACCTCATGAGGGCGTTCGGCAACTCAGGGAAGACCGTCATGGCCGCCGCGATGGCGTATCTGATGGAGCCGGGCGCTTTCAGGATCATAGATTCCACCCTCGAGAGGACGTACATCCGTGAGCTCTACGATCTGAGGTCGTCGCTGGATTCGGGCACGCTGTCGGATTTCACCAAGAACCTCGGCGAGAGGTCGATGAACATCGACCGTTTCTTAGAGCTGCGCGTCAAGGGCTCCGACGGGCTGGTCGCCTGGGACACCACGACGAACGGCACCTATTCCGAACTGGACCAGATGGCGGAGTACGTGGCCAGCAACAAGGACGGGGAGGATATAAAGCAGACCAAGACGGGTTTCGCGACGGACATGAGGGGCATCCCCCTCATGTTCGTGTGCCCAGCACACATGGTTGGAACCCTTCGGGTTCCTTCTCAAACCACTTTGAGAATCTTGGGGGTGGAAGTCCCCTACGGCCCCTTGGGGAGGGAACCGTTAGTCAGAGGCAAGGTTGCGCCCGTGAGGGTCGTGGCTGAAAGAGGCCCGAGACAAAACCCCGAGCCTACGTACA
>SUSZ01000050.1 GCA_015063165.1 Thermoplasmata archaeon
GTCCTCGAAGAAGTTCTGCCGCATGGTGCTCACGATGCGCGCGAGGTACGCTCTTTATGCCATTCACAGGAGACTGATTCTGAAGCACATGACCTCGGGGGTCTGATGGACGTTTGTCTAACGGTTGCTTCCGTGTCGATGCTTTAATGAGGGTTGTTACACACAGTCTGATTCCGTTCGCAGAATCCATTAAATATCGGTAACAGGATGCGCTGTTCACGGGTGTCAGATAACGGCGGTTGTCCGCTATCTGCCGTGAGGGGTGTTTCACCTCTAGGCCGCACGGGGGCTGGTCCGAACGTGCGGAGTCGGATAAGCGCATTGTACTCAGTGTTTTTCTTAGCAATGCTTATATACAAATTTAGTCTACGCCGTTCCGTTATTGCCCGCAAGGGCAGTGCGAGGTATCAAAATGGTAACCGTCTACGACGTTCCTGCAGAGCAGCTCATACTCAAGACGGCCCAGAAGCTCAAGGAGAACAGCAACATCTGTCCTCCTGAGTGGGCAGAGTATGTCAAAACCGGCAGGCACACTGAGAAGGCTCCGTCCCAGGACGACTGGTGGTACACCAGAGCAGCCTCTATCCTGAGAAAACTGTACGTTAAGGGCCCTATGGGATCCTCCAAGCTCGCAGCCGAGTACGGTGGATACGCCGACAAAGGAGCCATGCCCAACAGGGCTGTGAAAGGAAGCCGCAACATCGCCAGGAAGTGCATGCAGCAGCTCGAGAAAGCAGGATACCTTGTCTCCAAGGACAAGGAGGGTCGTTCCATAAGCCCCGCCGGCCAGTCCCTTCTGGACAACGTCGCGAAAGAGGTTTACGACGAGATGAAGGCCTGAAGGAGGCTTCGGCATGGAAGACCCTGAATTGGCAGCGCTCAGACAGAAAAGGTTGATGGAACTGCAGCAGCAGGCCCAGAACCAGGCCGCTCAGGAAGAGCAGGCCAAAGAGGTCGAGTCGCAGAGGCAGTCTGTCCTCAGGCAGATACTGACTCCCGAGGCCAGGGACAGGCTGGCGAACATCAAGCTGGCCAACCCGCAGCTGGCCGAATCCGTAGAGGTCCAGCTCATCCAGCTCGCTCAGAGCGGAAGACTCAGGGGCGTCATCGACGACGCCATGCTGAAGAACATCCTAACACAGATCCTCCCTCAGAAGAGAGAGATCAAAATCGAGAGGAGATAATCATGTCAAGCACAAAGCCCCCGGCAATGAAGACCAGGCTCAACAAGAAGATCAAGCAGAACCGCCGTGTTCCCGCCTGGGTCATGATGAGGACCAACAGGCAGTTCCTCCGCCACCCCAAGAGAAGGTCGTGGCGCATGAGCAAACTTAAGGAGTGATTCGAATGGCAGACGAAATCGAGAGAATCATGGTCGTCCCGCTCAGGAAAGCCAAGATGGCACCCCGCACCCGCAGGACCAACCGCGCGGTGAAAGAGGTCAGAATCTTCATCGCCAGGCACATGAAGACCGACGAAGAGAAGGTCTGGATCGACGCCACGGTCAACGAGAAGCTCTGGCAGAACGGAATCCGCAACCCTCCTTCCAGGATCTCTGTGAAGGCTGTCAAGTACGACGATGGCCTCGTAGAGGTCTCCCTCGCGGAGTGAACGCCATGATGAGGCTCTCACGTTACGGCGGCAATCCCAACATCGGCGTGTTCGCAGTGGCCAACGAGAGCCTCGCTTTCGTGGCGACCAGCACGACTCCCGAGTTCATCAAGGACGTGGAGGAGGCCCTGGGAGTGAAGGTGGTCCCTACGACCGTCTCCGGCTCCTACGTGGTCGGATCCCTCGTCGCGATGAACTCCAACGGCGCGGTGGTCTCCGGGATGACCGACGAGAGCGAGTTCGAGCTGATCTCCTCCGTCATTCCCTGCATGAGGCTCGACGAGCCCGCCAACGCCGCAGGGAACAACATCCTGGTGAACGACAACGGCGCCATAGTGAACCCCGAGTACACCGACCAGACTCTCGGCGAGCTCGAGGACTTCCTCGGCGTCGAGTGCGTCAGGTCCTCCATCGGGGACTGCGTCACCGTCGGATCGGTCTGCAGAGCGACCAACAAGGGCTGCATCTGCTCCATGGACGCGACCGACGAGGAGATGGACCTCATCTACGACGTCCTCAAGGTGGAGCCTTACAAGACCACCGTGAACCACGGTTCCCGCGTGGTCGGCGCAGGCACCTTGGCCAACAGCAAGGGCGCCCTGGTCGGCGACATCACCACGCCCATAGAGATGGGAAAGGTCGAAGAAGGGCTGGCTCTCTACTGAGCCCCCGACCTTCAAACTTTTTATTTTTCTTCAATTCTTATCAAAAAATGAGATGGAACAGGCTTCAGCGTTCGAAGATCCAGCATTCCTTCATCTCGGTGAGGTCGTCGGGGGTGACGTCGATCTCGTTCCCGATGTAGTCCACGTACTCCTCTGGGATGATCTCCAGGAAGTCGTCGATAGTGCTGATCGGAAGCGTGAGGCCTCCGACCCTGTAATGCATGGGCACGGTTATCGTGGGGTTCACGAGCTCGATGAACCTGCGCACGTCTCTCATCTCCATGGTGAAGACCTCTCCGGTAGGCACCATGAGGATGTCCACGCCTTTGATCCTGGAGATGACGTCGTCGCCGGGGATGCAGCCGAGGTCTCCGCAGTGGCAGATCCTAAGTCCGTCCATCTCGAAGAGGTACACGGTGTTCATCCCCCTCTCGCTGCCACCGGTGGTGTCATGGAAGGTGCGGAACCCTTCCACCTCGAGGCCCTTGACAGAGAATCTCCCTTCTCTGGCCATGACGTCCTCGTGGTTCCCGTTGATGATCCACGCGGCCCTGTGGTCGTAGTGCTCGTGGGTCATCAGAACTATGTCCGCGGATGCGGCCGGAGGCTTTATCCCGAGGGAACGGCCGTCATGTGGATCTATGACGACAGTGTGTTCACCGTTCTCGAACTCGAAGCAGGCGTGTCCGTGCCACCTCATCCGCATGGGAGGACGTATTGAGGGGACGCGTTCTTAATTCTTACTCTAACTCCCGATTTTGATGGTATACATCCCTCGATTGATGCTCTTTCTCCAGGTGCCCGTATGTCTGGCCATGTCCCGATCAACGTCGGGACAGCTATACCGCCATTGTGGTATGACCGATGGGCGGCCTGCCCCGGGCCGCCGACAGCCGCGGGAAATCAACAAATACCCAGAGCGCGGCTCCGCTCATGGTGACGACGGATGGGCGGGGACGGCGAGAGGACGGTGCTGACGCTGAAGGCCAAGATCTACCCCGATTCGGA
>SUSZ01000053.1 GCA_015063165.1 Thermoplasmata archaeon
TGATGACCGGAAACGGGTGCAGGCAGGATGTCGCCGAAGCCATAAGCATCCTTCAAACGCTGTCCTCGAACGGAGACAAGGATGCGACCCTGAAGCTTGCCAGGCTCTTCCTGAACGGATCGATGGTTGCCGCGGATCTGCAGAAGGCTTCCGATTATTTCACCTTCTATCTGGATCAGAAAGCGGCCGGAAGGTTATGATGCCTTGGGCCCGCCCTTAGTCCGAGTGCTCGTCTTTAGTGGTTTTCGTATGTTCCTCTTCCTTCGGGATGACGCTTCCGCAGACCTGGCATATCGAGAACGGATTGAGGCTCACGTCGCTCCCGCACGTCGGACACTTCATGCCGAACAGTATGCGGAGGTGGTATTTGTCCGGAACGTTCCGATCAACATCGAAGCATTACGGTCGTGAAATATAAGTATGACACGTAATCATCCGAAACAATCCCATCGTTTAAATCGTCAATCCGCATCTGTAACCTGAAACAATCAGGGGGTTTTTGGGTTCCGATGGTTCGCATGGCTTACGACATCACGGAGGAGAACAGGCGCCGTCTGGAACTCATGAAGGCCTTTGGGACCATTGAGGGGAAAGAGGTGACACTCCAGCACCTTGTCAACATGGCCATAGAGAAGCTGTTCGATTCTGTGTACAGCGAATACCAGGATGCGGAAGGAAGCGACCTCCTCCGGGAAGCCTTTGAGAGGCTTTCCGAGAAGGCCTGAGCCTCCAAGTTTATGGATGGACCAGATGCTACGGGCTCCCTGCACCGTCCATTCGGCGTTTCGGCCCGACAGATCCCTCCGCCATATTTGTTAAACAATGTATTACATTAAAAAAATATTAATATATGGATTACAATGTATAACGCATGGTGACCGATTTCCGCAGGTTCGAATGCACGCTGACCCCGGAGGATAACGACGATATCGACCTATCCGGCACCAGCAAGGCCGAGATCTGCATGAAGGCTCTGAGCGCCATTGACGAGTCCGAATCCGAATTCTTCAACATCAGACTCAGCGGATTCGACAAGGACGGCAACGAAACGGCGTTCATGTCCCTCGGCGAGGGGGTCCGCCCGCTGCACAGGACTAACCTTGTCCGCATGATCGAATCGTTCGGATTGCTCTTCGAAGTTCAGAACAGCACGCTGTTCGACGCAACTGTGACCAAGTGCGGGAACTCCCTCGTGCTGAAGATAACTGAGCAGTGCAGGACCATGGGGCTGGATCCCGGGGACCATGTCAGGGTGAGGATGGACAGGATCATGACGTACGAGGGCAAGGACAACATCGGAAAGCTTTTCGACCGCAAAAGAACCCATAAGATCAGCGACAGCGAGTCGTATCTTTACGACGAGGCCAACAAGCCCTTCTTCGACAGGTTCATCGAAGACTATGGCATCATTGGCCAGATTTCGCTCAGAGGGATATACTTCGAAATCACCGACGAGATCATGGATCACTACAGCGCATTTAGGACGAGGGACGGCAACGTCATCCTGGCCTCCATGCCCTACGACAAGGAGGGGGCGGAAGAGAACGCCGTAGCATTCGCCGACGCCCACGGCCTGGAATACGACTACATCACCGACTACTCCTGGTACCACCGGGGCGAGACGCAGCTCGTCATATTCTGGAAGAAGGGCGTCGACCTTTCGGTCAGCCGTTCGTGAGGGGTCCGAATGTTCCACAGATCGATGACCTCGTGCGACGGCCGCAGGCTTGACGTAGTCGCTTCCCGCGGGATGTCCGACGACGAGCTGGGGGAGTTCTTGAAGGGGCTGGGGCCGTCCGCAGATAGAAAGGGCATGAGCGTGACCCGTCGCATAAGGTCACTGGGGCCGGACCGCAAGGTCTACATCGACCCGGCATCCATGGACGAGATCCCCATGGAGGACGGAATCGACCTGGGGCCCGAGAATCTGCAGCCTTACATAGTGGGGCTCGCCGTGGACTATCTGTCCCGTTACCAGCTGGAGGGGGACTTGGACAAGGCGTTCCGCATATCGCTGCTCGGAGGGGAGAGGTCCGGCAGGATGGAGGAGCTTCGCGGATACCTCTCGGGGATAACTGGCATTGACGACGCGTCCGTGACGAACGCCTGCAGGGCATGCCTGTTCGACGAGTATTACCGCACGGGCAGGCCTCCGAGGCAGGAGCCGTCGGAGATCCGCCCAGACCGTCGGACGTGCGAGAACATCAGGACGATGGTGGGGCGCTCGATGAGGTTCTTCGAATGCTTCGGGCCTGTGACGTCCTCGGGGCCGACGTTCGAGGGCGGATACACCGATACCGTATCCACGGGAGATGGCGACTACCTGACCGAGTTCACCATATGGGATTTCAAGGTCTCACGGAAACCGCCCACGGACGATCAGACCCTCCAGCTGGCGATGTACTACCTCATGGGGAAGAGGTCATGGTGGCCGTGGTTCGATACCGTCAGGAACATAGGGATCTTCAATCCGCGCCTCAACATGGCGTACATGTTGAACATGGGGTCGGTACTGCCATCGACCTTAGAGGAAATCGAGAGAGACGTGATAGGCTACACCGATCGATGTTTCCTCTAATGGTGCACATGAAATGAATAAAAAACATAATACTATCATAAGCGACGTTCTTTGAATTTGAACTCACTATTGGACGCCTTCATTATGACGACGCTTATGCCTTTATCCTTGCACAACCTGATAATCTCCTCCTTATTGTCATCACACAGGGGGCCGATGTATACGCGCCGTATAGAGCCGGTGATATCATGGCTGCCGCCATTGCAAGAGAAGAAACGCCACTCCCTTTCCCTCTCATACTCTTTGTTCTTAGTTAGTAAATTGGCAACAACCCAGAACCAGATGTATTCAACATAGCTGTCTATTCTACATTTTCTACTAAATGCTTTGTTTTTGTATTTGACTTTAAATAATCCTATCCCCTTTTTCTTAAGTTTATTTACGTCGTACTCTATGCATACCCCCCTATATCCATCAGCATAACCTCACTTATGCTGAATTCTGATAACGAGTTCTAATTTTGATTGTCTGGCTGTCTGCGTTTGAACATAGATTATTAATATAAACATCGTTATTACTAATAACGATGACTTACAATGTGGTCCAGCCA
>SUSZ01000044.1 GCA_015063165.1 Thermoplasmata archaeon
ATAAGAGGTACTATCTATGACCGCCGTGAGAAACACGGTTATTCTGGGTCCGAGCCGTATGATGGGAAACTATCACGTACGGTTCCTTGAAGAGGGCAACCCCGTGAGGGGTTGTCCTTATTCGACTAAGGTCTGGGGATGATCTAATGGCTGTCAGATTTGAACCAACACATGCTAAAGGAGAATCGTTCGATCTACCTGCGGATGGGCAGATGACGGTGGAGCTGCAAGACGTGGCTTTCAAGTATCGCGGGATGGACCAGCCTGTCATAAGCGGCATCAATCTGTCTCTGAACAAGCCAGGCCTCTATTGCATAGTGGGCCCCAACGGAGTGGGAAAGTCTACCCTGATCAAATGCATCAACAAGCTGAACATGCCTTCCGAAGGTCGCGTCCTTATAAACGGATGGGACACGAGGGAGCTGAAGCTGAAGGATGTAGCCAGATTCATCGGATATGTTCCTGTGACTACTATGGACGTATTCTCGATGCCAGTAATTGATGCCATCCTCCTGGGTGCGAAGTCAGAGTCCAAATGGAAGACCACCGACAACGATCTGGAGAAGGCCACTCGCGTGATGAAGATGCTCGGAATAGAGGACCTCTCGATGCGCGGATTCAATCAGCTTTCAGCTGGTCAGCATCAGAAGGTCGCCATCTGCCGTGGGCTGATCCAAGATCCGAAGATGCTCATACTGGACGAGCCGACTGCGAACTTGGATGTCAAGCACCAGGTGTATGTGACCGAGCTTCTCAGAGGCCTCGCAGAGGATTCCGGGATGATAGTGCTCATGATAAGCCATGATCTCAATGTCGCTGCCAAGTACGCCCATGAGATCATCGTGATGTCTCCTCCCGGGGTGATATCCAAGACCGGCCCGCCGGAGGAGGTCATAACCGAGGATCTTATCTCCGATCTCTACGACATAGAATGCAAGGTTAGTTCGGATGAGGGCAGGCCGCACGTCGTGCTTGGTTCTGCCAGGTCCATCTGACCTTTAAACGCCGGATCTTCCGGCCCTTTTTTTAAAAATAATTGCCGGACGAGGGCGTTCCCCGCCCGGCTTTCGTCCTCACTGGGACAGGATGCGCTCAACATCAGACACGGAGTTTCCGCATTTGATGGGCGGGGCGCAGTTGTTTATGATGGTGTCGGGGTCCTTCAGGCCGTTTCCGGTGCAGATGCACACGACGCGCTCGTCCCTGTCGATGACTCCCTGGTCGCGGAGCTTCTTGAGTCCGGCGACGGAAGCGGCGGAGGCAGGCTCGACGCAGACTCCCTCTCTCCTTCCGAGAAGCTGCTGGGCCTTGATGATCTCCTCGTCGGTGACGGTGGTGCTGTATCCGCCGGTGGAGTAGATGGCGTGGAGGGCCTTCCTTCCGCTGACGGGGTTTCCGATCCTGATCGCGGTGGCGACGGTCTCGGGGTTGGGCTCGGCCTCGAAGGTCTTGCTCTTGGCGGCGAACGCCTTGGCGACGGGAGCGGATCCGGCTGCCTGGATTCCTGTGAGCATGGGGACCTTGTCGATCCATCCGACCTCCTTCAGTTCGGTGATCGCCTTGTACACGGCCCATATGTTGGCGGCGTTCCCGACGGGCAGGATGATCCTGTCGGGGACCTCGTAGTTCAGCTGGTCCATGATCTCGAACAGGACCGACTTCTGTCCCTCGGGACGGTAGGGGTTGATCGAGTTGAGCAGGTACAGCTTCCTCTCGTCGGCCATCTTCCTGGCCAGAGCGAGGGCGTCGTCGAAGTTCCCGTCGATGGACAGGACCTTGGCCCCGAAGAACAGGGCCTGTGCGAGCTTTCCCATGGCGACCTTTCCGGAGGGGAGGAACACCGCGCATTTGATCCCGGCCTTCGCCGCATATGCTGCGAGGGAGGCGGAGGTGTTTCCGGTCGAGGCGCATCCTACGACCTTGGCTCCCAGCTCCTTGGCGTGGGAGACTCCGATGGTCATTCCCCTGTCCTTGAAGGAACCTGTGGGGTTCAGTCCCTCGAACTTGACGAAGGTGTTCTCGACTCCGAGCTCGGCTCCGAGAGCCTTGGTCGGGTACAGAGGGGTTCCGCCCTCCTGGATGGAGACTTTGTGAGCTGGATCCACGGGCATGAACGGGGCGTATCTCCATACTCCGATGGGAGCCTTGCGGAGGTCCTCCGGCTTCATTTCCTTGACCTTCTCCAGGTCCATCTTGACGGTCAGAAGGCCGCCGCATTTGGGGCAGATGTTGACGAAGGGATCGTCCACCTCGGCTCCGCAGTCCCAGCAGATGACTTTGTGTGCTGCCATTTTATATCCTCCTGCATCCGGAACCGCATTCCGTGACCCAGGTGTCGCATTTCATTCCATTCTCAGCATAGAGCGACTTTATGCTGTCGGCGATCTGGATGCCGTCGTGAGAGCCCTTGTCGTAGAAAGATATGATGCAGGGTCCGGAGCCTCCGAGGAAGGACACGAGAGCGCCGTGGGACATGGCCACGGATTCCGCCTCTTTCAGGTGGGGCACCAGATGAGCCCTAGCAGGCTCGAAGACCGCATCCTTCACCGAGCGTCCGATGAGTCCCAGGTCTCCGGTCATCATCGCGTACACGAGGCAGGAGGCGTTCCCCACATGGAAGACCAGGTCCTTGACCTTGACCTCCTTGGGGAGGACCATGCGGGATTCCTTGGTGGGGACCAGCACATCGGGCATGGCTACGACCACGCCGAGGTCTTCCGGAGGCTTGATGGTGATGACTTCGAAGGGCTCGTAGGACCTTATCATCGTGAATCCTCCGAGCACGCAGGGCGCGACGTTGTCGGCGTGGAATCCGCCGGATGTGACGTCCTCGGCATGGGCCGCGCAGAGCACGACCTCGGTAGGGGTGAGCTTCTCTCCGCAGAGGATATGTGCGAGGTAGGCGCCTCCAGCCGCGGAAGCTCCGGAGGAGCCGATGCCGCTGCAGGGCCTGATCCCTTTCTTGATCCTGATCTCGATTCCGAAATCAGCATCGCATCTTCTGAGGACCTCTGCCGCCGCTATGCTCACGGAGTTGGACGCAGGGTCGAGAGGAATGGACTCGGATCCTGGTCCGGAGACCTCTGTGATGACGATTCCAGACTCGATCTTTCTTCCTTCGATCACGTCATATGGTTCTTTGAGAGCGATTCCGAATATGTCGAATCCCGCACCGATGTTAGACGTCGTGGCGGGAGCTGCTATCCTGATCCATTCGTCGGTCATAAGGCTCACACGTTCCTGTTGTCACCCATAACTCCTTTATTAGATAAGTTTGACTGCGGAGATTCTTCGGACTCTTGCCAGTCAAATTATAAAATCCACCATACGATGCACGTGCATGAAAGCCGAGGTAATCGGGATGAGGGGAGATGCGCCTTTCGACGACATCGTGAAGCATTTCATTTCGATGGGAGGGGAGGTCGTCCTGATGGACCCCGACATGGTCTGCGGCAAGGACCATGTCCTCTCGGCTCTCATCCACGCTGAAAGGTCCATGAAGGAAGGGACCAACAGGTCCAAGACCCTCCTGACCGAGGTCATCCTGTACTGCGCCTGGGAGAGGCAGATCGGAAAGGCTCTCGCCAAGATGAAGCCCAAGGAAGGGAGGAGAGAGTACGTCGCCCTCCTCTTGGATGTGGACGATCCGAAGCTCGGGGAGCTAGGGATGGAGAGGGACGACTCCCTGTGCCAAGCCACCGAGGCGAAGGCCATGGCTCTGGGTCTGGACGACAGGTTCCTATCGTACGAGGACCAGGCGGTGGAGAACGTCGCCTCCGTCGAGCTCCTGAAGGCGTGATCAGTACGGCCTTTTCCCGTCGAAGACGTCCACGACCACGTTGGCCACGGACATCAGGTTCTTGGGGCTGTTGCCGGCGATCACAGGACAGGGGTTGTCGTAGTCCAGCGGGCCTCCGAAAGAGCAGATGTGGCCTCCCGCCTCGAACAGCACGACCGATGCGGCGGCGAAGTCCCAGGGGCACAGCCTTATCTCGAAATACATCTCCGCGGCGCCCTCCGCCAGCATGCACAGCTCCACCGCGGCGGTCCCTATCCTGCGGATGTCGTTGCACCGGGGATGGAGCCTCTCGCTCACTTCGAAGCATGGCGCGGAGAGCCTCTTGTCGTAGGCGCACCAGGCGGTGAAGAATATGCCGTCCTCGAACGAGCGGTTGGAGACGCGTATGGGTTTCCCGTTCTTGAACGCTCCTTCGCCTATCTGAGCGGTGTACATGCTGTCGGTGAACGGGTTGTACACCACTCCGATGTACGGCTGGGCGTCCTTCATCAGCGCGACCGATATCCCTACCTCGGGGATGCCGCGCGAGAAGTTGGTCGTCCCGTCGATAGGATCGACTATCCACGTGTATCCCTCTTTCGCCACGGGCACGTCGTCCCCTTCCTCGCCTTTGAAGACGGATCCGGGGATGAGCTCGAGCAGCTCCTTCTTCAGGAACTTCTCGTTCTCTATGTCCGCGGACGTGACGAGATTCTCTCTGGTTCCTTTGTCTGTGACTGTGAAATCAACAGATTCTCTAACATTCTTCCCGGAAAGCCGGACGATTTTTTCTATCTCTGCCAGCACGCAAAGGGTTACGGTCGATATTAATTTAAAAATATGGTTGGATACGCTGATATGGTATACAAGATAAGCACTGAGCTGGAGAACGAGATAATCGCCATCCAGCGCGTTATAGTGGAGAAGGAGAAACCCGTTCTTGTCGTTTTCGAGAGCCGCGACGAGAGGGTCCAGGGAAACATCGTCAACGAGTTCCTGAACCTTCTGGACCCCCGCGTGGCCACCTACTCGCACTTCATGGCCGGAGAGAAGATGGACTGCAGAGGAGCCATGAAGACCATCGGCCACGAGCCCCCCGCTGGAAAGATCGCCGTGTACGACAGGTCCTGGTACTCCTGGCTCAAGCAGTCCGAGATCGAGAAGGGACGCCTTAACGTCATCCAGGACCTGGAGCGTTATTTCGTAGCGGGCGGAATCATCCTGGTCAAGATCTTCCTCGACTCCGACGACGAGGTCAGGGGATTCGATAACGGATGGATGGACGCCCCCAAGGACACGTTCCTCTACGACGACTCCAAGTACGAGATCTGGAACCGCAAGACGTCTTCCAAGATAATATCCAACACCGGAACGGCTATCGCTCCCTGGGACATCGTCAAGGTCAACAGCAACCTCGTCAAGGCGGCGGACAACGTCCTCCGCATATTCCTGGACCGCGTCAACGCCAGGATGCAGTCCGAGCCTCCGAAGTTCAACGACAAGGTCGAGCCGATCTTCGACAACCCTCGCGGGAAGGCGGACCTCACCAAGACCGCCAAGAACTACAAGTCCGACCTCCTGAGGCTGTCCACCGAGCTCAACAGGCTCCAGGGGAAGCTCGCGAACTCCGGAAAGAGCCTCGCCATCGTCTTCGAGGGATGGGACGCCGCCGGAAAGGGAGGAACCATCAAGCGTGTCACCGCCGCCCTCAATCCTAGAGGATACTACGTGAACCCCGTCGCAGCGCCTTCAGGAGAGGAGAGGCTCCACACCTACCTGTGGAGGTTCGCGATGAAGATGCCCAAGGCAGGGCACATAGCCATCTACGACCGGTCCTGGTATGGAAGGATGATGGTCGAGCCCATCGAGAAGTTCTGCACCGAGGAGGAGTACGGACGCTCCGCAAGGGAGATCCGCGGATTCGAGGAGTTCATGGCCGAGACCGGATGCATAGTCCTGAAGTTCTGGATGGAGATCAGCCCCGACGAGCAGCTCAAGCGTTTCAAGGCGAGGCAGGAGAACCCCCTTAAGCAGTATAAGATCACCGACGAGGACTGGAGGAACCGCGAAAAGTGGGACATCTACGAGAAGTACATCGACGACATGATCTCTGCGACCAACGCCGAACGCGCCCCATGGATCGTGGTCGAGTCCGAGGACAAGAAGTACGGCAGGATCAAGGTTCTCAAGAAGATCGTGGACACGCTCTCGAAAGAGCTGGACTGATACGTCAAAAGCCGTACTCAAATTACGACACCATTATATACGGACGCCGAATCCTCTCTTCATGGTCGACGAGTTCAAACAGAGGATCGCCGGAGAGATAGCCCTCTCCCCGAACCCTGGGCGCACGATCAAGAAATGGAGAGAGGAATTCGGCCTCTCCCAGCATCAGCTCGCCGACGCGATGGGCGTCTCCCATTCCGTCATCAGCGACTACGAGTCCGGAAGGCGCAAGTCCCCGGGAGTCAACGTGGTCAAAAAGATGGTGGAGGCGTTCGTCGAGCTGGACCTGGAGAACGGTTCTCAAGTGATCTCCAGGTACAATCCCGAGTTCAAGCTGGAATGCATAACCTCCATGGACGAGTTCCCAGGCGGAGCCGACATAGAGGACTTCATCGAAGCCATATCCGGCAGGAACCTCAACCCCGATCTGATAACGAAGAAGATGGTGTACGGCTACACCATCGTGGACTCCGTCAAGGCGATCCTCAGCCTGGGGTCCCAGGATTACCTAAAGATATACGGCGGGAACATAGAGAGGGCGTTGATCTTCACCAACGTCCATTTTGGCCGTTCCCCCATGATCGCGGTTCGCGCCCACCCGCTCACGCCTGCCATGGTGGTCTATCAGAATCCTGAGAAGGTCGATCCGCTGGCTGTCAAGCTGGCCCATCTGGAGAGGATACCTCTGGTCGTCACCGACCTGAGCGTGAGCGAGATAGTCGCGAGTCTGAATGCTTTCAAAGAGGAATGATGACATGGAAGTTGGAATCGTAAGCTATGGGGCGTACGTCCCGAGATACAGGATAAAACCCGAGGAGATCGGGAGGATATGGGGAGTAGACGGAAAAGCGATGGGAAAAGGCCTGATGATCAATCAGAAATCCGTTCCTTCTCCCGACGAGGATGTCGTCACCATCGCAACGGAAGCCGCCAGATACATGATGGCCAGGGTCCCCCAGGTGGATCCCGACACCATCGGAGCGATCTACGTCGGATCGGAGTCCCACCCCTACGCGGTGAAGCCGACCTCGACCATCGTGGCCGAATCCATAGAGGCCACCCCTGCGATGACCGCCGCGGACATGGAGTTCGCATGCAAGGCGGGAACCGCGGGAATACAGGCATGCATGGGGCTCGTAGGGTCTGGGATGATAAGGTACGGGGTCGCCATCGGAGCGGACACCTCCCAGGGAGCCCCCGGGGACGCGCTCGAGTACTCCGCATCCGCAGGAGGGGCCGCCTATCTCATCGGATCCGAGAACGTCATCGCCAAGATCAACAAGACCCTCAGCTTCACCACCGACACCCCCGACTTCTGGAGGAGGGAGGGACAGCCCTATCCGCTCCACGGAGGAAGGTTCACCGGAGAGCCCGCCTACTTCAGGCACATAACCTCCGCCGCGAAGATGATGTTCGACGCCATGGGGACCACCGCCGCCGACTACAAGTATGCGGTGTTCCACCAGCCCAACGGGAAGTTCCCCACCAGGGTCGCCAAGCAGCTCGGATTCGCCCCTGAGCAGATCGAGTACGGCCTCCTAACCCCCGAGATCGGAAACACCTACAGCGGCGCCGTCCCCCTCGGACTGGCTAACGTCCTCGACCACGCGCAGCCCGGAGACAGGATCTTCGTCACATCGTACGGATCCGGAGCCGGAAGCGACGCCTTCGACATCACCGTCACCGACGCAATGAAGGACTTCAAGAGGGACAACGCGCCCGTGCTCGAGAAGATCCTCGCCAATCCAGTTTACGTAGACTACGGAATCTATGCCAAGTTCAAGGGCAAGATCGTCATGCCGGAGTGATTCAGATGAGGGACGTAGCAATCATAGGAGTCGGAGTCACCAGGTTCGGAGAGCTCTGGGACAAGTCGTTCAGGGCTCTCGGGATCGAAGCGGGAATGAAAGCGATGGAGGACGCCAACCTCTCGGGAAGCGAGGTGGACGGCATATTCATCGGGAACATGTCCGCGGGACGTTTCATCAACCAGCAGAACATCGCATCGCTGATAGTAGACTATTCAGGACTGGCCAGCAACAACGTTCCTGCCACCAGGATCGAGGCCGGAGGAGCTTCCGGAGCCGTCGCGTTCAGGCAGGCAGTCATGGCTGTCGCATCGGGGCTCAACGACGTCGTCCTCGTAGGGGGAGCGGAGAAGATGACCGATCTCGACGATGTGAGCATCAACTCCATCCTGGATTCCACCGCGGACGCGGAATGGGAGGCAGGGATGGGGATCACCTTCGCAGGTCTTCACGCGATGATAGCCCAGAGGATGATCCACGATGGAACCGCCACCCGCGAGGAGATAGCCTCGTTCGCGGTCAACAGCCACTTCCATGGAGCCCTCAACCCGAACGCCCAGTTCAGGAAGGCCATCACTCTGGACACGGTCCTCAGGTCCGGTCCTGTCGCCAGCCCTCTGGGCATGTTCGACTGCGCCCCCATCACCGACGGAGCGGCATCCCTGGTGCTCTGTCCTCTCGAGGACGCCAAGAAGCATACCGACTCATACGTCAAGGTTTCCGCCGTGGAGCAGGCGAGCGACAGCCTGGCCCTGTTCCAGAGGAGCGACATCACCTCCTACGGAGCCACCGTGAAGGCCGCAGAGAAGGCCTACAGGAGGGTCGGCATCACCGCCAAGGACATCGACGTCGCAGAGGTGCACGACGTGTACACCGTTTCCGGAATCATGGCCCTCCAGGACCTCGGATTCTTCAAGAAGGGAGAGGCCGGAAAGGCCGTCCTCGAGGGAAGGTGCCAGCTAGGAGGAGACGCCGTGACCGTCAATACCTCCGGAGGCCTCAAGGCCCGCGGACATCCGATCGGAGCCACCGGAGTGGCGCAGATCGTGGAGGTCGTGGAGCAGCTCAGAGGATCCGCCGACAAGAGGCAGGTCGAAAACGCGAAATACGGATTGGCGCAGAGCTCCGGAGGAACCGGCTCCACTGTCGCCGTCTCTATACTGGAGGCGAACTGATGGCTTCTGTAGCGAAGGAATGGAGGGAGATCCCGGGAAGGTATAACCTCATCGGGTCCAAGTGCACCAACTGTGGAAAGATCTACTTCCCCAGCCGCGACTTCTGCCCTGTGTGCAGGAGGAAGAGCCTCGGGAAGATGGAGAAGCACAACGTCTGCCGCACCGGGGAGGTCTTCACGTACACCGTGATCTACGACGCTCCCGACTGCAACAACAGGATGAAGCCCTACGCTGCGGTCATGGTCCGCACCGACGACGGCGTCATGATTACCGGCCAGCTGGTCGATGTCGATCTCGGCGCCATCTCGATAGGCATGCGCGTGCGCGCCGTGCTCAGGAAGCTCGACGCAGACGGCGCAAGCGGAGTCATCCACTACGGATTCAAGTTCGTACCGGACAATTAAACACATTAAGGCACGGGAGACCGTGTCTTTTCTTTACTATTCTAACTCTAACTCCCGATTTTGATGGTATACATCCCTCGATTGATGCTCTTTCTCCAGGTGCCCGTATGTCTGGCCATGTCCCGATCAACGTCGGGACAGTTATACCGCCATTGTGGTATAACCGATGGGCGGCCTGCCCCAGGCCGCCGACAGCCGCGGGAAATCAACAAATACCCAGAGCGCGGCTCCGCTCATGGTGACGACGGATGGGCGGGGACGGCGAGAGGACGGTGCTGA
>SUSZ01000052.1 GCA_015063165.1 Thermoplasmata archaeon
GACAGAGGTCCTGTCCTGGGGAAGAGGCGTAGGGCTCCGTATTGGAGGATGAGGACGGATAAAGCCCGATGATCGCCGAACATACGAAACCTGGACGTGTGCTAGATCATACGCCAGCGGCGATGCTACGCCGTATGGGGGATGGTTCGGCTAGAGCGCCGAAGAAGGTCGTGTCAAGCTGCGATATTCGTCGGGTAGGTGCAAGAAGCCTATGATCCGACGGTCACCTAATGGGACTTCCTATTCTTCGGAATGGTCGGTAGCGACCGGGAACGCGGGGGATTGAAGCATCTTAGTACCCGCAGGAAAAGAAATCAACAGAGATACCGTTATTAAAGGCGATCGAAAGCGGTGCAGGGCAATCCGAATCCCCTCGCGAAAGCGAGGGGAGATGTGGAGTCGGCCCCTCTACGCCTACGTCCGCAGATCCGAGGTCGGCTGGAAAGCCGCGCCGCAGAGGGTGAGAGCCCCGTAGGAGAAGGCGGATACGGCGATTGAGGGTGTCCAGGAGTAGCGTGCGTCGGATATCGCGCGCGAATTCGGGAGGCATTCACTTCCAACCCTAAATACGTCTCTAGTCCGATAGCGCAGTAGTAGCGTGAGCGAACACTGAAAAGCACCCTTAACGGGAGGTCAAAAGACCTGAAACCATACGGTCAAAGATTTATAAGGCATCGAAGGGTAGAAGCCGAAAGGCGGACCAGTGTCTTATTGTTCGTTTCGAAAAACGATCCAGGGAGTTCCGGTCATTGGCGAGGTTAACTTCTCAACAAGGAAGCCGAAGGGAAACCGATTGCCCGCAGCTTTATGCGAGGGGCAGGGTGCGCTCGCCCGGAGTCAATGGTGCGGATACCCGAAGCCGGTCGATCTATGCCTGAGCAGGTTGAAGCCCCTCGAAGGGGGGGTGGAGGACCGAACCAGTTCTGATGTGCAAATCGTTTGGATGACTTGGGTATAGGGGTGAAAGGCCAATCTAGGCCGGAAATAGCTGGTTCCCCCTGAAACTAGTCGCAGCTAGACCTCGATCGAGGCGGAGCGTGAGGTAGAGCACCGATTGGGTGCTTAGGGGAAGAAATTCCTCGGCATCTTGTCGAACTCCGAACTTGCGTTCACCGTAGACGTCGGGTGTGAGGCCATCCGGGGTAAGCTTGGTGGCCATAAGGGAAACAACCCAGACCGCAGTTAAGGTCCCTAAATTTCGGTCAAGTGTAATACGAAATGGCGTCGGCAGTCTAAAACAACCGGGAGGTGGGCTTAGAAGCAGCCATCCTTCAAAGATAGCGTAACAGCTCACCGGTCTAGATTGTGGGCCCAGAAAATGGACGGGGCTAAACCGAGTACCGATACTGCGGAAGTCCGAGAGGACATTTGGTAAGGGGGCGCGGAGCATGGGCGGAAGCGGGGCCGTGAGGTCCCGTGGACCGTGTTCCGACGAGGATCCTGGGGAGAGTAGCAGCAAAGCACGGTGAGAATCCGTGTCGCCGCAGGGGCAAGGGTTCCTTGGCAATGTTCGTCAGCCAAGGGTTAGTCGATCCTAAGGCGGCTCTTAATCGAAGCCGTCGAATGGGAAGCAGGTCAATATTCCTGCACCGGCAGTCTCTCTGCCTGCGCATACGGATCGGGATATTCGCAGTACGATAGCCATCGTATCCAAGCGCCGAACCCGGCGGAGAACCGTAATGGTGAGAAGCCGGGGAATGCGCGACGGGGCGGGCGTACGCCCGCTTGCGACGATTCCCGGTCCCCGTGAAAGGTGCGCAGCTACAATTCTGCCGCTCGTACCAAGAACCGACACAGGTGTCCCTAGGTGAGCAGCCTAAGGCGTGTTAGCATAATCGTGGCGAGGGAACTCGGCAAATCAGCCCTGTAACTTCGGGATAAGGGGTGCCAGCAGCGAGAACTGCTGGTCGCAGTGACAAGAGAACACCGACTGTTTAATAAAAACATAGGTCTCTGCTAGTTCGAAAGGATGTGTACAGAGGCCGAAGCCTGCCCAGTGTCGGCATCTGAAAATCCGTTCCAACGGATCGAAGGACCGATAAACGGCGGGGGTAACTATGACCCTCTTAAGGTAGCGTAATACCTTGTCGCTTAATTGGCGACTTGCATGAAGGCTCAACGAGTGTTCTACTGTCCCCGCCATGACGCTAGTGAAAACAATCAGTCTGGTGCACAATCCAGACCCCTCCATCTGAAAGCGAAGACCCCATGGAGTTTCACTGCAACCTGTTGTTGTTGTAGGAAATGGTATGTGTAGGGTAGGCGGGAGACGTTACCCAGGAAGGTGCGCTAGCATCTCTCCGAGTCACCGATGAAACACCGCCCTTATCATTTCTTACGACTCACCTCTCCGGAGGAACAGCTATAGGCAGGCAGTTCGGGTGGGGCGCCACGCCCTCAAAAAGATAACAAGGGCGCCCAAAGGTTAGCTCAGGTAGGTCAGAAATCTACCGAAGAATGTAAAGGTAAAAGCTAGCTTGACTCGGAACCAGACAATAGGGTTCGGAGATAGGAAACTATGGCTTAACGAACCAATCAACCTCCTGAATGGGGGTGATTGATATCAGAAAAATTACCCTGGGGATAATTGAGTTGTCACGAGCAAGAGTTCATATCGACCTCGTGGCTTGCTACTTCGCTGTCGGCTCTCCCTATCCTGGTGGTGCAGCAGCTGCCAAGGGTGGGGTTGTTCGCCCATTAAAAGGGATCGTGAGCTGGGTTTAAAACGTCGCGAGACAGTTTTGTTGCTTTTTGATGGAGGTGCAGGCACCTGACGAGAAGGACCCTTTAGTACGAGAGGAACAGGGGTCCGCAGCCTCTAGTCAATCAGCTGTCCGGCCGGGCAAGCTGAGCAGCCACGCTGCAGCGGATAAGAGCTGAAGGCATCTAAGCTCGAAGCCGCCTTGAAAAAGAGGTGCCCGCAGGACGCCCGTAGATGACGGGTCCGATAGGAGCCGGATGTAAGCGCCGAGGTTCGCCGAGGCGTTCAGTCCGGGCTCACTAAAGTCCTCAGCGCCGCTGGGGTGTGGTCTAGCCGTCATACAGGTTTCGTATGT
>SUSZ01000012.1 GCA_015063165.1 Thermoplasmata archaeon
GGCTCGCGACCCCGGCCCCGTCCGAGGGCCGAATCGCCCCGCCGGTCGGCACGGTCCTGCGGATCCGGCCCAGAAGGCCGCAGGTAGGCTTCCGGACTTATACCATAAAATCCAGGAGTTAGAGTTTAAATTAACGCCTTTGAGACGGCTTCTTTGAGAGCCGTAATGACATCTCCTGCGATCGATGCGTCGGGAACTCCTCCCTGCGAGAAGTCCGGCTTGCCTCCGCCCCTTCCTCCGAAAGCCTTCAGGCAGTCGCCGAGGATGGCCTTGCAGTCCACGGCTTTGTTGCCGGAAGCCAGGACCACTGAGAGGGTCTCTCCGACGGAAACGAGTGCTGCGACCCCTCCTTTGGATTTGATGGCTTCCGCGGCCTCTGCGAGGGCGTTGCGGTCCCCTCCTGGAACTACGACGGACAGGACCGGGCACCCGTTGACGTCCTCGGGCACGGCGCTGGAGAGGATGTCCTTGGACGCGGATCTCAGCAGCTTGCGGTCCAGCTCGAGCTCATGCTTCATGTTGCTGACTGCGCGAGGGGAGTCCTCCGCCTTGCATCCGATGGTGTCGATCATCTCCAGAGCGGAGATGGCCAGAGCGGTCGCTGCATCCTTGGCGGCATCTCCGATCTTGAAGTGTATCGCCACTCCGTCCTTGCCTGCGGAGACCTTCCTGTCCACGGTGATGAACTCCAGCTCGGACGTCTCCATGACATGGATTCCGCTGCACGCGGAGAGGTCTATGTCCCCGATGGCGACGACCGAGATCTCCTCATCCTCGGCGATTCTGTCCAGCTTTATCCTGACCTTCTCCAGGTCGGGGTCGTCCCTGTCCATGATGGTCTTGGTGACCGGGAGGTTGTCCCTGATGGCCTGGTTGGCGAAAGCCAGAGCGGCGCGGATCTGCTCCCAGGTAAGGTCCTGGTTCACGATGACGTACTTGCTCTCCGGCGAGATGTAGATCTTCTTTATCGTCAGCTCGGGGCACTGCCTCTTCAGGGAGCAGAACAGGAGGTGCTCTCCGGTGTGTCCCTGCATGAGGTCGAAGCGCCTGTCCCAGTCGACGCTGCACCAGACCATGTCGCCTTTCGCGAGGTCGTTGCCCGGGACTACGTGGATTATGTCCTTGCCCTTGTAATGGACGTCTGTGACCCTGCGGTCGCGGATGCTGCCGGTGTCGCACACCTGGCCTCCTCCGCCCGGATAAAACGCGGTGGTGTCGAGGACGACCTCGTCACCTTCGACGGATACGACCTCCGCCTCGAAGTTGAATAGGTATCCGTCCCGCCTGAAAATCTCGTCGGTCATTGTATCACTGCTCTGTCTAAGCGTGAGATAATAAATATCCTTTAAGGCTATGCTCTCCGAGATTCCATGGGCCTCGAAGGATACGACGAACTGGACAAGCGCATCATCGAGCTTCTGAGCACGTCCAGCCAAGGCTCTTACAGGCAGATTGCCAAGACCCTCGACGTCCATCCATCCACGCTCATCCAGAGGGTCAAGAACCTGGAGTCTAGAGGAGTCATCCGCGGATACCGCGCCAACATCGACTACATGAAGCTCGGGTTCGAGTTCATGGGCGTGGTCAACGTCAACGCGTCCGACGTTATCGCGGTCCAGGACAAGATCTCGAAGATACCCCAGGTGGTCTCCGTCTTCGACGTCACCGGCGACAGCGACTGCATGGCCTGGATAGCCTGCATCGACAGGGAGGAGTTCTCCTCGGTCGTCAAGAAGATAAACTCCATCGAGGGGGTCACCAGGACGAACACCTCGGTCATCATGGACATCAAGAAGGACCCGTTCTCCTACATCCCGCCTATACTGTGACACAGCCCCTTTTATAGGCGTCTATGCGGGCTTCAAGCCGTTGAAATCGTCCGACTATACTTTATAGTGCTTGCAGAATAGCGAGGCTCATTAACAGGTGCTCTTATGAGAAGAACAAACACATGCGGCGATCTGAGGATGTCGGACCTCGGAAAGAAAGTATGCCTGCAGGGATGGGTCAGGTTCTCCAGGGACCACGGAGGAGTCGCTTTCATCGACCTCGCCGACAGGTACGGGATCACCCAGGTCGTCTTCGACCCCGAGGACCTTCCCGCAGGGGCCGACAAGGACGCCATCGCGGCAGAGATGTCCAAATTCACGCGCGAATGCGTGGTATCCATTGACGGAATCGTCAGGAAGAGGGTCGAGGGCACCGACGACTCCAGGAACCCTACCGGCGAGATCGAGGTCCTCATCACCAGCGCGGAGCTTCTGAACACCTCCGTCATGCCTCCCTTCGAGCTCGGAGACCAGAAAGAAGGAGTCCTCCCCAACGAGGACGTCCGTCTGAAGTACAGGTACCTCGACCTCAGGAGGACCGAGATGATCCAGGCCATGGAGTTCAGGAGCAAGCTCGTGCACCTCGCGAGACAGTACCTCGAGCAGAACGGGTTCCTCGAGATCGAGACCCCAATCCTCGGAAGGTCCACTCCCGAAGGAGCCAGGGACTACATCGTCCCGTCCAGGGTCCATCCCGGAACCTTCTACGCCCTTCCCCAGTCCCCTCAGCAGTTCAAGCAGATGCTGATGGTCGCGAGCATGGACCGCTACTACCAGGTCGCCAGATGCTTCCGCGACGAGGACTCCAGGAAGGACAGGCAGCCCGAGTTCACCCAGCTGGACCTGGAGATGTCCTTCGTCGACATGAAGGACATCCAGGACATGATGGAGGGAATGGTCAGCTACGTCTGGAAGGGACTCTACGGAAAGGATCTCCAGACCCCGTTCCCCCACATCGGATACCGCGACGCCATGGAGAGGTTCGGATCCGACAAGCCCGACATGAGGTACGGTCTGGAGTTCATCAAGCTCACAGAGGTCGTCAAGGACGCTCCGTACAAGATCTTCCAGAACATCCTGGCGGAGGGCGGGATCGTCGCAGGAATGAACCTCAAGGCAGACATCGCCGGCGAGAAGGTCGGAAGGAACGACGTCGATCGTTACATCAAGTACGCCAAGAAGGTAGGGCTCGGAGGGCTCACCTGGATGAGGTGCGTGGACGGAAAGCTGGAGAGCAACATCGTGAAGTACTTCACCCCCGAGATCCTCGAGAACATCAAGAAGACCATGGGGGCCGAGGAGGGCGACCTGCTGTTCATCATCGCAGGGCCCTGGAAGGCCACCTACGAGGGCGGAGGATTCCTCAGGAAGAAGGTCGCGGAGGACCTCGGACTCGTGCCCGAGGACGTCTTCCAGTTCTTCTGGATGGACCAGTGCCCCATGTACGAAGTCGACCCCGTCTCCGGCAAGTGCGACGCGTTCCACCACCCGTTCGTCCTCCCCGAGGGAGACCCCATGGACGAGAACGTGGGCGGAGCCTGCTTCGATCTGTGCCTGAACGGCAACGAGCTCGGATCCGGTTCCCTGCGTATCCACAACGTCGAGATGCAGAGGCAGGTATTCCACAAGCTCGGACTCGACGACGAGAGGATCGAGAGGAACTTCGGCTACTTCGTGGAGATGCTCAGCTACGGAGCGCCTCCCCACGGCGGAATCGCCATCGGAGTGGACAGGCTGTGCGCCATCCTCCTGAACAAGGAGTCCATCAGGGACGTCATTGCGTTCCCCAAGAATAAGAGGGCGGTTTCCCTACTGGACGGCTCGCCCTCCAAGGTCGACGACGACAAGCTCGAGGAGCTCCAGATCATCTCCCTCGCAGGAGACCTGGACATCGGCGACATCGACGAGACCGAGATCGAATGATCAATCAGGGGCTCCGGCCCCTCACACCCTCCTTACTGCTTTTTATCGCCCTACATCATCACCCCGGCCATGAAGCTCCATCCGTCTATCGTACCCGAGAGCCTGAGAGCATTCTTCGAGGAGAATCCCAGGGTGCTGCTGGCGTTCTCCGGAGGCACGGACTCGTCCTATCTGCTGTTCGCGGCTGTGGCAAGCGGAGCGGACGTCGTGGCGTGCACAGCCAAAGGCCCTTTCCAGCCCGATTTCGAGACCGAGGATGCTCTCTCGTTTGCCAAGGCGCTGGGGGTAAGGCATTCGATAGTCCTCGTGGATCCCCTTTCCCATCCCGGGATATCGGCCAACGGACCGGACAGATGCTACCTGTGCAAGAGGGTGCTGTTCGGGAAGCTCCGCGAGATCGCAGACATCGAGGAAAGATGCCTCATAGACGCCACCAATGCATCCGACGATCCTTCATCTAGGCCCGGTATGAGGGCGCTGGATGAGCTGGGCGTTGTGTCTCCGCTGAGGATATGCGAGATCGCCAAAGCGGATGTCAGGAGGCTATCCAGAGAATCGGACCTGCCGTTCGCCGACATGCCGTCCAACTCCTGTCTGGCCACAAGGATTTCCACCGGGACGGCGATCACGGCAGAGGCGCTGGAGAGAGTGGAGAGATCCGAGGACGAGATTCGCGGATTGGGATTCTCGGGATTCCGCGTCAGGGACAGAGGCGACCAGTGCATCCTCGAGATACAGGACCACGACAAAAGGGTCCTTGACAACAGCATCGCGGAAGTCGAATCCATTCTCAATAAGTACTATTCGGGGATATCATACGGTCGGAGGCCACCATCGGAATGAACACGCTGCAGATCCTACAGGACGTCAGAGATGGAAAACTCTCCCCAGAGGATGCAGAGGTCATGCTGAAGGCCGAGCCGTTCGTGGAGCTGGGCTATGCCAAGCCCGATACCCACCGTCGCATCAGGCAGGGAGCCACCGAAGTCATATACGGAGCGGGGAAGACGCCCGAGCAGACTGCAGGGATCGTGAAAGCGCTCATGGAAGGAGGCGCAGGATGCGTTCTCGTCACCCGCGCTCCCGACGAAACAGCCAGTCTGATCAAGGAACGCTATAGCGATACCGAACATCATCCGGACTGCGGGATAGTCATCGTCGGCAAGAAGCCTGAGCCGTCGAAGAACAGCCTGGTCTGTGTCGTATCCGCAGGCACCAGCGATATGAAGGTAGCCGAAGAGGCCGCGTTCACAGCCGAGGCCGAAGGCAGCAGGGTCGTGAGGATATACGACGCCGGGGTGTCGGGGATACACAGGCTGCTGTACAAGACCGACGACCTTCTCAGAGCCAGGGCCGTGGTGGTCGTGGCAGGCATGGAAGGCGCTCTGCCGTCCGTGGTCGGAGGGCTCGTGGACGTTCCCGTTCTGGCCGTTCCTACGTCCGTGGGATACGGAGCATCGTTCGGAGGGGTCACCGCATTGCTGTCGATGATGAACTCCTGCTCCAGCGATGTTAGCGTGGTGAACATAGACAACGGGTTCGGAGCTGGATACATAGCCAGCATGATAGACAGGAGGAGCGCGCCATTATGAGGACGATCTATCTCGATTGCAATGCCGGTGCTTCCGGCGACATGATGCTCGGAGCCCTCTGCGGGCTTCTGGACGACCCCTGCGAGCTCGAGGACATGGTCAAGGCTGCTGGGATGCCTGACGTGGAGGTTCGCGTGGAGAACGCATCCTCGTCGTCCGTATCGGGGATCAGAGTGCGCGTGCTGGTCCGCGGAGAGGAGGAGCATCAGGGCGACCATCGCCATCACCATCACAGCACCCATGGCAGTATCAGCGACGTGATCTCCGGTCTGAACGTCTCCGAGAGCGTCAAGAGGCATGCACTGGAAATCTACGGCTCGATAGCTTCCGCGGAGGCCGAGGTGCACGGAAAGCCCGTCGACGAGGTGCATTTCCACGAAGTCGGAGCTCTGGATGCTGTCGCGGACGTCGTGGGCACCTGCATGCTCATGGAGAAGCTGGGCGCGGAGAGGATAGTCGCATCGCCACTGAGGACCGGATACGGCCAGGTGCAATGCGCTCATGGGATCCTTCCCGTCCCCGCTCCTGCCACCGCACTGCTACTGAGAGGCGTTCCAGTATACGCAGGCGACGTCGAAGGCGAGTTCACCACCCCCACCGGCGCCGCTCTCGTCTCTCATTTCGCGCAGGAGTACGGTAGGATGCCCCTGATGTCCTACGACAAGGTCGGAACAGGCTTCGGGAGCAAGGAATCCGAAGGGATCGCCGACATGCTCCGCGCCTTCCTGGGAGAATCCGATCCCGGGATGCCGACGATGACCCAGATCGAATGTAACCTCGACGACATGACGCCCGAGGACATCGGCGAAGCCATCGCCGCCATAATGAACGAGGGGGCTCTGGATGTCGGAGTCCTGCCGATAACGATGAAGAAGGGCCGTCCTGGACATATGATGATTGTTCTGTGCAAGGACGTCGACAGGGAGCGCATAGCCAAGTCCGTCATCCTTCATACGTCTACCATCGGGGTTCGCATGCACAGGTGCGAGAGGGTAGAGTTAACTTCCAGGTTCGAGACTGTATCGACCGTATACGGCGATGTCAGGGTCAAGATATCCGAGGGACACGGAATGTCGAAATGGAAGCCGGAGCACGACGACATCGCCAAGGCGTCGGAGCGTTCAGGGGTCTCCCAGGAGGAGGTCCGCCGCGAAGTCATCCGTTCCAAGCGGTGACCCTTCTAGTTCCTAATTGCAAAAATCCTAGATAAATCGTGGAATAATTCACAGATTGCAAAAATCCTCGATTAATAATGGATTTATATAGCAATGGGCATCATCAATCATGGAGAGGTATCTCGAAAGGAGGAGCTACATAGAGCGTATCAGCGCCGGCCGTGGAGATACGGACGTCATCAAGGTGATAACAGGGATGAGACGTTGCGGAAAATCAGTCCTCCTTCAGATGTATTCCGATGAACTGATCAAGACCGGTGTTCCGAAAGAGAACATCATCCAGGTGAATTTCGAGAATTTCGAGTATCAGGGGATAAAGGACAAGGACCTTTTGAACGAGTTCCTTTCGAAAAGAATCACGACGGACGATCCGTATTATGTCCTTCTGGACGAGATCCAGAATGTGGAGGGATGGGAGCTCACCTTGTCCGGATTGGTGTCGATGGGCAACTGCGACGTTTACATAACTGGTTCTAATTCGGATATGCTTTCATCGAAACTGGCTACCCACATCTCCGGACGCCATGTCGAGATTCGTGTATTTCCGCTGTCTCTATCCGAATTCATGAGGATGCACGAGTACTCAGATGGAGAGGCGGCGATGCGGGATTATCTCGAATACGGAGGCCTCCCCGGAATAGACCTGTCCAGAGGTTCGAGGTATGTGATGGATTATCTTGAAGGCGTCTACAGCACCATCGTGATAAAGGACGTCCTGAGACATGTGAACGTGAGGGATCCTTCGAAGGTGAGGGCGATCGCCAGGTTCCTGTTCTCCAACATAGGGAACATAACCAACAAAGCCTCCATAGCAAAGGAGACGGGTCTGTCCGAATCGACGGTAGGGATGTACCTGGATGCGATGGAGGAGGCGTTCCTGGTTCTCCAATGCAATCGGTACGACGCCGTGGGCAAAAAGCTGCTGAGAACCAATTCCAAATACTATGTCATGGACCTCGGTCTCAGAAAGGCAGCGTCGGATCTGGTTGCTGGGACCGACTTGAGCAGGCCACTCGAGAACGTAGTCTATGTCGAGCTCTTGAGAAGAGGGTACAAGGTGAGAGTGGGCAGCTACAGGGATTCAGAAGTGGATTTCATAGCATCCAGAGACGGCGAGATCGAGTACTATCAGGTATGCCAGACACTGATGACGGACGGTACGAGGGAAAGGGAGACCAGGGCTTTGATGCGTCCTGCGGACAGCTATCCCAAGACGGTGCTGACGCTGGACCGTTTCGGACTGGGCAATGATAATGGAATCATGATCAGAAACGTTGTGGATTGGCTTCTGGAACGATCTTATGCCTCATGATGTCGAATCTGCCTTCGGTGATGGCGGCATCACGGGCCGAGGCTGGTTATCGGGACGACGTATACCCCGTCCTCCCTGCGGTAGGCCAGGCTTCCAGTGCCGGTCAGGACGCACATAACCGAAGGTCCCGATCCCGGCTCCTTGCTCTCCATGGAATCCCTTATCTTCAGGAGGTTCGCGGCGGCTGTATCCGCAGAGTTCTGGCCCAGCTTTATCTCGAATGCCCCCCACCCTTTTCCTGGCATCTCCACGACGGCGTCTATCTCTTTCCCGCTGTGGTCGCGGTAATGGTGCAAGGATCCTCCCGAAGCTTGGGCGTATATCCGGAGATCCCGTTCGCAGAGCGATTCGAACAGGAGGCCCATTGTCTTGAGGTCGGTGGAGAGCTCTTTCGTACCGATCTCCAGTGCGGTGGCCGCGAGGGAAGGGTCCGCCAGATGCCGTTTCGGAGCCTTTCCGACCCTGTACGAGGACCGGCGGTGGGGATTGTACGCAGGTTGATCGTCTCTGAGATACAGCCTTTCGAAGATGTCCATGTAGTCGGACACCGTCTCGTCATCTATGCTTTCGGATTCGAACTCTTTGATGTCCGAGGCTATCCTGGATTTGGAGGCCATAGTGCTCTCGTTCCTGGCAAGGGAACGTAGCGTACGGCGAAGCCCTTCGACATTCCTTCTTTTACCGTCGATCTTCTGCGCGTCCACGCCGCAGACTCTGTGCATGTAGCTGCCCATCGCTAGTTTCACCTGATCCTCTTTCAAGGACAGATTGCCCGGCCACCCTCCCCGGACGATCAGCCACGCCAATTCTTCGAGGCTGCACGACTTCCCCTTGGACATCTCGAACGACCCGTCGAAAAGGCTCGGTAGAGATGTCGACCCGAGGGAATCCTTCGATTCGAAGAGGGACATGGGGCGCATCCTTACGCTGATGATGCGCATCGCTCCCGAATGCATGAGCGATCCCATGTCGACTGAAGACGACCCGCTCAGTATGTAGCTCCCTTTGGAACCGTCCAAGTCTACGGAGTAGCGAACTGCATCCCAGATCCTGGGTACTTCCTGCCACTCGTCTATCAGATGCGGGCGTTCTCCCTTCAATACAGCCGCAGGGTCCATGTTAGCAATTTCACGATTGATGAAATTGTCAGCAGGGTCCACCAGTGAGAACTCGCTGTTAGCGAATTTCCTGGAACACCATGTCTTTCCACATGATTTCGGGCCTTCTATGCTCACAGCTCCTGCGGCTTTCATGGCGGTGCAGATCTCTTTCTCTATGAGCCTCGGGAGGTATCCGTCAGGTTCCAGGGTCATATTTGGTTATCACCAAGGGTGTATAAATCAAATACCGCAAGTTTCATCGGTTTTAGACCGCAAGTTTCATCGGTTTTAGACCGCAAGTTTCAAAGGAACGTCGTGAAGTCCGAGATCTCCTTGCTCTGAAAGTGGAGCGGACCAGGCTCGCAGTCCTCCGCGGCGTATCCCACGGGAAGGATGTGCATGAGGACGAGGTCGTCTGGGATCCCGAACGCCTCGCAGATGGGTTTCGGATCGAAATATCCGACCCAGCAGGTGCCCAGGCCGAGGTCCGTGGCCTGGAGCATCATATGGTCTGTGACTATGGACGTGTCCGTCTCCGCGATGTCCCTTCCGGTGAACCTGCTTATCCAGGACTCTCCCTTCTTGGCGAACACCAGCATCACGACGGGGGCTCCGAAGATCATCATGCACAGCTCGCTGATCTTCTTCACCGCTTCGGGGGATCTGAGGACGTAGATCCGCTGGCCCTGCTTGTTCTTCCCCGTAGGGGCGAGCCGGGCGGCCTCGAGCATCTTCTGGATCTTCCAGTCCTCGACAGGCCGGTCGCTGTACTTCCTGACGGAGTACCTCTGCCTGATCACGTCCTCGAACTCCACCCGTTCACATCCTCGACTCGATGGCCTTCCTGACGGCTTCCACGACCTCCGCGGAAGAGAACTTTCCTCCGCTCTGTTTCATGACGAAGCCGATCGCCTTGTTGGCGGCCTTCTCGTTCTTGGCGTAGTCCGCTATGATGGCGGGGTTCTGGTCCAGGAACTCGTTGACCATCTTGTCAAGGTCTCCGGAGGCCCCCTTCACGGATTCGGCCGACTCGCCGGTCATGGCGCACTTGATCTCCAGGGCGCACTCGGTGTCGGTGATCTCTCCGTTGGCGAACTTCCTGATGATGGGGATGACGTTGTCGGGGCTTCCTCCGCGGGCCTCCATGGCCTTCCATCCGGCGCTGACAGGACCGGACACCCACTTCACCGCGTTATGGACTCCCAGCTCCTTGGCGACGGTCTCGAAGGTCTCTGCGAGGCCTACGGAGGTCGTGACGAGCTGCTTGGCGGCCTTCTGGTCGATGCCGTACTCGTGGGCGAGCCTGAGGGCCATCTTCTGGGGGCTCTCCTTGATCTTGATGGCGTCGGCCATCTCCTTCAGGTGGTAGATCCCCAGGTCGGGCTCGTCGATGTATCCGTAGTCCGCCTCGAACTCCTTCTTCCTGACGGAGATGGTGACTCCGCGCTCCTCGTCGAACCTGCGGGTCTCGCGGTCGATCTTCCCGCCAGCTTTGAGGATCTTCGTCTGCCTGATCATCTCGAAGGTCAGCGCCCTCTCGACGTTCTTCAGCCCGGTGACGTTCTTGACCTCGCACCTCTCCTTCCCGACGGAGATGTTGCAGTCGCAGCGGATGCTCCTCTCGCCGTCTCCGGGGAGGTCTATGACGTGCCTGATGTCCTCTATGAGCTGTCCGAGGAACTCCCTTGCTTCAGCGGGGGTGGATATGTCGGGCTCGGTGACTATCTCGGCCAGGGGGATCCCGGACCTGTTGTAGTCTATCAGCGACGACAGGTCTCCGACTCTTTTGGTCTTCCCAGGGTCCTCCTCCACGTGGATGCGCGTGATCCTGATGGGCTTCTTGCCGTTCAGGTAGTAGACCCCCTTCTCTCCGATGGGGTTGTCGTACTGGGTGATCTGGACGCTCTTGGACATGTCCGGGTAGAAGTAGGTCTTCCTGGAGAACCAGGTGGTGTCCGCGACCTTGCATCCGAGCATCTTCGCCAGCATGATGCCGTACTCCAGGACCTTCCTGTTGAGGACAGGCCTGGAACCAGGCATCCCGAGGCAGGTGGGGCACACGTGGGTGTTCGGCGCAGGGGCGTCGGTGGTGGGGCAGGAGCAGAACATCTTCGACCTGGTCGGCAGCTGGACGTGGATCTCCAATCCTATCTTCATGCGCCCACCTCCGGCTTCTTCATGTCGAATCCCTTCTCCCATCTCTCCGCGATGTCGAACAGGACCTCTTCGTTCCAGTGGTCCGCGACGAACTGCATTCCGATGGGCATCCCGTCGCCGTCGTATCCGCAGGGGACCGACATGTGAGGGGTCCCGGCGATGTTGGCGGGAATGGTCAGATAGTCCGCCTTGTAGGCGTCCAGAGCGGACATCTTGGAGATGTCGTCGAACCTGGGCGCGGTGAACGGCATGGTAGGCGCGAGAACGGCGTCGTGGTCGGCCAGGACGCGCTTGTAGTCCTTGATCACGATCTGCCTGACCTTCAGGGCCTTGGCGTAGTACCTGTCCCTGAATCCGGCCATCCTGGTGTATGTTCCGAGGAGTATCCTCCTCTTGGCCTCGTCCCCGAAGTACTCGGAGCGGAACGAGCTGAAGTAGTCGTCGAACTTGAGGGAGAGGTCCCCCTTCTGCTGCCCGTATCTCATTCCGACGTATCTGGCGAGGTTGGTGGACGCCTCGGAGGTCGCCAGGACGTAGTATGCGGGCATGGCGTACTTCAGAGATGGCATCTCCACGTGCTCGACGTCGACTCCTATGCCCTTCAGCGCCTCGACGGAGTCGTTGAACGTCTTCTCCACGTCTTTGGAGAGGCCTTCCACCCCTTCCTTGGGGATGGCGACGGACTTCAGCTTCCTGCCTTCGTCCTTGAGCTCGGGCTGGACGCAGGACGTGGGGTCCTTCTCGTCCTTCCCGGCGATGACATGCACGTATCTCCTGAGGTCTCCCGCTCTGGCGGAGATCACTCCAATCTTGTCCAGGGAGTTCCCATAGTCGATGAGCCCGTACCTGGAGACGCGTCCGTAGGTGGGGGCGATGCCGTATACCCCGCAGAACGAGGCGGGGCAGCAGATGGACCCCCCGGTGGAGACTCCGAGCGAGACGTGGTCCTCGAACACGGCGGCAGCGCAGGCGGACCCTCCGGAGGACCCTCCGCACGCCCTCTCGAGGTCGTAGGGGTTCCTGGGTATCTCCAATCCTGAGTTGCTGGAGAACGTTCCGAATCCGAACTCGTCCATGTTGCACTTGCCTATGAGCTTCCCGCCGGCCGCCCTCATCTTGGCTATGGAGGTCGCATCGAAGGCCGGCCTGTAGCCGATGAGGATCCTGGATCCGGAGCAGGTCTCCATGTCGCAGGAGGTGAGGTTGTCCTTGGCGGAGAACAGGAACTTCGATTCTCCCGGGTCGCTGTCCTCGGTCATGGCGTGGAACATGGAGTATCTGTCGTTGGTCGCTTTGAGCTTGGATAGGATGTCATTCATGGTCATGACAGCCTCGGCCCCCTAACGTACCTCTCGTAGGTGTCCATGTCCTTCAGGAGAACATCGGGATCCAGCTCCATGTGGGGCTCGTCCTCCCTGAGCACGTCGGCTACCTCTATCGGGTTCACGCCGAATCCATCGCAGTCCGGAGCCTCGTCCAGGAGCTCGAAGTAAGACAGGATGTCGTTGAGGTCCTTGCTGTAGGCTTCCAGCTCGGCCTCTGTGAGCTTGATGTGGGCCGCGCGCGCGACCCTTTCCACGGTTTCTCTGTCCATTGTCAGACCTGGTCTGGTCTAACGGATACATTATTAATAAAGAATGTCGAGGCTTCGCATCATTATGAATCCGTAAAGCGTGACGACCCCGTCCTCGAACCTGAATTCCTCGCCGTTGGACGCCATGTACTCCTTGAGGTTCAGCCCCAGGACGGATATCGACGGGACCAGCATCTCCGGGTACCTGCAGGGTTCCGGGTAGGAGCAGACTCCGCAGTAGCGGCATCCTCCGTCGGCGAAGCCCATGCTCTTGTACCCCTCTTTCCTGAGAGCGAGCACTATGTTCCTCACGTACGTCTGGAGGTCGTCCCCGAGCTTATCGAGGGCGGCCTTGTCCGAGAAGTCGACCTCGTACCTCTTCTTCACGATGCCCACTCTAGAATAGTCCTTCGATACCTTCTCCACGGTCAGATCGCATCCCGGCGGGCATCCCCATGAGCACCCGTAGCTGCCGCATTTGTTCTCGGCGCAGAGCGCTCTTCCTCTGGCGAAGGCCTCCGCGTCGTGCACCGGAAAGCTCCAGTCCATGATGTCGAATCCTTCCGGCAGGACCGATGCCGCGACCTCTTTCCAAGGCTTCATGCTTTAACATGGTCAGGTGCTCTTTATAAGGCTTTGTCAAAGCGTTTTTTATCCTCCCAGGAGTACGTACCGTCATGGCAGAGGCTACGCCCGAGAAGAAGATCGCCACCGCGATGAAAGCGATGGACGAGGGGGATTTCAAAAAAGCCTACACGGCTTTCAAGAAGCTGACAGCGGAGTTCCCAGACAACGCAGACGTCTGGTATTGCAAAGCCGAGAGCGGAAACTTCGCATCCGGAATGGCCGGTGCGAAGATCAGCGTCGACGAGATCATCGAGGCTTACAACAAAGCGATAGAGCTGGATCCCGAGCGCGTGGACTACTACCAGTCCTACGGGCAGTTCTGCATCTCCATCAACAAGTTCGACGAGGCGGAGAAGGCCTACTGCGAAGCAGCCGAGATCGACGAATCCATGTCGGCCAGCCTTTTCAGCGAGTTCGCCATCGAGTACTACAACACCGCCATGGCGGCCTACGGGGAGATCATGGAAGACCCCAAGGCCCGCGCCCCGTTCGGGAAGAAGGCCCTCTCCTACATGCTGAAGGCTCTCGACATGACCCCCGAAGAGGCCAAAGAGCTTCTCTGAAGAAGGATAAACATCTCATCCCTCTTCGGAGGGAACGCTTTTTATTTCCGAGATCAGGTTCGGATTGATGCTTATACCAGGGTTTGACGTTTGCATTGTTGACTGACCCGGTTTCCGCCGGGACCGGATCATCTCTGCGGGACATCGCCCTGAAGCACCGAGTCAGGACAGGGCGCCAGTATCGTCTGCCGCAGGATGTCCGGAAGCCGCCCGACCCCTTAAACAGAGTACATTGCGCACAATGATCGGACAGGAAAGGAGCCCAGATACGATGGAACCCACGATGGAAGAGAAGCTGAAGGTTTGCATACAGCTGTGCGAGGAAGGCGACCCGGAGATGTGCGCCTTCCTCGGGAAGGAGTTCTATTACGGCATGAACGTGCCGCAGGACCTCGGCCGTGCTTTGCGCTACCTGACGACCGCCTCGGAACACGGGGATGCCATCTCGCAGTTTACCTTGGGCTTCATGTACTGGTCAGGCAGGGGGACCGAACCGGATCTCGACGAGGCGCTCAGACTGTTTCTTCTCGCGGCGGATCAGGGCATCCCGGAGGCGATGTACAACGTCGCGAAGATCCTGCTTGCAAAGGATTTCGAAAAGAACAGGGACGAGGCCATCAGATGGCTGAAGCGTTCCGCGAACGCCGGATACAGCACGGCTTACGATATGCTCTCCGATCTGGATGGATGACGCTGCGCAAGGACTTCTCCGCCAGGGAACCCCTCGTTCAACTTGAAACGAACCGCCGGATGGAAATCCATAGGGCGGTCCACGAGATAAATGATGGATAAAGGAATGGTAGCGAGGGGTCGATTTGAACGACCGGTCTCCGGGTTATGAGCCCGACGGGATATCCTGGCTACCCCACCTCGCTATAGAACACCCTAGGATGGTTTAATATATAAATTTACCCTTTCAGACGATAAATAATCCCGTTCTGAAAGGGCTTGTGGTTTCAGAAGAACTTCTTGAGGAACATGACGTCGTCAAGCTTTCCTTTGATTTTGATCTTCTTGAGGACGTATGCCTTCATAGGCCTGAGGGTTCCGTTCATGAGGTTGCGAAGGTTCTCGGGAGTGGTGGTGACGATGATGTCAGCGTTGTCCATGAGTTCGGTCCTGAACTCCTTGACGTGAGCATCCTCGATCCTGAAGCCGTATGCCTCCTCCCCAAGATCCATGTTGATGGTCTTCTTGATGGGCATGAGTTCCTTCTTGAGCTCCGGGTCGCTCTCGACCTTCTTGTGGAATTTGTCGATAACGGCTCTGATTTCGTTTTCCATGGTCATTTGATTCACCAATCGCTGATTTTCGTGTTGGATCTTCTCGAGAGCATGACCCTGACAGGCTCCCAGGAGCAGCGCACGTCTTCGGGCGCCTTCCCGTTCTCCTTGATCCAGTTCTCGATGAACTCCATTGTGTGACGATCGCTAGGATATCCGCTTCCGACGTCCGTTCCGAACCTCTGGCGGATCTCCTCCATCATCCTGTCGCGCGTCACCTTGGCGATGATGGATGCTGCCGATACCACGGGGTATGTGTCATCCGCTTTATGCTTTGCTATAACCGTTCCATCGGTTTTGAGAGCAGCCTTGAACCTGGTGGTGAACCCTGTCTCGTTCACGTCTGGGCAGTCGGCTATCACCTCGGACGCAGGATACCTTGTAACAGCCTCGCAGAACATGTCCATCTCGATCTCGTTCAGGCTCATGGACTTCCTGAGCCTGTCTATGTCGGCAGCAGACGCTATCGACACGCTCCATCCCGGGACGGAGGACGTGAGCTGCTCGTACATGGATTCGCGCTTCTTCGGCGTCAGCTTCTTCGAATCCTTCACTCCGATGTCTAGAAGGATGTCATCTGACTCGACGAACACGGCTCCGACCACGAGAGGGCCCATCACGGACCCCCTTCCAGCCTCGTCCACTCCGCAATACATGGAACAGGCAACTTCCGACGCCGATTATATTTTTTCGCGGTCGACGGAACTTCATCTACAGTTTTTGTTGTAAGATAATGCTTAATTAGGCAATGATGGTACGTCGGGACATCATGGCATTGAAATGCGACCTTCAGTACGGCAAAGGGGAAGCCGCGTACAAGCTCACGCGCGTCGGCGTGAAAGGAGTGCGTAAACCCGTGATAGTCCACAGGGAAGGACTTGGCAAGAAGCTCAACAACTCCCTCAACTGCTCCATCGACATCTTCGTCGACCTTCCTGGAAGCCAGAAGGGGTCGCACATGTCCAGGAACGTCGAGGTCCTCAACGAGGTCGTCCTCCAGAGCATGTCCGAGCCCGTCACCGGCATCGAGGATATGGCGGCCGACATGTGCAAGCGCCTCCTGGTACACCACGAGTACGCCCAGACCGCCGATGTGAAGATCGTCGCAGAGTATTTCCGCCACAACGTCACCCCTCTCGGGAAGGACACCTTCGAGACCTACGGCCTTCTCGGCGGAGCACACATCGAGCGCGACGGGGTCCTGCTCAAGAAGATCGGGGTCAAGGTCATCGGAATGACCGCCTGCCCCTGCGGACAGCAGACCGTCACCGAGATGCTGGGATACGAGGGAGACCTCCCTGTCATGACCCACAACCAGAGGAACGTCTGCAAGCTCGTCCTGGAGTGTCGCGAAGGAATAGACGTCGAAGCCGACGACCTCATCGACCTCGTGGAGGATTCGTTCTCCTCGCCCACCTACGAGCTCCTGAAGAGGCCGGACGAGGGACAGGTCATCATCAATGCCCACAACAAGACCAAGTTCGTCGAGGATGTCGTCAGAGGTGTCCTCAAGCGCGTGGTGGAGAAGTACAAGGACCTCCCCGACGACGTCTATGTGGATGTCACCAGCGAGTCCGAGGAGTCCATCCACAAGCATAACGCGTTCGCCCAGAGGGAGGGAACCCTCGGGGAGCTCCGCCAGGAGAACGACTGATTCTGAAAATCGAAAAATACATTCATCCGGGAAGCCGGGCGGACGCATGAACCTCGTCCGTCCGGGGCTTCCTCGGAGATTCATTTTTCCCACTTGTCGAGCTTCACATCCATGACGGATATGTCGCTCACGTACACGCCTTCGGGGCATTCCAGGTCGTCCAGGCATCCTACCCAGTAGACCACCAGGCCTGGGCCGAAGAGCTGGGTGTAAGGTACCAGCTGCTTGCGGGAGTTGAACCTGAACTCGATGTTGTCGCCGAAGGAGGCCTTGCTCTCGACCCAGCAAATCTTATGGCCCTTGTACATGACGGGGTAGTCGAGGAGGCAGTCCGGGGTCTTGGTGGACTCCGTGCCGCGGAGGTCGTTCTCGGTGCGGTATCCGACGCCTTGGCCGTCCAGCCATTCGTGGAGGAGGTTCTCTCCCCAGATCCCGCGCTCCTTCTGGCGGTTGTTGGCCTCGGGGGAGTAGACGATGTCGTTCTTCACGGCTTCGCGGACCTCGTTGGCGGTCTCCTCGCTCTCGAGGAGGTTCGGGTCGTTGATGTAGCTCCAGAACTCCTTCTTCGACGCTCCGTCCTCCAGGAAGATGAACATCGCCACCAGGATGGGCGGGAAGCGGTATTTGTCAGCGAGGGAGACGATGGACTTCCCCTTGCTCCACTCGTTCAGCATGCGCTTCGAGTTCTGCTTCACGCGGTAGAAGTTCTTCTTGACCTCCCTGCTCGTCTTCTGCGTGAACAGGGTGTCCAGGAGCCTGTCGTCGTATTCGCCGGACAGTCTCTCGACGTCCTTGGCGGTCTTGAGGCTGCTGTAGAGCTCCCTGTACTCGTCGTAGTCCATCTTCTATCACTGGCCTAGCTTCCTGCAGACCTCTTCCACGGCCCCGAACACCGGGTCCCTGACCATGGAGGTCGGCGGGCAATACGCGTTCTCGGCACGGACCAGGAACTCCTCTGCAGTCATGCCGGAAACGATGGCGGAGGTCATCCAGTCGATGCGACCTGTGGCTTCCTCTCCGGCTATGATCTGCGCTCCGATGATCCTGTGCGTCGCTCTGTCGGCGAGGACCTTGACGATGAGCTCCTTTCCGCCGGGGTAGTACCTGGCGCGGGTGAGCCCTTCCGCCTTCCCTTCCACGACGTTCACGCCGTACCAGACGGCGAGCCCGGTGGAGAGCCCGGTCCCGGCGATCTGCTTGTCGCCGATGACGCTGACCCAGGGGCTGGCAACGGGTCCGAACAGGGCCTTGGGGCATCCTGCGGCGTTCTGTCCTGCCACGCGCCCCTGCTTCACCGCGGTGGAGCCGAGCTGGCTCATTGTGGCTCCGGGCATGATGGCGGACTCGCACTGTACGAGGTCTCCCGCGACGTAGATGTCGGGGACCAGGCGCCCCCTCCTGTAGGGCTGGAGGGTGGGCGACACGACGAGCGCTCCGAGCTGTCCGATGTCCAGGCCGAGGGCCTTGGGTATGTCCAGGTTGGCGCGGATGCCGGTGGCGAAGATCATGACCTCGCAGGGGTACTCCGCTCCTGCGGCGGTGACTCCGGAGACCTTTCCGTCCCCGTTGACCGACTGGATGGGCGCTTTCATGACGAATCTGATGCCTTTCTCCTCGAGGTGCTTCTGGATGATGTCGGCCATGTCCTTGTCCGCTATGCGCGGGATGACCTGGTCCATCATCTCGATGACGGTGACGTCCTTGCCCATCTCCTTCATCGACACGGCGAGCTCGAGCCCTATGACTCCAGCTCCTCCGATGACGACCTTGGAGGCGTCCTTGAGGGCTTCCTGTATGCATTTTCCGTCTTTGACCGTCCTCACGATGAAGACGTTCTTCAGGTCTGTTCCGGGTATGGGAGGGACGAACACCCTTCCGCCCGTGGCTATGACGAGGGAGTCGTACTGGTACGTGCTCCCTCCGGCAGTGACAGTTTTCGCGGCGTCGTCGACGGAATCGACCTTCGTCCTGGTGTACACCTTTATCCCGCGCTCCTTCTCGTAGTAGCTGGGCGTGTGCATGACGATGTCGTCCCATCCGGTCCTCCCTTCGATTCCCCAGGGGATGGCGCAGGGCGAGTATGCGATGTCCTCGTCCTCGGTGAATATCGTTACTTCGGCTGACGGGTTCCTAGCTTTTGCGGTGGAAGCCGCTGTCATTCCAGCCGCGCCCGAGCCGATCACTATGATTTTTCTGGCCATTTGGCTTACCGTTATGGTCATCGAATCCATCCTTATAACTATCTTACGAGTAACAGGTCGTTCTTTAACGCGTGTGTTTTTCCGACAAAACGTTATATCCGCTTGGATGGATGACGAGGATGGTGTTTCGTCAGATGAAAGATAAGAGATCCCCGTCGGAGCTGGAAGCGCTCTGGAAGGAGGACGACATGGCGGGCGGAGAGAAGGTCCGCGCCATGGTCGTGATCATGCGCACCAACGGGTGCTGCTGGGTCAAGCATGGCGGATGCACCATGTGCGGATACAGGGAGGCTTCGCTGCATGATGTATCCGAGGATGACCTCCTCAAGCAGCTGGATCAGGCCCTGTCCAGATACAAGGGGGAGCCGTTCGTGAAGATATACACGTCCGGAAGCTTCCTCGACGACAACGAGGTCCCGCCGTCGGTGAGGGAGAAGTTCTACGAGGCCTTCTCCGGATGCTCTCGCCTCCTGTTCGAGAGCCGTCCGGAGTTCATCACGGAGGAGACCGTGAAGACGCTGCCCAGGAACGCCACGGTGGCCCTCGGGCTGGAGAGCTCCGACCCAGAGGTCCTGGCGACCGCCGTCCATAAGGGATTCACCCCTGACGACATACGCAGGGCCGGGCTTCTGCTCAAGCAGAACGGGCTCGCCGTGAGGACGTATCTGCTGCTGAAGACACCCTTCATGACGGAGTCCATGGCCATCCGCGACTCGGTGGCCTCCGCGAGGTTCGCTGACGAGTTCTCGGACGAGATATCGGTCAACCCGCTGAATGTCCAGAGGGGGACGTACGTGGAACGCCTGTGGAAGAGGGGCGAGTTCAGGTCCCCGTGGATCTGGTCCCTCGTCGAGGTGTTCAGGCAGCTGCATGGAACCGTGCACGCTAGGCTGATGTCGTCGCCGTCCGGAGGAGGAGCCCAGAGGGGCGTCCACAACTGCGGCGAGTGCGACAAGAAGGTTTTGGATGCGGTGGAGCGCTTCAGCTTCTCGCAGGACATATCGGACCTCTCCGTCACCTGCCCGTGCGAGGCCAGGTGGAGAGCCTACATGGAATCAGAGAACCTGCTCGGGTCCCCGGCGGACCTCGAGAGGGGATTCGAAAACGAGTTAACGCTTAGGATGGTTTGATAAAGTGACGGATTTCGACATCAAGAAAGGCTGGTACAAGAACATAGAAGGAGACGGCCTGAAGAACATCATGCAGCAGGTGTTCGGCAACGTCTCCGAGATCGACGGAGGATGCGTCTCCTCATACGGCATCATGGAGAGGATCGAGGCGAAGATCGTATCGAAGACGGTCCTCGATATCGTCACCGTCAACAAGGACATCGACCCCTCGAAAGTCGCCGACGCGGACGTCCTCGACAGCAAGAGGAAGCTCAACGAGTTCGCGGAGAAGGCGACCGGCTTCGACGCCAAGGCCCGCATGAAGAGGGCCCAGAAGAAGGCCAAGGAAGGCACCCTCTGATCAAACGGCGGGACCTTCCCGGTTCCGCTGCTTTCTTTTTTATTAATACGTGCGCGCGTAATGTTTGCCAACGGGTAAGTTCATATACCAGTTGCTTATACCATCGCTTGGATTGGACATAATAGTGTCCGACCAGACGTATCGGGCAATGCGAAAGCAACCCACATCTCGCCGTCTTCCTTCGGGAATTCTGACGGCACATAGGCGTCACGGTCGGAGCATTAAGACGTTCGTCTGATAAATCGCGAGGTTAGCGAAGAAACCCTCGCAGGTATGTGTCAAATATGCCACAAAGAAGACGTCCTAAGAGAGGATCTAGGGCATACGGCCCTAGGAAGAGAGCAAAGTCGCAGACCCCAAGGCTCGACTCTTGGCCCGAGATCAGCGGTACCCCCAAAATCCAGGGATTCGCTGGTTACAAGGCCGGCATGACCCATGCGCTCATAGTGGACAGCCGCGCCAAGAGCACCACCTCCGGACTCGAAGTCCAGGTGCCCGTCACCGTCGTGGAAGTCCCCCCTATGAAGATCGCAGCGGTCAGGTTCTACGAGAACAGCATTCTCGGCCTGAAGACCGCTGGCGAGGTATGGGCCAACGATCTCGATTCCCTCCTGTCGAGGCGCATGTGCCTCCCCAAGAGCGGAGCAGAGACCGAGGGCGACGCCCCCGCAGAGAAGGCCAAATACAACGAGGCAAGCTTCGCCAGGTACGACGGACTGGACATCGAGGATGTCCGCGTTCTCGCGTACACCCAGCCCAAGATGGTCTCCGGAGTCCCCAAGAAGGTCCCCGACATCATGGAGCTGAGGATCGGCGGAGGAACCATCGACGAGAGGGTCGCCTACGCTAAGAGCATACTCGGAACCGAGGTTTCCTTCGACAACTTCGTCGCCGAGGGCGCGCTGATCGATGTGATCGCCGTCACCAAAGGAAAGGGATTCCAGGGAGTTACCAAGCGCTGGGGAGTCAAGCTTCTGTCCCACAGGAACAGCAAGCACCGCCGCGGAATCGGTAACCTCGGACCTAAGAGACCCGGCTACGTGAGATCCACCGTTCCCGGATCCGGTCAGATGGGATACCACCAGAGAACCGAGTTCAACAAGAAGATCGTCAAGGTCGGAGCCGACGGAGCAGAGGTCACCCCCAAGGGAGGCTTCATCAACTATGGCGAGGTCAGGAACACCTACGTCCTCGTCCACGGATCCGTCCCCGGACCCACCAAGAGGCTCATCAGGTTCAGAGACGCCACCAGGGCTCCCAAGAAGGCCAGCATGGATGCCGTCGAAGTCACCTACGTCTCCACCGATTCTAAGCAGGGGGCATGAGTAAATGGCAACCACTAACGTCTATTCAGTCAGCGGAGCAGTCGCAGAGACCATCGAGGTTCCTGCCGTGTTCACCACCCCCTACAGGCCTGACATAATCAAGAAGGCAGTCCTCGCCGCGGCAGCCAACAAGAGGCAGCCCTACGGACCCGCTCCCGGAGCAGGAATGAGGCACTCCGTCAGCACCTGGGGAAAGGGACGCGGAACCGCCCGTGTTCAGCGTGTCCACGACGGCAGGAAGGCCACCGAATCGCCCAACAACGTCTCCGGAAGGAGAGCGCACCCTCCAGTCCCCGAGAGGATCTGGGACCAGAAAGTCAACAAGAAAGAGCTGAAGATCGCTCGCCAGTCCGCAGTCGCAGCCACCGGCCGCGCAGCATGCGTCAAAGCACGCGGACACAAGTTCGACGACGCAGTCACCTTCCCCATCGTGGTCGATGACGCCTTCGCCGACATCAAAGCAACCTCCGAGGTCATCGATCTGTTCGAGAAGATCGGAATCGGATACGACCTCGACCGCGCAAAGGACGGACGCAAGATCCGCGCCGGAAGGGGAACCATGAGGAACAGGAAGTACCGCACCCCCGTCTCCGTTCTCGTCGTCGTGAAGGACGATGAGAGGGCCGCACCCATCTTCAAGAGCGCATCCAACATCCCTGGAGTCACTATCGAGGAGGTCAAGACCCTCAACACCAGCATCCTGGCACCCGGAGGAGACGCAGGAAGGCTCACCGTCTACACTAAATCCGCAATCGAAGCACTGGGAGGCTGGACAGAATGAAGCAGAGCGATGTCCTCATCAGCCCTTACTACACAGAGAAAGCGATGAACCACAAGGACGCCAACAAGATCGAGTTCATCGTCCACAGGAAAGCCGATAAGCCCGCCATCAAAGCCGCCGTCGAAGCCCGCTTCGAGGTCAAGGTCGAGAAGGTCTGGGTCAGAATCCAGAAGGACGGAAAGCACGCGATCATCAAGCTCGCGGACGGATATTCCGCAGAGGAAGTCGGTTCCAGAGTCGGAGTCATGTACTGAGGGTGAGTGAAATGGGAAAGAGATTAATCACACAGAGGAGGGGCCGCGGAACCTCGTTGTACCGCTCGCCCAGCCACAGACACGTGGACGATGTCAGGCTTCCCGCGATCCCCGAGGGGACCGCAATCATCAAGGACCTCATCCAGGCTCCTGGAAGGACCTGCCCTCTGGCAGTCCTCGACATCAACGGAAGGACCGACTACCAGCTCGCAGTCGAGGGAACCAAGGTCGGACAGACCATCCTCATCGGCGGAGACGTCGTCGCAGCCGGAAACATCTCCGAGCTCGCCAAGATCCCTGAGGGAACCCTCATCAACAACATCGAGGCAAGGCCCGGAGACGGAGGAAAGTTCGTCAAGACCGCAGGATCCAGCGCCACCGTCGTCTCCAGAGGAGAGAAGGTCATGGTGCAGATGCCCTCCGGAGTAATCAAAGAGTTCAGCCCTACCTGCCGCGCCGTCATCGGAGTCGTCGCTGGAGGAGGAAGGGGAGACAAGCCCCTGGCGAAAGCGGGAAAGAACGTCCTGACCCTCAGGTCCAGGTCCACCGCCGCTTTCAAGACCAAGGGTGTCGCCATGAACCCTGTCGACCACCCCCACGGAGGAGGAAGCCACGCTCACGTCGGAGGCCCCAACTGTCAGAAGAGAACCGCATCGACCGGTCAGAAGGTAGGATTCCTGCCTCCTAAGAAGAAAGTTAAGAAGTGATTGCAATGGCAAAGAAGATTATTGCAGGATCGGCAAAGGCCTCGAGGAGGAAGTCCAGGAAGAAAGCATCCGCAATCCAGGCGAGGAGGAAGAAGGAGTTCCTCTTCCGTGGATTCAACATGGAGGAGCTTCTGTCCATGCCCTTCGACGACATACTCGGACTCCTGCCTTCCAGGGCAAGGAGGACGTACCTCCGCGGACTCAACTACGAGCAGCAGCTCCTTTACGACAAGCTCGTGAAGGCTGAGCCCGGAGCAGTCGTCAGGACCCACCGCAGGGACCTGCCTATCGTGCCCCAGTTCGTCGGAAAGACCGTCAGCATATACAACGGAAAAGAATTCAAGGACGTTGAGATCAAGCCCGAGATGATCGGATGCTTCCTCGGTGAGTTCGCTGTCACCAGGAAGGCTCCTCAGCACTCCGGACCCGGAGTCGGTGCTACCAGATCCTCGAAGTTCATGCCGCTCAAGTGAGGTGAAGTCATGGTTTCAGGATACACAGCAGTAGCAGACCCCGACACGACTGCAAAGGCCCTTGGAAAGGAGATGCCCGTCTCCCCCAAGTTCGCTCGCGAGGTCGCGGGAATGATTCGCGGAATGAAAGTCGAGGCCGCCAGGAAGGCTCTGGAGGACGTCATCGCCAAGAAGAGGCCCGTCCCCCTCAAGAGATACAACAAGCGCGTCTCCCACAAGCCCGGCGTCGGTCCCGGAAGGTACCCCGTCAAGGCAGCAAAGCACATCCTCGGTGTCCTCAACAGCGCCGCTTCCAACGCGGAGTTCAAGGGACTCGAGGTTTCGAACATGGCGATCTCCACCATCTCCGTCTCCAGGGGACGCACCATACCCGGACACATGCCCAGGGCACACGGACGCGCCACCCCGTGGAACCAGGAGACCGTGAACCTCGAGATCATCATCCAGGAGGTTGAGTGAAATGGCATCAGAGAGAAAGTTCGTTGCCGAGAACGTCCGCAGGGTCCTCCTCAAGGAGTACCTCATGAAAGAGGTCAGCCGTGCGGGATTCGGTGGACTCGACGTCCAGAGGACCCCCATGGGAACCCGTGTCGTGCTCACCACCGAGAGGCCCGGACTCGTCATCGGAAGGCGCGGTCAGACCATCAAGAACCTGACCACCGTCATCGAGGAGCGCTTCGGCTTCGAGAACCCCCAGATCGAGGTTCAGGAAGTCAAGAACCCCAGTCTTAACGCACAGATCATGGCCGAGAAGCTGGCCTTCTCCCTCGAGAGGGGATGGCACTTCCGCAGAGCAGGACACTCCACGGTCCGCAGGATCATGGACGCCGGCGCCCGCGGATGCCACATCATCGTGGCAGGCAAGCTGACCGGACAGAGGCACAGAACCGAGAAGTTCAAAGAGGGATACATAAAGTTCTGCGGAGAGCCCAAAGCAAACTTCATCGACCACGGATACGCGGTCGCGAAGCTGAAGATGGGCGTCATCGGAGTGACCGTCGAGATCATGGACGAGCACGCCAAGCTCCCTGCAGACATCACCGTCATGAACAAGACCGAGGCCGCATCCCTGCTCCCCGACCTGTTCGCCGCCCCCGCCGAGGCCGCGGCTCCCGTCGAGGAAGCAGCCGAATCCCAGGAGGGACAGTGATGGCTTCGCTCAAGACTGCAGACATAAGGAACATGAGCGCGGAGGAGCGCAACCAGAAGCTCAAAGAGCTCCGCGACGACCTCATGCATGAGAAGGGAATCACCGCATCCGGTGGAGCGCCTTCCAGCCCCGGTGCCATCCGCGCCCTCAGGCTGAACATCGCCCGCATCCTGACCGTGCAGAAGGAGGAGGAAGAGATCTGATGGCTGAGATCTGCCCGGTATGTGGATTGCCTAAAGAGCTGTGCATGTGCGAGGAGATCGCACGCGAACAACAGACCGTAAGGATTTCGATCGACAGCCGCAGGTACGGCAAAACCGTGACCGTGATAGACGGGATCGACGAGAACGACATCGACATCGGAGATCTCGCGAAGCAGCTGAAGAACAGATGCGCCGCAGGCGGAACATGCAAAGACGGACGCATCGAGCTCCAGGGAGACCACAAGAAAAAGGTGAAGTCGGTCCTGGAGGAAATGGGATTCCGTACAGAGGTAAGATGAAATCCAACTTCATCAGAACTGAGCTCATCGGACTGGATGTGGAAGTGCTGTCTGCGCCATTCTCGGGGATATCCGGGAAGGTGGTCGACGAAACGAAACGCACGTTCACCATCGAATCGGCCGGAACTGAGAGAATGGTACCCAAACCAGGAAATGTGTTCAGATTCGCATATGAAGGCAGAACCATCGACATCATCGGATCAGAGATAATGCACCGACCAGAGGACAGAATCAAGAAGGTTAGGTGAATCAAATGGCAGCAGAAATTAAAGACATCGGATTCGACGTCGTTCCTCCCACCTTGGAGTGCAATGACCCCAACTGCCCGTTCCACGGCAGTCTTTCGGTCAGGGGACAGACGATCGACGGAGTAGTTGCGACGGTCAAGATGAACAAGACTGTCGTCGTCGAGCGCAACTACATCAGGTACGTGCAGAAATACGAGAGATACGAGAAAAGGAGCAGCAGGTACTCCGCTCACGCCCCCGCATGCCTCGGCCTCAAGGTCGGGGACAGGGTCACCATCGCGGAGTGCCGCCCCATCTCCAAGACCGTGTCTTACGTAGTCATCGAGAAGAAGGAGTGATTCGGAATGAAGGGAATAGCTGGAAACCAGACCAGGGGACTTCAGAACGGATCCCAGCTCGATGTCATCGACAACACCGGAGCCAAGGTCATCGAGATCATCACCGTTCCCGGTTACCACGGAGTCGCCAGGAGGGTGCCCAGCGCAGGAGTAGGAGACCTCGTCATCGCTTCTGTCAAGAAGGGAACCCCCCAGATGAGAAGGCAGATCGTCTTTGCGGTCATCGTCCGCCAGAGGCGCCCCATGAGGAGGGCCGACGGAACGATCGTCTTCTTTGAAGACAACGCCGCGGTCATAACCACCGAGACCGGTGAGACCAAAGGAACAGACATCAAAGGTCCCGTCGCGAGGGAGGCAGCCGAGAGGTGGCCCCGTATCTCCGCGACCGCGAACACTATCATCTGAGGTGTCAAGAATGGTCAGCAGCAAAGCAAGGGTACAGAGGAGGAACCAGGCACACGCCCCTCTGCACGTCAAGAGAAAGATGCTTTCGGCGCACCTCAGCGACGAGCTCAGCAGCAAATACGGAGTCCGCTCCGCCAGGGTCTGCAAGGGCGACACCGTCATCGTCGTGCGCGGAAACGAAGACATCAGGAACATCGAGGGCAAGGTCGTCGACGTCTTCACCAAGACCGGACGCGTTGCCATCGAGGGAATAACGATCAAGCAGGCCGACGGAACCGATACCGAACGCCCCATCCACGCGTCCAACCTCGTCATCGTCAAGCTGAACACCGAGGACCAGTGGAGGATCGAGTCCCTTTCCAAGAAGAAGGAGGCTAAAGAATGAGCGATCACATGAAGAGGCTGGCGGCGCCCAGGACCTGGCCCCTCAAGAGGAAGGTCAACATCTGGGTAGCCAAGCAGTCCGCAGGAGCCCACTCCGTCGAGGAGTCCATGGCGGCCGTCACCGTCCTCAGGGACATGATCGGAGCCTGCGACACCGCTAAAGAGGCCAAGAGGATCATCGGAAACCGCGAGATGTTCGTTGACGGCAAGGCTGTCAAGAACCCCAAGATGCCCGTCGGATTCATGGACGTCATCACCATCCCCAAGATGGATCTCAGGTTCCGCATGCTCTTCACCGACAAAGGCAAGCTCACCCTTGTCCCCATCGACGAGAGCGAGGCCGCCTGGGAGATCTGCAAGATCGAGAACAAGACCATCGTCAAGGGCGGAAAGTTCCAGCTGAACCTCAGCGGAGGAAGGAACGTCCTCCTCGACAAGAACGCCTACAAGTGCGGCGACTCCCTGAAGATCGCCTTCGACGGCCAGAAGATCCTCGAGCACTACCCCTTCACCGAGGGATGCACCGTGTTCATCAAAGAGGGATCCCACAGCGGAAGCGTCAAGACCGTCAAGGGAATCCAGATCCTCAAGAGGTCCGGACCCAACGTCGTTATCTTCAACGACGGAACCGAGACCGTCACCGACAACATCATGGTCATCGGCTCCGCCGGTCCCGCCATCAAGCTCCCGGAGGCTTCCGAATGAACGCAATGAGGAACCTCCACGTCGACAAGGTCGTCGTGAACATCGGAGTCGGCGAGGCTGGAGAGAGGCTCGTCAAAGCAGAGAAGGTCCTCGAGATGGTCACCGGCCACAAGCCCGTCGAGACCATCTCCAAGACCATCAACAGGGATCTCGGAATACGCAAGGGAATGCCTCTCGGGTGCAAGGTCACCCTCAGGGGAGAGGATGCAGAGGAATTCATAAAGAAGGCCCTCGTCATCCGCGAGATGCGCGTCCCCGAGTACTCCTTCGACAAGGAGGGCAACATGTCCTTCGGCATCTCCGACTACACCGATTTCGAGGGTATGAAATACGACCCCGAGATAGGCATCTTCGGAATGGACATCAGCGTCGTCCTGAGGAGAGTCGGAAACAGGATCACCCAGAGGGCGCTCCTGCAGAGAAGGATCCCCAAGAGCCACCGTGTCGACCGCGAGGAGGCCATCCAGTACATGAAAGACACGTTCGAAGTCAAGGTGATTCAGTGAAGCCCAAGAAGCAGTATGGAAGATCGGTCGGCTGCTCTCGCTGCGGACGCAGAAGAGGAATCATCAGGCGTTACGGGATGCACCTGTGCCGCCAGTGCTTCAGGGACATGGCCCCCGAGCTCGGATTCAAGAAGTATTCGTGAGGTGAGATGAATGCAGTGCGACCCACTCAACGACGCTATGTGCGTCATCAAGAATGCAGCTCTCAACGGAAAGAGCGAGTGCGTTATCCAGCCCTCCTCCAAACTCATCGGCCGTGTGCTGAAGGTTATGCAGGACCGCGGATACATCACCCAGTTCGAGTACATCGAGGACGGCAAAGCAGGAAAGTTCCGCGTAATGCTCGACGGAGCAATCAACGACTGCGGCGTTATCAAGCCCAGGTATTCGGTCTCCGTGACGGATGTCGAGAGGTTCGAGGCGAGGTTCCTCCCCGCCCAGGACTTCGGACTCCTGATCCTGACCACTACCGCGGGAGTGATCACCCAGGACCGCGCCAAAGAGCTCGGAATCGGCGGCAAATTGCTCGCCTACGTATATTGAGGAATGTGAATGACAATAGCAGGGAAAATCGAAAGCACCATCGCTATCCCCGGTGGGGTGTCCGTCCAGCTGGACGGGGGCATCATGAAGGTCAAAGGACCTAGGGGTGAATTAAGCAGAAACTTCGCGCACCCTGGAATAGATATCGCCGTGAACGCGACCGAGGTCACAGTCAGCTGTGAATACCCTAGGGTCAAAGACAAGGCAATGGTCGGTACCTACGTTGCGCACGTTAAGAACATGATCAAGGGCGTGACCACAGGCTTCACCTACCACCTCAAGGTCGTGTACAACCACTTCCCCATGAAAGTCGCTGTCAAAGGCAACCGTGTAGAGATCAACAACTACATGGGAGGAAAGGCTCCCCGTTTCGCTAACATCGTACCGGGATGCACCGTCAAGATCAGCGGGACCGACATAACCGTCGAGGGCAACGACATCGAGGCTTGCGGACAGACCTCCGCCAACCTCGAGAGGGCGACCTCGAGGCTCGGGTTCGACAAGAGAACGTTCCAGGACGGAATCTACATCGTCCAGAAATCCCACAAGGTGAAAGAATGACCGTCAAATCACTGACCGAACTCCCCGGCATGACCGCGGACAACGTGAAGGAGCTCGAATCCATCGGGATCACCTCCGTTTCCGAGCTCACCGAGGCCGTCAACGACGAGGCGAAGGTCAAGGAAATCGTCAAGACCCTTTCCGGCGTCGGACCTAAGACCGTCTCCGGATGGAAGGCCGCTCTCGAGGGCGCAGAGGCAGTCGCCTCCACCGCTACCGAGCCCGCACCCGTCGCGGAGAAGGCCTACGTCGTCAAGGCAAAGCCCGAGCTTTCCGACGAGGACGCTGACGCTCTCGCCAAGAGGGCGCTGATCTCCGGAAGGAGGCCCGCTTTCAAGAGGCAGGAGTGGTTCAGATACTCCAAGCTCGGCGAGAAATGGAGAAAGCCCAAGGGTATCCACTCCAAGATGAAGAGGTGCCTCAAGAGGCGCCCCCCGATGGTCGACATCGGATACCGCGGACCCAAGTCCGTCAGGAACCTCCACCCCTCGGGATTCGAGGAGGTCCTCATCTACAACGTAGAGGGACTCGAGGGCATCGACCCCAAGAAGCAGGCTGTCCGCATCGGCGGAACCGTCGGAACGAAGAAGAGGATGGCAATCGAGGACAGGGCCGACGAGCTCGGAATCAGGGTCCTCAACAGGATGGTGTGATCATGTCAGATCTGAAGAACCAGAGAAGGATGGCCGCCGAAGTCCTGAAGTGCGGCGAGAACAGGGTCTGGATGAACCCTGACAGGCTCGACGAGGTCGAGAAGTGCATCACCCGCGCGGACATCCGCACGGCAGCTGCCTCCGGACTCATCAAAGCCAAGCCCAAGAACGGAACCTCCAAAGCCAGGACCAGATACGCCAAGGCGCAGAAGGCCAAAGGAAAGAGAAAGGGCCCCGGATCCAGGAAGGGAACCGCGAACGCCCGCGTACGCGACAAGGAGCGCTGGATGGGAACCATCAGGCCTATCCGCGCAGAGCTGAAGTCCCTCAGGGCTGACGGCAGCATCACTCCTTCCGTCTACAGGCTCTACTACAGGAGGGCCAAGGGAGGACTGTACAAGTCCCGCGCTCACCTGAAGCAGCACATGATCGCCGCAGGCCACCTTAAGGAGGAGATCTGATGGCAACAGGACCTAGATACAAAGTTGCGTTCCGCAGAAGAAGAGAGAACCGCACCGACTACTACCAGCGCCGCAGGCTCCTCGCAGCCAAAGAGGCCAGGGCAGTCGTCAGGAGGTCCAACAAGAACATCACCGTCCAGTTCGCCGAGTTCGGCATGGAGGGTGACAGCATCATCGCATCGGCGTCCACCAGAGAGCTCAAGAAGTACGGATGGGAGTACTCCTGTTCGTCCATCCCCGCAGCCTACCTGGTCGGATACCTCGCTGGAAAGAAGGCAGCTGACGCTGGGATCGAGTACGCGGTCCTCGACATCGGCATGCAGAAGGTCCAGCACGGCGGAGTGCTCTTCGCGACCGTCGCCGGCATGACCGACGCCGGACTCGAGGTCCCCCACGGAGAAGATGTCCTCCCTGACGAGGACAGGCTCATGGGAAAGCACATCGACGAGGGCATCGAAGCGGCCGTCGAGAGCGTCAAACAGAAGATGGAGGCTGAGTAAAATGGCAGACTGGGTACCTAAAACCAGGCTCGGACAGATGGTCCTCAACGGTGACATAACCACCATGAGCGACGCTCTGGCCACTAAGCTGCCCCTTCGCGAGCCCGAGATAGTGGATATCCTCCTCCCCGACCTGAAGGACGAGGTCATCGACCTCAACATGGTCCAGAGGATGACCGACTCCGGAAGGAGGGTCAGGTTCGCTGTCACCTGCATCGTCGGAAACGGCGACGGTTTCATCGGAATCGGAAGGGCAAAAGGAAAAGAGGTCGGGCCCTCCATCAAGAAGGCCATCGACAACGCCAAGCTGAACATAATCGAGATCAAGAGGGGCTGCGGATCCTGGCAGTGCGGATGCGGACAGCCGCATTCTCTGCCTTTCGAGGTCGTCGGAACCACCGGCTCCGTCACCGTGTCCCTCAAATCCGCTCCCCGTGGAGTGTCCCTCGCCGTGGGCGATGTCGCGAAGAGTCTCCTGACCCTCGCCGGCGTCCGTGACGCATGGGGATTCGCCAGGGGCAACACCAAGACCAAGGTCAACTACGCGATGGCGACCTTCGAGGCCCTCAAGATGACCTCTCGCATGAGAGTCACCGAGGAGCAGGAGAAGACCCTCAACATCGTTTCCGGACCTATCGGTGTCACCTATGCTGAGACCGATGTCGAGAACCAGGAGGAGTGAAGATGGCATACGCAGTCATTCGTGTTCGCGGTCAGCCCGATGTCAACTACAACATCGAGTTCACCATGGGACTCCTCGGACTCAACAAGGTCAACCACTGCGTGATCGTTCCTGAGAACGACTCCGTCAAGGGAATGCTCCAGGTCGCCAAGGACTACGTCACCTGGGGAGAGGTCGACCAGGCCACCCTCGCCGACATGATCCGCGCTCGCGGAAAGGTCGTGGGAGACGAGGCCGTCACCGACGAGTACCTCAAGGAGAAGTCCGAGTTCGCCACTATCGACGACCTCGCCAAGGCGATTATCGACAGCGACTACAAGCTCAAGGACATCGAGGGCGTCAAGCCCGTCGTCCGTCTGCACCCTCCCGTCAAGGGATACGAGGGCAACAAGCGCTCCTACAAGAGCGGCGGCGCCCTGGGATACAGAGGAGCTGCAATCAACGACCTCATCAAGAGGATGCTGTGAGGGATAGAGATGCCTAGCAGAACCAAAAAATTCAGGGGATACAGGACCCACGGACGCGGTAAGAAATCCGGACGTGGAGCAGGTATCATCGGCGGACACGGTCAGGCCGGACTCAGCAAGACCGGAAAGATCGGCATGCTGAAGTACGACAGGAACCACTTCGGCCGCTACGGGTTCAAGAGGCCCCAGTGCATGGTCGAAGCCAACCGCACGATCAACGTCGGGGAGCTTTCCGAGCAGGTCGAGAGGTTCGTTGCTATGGGATTCGCATCCAAAGAGGGAGACGCGTACAGCGTCAACCTCACCGATGCGGGCATAGACAAACTTCTGGGCAGCGGGAACATTGGCGTCGCGGTCAACGTGACCGTCGCTGAGGTCTCGGAGAAAGCACGCTCTAAGATCGTCGAAGCTGGCGGATCAATCGTTGAGTGAGAAATATCGAGAGGTAGATTGGATGGAAGAGACAAAAAGCCTGTTGTACAAGGTTAAGCCGATTGCCGACAGGCTCCCCTCCGTCAAGAGGCCTGAAGGGCACGTGCACTTCAGGACCAAAATGATGTGGGTAATCGTCATATTGGTACTGTACTTCATAATGACCAATGTGTATCTTTACGGCTTGGACCAGTCCGAATCGTTGGACTTGTTCGCACAGTATAGAACCATCATGGCAGGAGCTTCCGGATCGCTACTGCAACTCGGTATCGGACCGATCGTCACTGCATCCATCATAATGCAGCTGTTCGTCGGTGCAAAGATCATCAAACTGGATCTCTCGAAGCGCGAGGACAAGGCTTGCTACCAGTCCGTCATGAAGCTGCTCGTCATCGTCATGATCGTCTTCGAGGCAATACCCCAGGTGTTCGGCTACCTCGTGCCTTCCGCTGGCCTAGGGAGTGCCATCGGGAGCGGAGGCGCCAAACTCCTGCTGATATTCCAGCTCTTCGTGGGATCCTACATACTCTTCATGATGGACGAGGTGGTGTCCAAGTGGGGTATCGGAAGCGGTATCTCCCTGTTCATCGCCGCGGGAGTGGCACAGGCCCTGTTCACGGGAACCCTCAACTGGAATCCCGTCGACATGACTGCCGAGATGTCGCTCTCCAACCCTCCGGCTGGAACCATTCCGAGGTCTCTGTACTACGTGTTCACGATGTCGCCCGAACAGATGGCGTCAGGAGGATACGAGTCGCTGTTCATCGGCAGTCCCAACCCCATCATAGCCTTGATTGGAACCCTGGTCATCTTCGTGGTCGTGTCGTACCTCGAGTCCACCCGTATCGAGCTGCCCCTCTCGCAGGGAAGCGCAAGGGGCGCCCGCGGACGCTACCCGATCAAGCTGATGTACGCGAGCAACATCCCTGTCATCCTGATGTCCGCTCTGCTCGCTATCGTGAGTATGATGGCATTGCTGCTGTACAGCAACGAGCTCCTCAGCCAGATTCCGTTCCTCGGAGGAAACTCCTCGATCGGATACTTCGAAGAGGGCTCCACGTACGCGGCCGGAGGACTGGCATGGTATCTGTCCGCGCCTCAGGGAATCTCGGATTGGCTGATGCCCATCCTCGATCCAACCTCGTACGGAAACGGCCACGGAGCCATACAGAACCTGGCCCGTGTGGTGATCTACTTCACGGTCATGGTGATGGGTTCGATCCTGTTCGCCAAGTTCTGGGTGGAGACCACCAACCTCGGACCCGAGTCTGTGGCCAACCAGATCCAGAGGAGCGGAATGCAGATCCCTGGATTCCGTCGCGACCCCCGTATCGTCAAGCGTGTGCTGGAGAGGTACATCCCTACCATTACCGTGATGTCAGGAGCCTTGGTCGGAGCGCTCGCCGCTTTCGCGGACATGATCGGTACTACCGGTAATGCGAGCGGAACCGGAGTGCTGCTGACCGTCGGTATCCTGATCCATCTCTACGAGGCCATCGGCCGCGAGCAGATGATGGAAATGAATCCTGTGATGAGAGGATTCTTCGGCGGAGAGTGAGCCAATGCCTAACCCTGGAAGCCCCGAGAGCATGCAGGAAGCCCAGCAGCAGATGCCCGGAATGTCTGGAAAGACGATGATGGGCATGATGCTCGCCATGGTCATCATGCTCGTAGTCACGAGCTTCAGGGACCCTATCGGGGAAGCCTTGGACGTGGTGTTCAAATACATCGCGTTCAAGGACAGCCCCGTGCTGACCCTGATTCTCGCAGGAATCATCATGATCACCATCAGCACGGTGGCGAGAAGTCTCCTGACAGACTTCGTCGGCATGGCTAGGAACCAGCAGATCCAGAGCGACTTCAACGCGGAATTCCGCCAGGCTAGGATGGAGAACAACCTCTTCAAGATGAAGAAGCTGCAGGAGCAGCAGCCCCGGATCATGGCGCTGTCCATGGAGGCGAGCACACAGCAGATGAAGGTCATGCCCATAACCATGCTCTTCGTCATCCCTGTGTACGCTTGGGTCTACTACTTCCTGAAGACCGGAGACACCGCAGCGTACTTCCCCGGACAGACGGTCATCGTCAACATGCCCTGGGGATCCCTGGATGTCAACTCCCTGCTCATGGGATTCTTCCCGTCTTGGATCATCCTGTACACCCTGGTGAGCCTGCCCATCGGACAGATCGAGAACAGGCTGATCAGGCTGGTCCTCCTCAGGAAGCGCCTCAGACAGCTGGACCTCGAAGCTAAGAGGGCTGAGATCGAATGAGAATAACCATAAGCGGTCCCCCCGGATCCGGGAAGACGACCGCATGCTGCCTGCTCTCGGAAGCGCTCGGGCTGAAGATGGTAGTCTTCGGCAAGATCTTCCGCGAGCTCGCGGCTGAAAAGAACTTAACTTTGGGGGAGCTCGGCGCGATCGCCGAGAAGGACCCCTCCATCGATCACATGATCGACGAGAGGATCCTCGAGATCGCGCGCGAGAACCCTGATATAATCCTGGAATCCAGGCTTTCTGCTTATATGCTTCACAGGCACGAAATTCCCGCGTTCAAGGTCTATCTCGACGCCAGTCCCGAGGTCCGCTTCTCAAGGATCGGGGTCCGCGAGGGAGAGACCCTGGAGGAGGCCGTGCAGAAGACCAAGGAGCGCGCCGCTTCCGAAGCCAAGAGGTACATGATGTACTATGGCATCGATGTCGAGGACAAGAGCGTCTACGACCTCATCGTCGACACCGGCGACAAGACTCCCGACCAGGTCGTTCAGGCCATCATCGACGGCATGGGTGAAACTGATGCTGGTGAAGGACCCGAATGCGATTCCTGACAAGTGGGGCAAGAGGCCCTCCGATCGTTCGGTCGGAGAACTGCTCCGCGGGGGAGTTCTGATCCTGGACAAGCCTCCGGGACCGACCTCCCATCAGGCCACCGCTTGGGTTAGGGATGCACTCAAGGTCGACAGGATCGGTCATGGAGGGACTCTCGACCCTTATGTGAGCGGCGTCCTTCCCATCACCGTCGGAAAGGCTGTCCGCCTGACCGATGTCGTTCTTTCTTCAGACAAGGAATACATCTGCCTCATGCGTCTGCATGCGGATCGTCCCGAGAAGAGGATAAGGGAGGTGGTCTCCCGCTTCCAGGGGAAGATATACCAGCTTCCTCCGGTGAGGTCCGCCGTCAAGAGGCAGCTCAGGATCAGGACGATCAAGGAGCTCGAGGTCCTGGACATCCGCGGCCGCGACGTTCTCCTGAGGATAGAATGCGATGCGGGGACCTATGCCCGTACCCTCTGCGTCGATATCGGCGATGTCCTCGGATGCGGAGCGAACATGGTCGAGCTCAGACGCACCCGTTCCGGCAAGATGACCGAGCAGAGGGCAGCTTCGCTCCAGGACATCCGCGATGCGTACGTGTTCTGGCAGCAGAACGGACGTGGGGAATGGCTCAGGAGCCTTCTTCTCCCCATGGAGGTTCTGGTGGAGCCTCTGCCGAAGGTCGTCGTGAAGGCTACCGCCGTCGATGCCGTTTGCCATGGGGCCGACCTGAACATCTGCGGAGTCCACATGCTGGACGAAGGCATACGCAAGAACGCTCTTGTCGCGATGATGACCGCTCGCGGGGAGCTTATAGCCCTTGGAAGGATGGCCATGTCCGCCGAGAAGGTCATGGCTTCGTCCCAGGGGAAGGCCGTGGACACCGAGAGGGTGTTCATGGAGGAAGGCCATTATCCTAGGATGTGGAAGTACTCCACCGACCTGGAAGAGTTCCAGGAGCCCGTTTTCCCCGAGTGATCCTCGGATTCTGATTAACTCCTCTTCCTTGGGTCTGCAGATGTGGCACAGGAGGCAGCCTATTACGCCGAAGACGCCGCCAGGTACCCGATGCCCCTTCAGCCTTTCTAGAACCCCGATCCTATAGCAAGCGTATTGCTCACGCCGAGAAGAGCAGGACACTTCCACTTCCAAGAAGAACAGCATTGCTAAACGTGATGGGCAGCGTACGCCCCTTCTCGTTCTCCATGGTCGTTCTGCAAATCAGCCAGCATAAAGGATCTTGTTTCGATTCTCCTGAAATCCATCGTCCGATCCGTACCAGGAATCGTTAACAGTACATACCATCTCGACTTTCCCTAACGCATGAAGCTGTTCGAGAAGAAGACACAGGTCTACGGACCGGAGACGGTTTCCGTCGGAGATTTCGATATCACCGTCGACGGATGCTATCGCAACGTCTTCATCATAACGCTGAACGTCAAACCCAGGCATTCCCTATACGTCAGGATCGAGTCCGACAACCCTGTGGATGTCGCGGTCGCCAACGAGGACAACTCCGTCGCCGGCCATAAGGACAGGATAACCAGCGACGTCCTAGGTCCGTTCAGCACACAGAAATTCTCCACAATGGGTCTGTTCGTAGGGGTCTACCGCGGCGACAAGGCGAAGGTCACGATAGACGTGTGGATGGAAAGATGAAAGAAGGGAGAAACCCCCCGGTTTTTCTCTTCAGATCCCGAAGAACTCCTTGACCTTGGGCCTGAAGATATAGTACAGGAGAAGAGCCTGGATGATAAGCCCTATGATAGCGGAGACGTTGCCTCCGATGAGGGATATCGCGCTGAAGATGATCGCGATGATTCCGAAGATCACCGCGAGGTACCAGATAGCTTTCCATCCGTTCCAGAAACCTCCAGCTATGATTATGCTGATTATTCCTGCAACAGCTATTATGCCGCCTACCATGGCAGCTGGAACTACCGCATCTGGAACAGCGACTCCCAGAAGCCCTATTCCTGCACCACCCAGCAACATCAGTACTCCGAATACGAAGTAGAGTATCGCTATGATGGTGATGAGCACTGGACGATCTTTGCCGCCTGCCATGGTCGGTCCTATTGGCTTATCTGGTAAAATATTTTTTGTCGTTCTTCTGTCAATCTTCGAGCCTTATCCGCATGTCGAATCCGCTGTAGAACTCCAAGTTAGGTTTGGTCAGCAGCAGGACGATGGACGATATCGAGAGGATGATCAGCACGAAGTCCAGAAATCCTATCGACTCAGGATCCAGATCCGCCAGGGTGGCCCCTATGTCCAGCACGAGAACGACTAGAGCAATCTTGTGGGCGATCGGGATGCCTAGGAACAGCATGCCCGAAAGCACGAACATGACGATCGAGAGCACAGCTATCAGGTATATGACGTTCTCAGGGACATCGAAGTAGTCGAAGATATCGGGATACGCTATCCCGCACATTCCCTGGAAGAACAATATGATCCCTGTCACGAACATGAATCCGATTGCATAGTTCGCTGTGTACGGCCGGTTCATCCTAGGACAGGATGTTCATGCTTCCTTTAAAGTTTGAGCATGACTGTTTTATCGGTGTTCGGTATTTGCCATCATATGGCTGCCAGCTCGAGGAAGGTATTGCGGACGTATCTGTATCCGTATTCCTGGCATATCATGGCGATAGCGACGCTCCAGTTCCTTGCCGTGATAACGCAGGTGCTGGCGATAGGCATGCTCAAGCCCATCCTCGACACAGGAGTGGAAGGCTACGGTGTCGAATACATCGTTGCGCAGGGCGTGGTCCTTCTGGGCATCACGATGACGTTCGCATTGGCAGTCTCGCTGGCATCCAAGATGTCTTCCGAGGTAGCCTCGTACGTTGCTTCCGATCTCAGGCGGGACGTGTTGGTGGCTTCGCTGAGGGTCCAGAGCTTGGAATCTGCCGGCTCCACCACGACCTATTCTCTCAGCAGCCTCACCTCTAACGTCATGGTGGTGCAGGACTACATCTACAAGTCGTTCGCCGTGTATATGCCGCTGCCTCCGCTTGCTATCCTGATGGTGCTCTGTACGTACTATATCAGCTCCACTGTCGGGCTTATGGTGGCGGTCGCGATGATAGCGGTGATCGCTCTCACGTTCATCCTGTCGATGCGCATCTCCAAGGTCCACGGGGAGTCCATGGAAGGGCAGGACATCATCTACGGGCTCCTCAGGGAGAAGGTGAACGGGGCCAGGACAATAAAATCATACGGCGGGGAGGATTACGAGGTCAAGAAGTTCTGGGGTTTCAGCGGCTTCTATGGAAACCGCAACTTCAAGATAGCCATGAACAGCTACCATCTCCCTTCGTTCACGACCGCATTCATCTGGATATTCATCGTCTTCGTATACATGGTGGCCGCTCTCGGGATGTCTGAGCAGACCATCCGCCCGTCCCATCTCATGCTGTTCATGCAGTTCACGACCTGTATCATCTCCTGCCTGGCGATAGTTCCGTACATCTGCCTGCATGTGCCTTACGCTCTGGCGAACATGGAGAGGGTGGAGGAGATCGTCAATGCGACAGATGACAGGCCGAGGACCACCGTCAGAAAGAAGGGAGCCGACGCCTTGGTCGCAGAGAACGTATCATTCGTAGACCAGTTCGGCCGCAGGATGCTGGATAACCTGAACCTTGTTGTGAAGACTGGGGAGATCACCACCGTGACCGGACCCAATGGCAGCGGGATAACCGAGCTGATAGACATGGTGACCGCTTTCTCCGTTCCTGCCTCGGGGAAGATAGAGGTCTGCGGGATGGACGTGGGGACCTCCAACCCCTCAGACATCCGCTCCGCGGTCTCCTACGCCGGAAGGCAGTCGGGGACGTTCTCGACCACCATGCGCTTCAACCTCGATCCGTTCGGCACGCATGATGACAAGGAGATCCTGGATGTCTGCGAGAAGACCGGCTTCATCTCTTACGTCAACAGCCTCCGCGACGGCCTGGATACGAAGGTGTCTCCAACTGGCATGTCCGGAGGGCAGTCGCAGCTCCTGGCGCTGACCAGGTGCCTCCTGAGGGATGCGGAGCTCTATGTCTTCGACGACTGCTTCTTCTCCATGGACCTGGTTACCCGGAAGAAGGCTCTGAGCGCAGTGCTGGACATATGCTCGGGAAAGACCGTCCTGTTCGCATCCCACGACATGTCGACAGTGGAGCTGTCTCAGAAGGTCTTCGTGGTGAAGGACGGCCACGTTGTGGATTCGGGCACCCATGACGGCCTGTTGAAGGGATCCTCGTTCTATTCGGACATGTTCAAGAAGAGCTCGGGAGGTCTGTCATGCTGAAGGAGATCTTCTGGCCGGAGTCCATCGGGCTTCTGGAGAATTACTCTCAGACGCATATGCGCAACTTCCGCCTGCTCGCATTCGTGTCGCTCCTGTCCATGATCCTGGTGTCTGTCGTGCCCTACATCGCGGGTACGTTCGTCTCCAGGCTCGTCAACATGGAGGAGGAAGAGGGCATAGTCGATGTCGAGTTCATAATCAACACCGCTACCCTCGTAGTCCTCATCATCACGTTCTGGTACATCACCATCGCTATCGTGCAGAGGGAGACCTCCAAGATGGGACTCTTTGTTACGAGGAAGATGAGGGAGGACCTCAACGACAAGCTAATGAGGATGTCCATCAGACAGATCGACGAGATCCGTAGCGGGGTGATGCCCGTGAAGGTGTCGGTGGACATGCCGGCTATATCTAATCTGATATCGAGGGATTTCGTCGCGTTCTTCACTGGCAGCATCATGATAATAATGATTGTCGTAGCGATGATTGTGGTATCGCCTGCCCTGGCGTTGGTGTACATCGTGACTATACCCCTCACCCTGCTGGCCTCTAGGACCTTGACTTCCCTGTCGGAGAAGGATTTCGTCGAGAAGAAGCAGGCTGTCGACGCGATGGGGGCCGGTATGAGCGACCTCATAGCGAACCATCGCACTATTAAGACCAACAACCTCGAGGATCTGCTGATCTCCAGGTTCGAGGTCTACAACAGGAGGTTCAGGGAGGCTTCGGTGAGCTCCGAGGCTCGCAGCGGCCTTATCGCACCCATATCCACCGTCGCGGTGAATCTCGGCTATGTGCTCACCGTCGTCATCGGAGCGGCCATGACCTACCAGGGGAGCCTGGATATAGGGATGTTCCTCGCGTTCATGGTTTACGTCCGTCTGGTCAACAAGCCCCTGACCGATTCCGCGGTGTCCTACGACACCATCAAGTCCGAGACCGTGTCCCTGAAGAGGGTGCTGAATATCCTGAACTCTCCCGAAGAGGAGGAAGGGGATGTGGAGGAAGGATTCGAGGCCGTCGGGAAGGTCGAGTTCGAGGATGTTCACTTTTCGTACGAAGGTTCGGACGAGGTCCTCCACGGAGTATCGTTCTCCGTAGAGCCTGGGAAGGTGGCCGTGATAACAGGTCCTACCGGCTCCGGCAAGACCACGGTTCTGAATCTACTGCTGCGCTTCTATCTTCCGGATTCCGGCAGCATCCGCATAGACGGGAGGGATGTGAGGTGCATCTCCCGCAAGGATCTGGGAAAGGCCGTGGCTGCCGTCTTCCAGGATCCATGGGTCTTCGACGGGACGATAAAGGAGAATATAGTCTACAACAGGGACTGGGTCACCCAGGAGGACCTGGACAGGGCCATGGAGATAACAGGGTTTGCCGGATATGTGAAGAGCCTTCCCGAAGGCATCGATACGAAGATAGGCAACGACATCCGCGTGCTGCCTTTGGCTCAGAGGCGTATGTTGGCCATGACCAGGGCTATCCTCGGGAACCCGAAGATCCTGATCCTGGACGAAGCGTTCTCCGGTCTGGATCCGTTGACGGAGACCGTTGTGTTCGACGGCCTGAAGCGCATGATGAGCGGCCGTACGGTGATGATCGTCAGCCATGAGTGCAACCTGGTCGAGAATGCCGACCAGGTCGTTCGCATGGAATCTGGAAGGGTAGTTTCCTGAGTCACCACATGTTGGACTTGTCGGTGTTGGCGTTCATCCTCCCAGGGCTGTCCAGCCCTTTGATGATGGGCATGAACACCGCTCCGGAGGACATTCCGGGAGTCTTGTTCTTTCCGATGATCTCGGGCTCGTGATAGTTGGTGATGATCACCTGGTACTTCTGGATCTGGCCCTCGACGGATATGCATGGGTGTTCCGATGCCTTCAGGATATCGAGGGTGACGTCCGCCAGGGCCTGGATGTCCTCGGGGCTGACGTCGTCGGAGAGGTGGATGAAGAACGTGTGTTCTTCGGTGGTCCCGTTCAGGAGGTAGGTGACCTCGGACTCGCCGACGATCTTCTTGAACTTCTCAGGCTTCTCTCCCTCTCCAGCGAGGGCGATCATGCGCCTTTTCCAGGTCTCAGGGATGTCGATGTATATCGCATCCTCTCCGAGTATCTTCCACATGCGGCGGTTATTGTCGGCTTTCTGTTAATATGTTCTTATCGATGCGATGCGTTCGAGGATGGTTATCGCATCGTCCGTGCCGCCATTTGAGTGGCCCCTTCTTGATTGAAATCATGTCGTCAGACATGCAAGCTACCTGTTCGGTTCAGCCTATATGTTATCTTAAACCGAAAGGAGCACACCCGTGGCATGGGTTTGAGAACGGCGTTCTTATCACATCAGACAGATGCAAGGAACGGGTTGTTCTTTTAAGCTCGACAATCGCTGTCGCGTCTCTGTCATAGGAATTATAATTATATCGTAAGTGGGACTACGGACGAAACATATGGCAGAGGAGTTCAAGGTCACGCCGTGGGAGGTCACCGGCGACATAGACTACGACAGGCTTCAGCAGCAGTTCGGAACGACCCCGGTGGACGACGTCCTCAAGGCGAGGCTGTCCAAGTACGGAGAGATCCACCCTATGATCAGGCGCGGGATCTTCTATTCCCACAGGGACATGATCCCGTTGCTCGACCAGTACGACAAGGGCAACCGCTTCGTCCTTTACACCGGAAGGGGCCCTTCGGGGAACACCCATCTCGGACATATGATGCCATGGATATTCAACAAATGGGTCCAGGACACCTTCGGAGTCGACATGCTTTTCCAGATGACCGACGACGAGAAGTTCCTGTTCAAGGAGAAGCTCGACCTCGAGGACACCACCTCCATGGCCTATCAGAACGCACTGGACTTCATCGCGCTGGGATTCGACCCCAAGAGGACCAGGATCATCCTCAACACGAAGAACATCGACAAGATGTATCCTCTCGCTCTCAGGATATCCAAGAGGGTCACGTTCAGCACGGCCAGAGCCGTCTTCGGATTCGACGACTCCACCCATATCGGACAGATCTTCTACACCACCATGCAGTCGGTCCCGGCGTTCCTCCCATCGGTGGAGGCTGGAAAGCAGGTGCCTGTGCTCATCCCCTGCGGAATCGACCAGGACCCCCACTTCAGGGTCACCCGCGACGTCGCGCCGGGAATGGGATTCCCCAAGCCCTCGCTGTTCTACTGCAAGATGTTCCCCGGGCTCTCAGGTGCGGACAAGATGTCCTCCTCGGACGAGAACGCCACCATATACACCACCGACACGCCCAAAGCCGTCAAGAAGAAGGTCGGAAGGGCGTTCACCGGAGGCTGCGTATCCGTCGAGGAGCAGAGGGAGAAGGGCGGAAACCCCGAGGTCTGCGCCGTATTCAAGTATAATTACTATCTTTTCGAGAACGACGATGATAAGCTGAACGAGCTCGCCCAGAAGTGCCGCAACGGGGAGATCCTCTGCGGAGAGTGCAAGATGTGCCTCACCCAGAAGATCAACGTCTTCCTCGAGGACCATCAGGAGAAGAGGGAGAAGGCCAAGGACGTCGTCGGCAGCATGACGTATGACGGTTTCGAATGGTGATCACAATGGAGTTTTCAGAGATTCTTGAAGGGCTCAGCTACAATGAGAAGAAGCTCCTGCTCGCTTTGGACGAGAAGGGCGGAAGGACCCGCATCGCGGACCTCATCTCGGACGGGACGTTCTCCCTGGAGGTCGAGGTCATGGGAGCGGCATCCTGGCTCGAGTCCAAGGGGCTCGCCAAGCTGACAGAGAGGTCCGAGAAGTTCTTCGTCGCGCCCGCTGAGGTGGGAGAGCTTCCCGAGAGGACCGCCGTCAAGGCCATCGACGCCGCCGGCGGAAGCATGAGCATGGAGGCTCTCGCCGACGCCATGCCCGGAGGGGCCGACAAGATCGCCGTCGGATGGCTCAAGAGGAAAGGCCTGGCCGACATCGTCAAAGAAGGAGACTCCAAGATCCTGCGTCTCACAGACAAGGGACGTTCTATCCTCAGCGAGGAGATGCCCGACGAGGCCCTTCTCAAGAGGATAATGGCCGGTCCCGTTCCCGAAGCCGAGGCCGACAAAGCCCTCATAAAGGATCTGAAAGGCCGCCAGGGCATGATAGCCGAGAAGATTGTGACCGAGAGGACCGTCGAGTTCACCGGCCTCGGAGTCAAGGCGGCAAGCTCTGGTCTGGAGCTCAAGCCCCAGGTCACCGACGTCACCGACCGCATGATCCAGAGCGGAGAGTGGAAGGACGCCGAGATCAGGAAGTACGACGTCCAGACCTTCGTTCCGCCTATGATCCCGGCGAAGAAGCACCCGCTCACCAGGCTCACCGCCCAGGTCAGGGGGATCTTCACCGACATGGGGTTCGAGGAGATGTCCTCGGAGTACGTCCAGCCCTCCTTCTGGAACATGGACGTCCTCTACACCCCCCAGGACCACCCTGCGAGGGACCTGCAGGACACCTTCTACCTCGAGAATCCCGCCAGCATCCACGTGGACGACGAGGAGCTTGTCGCCAAGATCAGAGCCATTCACGAGAACGGAGGGGACACCGGCTCCACCGGATGGGGAGGAAAATGGTCCAGGGAGAAGGCCGAATCCGCTCTTCTCAGGACCCACAGCACCGTGAGCAGCATCAAGTACATCGCCGCCCACCCCGATGCGCCCCGCAAGGCGTTCTCCATTTCGCGCATCTTCAGGAAGGAGTCCATCGACGCCACCCACCTCCCCGAGTTCACCCAGATCGAGGGGATCGTCATCGACGAGCACGCCAACTTCGACATGCTCATCACGCTCATAAGGGAGTTCTACGCCAGGATGGGATTCGACAAGATCCGCATCCGTCCCGCCTACTTCCCCTACACCGAGCCTTCGCTCGAGCTGGAGGTCTTCTTCAACGGGAAGTGGATGGAGCTCGGAGGGGCTGGAATATTCAGGCCTGAGGTCCTCGAGCCCTTGGGAGTCACCACGCCCGTTCTGGCATGGGGATTCGGATTCGAGAGGCTCGCGATGCTCAAATGGGACATCAAGGACATCAGAGAGCTTTACATCTCCGATATCGACATCCTGAAGAACAGCACCGTTCTTTGAAACCATTCCTGGGTCCGGCCTCGGTTCTGGTCGGACCCGTCCTTTCTCGTCGCTTTCGCCGCTTCTTCCAGCATGGAGGCCCGCTCGTTCCTTCCGAGGGCCTTGTCCGCCTTGGCTTCCTGCTCTATGACCTCGTCCAGCCTGAACAGGCAGCCCGAATCCATCATCCTGCGCCTGGACATCCTCAGGTAGACCAGTGCCTCCTCGTGCCTGCCTGCCGCGTTCATGCATTTGCCCAGGGCGAGGGAGGTGTACCTGTCCTCGGAGTAGCATCCCAGCGCCACGTCAAGAGCTTCGTCCGTCTTGTCTTCTGCCAGCAGGATCTCGGCCCTCATGGCTTTCGCACGGTCGCTGTCGCCCGCTGTTCCCATAACGGCTTTGGCGTTGTCCACCGAATCCAGACGGAGCGACAGGAGCGCTGTGATCAAGGACAGCCTCCTGTCTCCTGTCCTCTCGCAGAGGGAGCACATCGTGTCCATCATCCCTGCGTCCCAGGAGTCCGCGATGGCGAAGCGGTACTCGGTCGCGAGCTTCACAGCCTCCCTCAGACGTCCGGACCTCAACAGGTGGTACAGCCTTTCCGGGAGATCCTCCCAGTTGCTCTGGTACACGTCCGCGGCCGCGCTGTGCCATCTGACGAGGTCCTCCTCCGTGGCTGTAGCCAGGAACCTTTCGCGGGCGTCCAGCCTGATGTTCAGGTTCCCTTTGCTGTCGAACGGCAGCCCGTACATCCCGTGGAGGTCCAGCTTCTGCCGCTTCACGTTGCGCCTGAGGACGCACAGCATGCCGACGATCTCCCTCTCCTCCGAGGGCATGTCGCGCATCATGTCCGTGCTCATGCGGTTAACAGGGTGCTGGAGGGCGAGCTCGGACCGGGGTATTCCGGACGCCTCCAGGTCATCCAGTATCCCGTTGATGACCGTCTTCCCGTGCTCCGAGAGGACGTAGATCTTCTTCTTCACCTTGCAGTTGCAGCCGCTCACGCGAGCCAGACCGGTCAGGACATCACCAGCCTTCTCCATCCTCAGAAGCGTGGTGCAGGCGTGGGAACGTGTGATGCCGAGGGCGGCGGCTATCCCGTCCTGGGTTATGTCAATGGGGGCTCCGAATTCCATGTTCACATCCAGATTGCTGAATCTGGCCAGATGGAGCATCATGCGTTCGCGGGTGTTGAACTCGTACATGCACGGTTGCTGTTCTGAACGGAATTAACCAATGCCTGTTTTGAATAAGGTTGTTAAATCACAATTGCCTTGCCGGGGTCATGTCACGGCTCCTGATCTGCTCCGAGGTCGATCTCCCTTCAGTCAACATGAGGGCGTGTCTTCTAGCCAAGGGAGGATGGGAGGATATCGGGAGCGACGGGACCTGCGATTATATGATGAAGGGCGACACCGCGATGATGTCCATGCCGGACATGCACATCCGCCACGAGCTTCCTGATAAAGAGGCGGAGAAGTTCGGGATAAAGGTGGACGACATCGTGGTCATGTCCAAGCACTCCGCCAAGAGCGGGATGCCTGCCTTGACGGCCCATCCTATCGGCAACTACCACGAGAACCAGTACGGAGGACGCGAGGGGACTCTTGCGCCCGCCTCTTCCGCCCTGATGACAGATGCCCTCAGGCGCATCGTGAAGTATAACGCTGAGGAGAGGAACCAGACCTGCTTCGAGGTCACCCACCACGGACCGTTCACTGAGAAGCCGATATTCTATATCGAGATCGGGAGCGACGAATCCAACTGGGGCAACATGACGTCCGCCGAGACTCTGGCCAACGTGATAACCGACCTGGAGCCTGACGAGGACGCCATGAGGCTCGTGGGTGTCGGAGGAGGCCATTACGCCCCTCGTTTCTCCGAGGTCGCTCTGAAGTACAGGGTCTCGTTCGGCCACATGCTTCCGAACTACCAGATGGAGAACCGCGACGACGAGGACATCGTCAGGATGATGAGGATGGCCTGCGAGGCCACCGGAACGAAGACGGTGTACCTCCACAGGAAATCGATGAAGAAGCCGGAGGAGAGGCGCATAACAGGCCTCATAGCCTCCGCGGGATTGGAGCAGGTCCAGTCCTCCGACCTGGAACCTCTTCAGTGAGAGTCCACGAATGTTCCCTTGATCTCCTTTCCGAGGATGGCGTTGCGGAGCTCGTCGATGTCGCGCCCGTCCACGATGAGGATGTCTATCTTGCTCTCCCTGGCGATCTTGACTCCCAAGGGATCGAAGACGCCGGAGCTGGACGCGTGATGCTCGTCGTAGACGATGTCGTCGAGCTCGTCGATGGTCATCCTACTGATCTTCTTGGCGTTCGGATCTTTGCGAGGGTCAGCGGTGTACACTCCGTCGACGGCGGTGGCGTTGATCATGCGGGTGGCCCCTAGGGCCTTGGCGACCATGGCCGTGACCGCATCGGTGGTGTGGCCGGGCTCGGTCCCACCCATGACGGAGATGCGCCTGCCGTCGTTCACCAGGGCCTCGGGGGTCCTGTGGACGTCGTCGGGCATATCGCCGAGAGCGAGAGCCAGAAGCTGGGCGTTCATGCGTGTGGCGGCTATGCCGAGGATGTCCTGCTCGTAGTCCCCTCCTCCGAGCTCCTTCGCGATCCCGGCGTAGTACCTCGCGGTCTTTCCGCCTCCGCAGATGACCGCCAGCCTCGCATCCTTCGACACCTCTTTCAGCATCGCCGCGAGACGGAGGATATATTCGGAATCGTTCTCTCCAGGAACCAGGATGGAACCGCCTATAGACACCACTACGTTGTCCGTTGTGAACACCTCATCCCAGCACAGCGCTCACCATGTTAAAGGTTATGTGTTCTGGAAGACGCTTGGAGCGTCCCGACGATGCTGGCTCTCCCGGCTCTGGGCAGATTATTTCGTCGTTATGTCGTCTCCGACAGTCATTCCGCACCCTTGACTTTTGGATGGGTGATTTAATCGGGCTGGCTGACCTCGCACCCCGCCCGAGAAGAGGGTGGATTTGGGTATGCCCATGAGCGCGAGGAATCCCGAGGCCTTCTGGT